>ONDH01000003.1 GCA_900316505.1 uncultured Prevotellaceae bacterium
AAGCCCGGGCGCGCCGATGGTACTGCACCGCAATGCGGGAGAGTAGGTCGCCGCCTTCTTGAGGGAGTCTCATGCAGAAATGCAAGGGACTCCTTTTTTGTGTTTTTCCCAATTCTACATCCAGAGGTATGTAGATGGTCTTTTATTTATGTATCGGTTTTTGTTGGAAGATGACGATATCTGCACAGGCTGTGTTGTTGAGACGAATGTCAAGAAAATGTTTTAGGTCGTAATCATCATCAGCGCGGTAGATGATGGCTATGCTGTCAATCTGGTATGCGATGTTAAAGAATCTCCTGCGATAGCGGTATTGCTGGATTGCATTGTTTATGTGTTGCATTTTCTTCCAGTTGATCGCTGTTTGTGGCTCTCCATGTTTGTCTGATGTGCGTGTTTTCACTTCTATAAAATGTATGGTGTTGTTTTTTAGGGCTACGATGTCTAATTCACATCCTCGATGAAGTCCCCAATTATGGTCAAGTATCTGATATCCATTTTTTGTGAGATATAGGGCTGCCAGTTCTTCGCCAGTATCTCCAATCTCCTGTGCTGTTTTTCTCTTAAGTTTGCGAATATCCTTATATCTTGCCTCTTGTTGTTCCACTTCCTCCTGAGTGAAGCATGTGCCATTTATGAAGATATGACGTATTGTGTATTCATTGCCTAAATATTTGCCAATCATCGTGTATCTCCTACTTTTGGCAGTTTCTCTTTCGTGATCAATGATACAGATGGAATACCCTTTTTGTGTTCCTTTCTTTATCCGTTCAACACCTTTAAGGAATTGCTGGCTCTGAATTACTTTGCTGTATAGAATGGTTCCATTGTAGTTTCTTGTTTCTTTGGGGAAGATGCCAAAATGCATGTCAAATGGGAGGTAAACAATGTTGTGTCGATTCAATACCTGCTTCAGTTCATCAGCATGCGTGTTTGTCAGGCTCATTGTATAGGCTTGTGTACGACAGTCTACTACGCAATTGATATGGTATGGTTGTAGGATGTGTACCAAATCTTTTGCATCTATGCTGGTATTTCCGTAGGTATAAATGACAGGGTTCCCCTCCATCTTATGTTTTAGTTGTTATTGTGATTGCTTTTATTCTGAAAGAGGATGTGTCAATCGTCATGACACATCCTCTTGATAGTATTTCATTACTTAACTTTCTTAAGTTCAGTTAATCCATTTATTACTTAGCCTTGTAATACTTCTTGTATTTAGCGGCAAGAGCCGTTTGTTGCGTGTTGTTGTAGAGAATGTAAAGTGATTCTCCCCAGAACTCTGGCTCAGATGGGGTTGCAGCTTCGAGTTCCTTAAACAACTTGATGGCTTCTTCCAAATCAGCCTTTTTAGAGCCATTGGTTTGTGCAATCATCCATGCTGAACGTGCAGCCATAATCAAGCATCTTTCTTCATCTGGGAACTTAGCTTTAGCTGCCTGGTAGATTTCTTTAGCCTCCGCATACTTCTTCTCGTCAAAAGCCATCTGGCCATCCATCAGATAGGCATTCACAGCGTTGTCTTCGTCTGAGAATTCATCCTTGATGAGTTGGATGGCTTTTTTGAGCTCCTCTTTGTCCTCACTTTTATAGCTACCACCATTGTAGAGGTTCTGCATATGGATGAAAGCAAAGTTGGCACGCAGATCTTTCTGTTCAGGATCATCTTTCAATGCTTCAATACCAGCCACGAGATATTTGTTCTGCTTTGCCTTATCTGTCTCGCGATAGTAATTTGACAAAGAATTGTATGCCACACCCTTATACTTCGTGTTCATCAGGGCTTCATATACAGAAACAATGGTTTCTTCAGGTGTGCCTGGAATGTTGAGATAAGACTGGGCGCGGAAAACCTTTGCATAGGTCAGCCACTCGTCAATCTGCTCCCTTGTAAAGTTCTTGGTGAGCGTGTTCTTTTCCAAATCCTTCATGAGACTGGATTTCTCCATGATGTTGAGGAAGGTTTCAGCATACTTGACACCAGACTTCAGATCCTCCTGATTGTCGCTGTTGGATGCGTTCTGTGCAGCCTGCAATAAAGGGAGAGCAGCATTGGCAGCTTTAATCTGATTCTGCTGATGAATCTGTGCTTTCTCCTCTGGCTTCACCTTTTCGTCCTGAGACAAGTATTTGTCATAGTTCTGGCAGTAGTTGATGAGTTTCATGTTTGTCTCAAGGAACTGCTTTTTCAGTTGCTCGTTGTCAGGGTCAGCCTTTATTTCTGCGCTTTCCTTCTGATAGTATTCGTACTGAATGTCAGATGCAACCTTCCAGGTCTCTACATTCTGGTTGGTGTATTGGTTCTGTACTGCAGATTCAATCAAAGGAAGTGCTTCGGCAAGTTTCTCGAAATCCGTCTTGTCACGTCCATATTCTTTGTTAGGAATGGAGGTCTCATAGATAACCTTCGCTTTTTTGAAAGTGGATTTTGCCTCTTTCTCAGCCTCTTTCTGTGCCTTCAAGGCTTCCTTGTCCTGTGCGTAAGCAGAGGAGAGAAGGAAAAGGCCGACCATCATCAAAACTAATTTTTTCATAATTGATACGGTTTTAATAAGTTTATAAATCAGGTTGTTTGTTCTTATTCTTCGGTGTTGTTTGTTTCTGGTGTTGTCACATCCTCTTCATTGATGTCTTCTGGCTCTTCTGAGTGTTCCACCACGCAGACAGAACTGATGACGTCATTACGCTTTTGGATGTCGATGAGTTTCACACCCTGGGTGTTGCGTGAAGACTTCTTGATGTCGCTCACAGCCAGACGAATCGTCACACCGCTCTTGTTGATAATCATGATGTCCTCATCTTCCATCACCTTCTTGATGGCAACAAGTTTGCCTGTCTTCTCGGTGATGTTGATGGTCTTGACACCCTTACCGTTGCGGTTCGTGATGCGGTATTCGCCAATGGTTGAACGCTTGCCGACACCCTTCTCGGAGAGTACCAGAATGGTAGGCATATCTGGATAGAGTTCTTCGTCTGTTCCATTCTCTTCGGCATTCTCGTCATACCCTTCTGGCTTGGTGAGGGCAATCATGCCTACGACTTCATCTTCTTCATCGTCATCAAGACGCATGGCCTTCACACCTGTGGCACCACGTCCCATGTTGCGGACAGTGCTTTCGTTGAAGCGGATGGCACGACCATTGTGGTTGGCAATGAGGATTTCGTCCTTACCGCTGGTCAGCAATACCTCAACCACCTCATCACCTTCGTTCAAGTTGATGGCGATGATACCGTTGTTGCGTGGACGTGAGTAGTTGACGAACGCAGTCTTCTTGATGATGCCCTTGCGGGTACAGAAGATGAGGTTGTGGCTGTTCACCCATTCTTCATCGTTGATGTTCTCGATGCAGATGAATGCTGTCACCTTGTCGTCGCTGTCGATGTTCAGAAGGTTCTGGATGGCACGTCCCTTATCGGTGCGTGAACCTTCTGGAATGTTGTACACCTTCATCCAGAAGCAGCGTCCCTTCTGTGTGAAGAACATCATGGTGTTGTGCGTATTGGCAGGATAGATGAACTCGATGAAGTCCTTGTCGCGTGCCGTTCCGCCCTTCACGCCAATACCACCACGAGCCTGTGTGCGGAACTCGGTGAGGGTAGTGCGCTTGATGTAGCCGAGGTGACTCACGGTCACGACCACCTCTTCCTTGGCATAGAACTGTTCTGGGTCGAAGTTTTCGCTGGCAGTCAAGTCAATCTCAGTCTTACGCTCATCACCCCATTTCTCCTTCACTTCGAGGAGTTCGTCCTTCATCACCTTCTTGCAGAGTTCTGGGTCATCCAGAATCTGCTGGAGATATTCAATCAGCTTCATCAGGTCGTCATACTCTGTATGCAGTTTCTCCTGCTGTAGGCCCGTCAACTGGCTGAGTCGCATGTCCACTACATATTTCGCCTGTGCTTCATCGAATCCGAAACGCTCCATCAATCGTGTCTGAGCCTCCAGTGGCGTCTTTGATGACTTGATGATTTGTACCACCTCGTCAATGTTGTCGCTGGCGATGATGAGTGCCTCGAGCAAGTGTGCACGCTCTTCTGCCTTTTGTTTGTCGAACTTCGTGCGGCGAATCACCACATCGTGGCGATGGTCGACGAAATATCGGATGCAGTCTTTCAATGAGAGCTGCTTAGGACGGCGGTCTGCAATGGCGATGCAGTTCACAGCGAAGGTGCTCTGCAGATCGGTGAGTTTGAAGAGCTTGTTGCGCACCACGTTGGCATTGGCTTCACGCTTGATGTCGATGACGATACGCATACCTTCGCGGTCAGATTCATCGTTCACGTTGCTGATACCGTCAATCTTCTTCTCGTTCACAAGGGCAGCAATCTTCTTGATCAGCTCCGACTTGTTCACGTTGTATGGTATCTCGCTCACCACAATCTTATCGTGTGTGCCTTCTGATTCAATTTCTGTTTTCGAACGGATAACGATACGGCCACGTCCTGTCTCATAAGCATCTCTGATACCATCTACACCACAGATGATGCCACCCGTCGGGAAGTCTGGACCTTTGATGTACTGCATCAAATCGAGGCTCGTCAGTTCTGGATTGTCGATGTAAGCCACACAACCGTCAATCACCTCGCTCAAGTTATGAGTAGGAATGTTGGTTGCCATACCGACAGCGATACCTGTGGCACCATTCACCAAAAGGTTAGGGATACGGGTGGGGAGCACAGTTGGTTCTTTCTCCGAGTTATCGAAGTTGTCAACCATGTCCACAGTCTCCTTGTCAATGTCCTGCAGCATCGCCTCACCGAGTTTGCTGAGACGAGCCTCCGTGTAACGCATGGCGGCAGCACCGTCACCATCGACTGAACCGAAGTTACCTTGTCCGTCAACGAGCGTGTAACGCATTGCCCAAGGCTGAGCCAAACGAACGAGTGCACCATACACAGAGGAGTCGCCATGTGGGTGCAAGTGACCCAACACATCACCTACGATACGTGCACACTTTACAGTTGGCTTGTCCGAAGTGTTGCCGTGCTTGTCCATTGAGTAGAGAATGCGGCGGTGCACGGGCTTGAAACCGTCACGAACTTCAGGAAGGGCACGAGCTACAATCACCGACATTGAGTAGTCGATGTAGCTCTTCTTCATCGTTTCGTTGATCTCTACTTTAATAATTCTGTCTAAATCTTCCATTGATTATGATTGATATTTTTGAAGTTGTCGTAGTTCATCGAAGTTAAAGACTAATGTCATGCTGGTGACAAAGTATCGTCGTTAACTTCTTTAACTTCGATTACTTCTTTAACTCCCATTTTCTTATATATTATATATGTGTACAAAGTTACCTATTATAATTGGAATAAACAAAAAAAGAACGGCTTTTTAACCGTTCTTAAAATAAAAAACCTTAAATTCGGCACGAAAGAAGCTCATTTTGCGATTCTCGATTCATTTTCGAGGGGGTATCGTGCTCTTTGCTTCGTGCTCTTAGAGGAAAGAAATAGGGCTATTTCTCTTGTCTGTGTGATTGAAGGAACTTTTCAGCCCGTGCCAAATCCTCTGGTGTGTCGATGCCGATGGTCTCGATTTCACTGATGCCCACCTTGATTTTGTAACCATTCTCCAACCACCGCAGTTGCTCAAGTGATTCTGCCAATTCAAGACTTGATTGGGGCAGGGCTGTAATCTCTTTCAATACGTTGGCACGATAGGCGTAGAGACCGATGTGTTTGTAATAGGTATGCCCAGCAAGCCATTCTGAGTGTTCCTTCCCACGTGTGAATGGGATGATGCTGCGTGAAAAATAGAGAGCCTCCATCTTCTTGTTCACCACCACTTTGGGGGAATTCACATTCTCCAGTGCCTCAAAGCCGTCTTCTGGTTTGAAGGGCTTGACGAGGGTGGCAATATCCACGCTCTCATCGTCGAAGCACTGACGGATGGCTTCCAATTGCTGTGCCTGAATGAAGGGCTCATCACCTTGTATGTTGACAATCACGTCAAATCCTGCGCCAACCTTCGTGTAAGCTTCCTGCACTCGGTCGGTCCCGCTTTTGTGATTGACGCTGGTCATCACGGCTTTGCCGCCAAAGGCTTGCACTGCTGACATGATGCGCTCGTCGTCAGTTGCCACACACACATCATCGAGTACACCTTCCACTTGGCGATACACCCGTTCAATCACGGTCTTTCCTCCCAACATCGCTAAAGGTTTTGCGGGGAAGCGTGTGGAGGCATATCTTGCTGGTATAATTCCAATGAATTTCATGATCAAATAGCATTAAAGGGCTGACTAAAAGAATTCTTCGTCATAATCGACGCGATCTTCCTCAATCGGATGTAACAATCCCTCTGCGCTTGGGAGACCCATCAGGTCGTTCTCACAAGGTTGATAATCTTCGGGAATGTCGAACTTGTCCTTTTCGCTGATGCCCAAGAGTTTGCTGTTATAGATTTTTCTCATCAACTTTCCGAAGATAGGCAGGGCAGCTCTTGCACCTTGACCAAATGCCATGCTACCGAAGTGGATGTCGCGGTCATCACCGCCCACCCAGCTGGCAACCACCAGTTTCGGGCAGAAACCGATAAACCAACCATCGGCGTTGCTGTTCGTCGTACCAGTCTTACCGCCCAAGTCGCCAGTAATGTGGTAAGCACCGCCACGCAATGCGCGACCTGTACCTTCATTGATAACTGCCTTGAGCATGTATATCATCTGGCATGCCTTTTCCTTCGAAAGCACCTCGTTCATGCGTGGCGTGAAGTTGGCAATGACATTACCTTCGGAATCTTCGATGCGAGTGACAAGCAGTGGAGAGTAGTGGATACCCATACTTGGGAAGATGGTGTAGGCACTTGCCATCTCACCGATGCTCACATCACCGGAACCCAATGCAATGGTCAAGTTGGGTTGCATCGTATAAGTGGAAATCTTCAGCTGTTTTTCGAGGAAATCAATGAAGTTCTGTGGACGAATGAGGTTCAGCAGATACACGGATGCGTGGTTGTTAGAGTGGGCGAGTGCTGTCTTCAAAGGCACCATGCCGAGTGCGCCTCCCTTAGGTGTCCATCCTCCATAGTTCTTGGGACTTGCATCCACATAGTCGCAAGGTGTGAAACCTTGGCTTGAAAGTGCCAGCGAGTAGAGCAGGGGCTTGATGGTAGAACCCACCTGACGATGACCAGGACCCAGCACATTGTCATAGGCAAAGAAATCAAAGTTCAAACCAGGAACATATGCCTTCACCTGTCCGTTTTCAGGGTCAATGGCACATACGCCTGCACGCAGGAATCTCTTATAGTAGATGATGGAATCACGTGGAGTCATGCGCGTTTCAATCATCTCAGGCGTGTCGTATGAACTGCCATACTTGAACAAGCGCATATCGACAGGAGTGTTGAATGCCTGCATGATTTCCTGATCGCTCAATCCGTCAGCTTTCATCACACGGTAACGTTCACTCCTGCGCACATCTCTGTCGATGATTTGGTTCATCTTGTCCATCGAAATCTGCTTATAGGGACCCGTCTTTGAGTATCTGATTTCGTTCTCAAAAGCAGGTTGCAGATATTTCGCCACATGCTCAAAGAGCGCTTCCTCTGCCATCTTCTGCATGCGTGTGTCGATGCTCGTGTAAATCTTCAAACCATCTGTGTAGATGTTATAGTGAGAACCATCTTTCTTCGTGTTCTTGTTGCACCAGCCATAAAGCGGGTCGGTTTCCCAAGCCACAGAGTCATCGTGATACTGCTGTCCCTGCCAAGAAGCATATTGACTGCGCTCAGGACGCTTTGCCATCATGATGACACGCAGGTGCTCACGGAAGTATGGTGCTGCACCTTCTTTGTGTGAGGTGATTTTGGGTTTGGGCAACAAAGAGAGAGGTTGTGTCTTCACCTCATCCATTTCTGCCTGTGTGATATAGCCCTCTTTCACCATCTGTCCCAACACCACGTTGCGGCGTTCCACACAGCGTTCGCTCTGCAGAAATTCACCGTTTTCTCCACGCTTATAAGGATTGTAGAGCGACGGGTTCTTACACATGCCCACCAAAGTGGCGCACTCGTTAAGATTCAGGTCGATGGGGTCTTTGCCGAAATAGGTTCTGCAGGCATTCTTCACGCCCACACCCATGTAGAGGAAGTCGAAATAGTTGAGGTACATCGTCATGATTTCCTCTTTGGTGTAGTAGCGTTCCAATTGCACGGCGATGAACCATTCGATAGGTTTCTGCATCATACGTGCCCCATCTGTGTGCGCCACATCAGAATAGAGCTGCTTCGCCAACTGTTGCGTGATGGTTGAACCACCACCGGCGCTCTTCTGTCCCATTATCAGGCGTTTCACCACCGCACGTCCGATGGCTTTCACGTCAATGCCTGAATGCTCGTAGAAACGGGCATCCTCCGTTGCCACCAGTGCATTCACCAGATTCTCCGGCAGTGAGTCGTAGGGCACCATCAGACGGTTCTCACTTGCATAGCTCCAAGTGCCAATCTGCTTGTTGTCTGACGAATACACGCGCGAAGCATATTTGTTGATGGGGTTTTGAAGATCACTCACAGGGGGCAGTTTTCCAAGCCATCCCTGCGAAATGGCGAATACGCCAAAGAACATCAGAAAGATGATGATGAGTGTCACGATCCACCATCCTTTGATGGCCTTATTCACACTTGATGTATCGTTCTCTTTTTTGCTGATACCCATAATGCTTTGTAAAGTTTCTGTTAGATGCTGTGAAATGTCATGCAAAGGTACGAATATTTCTTGATAGCCGAAAAGGAAAAAAGGAAAAAGCTATCCGAATAACCCTCAAAACAACACAGAAACGCTCATTAAACATAAAAAAAAGTGAAAAAAGCAGAAAAATGTTCTTTCTGTTAGAAAAAAGAATTATCTTTGCAAAAACATCAAAACTTATAGTATAACCATGACAGAAATTGGAATCAGCGAATACGCGCGTCAGCAGATAAGAAAACTCTTCTCTCAGCGCAATTCTGTAAACACGCTCAAGCGTGATCCGGAACTCACTCAAATCTTTGATAATTTTGCCTTCGATGAGGCACTGAAACTCACAAAGGAACCCGTGTTGGAAAAGACACGCTGCATGTGCATTCTTGCCAGCACCATTGGTTGCAACGCCATGCGACAGTTTAAGGTGTATGTGGATGTGTGTCTCAATGTGGGCGTGAAGCCACGCGAAATCCGTGAGGTCATTTATCAGACAGTGCCTTATGTGGGTTTCTCCAAGATGATTGATTTCTTGCTGGAGATGAACGAGGTGTTTGATGATAACGACATCAAGTTGCCACTTGACAATCAAGGAACAACGACTGTTGAGAATCGCCGCGAAAAGGGACGTGAATACATTGATGGCATCTTCGGTGCTGGCACTGCTGAGCAGATGGAGAAGAATGTTCCTAAAGGTCAAGAACACATCGTTGAGTTCCTTGAGAGCTACTGTTTTGGTGACTTCTACACCCGTAACGGCATTGACATGCAGCACCGCGAACTTGTCACGTTCTGCCTTTTGGCATCAATGGGTGTTGCACAGCCACAATTGGAACAGCATGGTTTTGGATGTAAGAACATGAAGATTAGCAAGAAGGAAATGGTGGCTGTCTTGACGGGTATGCTTCCATACATTGGCTTCCCAAAGACGCTCAATGCCCTCACTGCTATCAACAAGGCTTATCCGGAAGACGAGGAATAAATTTGTCTAAAGCATCAGCTATCCCGTCGGCTTCGTTACTTCCCGTAACGTAGTCGGCGGCTTTTTTTACCACCTCTTGTGCATTGGCCATAGCAATGCCCATTCCTGCAAATTCTATCATTCCGATGTCGTTGAAACCATCGCCAAATGCCATCAGTTCCTCTCGTTGCAAACCGAGGTGAGTGAGAAGTGCAGCCAATCCCCGAGCCTTCTCAATGCCTTGTGGCACAATCTCCAGAAAGAACGGCTCGCTTCGATAGGCTTCCGCTTGTCCCTGCAGGTGTGTGGCCATTTCTTGCTCCAACTGTTGCAATGGTTCAGGATTGCCCACAATCATGCACTTAGAGATGGGGTAGGTGATTTCTTTCAGAAAGTCGGGCACGGGATGTATGGGCATCTTGTTGCGCATGGATGTGAACTGCACATAAGGATTATTCTCCACATGATTACCTTCCGCCACAATGTGTTCGCCCACATAAGTCAGGATGCTGAATCCATGCTTACGAGCGCATTCGCATAGATAGGGCAGTACCTCTGGTTTGAGCGTCTGGGCATAGATTTCCTCTTTTGTTGCCCAGTTGCAGATGCCTCCACCGTTGTAGCTGATGACATAGCCGCCAAACTCTGCCAATCTCAGTGTGTCGGCATGAGGTGCTATGCCATAGGCAGGTCGGCCGGAACAGATGGTGACTTTCACTCCCTGCTTCTGCACACGGATGAGTGTCTCAATCGTGCGTGGTGAGATGGTTTGGTCACTTTTCACCAATGTCCCATCTATGTCAATGGCTATGAGTTTGTAGGCTTGCATATTGCAAAGGTACGAAATTTGAGTGAAAAGTGAAGTGTGTATAGTGAAAAATCTAAGTTACCGAAGCCAATGAGGGTTGCACAGACGCAATTATGTCTTGCTCACAAGCGCATGCAAGTGTATTCCACAAACGAATGTAAGTCTTGCCCGTAAACGAACGTAAGTGTCCCTCACAAACGAGTTGCAAAACGTGGAAAAGTCTACGATTTAGGACAAAACATTAGAAAAGTCTAACTTTTTCCGATTTATTTAGACTCTTTTTGTCTCCCCCTTTTTGTTCCGTAACTTTGTATCGGATTAGCATGTCTAAACTGGTTAAAAGGTTAAATGGTTAAAAAGTAAAATTTTTGTTTTTGTATTGACGATTGTTATACTATTAATTCTCTGAGTTTCTCTTTGCTTTTTTGTTGGTTTTGAAATAATATGTACCTTTATAATAAAAAAACATAGTCTAACCGAAAAAAATCAAGAGCATGTACCGTGATTTGGAACAACATACGTTTAATTTTGCAATGCCATTCAAAAAAAAATCAAAATCTGGCAATTATGGAGCAATCAGAAGAATCATCATAAAGGCAACTTCTGAAACCGTAGTGGTTTCGTTCATCCACTTCGGGGTGTGTGCTGGCATTGGCATCCAGTTCATATCCATCCTTACCACCTTCCTCGTTTTTGTCTCCGCAACGGGACTACTCGCTGTTTCGCCTGTGAGGAGGGAGGAGTGAAAATGGTAAAGATATTTGTTTGCTTGAGAGAAAATCCGTAAATTTGCAAAGTAAAAGAAAGTGTTATGATTATCAAGAAAAAACATCTCACCCCAGACTGGGTGGAGATATTGTCAAGCTGCGAAGTCTTTGTTTTTGGTAGTAATTTGGAAGGAAAACATTATGGCGGAGCAGCCCGAACTGCTTATGAAAAGTTTGGTGCAGAATGGGGTGTGGGTGACGGTCCAACAGGACGTTGCTATGCCATCCCCACTATGCACGGAGGTTTGGATGCCATTCGTCCTTATGTCAAAAAGTTCATTGAATACGCTAAGGAACATCCAATGAACAGATTCCTGTTGACACGTGTAGGTTGTGGTATTGCAGGGTTCAAGGACATCGATATGGGACAATTATTCGAAGATATCATAGATGTACCCAACATTACATGGCCAAAAGAATGGGTTAGCTCTTTGGGAATTGGTGTGACCTTGGGGTTGAAGATTCCAAGAGGACGAGATGCTGCTCCACTGGTGGTTACAGACAAGAACCTGAAAGCTCTCTGTCAAAAACATCTGTATGAAATAGGTGCAGGAATAGATAGATTCCTTCCACGTGTAAAAATCCGTTATGTGGAGGAACAAGGCAAATTTGGCTATAAGTATTTGGGGGACTTCTTTTTCTTTTATGATGATTTTTACGTTTGGGACAAGGATGAAAGGTGGGCTGAATACCATAATCAAGAACTGGTTGAGGAAATCTTTGGCGATGAATGTGTAGGGCGCGGATATGCTCACCGTGTTTTGTTTGCAGGTGTAGAAACGGAATTTTGCGATTACAAGGGTGAACAAATCTATACGGGCGATGTGATAAAAATTGAAGAAAAGAATGCCTTTGACAGATATTATGCAGTTGGTGCATTTGCCGATGAAGAAGGCAATGGAAACTATCAATTCATTCTCGACAATCATGGTTTTCTGTTGGAAGATTGCCGTCCAAATCGCTTCAAGATGACACGTGTCGGCACCGTTTTCTTCCAACTTGACCCCTGCGATAGCATTAACATCAACGAGCAGGTGATGAAGTTCAACGGGTGGCGTGACACAGAGGAAGAACGCAAGAGAAAAGTGTTCAAGGCTCAATACACGCCCAACTTTGACCAGGAAGAATGGAAATATGACGGACTTGAGATTCTGGGAGTAGAATTTAACTGGAGGAAATAATTATGAGTACAAATATTGCCAATTGTCCCTTATGGATATTCCGATGCAATTTTAAGATTGACAACCCTGCTTATCAGGAGAAGGAGGGATGTTATAAAAAGAACCTGTGCCCAATTCTTATTCTTGAGAATGAAACGTGGGATCAATATTGTTATGACAAACTTGTAGAAAAAGGAGAATCCAAGAATTCCATCAAATGGGAGGACTATATAAATTTTTTAGGGGAAAATGCTCAACCTCAGATAGTAAAGGCCACCAATATACCACGTTATCTGCTTTCTTTTTCGAGGCTACATGAACAATCTCGGGAATCCGACATCTTGGTTGTCTTGGAATACTCTGAAACGAAGTATAGAAGAAAGATGGGAATCATAAAAAAGGGAACAACAATAGAAGAAATAAAGAGAAACAGGTATAAAATATACGCATTCCCATTATGTGATGTTCAAGAGATTGATTCCAAATATGATGCCATCTTTCGCGGGTTGCTTCCTATGAATCTAACTGCTTCTGCTTTATCGCATCATGTTCAAGGTGTAAAATGCGTTTTTGAAAGAAAAAGACCAAACAATATATCTTTAGATGTACTATCGAATTCCCAAATCGAGGAGCTCTGTTTCATATGGTTGACTCGATTAGCTCCCCATAAAATCCGGATGACACGCCCGATAGTTTACTCTGGCAAGGGGAATATCCCAACCATTGACATTTTAGGATTAAATCAGGATAAAGACATCCTTGCAGTGCAGGTGTCTTATACTAGCCAAGACCATCTTATTCTGGACAAGATTGGTAAACTCTTAGAATTTGTAGGCGATCTCAGAGTGATTTGTGTAAATCCTAACGATGAAAAGGAACTAATTAATGAAGTGGAAAACAAATATCGTAATCACAACAACCGCCATTCACTGGAAATAATTTCTCTATCAAGGGTCTGGAATGATTGCGTTAAAGACAAGGAGTGCAAATCTAAGATCGATAAAATGATAGACGAGCTATATGTCTTTTAATTTTCACAAATTAAATTATTGTCTGGCATTCATATATATATCAGCAAAAGTGGCATTAGCACTAACATTGGAGTGAAAGGTGGCAGCGTTACTTTGGACCCGAACCGATGTTGGTGGTATTGGTGGTAGAAGAAGAGGCGTAGAGGAACGATGTAAGAGGGAAGAGGAGAGAAAAGATGACGAAAATATTTAATTGACATCAATATTTTTAAAAAAGTCGTAACTTAATCGTATCTTTGCACTCACAAAATAAAGAACAAAGCTTATGAAGAAGTTGTTTGTGATAGGAATGCTGGCGCTGGTGGCTGTGAGCGGCTGGGCGCAGGAGCAGTTTCAGGGCATGTTTCAGTGTGAGGCGTTGAAAGCGTCGATGGTCATCAATTTGGCGGAAAAGAAGATTCCGTTGAAGGATTTTGATGGCGAGGACACGTATGGCTATGTGAAGGGAGAACTGAACGGCACATGGGTGATACTGAAGGTCAAGGAGGTGAAGGATAAGAAAGCAGTGGTGAGGATGGTGAGTGACATCGGCTATGATGCGCAGGATGTGGAGTTGAGGCTGACGGAGGATGGTGACATTGAGTTGCGGCTGATGGGCGATCAGGTGATGAAGACGACCGAGAAGGGTAAGTATGTGAAGATGCCGAAGGTGTCGGTGTTTAAGAAAGAATGAAGGAGTGAAAGGTTGACATTTTGGAAAACTATTTAGATACATTCAATCCGCCACAACGGGCGGCGGTGGAATATTGCGAGGGTCCTTCGCTGGTGATTGCCGGTGCAGGGTCGGGCAAGACGAGGGTGCTGACCTACAAGATTGCCTATCTGATGCAGCAAGGCTACCAACCTTGGTCAATTTTGGCGTTGACGTTCACGAACAAGGCGGCTGGCGAGATGAAGGAGCGCATTGCGAAGATAGTGGGGGAGGATTATGCACGGATGATATGGATGGGCACGTTCCACAGCATTTTTCTGCGCATCTTACGGCAGGAACATGAGAAGATAGGTTTTTCGCAGAACTTCACCATTTATGATGCATCAGACAGCAAGAGTCTTATCAAGTCCATCATCAAGGAGATGGAATTGGATGATAAGACGTATAAGCCTGGTAACGTGCAAGGTGTTATCAGCAATGCCAAGAACCAACTGGTGACTGCTGAGCAGTATGTGGGAAACCCTGCTAACCGGCAAGCGGATGCACGGCATAACATGGCGATGTTGGGTCAGATTTTCCAACGCTACAGCAACCGGTGTCGCCAAAGTGATGCGATGGACTTCGATGACATCTTGCTTTACACCTATCTGCTGTTTGAGCGCTATCCCGACGTGCTGGAGAAATGGGAACAGCGATTCAGATATGTGTTGGTGGATGAATATCAAGACACAAATTTTGCGCAGCACCGCATTGTGTGGCAACTGACGAAGAATCATCAGCATGTCTGTGTGGTAGGTGACGATGCACAAAGCATCTATAGCTTCCGGGGCGCCAATATCGACAATATTCTGACTTTTCAGAAGATATACGAAGGGGCAAAGCTCTTCAAGTTGGAACGGAATTACCGCTCAACGCAGAATATCGTGGAGGCTGCCAACAGTCTTATCAAGAAGAACAGCCATCAAATTCACAAGGACATCTTTTCGGAGAATGACAGAGGTGAGAAACTGCATGTGATGGACACACATTCAGACCTTGAGGAGGCAAAGATGGTGGTGAATGCCATTCGTGGCATCAAGCGTAGGGAAGGGTGCGAATATTCGGATTTTGCTGTCTTGTACCGCACGAATGCACAGAGCCGTGTGTTTGAGGATACGCTTCGCAAGGAGGCAATGCCTTACCGCATTTATGGTGGGTTGTCGTTCTATCAGCGCAAGGAAATAAAGGATGTCATCGCCTACTTCCGATTGGCGGTGAATCCCAATGACGAGGAAGCTTTCAAGCGCGTCATCAACTATCCTGCAAGAGGAATAGGGCAGACAACGGTGAGCAAGATATTGCAGACGGCAACGACGCATGATGTGAGCCTTTGGACAGTGATAGGTACACCGGAGCAGTATGAGTTGGGAGTGAACAAAGGTACGCTCACGAAGATAGGACAATTCCGAGAACTGATTGAATCATTCATCGAACAAGCACGGACACTTCCTGCCAATCAAGTGGGTGCTGCTATTGTGAAACAGAGTGGCATCATTGCTGACATCTATCAGGACACAACACCGGAAAACTTGTCGCGTCAGGAGAATGTGGAGGAGTTGATGAACGGCATGAGTGATTTTTGCGATATGCGCATGGAGGAAGGCAATGAAAACATCTCACTGAGCGATTATCTGTCGGAGGTGTCGTTGATGAGCGATGTGGACAGCGATAAAGGTGATGATGGACATAAAATCACGCTCATGACCATTCATTCGGCAAAAGGATTGGAATTCAACACAGTGTTTGTGGTAGGTTTGGAAGAAGGACTGTTTCCCAGTGACATGGTGTCGGGCAACCCACGAGAGATGGAAGAGGAACGCCGCTTGTTCTACGTGGCCATCACACGCGCCAAAACTCATTGCTACCTCTCCTATGCACAATGCCGTTTCCGTTACGGACAGATGGAGTTTTCTTCTCCCAGCCGCTTTCTCAAAGACATAGACTCTAAATATCTTGACAAGCAGCAAAGTATGTTCTCCTTCCGTAAGAGCATGGAAGATGAAGTGAGTCTTCCTTGGCAACGGAAGGGAGGCCTGTTTGGCGGTGGTGAACGGCAGGAGTCGTCACGTCCTTTCCGACCGGCCATCCCATCCGCCAAACCCGTTCCATCGGCAAGACCTGCATCTACAAGATTTGCATCTACAATGCCATTGTCAGCAAGACCTGTGTCATCCGTTTCTCAAGCGTCCGCATCGCTACCACGTGGAGGTGAAGGATTGAAAGAAGGAAACATCATCCTCCATAACCGCTTCGGGCGAGGAGAAGTTCTTCGTGTTGAAGGCACTGGTGACAATACCAAAGCCACCGTTCAGTTTGAGAATGTGGGCACGAAGCAATTATTGCTGAAATTCGCAAAATTTGAAGTGATAGATTGACATGACCTTACTTGAAAAAAACATAGAAAAGATACCTTCTCCTTGCTATGTGATGGAGGAGTCGCTTTTGCGCCGCAATCTTACGCTGATCCGTAGTGTGGCACAGCGTGCCGATGTGGAAATCATCTTGGCATTCAAGGCTTTTGCCTTATGGAAGAGCTTTCCGTTTTTCCGTGAGTACATCAGCCATACGACGGCTTCGTCGTTGTTTGAGGCACGTTTGGCAAAAGAGGAGTTTGGAAGTAAGGCACATACATATTCCCCAGCTTATACCGAAGAGGAATTCGATGAGATACTTGATTGCTCCAGCCACATTACGTTCAATTCGATGAGCCAATACATGCGGTTCGCTCCGAAGGTGCAGGGTAAGGCATCTATCGGCATTCGTGTCAATCCTGAATATAGCGAGATAGAAACCGAACTCTACAATCCTTGTGCGCCAGGATCTCGTTTCGGTGTTTTGGCAAAAGACCTACCTGAGCAGTTGCCAACAGACATACAGGGATTTCACATTCATTGCCATTGCGAATCAGGCAGTGATGTGTTTGCACGTACATTGGAGCATATTGAAGAGAAGTTCTCGAAATGGTTTCCGCAACTCCAATGGATTAATTTCGGTGGTGGGCATTTGATGACACGTAAGGATTACGATGTGGAATTGCTCATCAAAACCTTGCAAGACTTCCATACCCGCTATCCACATCTGAGAATCATCCTGGAACCAGGCAGTGCCTTTGCGTGGCAAACCGGACCACTCGTGACTAAGGTGGTGGACATCGTGGAGAATGCTGGCATCAAGACCGCAATCATCAATGCCAGCTTCACCTGTCACATGCCCGATTGTCTGGAGATGCCCTACCAGCCAGCCATACGCCATGCGGAGATGGTCGATTTCAATTGTCAATTGTCAACTGTCAATTGTCAATTGTCAACTGTCTACCGAATCGGTGGCAACTCTTGTCTTTCTGGTGACTTTATGGGCTATTGGCGTTTTGACCATGAATTGCAGATTGGGGAAACCCTGATTTTCGAAGATATGATACACTATACCACCGTGAAGACAACGATGTTCAACGGTATTGGGCATCCTTCCATCGGCATGTTGCATGAGGATGGAACGTTCGAACTTTTTCGCCGTTACACATACGAAGACTATCGTGATAGGATGTGCTGAAGTATGCAGATACAAAAGAAAAATATGAAAGGGGCTTGGCAATGCATTGCCAAGCCCCTTTCTGCTATCAAAAGAAATGAAAAAATGATTGTCAGAATCTTCCGCCTCCTCCGAAGCCGCCGCCCCCACCGAAGCCGCCGCCTCCTCCGAAGCCACCTCCGCCACCGAAGCCGCCGCCACCAAAATCGCCTCCTCCGAAGCCGCGCATTTCGCGAAGGTCACGACGTGCTGAAGCAGAGCCAAACAAGTTGAATCTCCAGATGAAGTGTGCCATGACATAGCTGTAAATGGCGTTGGTTTCACGGTCGGAGCGTGATTCGGCAGAGATATTACGGCTAATGTTGCTGCGACGGTTGAGAATATCTCGAGCCTCAATGGAGATGGTAGCCTGCTTCCTGTAGAGGAATCGGTAGCTAATCTGTGCATTCCAAATGAGTTCGTTGGTGTTCATCTCAGCGGACGAATAGCCACGACGAGAACTCATGTTAATGTCAGTGGAGAATCCGAAGCCATTGTTGAAGTTACCTGTAGAGGAAAGACCGTAGTTGAAGTTGTAGGTGTCCTGATTGCCCGTTTCAACCATGCGGTTCTTGGTTTTGTTGTAGTTGAAGTTTCCGTTAGCACGGATGTCGAAGTTGTTAAGCCGCAAAGTGATGCTCAAACGTTCGCGGACACTCATGTCCTTCGTGTTGTTCTTGAATGTCTCTTGATTCTGATAGAGGTAACTGACGCGGTTATTGAAAGAGAGGTCGGTGCTGGCATTCATGGAAAGCTTACTCCAGAATAATGGTGTATTGAAACCGATTGTTCCATTGATGTTCCAGTTTCCGTTGATATTCTCTGGGCGTGAACGCTGTCCACCCGTCACTTCATTGTATTCTGTGCGTTGCGCGATACTGTTGCGTGTAGTACCGTATGAGAAACTACTGTTAATACTCTGCTGGGTGGCCTGGAAATAATTGTTGTAGTCGAGATTGAAGTTGTGGGTGAACGACGGTTTCAGGTTTGGATTACCCTCTCGGATATTGAGGGGGTTACTGTTATCAGTAAGAGTGAAGAGGTCGGTCATCTCTGGCTGGCTGGTGTTGCCTCTATATGTGAAACGCAAGGTTTGCTGGCGACTGAATCGAAGGCGGGCGTTCAACGTAGGAGAGACACGGGAGATGTTACGGCTGGCAATGGTGTCGAGTCCTTGATATTGGTAAATCATCTTCTGGTTCTGTGCTTCGATGCGCACACCTGCACTGATGTTGAGGAGCGAAGTGATGTATCGCAAAGAGAACTCGAGGTTGTGAGTCTTGTTGATGTTGTCAGTGTAACGGGAAAGGGAATCGCTTAAAAAGTCCTGATAGTAGGGGGGCAACGATCCGTAACGTTCGTAATAGTCCCAAATTTCCTGACCTTTTTCGTCATCCTTGGCAAAATCGTAGGTCTGTCCATCGGAATGACGCTTGGAATATTGGTAATTATAGTTTGCCTGAGCAATGAGGTTGCGGAGAATAGGCTCTGAGTAAGTAAGTCCTACACTGTAGTTCTTGTTGTCAGATGGGTTGTTGCGCAGACGGAAAGTGAGGTCTTCGCGCCCGTTCTGTTGGTAGTAAGTGACATTGCTCCAGTTATAGTTTTTATTTTTGTTCTCACTAAGGGTCCCGTTGGCACGAATGCTGACATTACGTCCGTTGCTGCCCGTAACGGCCGAAGGACCAAACCATGGGCCACCACCCAAACGACGGTTTAACAAGAGATTGCCGCTTAGGTTGTAATTGTCACCATCGCTCCAGTTAGAGGACTCGTTGAAGTTTACTTTGATGTCATCCGTGATACGGTCATGTTGACCGAGCGGGTCGGTCACGCCATTTTGGTATGGATCGTCGTTAAACGTGGCTGACGAACTGCCAGATGAACTCTTCGTCTTGCCGGTGGAGATACGGGGCTGGAATTGGAGGGTGGTAAGAGAATCGATCCTCCACTCGATGCGGAAGTCACTGTTGAAATTGTTATTGCGATTTCTGCTGCTGTTAAGACTGTTGCTGTAAGAGGCGGCACGAACGAAGTTTTGGTTGCTGCTTTTGGTGTAGGAGTGGCTCTTGTTATAGTTGAAACGGAAATTTCCTCCAAATTCAAAATTCGGGGTGTCAAAAACCAATCTTCCACCGATTTGTCGTGCTGTGGCATTACCATTACTGCCTGTATTGTTCTGCGATCCCAGCACATTTCCCTGCATGGTATCAGAGAAACGGTTGATCATAAATCTACCCGAATAGAGTTTTTCCGTGCCATAACCCGCATCTAAGTTTCCAAACCATCCTTGTTGGAATCCTTTCTTGATAGTCAGGTCAAGCACGGTCTCTTCTTCTCCGTCATCAATGCCTGTGATACGGCTGAAGTCAGACTGTCTGTCGTAGGTCTTCACCTTGTCCACAATCTCTGCGGGCAGATTCTTCATGGACATATTTTGGTCATTTCCAAAGAATTCCTTGCCACCTACAAGGATTCTCCTGACGGTCTTACCATTCACCTTGATGGTGCCATCTTCTACTGTTACGCCTGGTAGTTTCTTGATGAGATCTTCCAACACGCTGCCTTCTGGTACCTTGAATGCATCGGCATTGAAGATGAGTGTGTCATCCTTCATCTCCATTTCTTTCAGTTCACCCGTCACCACAGCCTGAGTTAGTTGGATGCTGCTCTGGGTCATCATGATGGTGCCAATGGCTTGGTTGCCCTTGGTATCCTTACGTTTCACGGAAATGGCACGATAGAAGTCGTTGTAGCCGACGTAAGAGACTTTTAGGATGTAGTTGCCGTCTCTCACGCTCTTTACAGAGAAAGTTCCGTCTTTTGTGGTGGCGTTACCAGCCACCAAACGTGTCGTGTCTGTACTCATGATTCTAACGGTACTGGCAATCAATGCCTCACCGGTTTCGCTGTCAATCACCTTACCCGTCAGGGTGGATTGCGCATAGGATACGATTGTAGCAATCGATAGACTTAAAAAAAGAATAGTTCTTTTGGAAAATGCCATGTTAGTTAGCTTTGTTTTTTGTTTGTTTTGGTTTTGGTTTGCGTTATATATGACCATGTTGGCCCCAAAAAGTTTAATGGAGTGACGGGAAAAGTGCAAAAAAGAAGAGAGCTTCGAATGAAACTCTCTTCTTGGAAAGATTGCGGTGCGTACGAGACTCGAACTCGTGACCCCATGCGTGACAGGCATGTATTCTAACCTACTGAACTAACGCACCATTGTTTTCTTTTTGATTTATAGACCTCGGAAAACTATTGGTCTTTGCGGTGCGTACGAGACTCGAACTCGTGACCCCATGCGTGACAGGCATGTATTCTAACCTACTGAACTAACGCACCAATTTATTCTGTTTTTGGAACCTCTGTTCCCGTTAGCGAGTGCAAAGGTACGACATTTTGCGAAACTGACAAAGAAAATCTGATTTTTTTTCATTGTAAACGAAAAAACTCCTTTTCTGTTAAAGTAGATGTGGTACGATGTCTTACATTTGTGAACTGTTTCCTTCCTCTTGCACGACAATAAAAGTTAAAACTTTTGGTTTTCCCGCTTATTATATATATGTATTTTGTATTTTTTTTGTACCTTTGCAGTCAAATTTGTCAAATACGAAAATGTACAAATGAAAAAGATAACGTTTTTTGTAACTTCTCTGATGACGGGTCTATCGGCTGTGGCACAGACGGCAGACCCTGTTATTATGCGCATCAATGGCACAAACATCACGAGGAGTGAGTTCGAGTATTCATATAACAAGAACAATTCTGACGGTGTGCTGGACAAGAAGACAGTGGAGGAATATGTGCCTTTGTATGTCGATTTTAAGTTGAAGGTGGCGGAAGCAGAAAGCCAACGGATTGACACGTTGGGTTCTATCCGTAAGGAGTTGGATGGCTACAAGGAGCAAATGGTTGTTCCGACTATTGTGGATTCGGCTTATATAGAGCGTGAGGCACGCAAGACGTATGACAATACGGCTGCCCGTTATGAAGGTCAGGACCTGCTGACAGCAAGCCATATCTTGGTGCTGATGCGCCAAGATGCGACAACGGAACAGCAGACAACTGCTAAGTTACGGATTGACAGCATCTACAACGTGTTGAAAGCTGTGCCGAAAGAAGAACTGGCAAAACGGTTTGCAGAAATCGCCAAAGAGAAGAGCGATGACAAAGGTTCTGCTCAGCGTGGCGGTGCTTTGGGGCAGTTTGGTAAAGGCATGATGATTCCGGACTTTGAGAATGCTGCTTATGCATTGAAGGCGGGTGAGATGTCTGCACCAGTGAAGAGCACGGTGGGTTGGCACATCATCTATATGGAGGACAGACATCCATTTGAATCATACGAGTATCATCATGCCAATATCATTAAGTTCTTGGAACAGCGTGGCATCAAAGAGGCATCGGCGAATGCATATCTCGATTCGGTGGCGAACGAACGTCGTGTTACAAGAGCTGAATTGGTGGACGAACTCCACAAGCAGATGATGGAGAAGGATGCGGAACTGAAGAATTTGTCACAGGAATATTATGACGGTACCTTGATGTATGAGGTGACGAAAAAAGATGTATGGGACAAGGCTCAGCAGAATACGACAGGTCAGGAATCCTATTTTAAGGCTCATAAGAAAGAATATGCCTGGGATGCGCCCCGATTTTGCGGCATCGTGATTCATACGAAGGATGCTGCTACCATGGCGAAGGTGAAGAAACTGTTAAAGGACGTGGCTGAAGAGGATTGGGCAAAGAAGGCTGTATCGCTGAACAATGATTCTGTAAGATTTGTCCGTGTGGAGCGTGGCATTTTCAAGCAAGGGGATAATCAGAATGTGGACAAATTAGCGTTTAAGCAAAAGAACACCTTGAAACCGATGGATGGCTATCCGGAAACAGCTATTTGGGGCAAGGTGGTTAAGGCTCCTCGTACGATGAAGGATGTGAAGGGGCAGGTGGTGACTGACTACCAGAACGCACAGGAGAAATTGTGGGTGGAAGGATTGAGAAAGAAGTATGCAGTGGAAGTGTTTGATGATGTGGTCAAGACGGTAAATAAGCATTGATATGGATATTCGGAATTTTTTGATAGGCATGTTTGCCACTTGCTCATTGATGGCATCTGCACAGGAGCGGAAAAACGTGATAGACGAAGTGATATGGGTGGTCGGTGATGAGGCCATTCTGAAGTCGGATGTGGAGAACGCCCGTATGGAATTCTTACAGCAGGGACAGCGCTTTGAGGGTGACCCGTATTGTGTGATTCCAGAACAACTGGCCGTGCAGAAACTATTCCTGCATCAAGCAGCCATTGACTCGGTGACTGTATCGGATGCGGATGTGTTTCAGGAGGTGGATATGAGGCTGAATGCCGTGCTGCTGGATTTTGGCTCGCGTGAGAAGCTGGAGGAATATTCGGGTAAAAGCTTGACTCAGATCCGTGAACAGATGTTCAATTCGTATAAGGACAAGAAGATGGTGGAGAGAGTACAAAGGAGTCTTGTTGAGAATGTGAAAGTAACGCCAGCGCAGGTGCGCCGTTATTTCAAAGACATGCCAGAAGACAGCATTCCGTTCATCCCGACGAAGGTGGAGTGTCAGATTATTACGCGTGAACCCGTTATTCCGATTGAGGAGATTGAACATGTGAAGGATGATTTGCGTAGCTATACAGAACGAATAAATAATGGAAGTGCACAGTTTTCGACACTGGCATTGCTCTATTCAGAGGACAAACTGTCTGCTCAGCAGGGAGGTGAGTTGGGTTTTGCCGGTCGCGGCAGTTATGTGCCCGAGTTTGCAAATGTGGCATTCAACTTGACGGATCCAAAGGCTGTGTCGAAGATTGTAGAGACGGAATTCGGTTTTCATATCATTCAACTGATAGAAAAGCGAGGTGATATGATCAATTGTCGTCATATCCTGCGCAAGCCTCGTGTGTCGACGGAGGCTTTACAAAAGTGCGTAAATGATTTGGATTCGATTGCCGCTGAGATTAACAAGGGATTGTATACCTTTGATGAATGTGTGTCTGTAGTGTCGTATGACAAAGACACTCGCAACAATTATGGTCTGTTGTTCGACGAGGAGACAGGATTGTCAAAATATGAGATGAAAGACCTCCCTACGGAGGTGGCTCGTACCGTTGCAGGCATGAAGGTTGGAGAGATATCAAAGCCTTTCATTATGGTGAACAAAAAGGGCAAGGAGGTTGTGGCAATCGTGAAACTGAAGAACAGGGTGAATGGACACCGTGCCACGATGGCTGAGGATTATCAGGAACTGCAGAATGTGGTGATGAATAAACTATGCGATGAGAAATTGGAGCAGTGGATTCGAGACAAACAGAAGACAACTTATATCCATATCAATGAGGATTGGCAGAACTGTGAGTTCCAATATTCTGGATGGATTAAGTGATAGTTGACAGTTGGATGTTCTATGCAGAAGGGTGGTGCGAATACACGTGTGAGACTGCTGGTCGGAGGCTTGTGTCTGTCGGTCATTGGCACACTCTTTGCTGTGCATCCTGATGGGGAACCTCGTAAGAAGTCGAGCGAAGAGGTAAAACTGATTCACAGCGATGTGCTCTACAAGAACCAGATGGATGTGCGTGCTGATGTGCTGGTGGGACATGTGAAGCTGTACCATGATGGTATGTACCTCGATTGCGACAGCGCACGCTTCTATAAGGATGATAACACCTTCAATGCGTATGGGCATGTGAAAATGGTGCAGGGAGACACGTTGACACTGACCAGTGACACCTTGCTGTATAATGGTCCGATGATGCAGGCGCATGCACAGGGTCATGCTGTGCTGACACATCGTAAAACCAAGTTGGTGACTGATATTATTGATTATGACCGGTTGGAGGGCGTAGGGTTCTATCCACGGCATGGCACACTTTATGATGGGGATAATGTGCTAAATTCCGACTATGGACAATATACGCCAGCCTTGAATGAGGCAATCTTTAAGGACAATGTTGTGCTTGAGAACCCGAAGTTTGACTTGAAGACGAATGAGTTGTATTATTACGCGGATACGAAGGTGGCAAGGATTGTTTCTGAAACCAATATCATTTCGTCGGACAGCACTTTCGTGTATGCCTTGCGTGGCGATTATAACACACAGACGGGAGAGGCAAACTTGATGGATCGGTCGCATGTGTATAAGGATATGCGTGACATTGTGGGGGACAGCCTCTTTTTTGATGATGAGACGGGGGTGAGCGAGGCTTTTGGCGATGTGGTGCTGATAGATGTGGAGAACAAGTGTATGTTGACGGGTGACTATTGTCGTTATGAAGATAAGACAGGCATGGCACTGGCTACGGACAATGCTGTGTGTTATGAGTTCTCAGAGGGAGATACCCTTTATGTGCATGGTGACACGTTGAAGATGGTGAGTTACAACCAGAAGACGGATTCTGTGTACCGTGATTTATTCGCTTATCATAAGGTAAGGATGTTCAGAAAGGACTTTCAGGGTGTGTGTGATTCGTTGGTGTCACATGAAAGAGATTCCTGCACGTATCTGTATGGACAGCCTATCCTTTGGAATGAGGGTCAACAAGTGTTTGGTGAGGAAATTCGTGTGTATAACAATGATAGTACGGTGGAGTGGATTCATATCATCAACCAGGCAATGACCATCGAACAAGTGGATTCTGTGTCGTATAATCAGGTTGCGGCGAAGGAAATGTTCTGCTATTTTGTGGATGGCGTGATAGAGCATAACAATGCGAAGGGAAATGTGTATGTGGTCTATTTTATGGAAGAGGATGATGGCAGTCGTATTGGCATGAATTATACGGAAACGCCAGAACTGAATCTCTTTATGGTGGATAAGAAAGTGAACAAGATATGGATGTCCACGCCTTCCGGAGTGATGTATCCTCCTTTCGCTATTCCTGAGGACAGACGGTATTTGACGGGATTCGCATGGTTTGACTATATCCGTCCGAAAAACAAGGATGACATCTTCGGTTGGAGAGGCAAGAAGAAAGAACAGGAACTGAAGAAAACGGAACGACGGGCTGTCCCGAAACAACATTTGGAGAATTTGTAGGGTTTCAACAGTTTACACATATTATATATATATAATAATATATGGGAATGTTTACAACACGGAAACCTCGTGGTTTTCATCATAACTATATCTACTACGACCCGAGGAAGGAAAAACTGAAGGAAATAGATGAACGTGCAAAACGTGAGTTGGGGATTCTCCCTCCGAAAGAATTTTCTCCAGAGGACATCCGTGGAAAGTTTGTGCAGGCGACTAAGCATCTGAAACGAAGGAAAGAGAGTGGCAAGAAACCTGTCTCGTATGGGGTGCTTATTGTTGCGATTGTGCTCTTGCTGCTTCTGATGCATTATTTATATACAGGGAAATATTTTTTCTGATCAGTTATTCATTGAAAACAACGAACAGTGAACGATATCATTCATCTTTTGCCTGATTCTGTCGCCAACCAGATTGCTGCTGGTGAAGTGGTGCAACGCCCGTCTTCCATCATCAAGGAGATGGTCGAGAATTCTATTGATGCCGGTGCCAGGAATGTGAAGGTGCTGGTGACGGATGGTGGTAAGACGAATGTGCAGGTGATAGATGATGGGAAGGGTATGTCTGAAACGGATGCACGACTTTCATTTGAGCGACATGCAACATCTAAGATTCAGAAGGCCTCAGACTTGTTTAACTTGACAACGATGGGTTTCCGAGGAGAGGCATTGGCGAGTATTGCAGCGGTGGCTCAAGTGGAACTGAAGACAAGGCGCAGGGATGATGAGTTGGGCACAATGATCCAAATAGCAGGTTCGCAAATAGAGAAACAAGAACCTGTTGCGTGTCCTGCTGGTAGCAACTTCTCTGTGCGGAACCTGTTCTTTAATGTGCCAGCACGGAGAAAGTTCCTGAAATCTAATCAGACCGAACTGACCAACGTGGTGGCAGATTTCCAACGTATCGTCCTGGTGCACCCTGATATCTCTTTTACATTATATAATAATGGGGTGGAGATGTATAATTTGCCAGAAGCATCTGTGCGGCAAAGAATCATAGATGTGTTTGGCAAGAAAATTAATGCGGACTTGTTACCGATAGAGGTGGAGACATCGTTGGTGAGCATTTCGGGTTATGTGGGTAAACCAGAGTCGTCGAAGAAGAAGGGCACGCACCAATATTTCTTTGTGAATGGCCGATACATGCGTCACCCTTATTTCCATAGTGCCGTGATGAAAGCCTATGAGAATTTGATACCTGCGGGTGAACATGTGTCTTACTTCATTTATTTTGCAGTGGATGCTGCTGCCATTGATGTCAATGTGCACCCGACAAAAACTGAGATTAAGTTCGACAACGAACAGCCAATTTGGCAAGTGCTGTCTGCTGCGGTGCGAGAGACGCTTGGACAGTTCTGCAACGTGCCGATGATAGATTTTGACGTGGAGGGGAAACCCGATATCCCTGTAATGGGCACGATGACAACCATCCCGCAGCAACCAAAGCTGGCTCCATCAACATATAATCCATTTAAGAATGGTGATGCACAATCTTCTTATTCTCGCTCGAATGGATGGGAGAAGTTGTACAATAAGTACGCTGTTCCCGAAAGAGATGGAAATGATGCTTCGTTGGTTGATGTGAATCCCGAAAAGGATTTGCCAATAGGGGGTGATGTCTTGGATGAAAGCCATCTCCAGAGTTCTTTATGGAATACTGCTGCGTTGGATAAGGGAACGGAACTGATGCCTTTTGATGTTTCTGTGCAGAAATTTCAATATAAGGGACGCTATATCATTCTTCCGAGCGCCAACGGGCTCATGGTGGTGAATCAACATCGAGCTCATGTTCGTGTGCTGTTTGACCAAAATATGCAATGTATTACTACTGGTGGCCGCCCATCTCAAAAGGAACTTTTTCCAATGGTCTTGCAATTCGAACCTTCTGATTGTGTGGTGCTCGAGGATTTAATGGAGGATGTTTGCAGCTTGGGCTTTGATTTGTCGAATCTGGGTGGTGGCTCCTATTCCGTCAATGGCGTCCCTGCGGGATTGGAGGGAATTGACATCCAGACATTGCTTCACGACATGATTGTTGCGGCAAAGGAGAAAACCAATGATATCAGAAAGGACGCACAGGAGGCACTGGCACTGACCATGGCGGAAAATGCAGCCATTGTATATGGACAGATTCTCTCGATGGCGGAAATGGAACGTCTTCTACAAGATTTGTTTGCCACAAAGAGTCCTGCAAGGACTCCTGACGGGAAACAGATTTATATTGTTATAGAGGATAAAACGCTGAATGCGCCCTTTTAATCGCCTAAAAAGGGACTTTTGGAAGGCAAAAGTGTTAATAAATGCAAAAAATCTGCATAAAAAAACATTTTTTTTACATTTTTTTTGTTTTTGTGACATTCGAATAAAGTAAAATACTTAACTTTGCATCACGATTAGTGTGAAATAGTGCTTTGATGGCAAGATGTGCCGAAAGGGACCTTCACCTGATAAACGAGAAAAAAGTTTTAAGAAA
The DNA here is from genome assembly GCA_900316505.1 of uncultured Prevotellaceae bacterium. Lineage (GTDB taxonomy): Bacteria > Bacteroidota > Bacteroidia > Bacteroidales > Bacteroidaceae > Minthosoma. Next base: position 28,203 of record ONDH01000003.1, read on the forward strand.
ATATTAATTATTGTTTTATTAAAAATTTGTTTTTATGAAAAAGTTAATGATGGCGTTGGCCTTTGTAGGTCTCTGTACTGCTGCTAATGCACAGTGCGATGAGTTTGCAACTCCAACAACTAACAAGTACAGTGTGGCAACTAACTCTTTCTGGTCAAACTGGTTTGTTCAGGCAGGTGTAGATGCTAACATCGTAAGTATTTATGGCCAAGGTGATTTCTTCAAGAAGGACTGGCACAATGGTCGTTCCTATGGTTTTGACCTTGCTGTAGGTAAGTGGTTCACTCCTGGTATTGGTGTACGTGGTAAGATCAATTGGGAGAATGGCGCTTTCTATCACGCATTCCGTAACCTTGATCACGTTTGGGAAATGCCAGATGCTCACAAGGGTGGCTATGCAGCACTTTACTTCGACACTGAGTTCAACATGAGCAACATCTTCTGTGGTTACAGCGATACTCGTGTTTGGAACTTGATTCTTTACCCACGTATGGGTGTCATCCGCAGCTTCGGTGCAAACAACTATGCTCCAGCTCTTGGTGGAGGTCTTGAATCAGCATGGAAAATCTCAAAGCGTGTGGGCGTTTACGTAGATGCAGCTTTGGTGTTCACAACAGAAGGTTTCAATCCTGCTGTTCCAATGAGTAACGAAAACAAATGGTGGAGATCTAACCCACTTGCTTCTATTGACCTCGGTATCACTTACAACATTGGTAAGACTGGTTGGTCTAAGGCTGTTTCTCTCGAGGACTACGAGGCTCTCTCTGCTGAAGCATGCTCTAAGCTCGCTGCTCTCCGTGCACAGCTCAAGGCTGAGCAGGATGAGAACGCACGTCTGCGCAATGAACTCGCTAAGTGGGCTAACCACAAGTGCCCAGAGGTTACAGGCAACGTAACTACAGGTTCTACTTCTGTATTCTTCGACCTCAACTCTGCTAAGATCAACTCTAAGAAGGATCTTATCAACCTCGAGGCTGTTGCAGCTGCTGCTAAGAATGCAAAGGCTACAGTTGTTGTAAGAGGTTCTGCAGATAGCAAGACTGGTTCTTCTGCTTACAACCAGAAACTCTCTGAGGCTCGTGCACAGGCTGTTGCTGACGAACTCGTTAGCCTCGGTGTAGATCGTTCTAAGATCCAGGTTTCAGGTGTTGGCGGTGTTGCAGAAGTTGAGCCATTCAACCTCAACCGTCGTGCAATCGTAACTCTTAAGTAATAGAGTTTATACATATCAATAGCGGGAGAGCGTGCCTTTGGTACGCTCTCCTTGTTTTTTTTGCCTTCTTTTTGCAAAAAATGAAAAAAAAGAACTTGTTTTATTTTGCTAGTTCAAATAAAAGTCGTACCTTTGCAGTGCTTTTGAGAAAAGAGGCTTGAAAGTTGTTGAAAATCGGGATGTAGTACAGTTGGTAGTATACTTGGTTTGGGACCAAGGGGTCGCACGTTCGAGTCGTGTCATCCCGACCAACAAAGGGCGCTTAGCTCAGTTGGTTCAGAGCGTCTGCCTTACAAGCAGAGGGTCGGCGGTTCGAATCCGTCAGCGCCCACAGACAGACGAATCGTCAACTTAGTCAATCTTTGTTAGGTGAATAGACGAAACGTCAGTGAAGTCAAGATAGACGATAGAGTTTTTCTCTGTCGTCTTTTTTTGTGTCCTTGGCTGATATAAAAAATGTAAAAACATATCATGTTCCACGCATCTTTTAGTGTTTGTTCCACATAAAATGCTTATCTTTGCACTGAGAATTGAATGAAGAATAATCAGACTCATAAAGCACTGTTTATATGTGCTTGATTTACATGTTCATGTAAGTTCTCTTGTGTTTTTTAAGGATTTGACAAGGAGAAAGAATATGGGAAAAATTATAGCAATGGCTAATCAGAAAGGTGGCGTGGGAAAGACAACTACTGCCATCAACTTAGCTGCAAGCTTGGCTGCCCTGGAAAAGAAGGTGCTTGTTGTGGATGCCGACCCACAAGCAAATGCTTCTTCTGGTTTAGGAGTTGATATTCAGAAAGTGGATACATCAATTTATGATTGTATAATTAGTTCAGCTAACCCTCACGAGGCTATCTATACAACGGATATAGACGGGTTGGATGTGATACCCAGTCATATTGATTTAGTGGGGGCAGAGATTGAAATGCTGAATTTGGCGAAACGTGAAATGGTGTTGAAACGCATTTTAGATCCATTACGTTCTGAATATGATTATATATTGATTGACTGTTCACCCTCTTTGGGCATTATCACAGTCAATTCCTTAACAGCGGCTGATTCAGTAATTATCCCGGTGCAATGCGAGTATTTTGCATTGGAGGGAATCAGTAAGTTGCTGAATACAATTAGAATCATTAAGTCAAAGTTGAATGCCAATCTGGAGATTGAAGGATTCCTGTTGACGATGTATGATTCGCGTTTGAAATTGGCCAACCAAATTTATGGTGATGTGAAGCGCCACTTTCAGGAGTTGGTGTTCAAAACAGTGATTCAGCGCAATGTTAAGCTGTCGGAGGCACCGAGCCATGGAATTCCGTGCATCTTGTATGATGCCACTTCTAATGGTGCCAAGAACTATGTGTCTTTGGCAAAGGAGATCGTTGCCCATGACGCGAAATAATGCAGTTACGAATGATACATGATAATAGATAAGATATGGCAGTAAGAAAGAAGTTTGGTCCAGCTTTGGGGCGTGGTCTCGATGCACTTATCTCAACAGAAGATGTGAGGACAGAAGGATCCTCGACCATTAATGAAATAGACATTAGTCTGATAGAACGAAATCCAAATCAGCCTCGTCGTGAGTTTGATGAGGAAGCCTTGAAGGAGTTGGCGGATTCGATTGCTGAAATTGGCATCATCCAGCCCATCACTTTGCGTGAGCTGGACAATGGTCGTTATCAGATTATTGCGGGTGAGCGACGCTGGCGTGCTTCCCAGAAGGCTGGTCTTTCATCCATTCCCGCTTATATTCGCACCGCCAGTGACGAGAAGGTGATGGAGATGGCGCTTATTGAGAATATTCAGCGTCAGGATTTGAACTCTATCGAAATCGCATTGGCCTATCAGCACTTGATTGATGAGTATAATCTTACCCAAGAAAAATTGAGTGAGCGGGTGGGTAAGAAACGTGCAACTGTAGCTAATTACCTGCGCTTGTTGAAACTGCCAGCACCAGTGCAGGTGGCAATACAGAACCATCATATTGATACAGGTCATGCACGTGCCCTGCTGGCATTGGATGACCCACGGACTCAATTGAAGTTGTTCAAGGAGATACAGGACAGAGGTTATTCTGTTCGTCAGGTGGAGGAACTGATAAAAAAGATTAACGATGGTACTCACGGACATCCTACTAATGCGCAGGTTGCTGTAAAGTCAAATCAGATGACGGAGGAATTGGATGCCTTGCGTGGATTGCTCTCTCGACAATTGGGTGTGGAAGCGAAGATGTCTTGCTCTCCGAAAGGTGGAGGTAAAGTGTCTATTCCTTTCAAGGATGTGGATGATTTACGCCGTATCGTTTCTCTTTTCCAAAAATAGGATAAAATACAGATGTTGAGACAGATTGCCCGTACATATAAGATTTGTGTCGCATTGTTGTTGATGCTTCTTCCTTTGGATATTTGCTCTCAGGAAACAGCAGAGGATGGCGTAATTCCGATGGCACGTTCCCGACGGGAGGGAAAGAAGCGTGTCGCTTTAGACTCTTTGACTATTGACACCCTTCATTATGGGGATGTGGTGCTGACTGGACAGATTGATTCCATCCGTGGAGAAGAGGAATATATAACGTTGATGGGTGAACAGAAGGATAGCTCTGTAGTTCGTTTTTCCATCTCTGCAGATTCCTTGCTGAAGTATGCTGGCCACAAGAAGAAGGATCGTTTCATTCCCGACCCGAAGAAGGCCTTGTGGCTTGCTATTGTCTTTCCAGGTGGAGGACAAATTTACAATCGAAAGTATTGGAAACTCCCCTTGGTGTATGGCGGGTTCTTGGGATGTATTTATGCAATGACATGGAACAATACGATGTATCGGGATTATTCTCAGGCATATATTGACATCATGGATAGTGATGAAAACACGAAGAGTTACGAGAATTTCATTCCTGTTCGATATGATGTAAAAGCAAATCAGGCACACTTGCAGGATGTCTTCAGACGCAAGAAGAATTATTATCGCCGCTTTCGCGATTTGAGCATGTTCTGTATGATAGGGGTTTATGCATTGTCCATCATTGATGCCTATGTGGATGCAGAATTGTCTAGTTTTGATATTAGTCGTGATTTGACCATGAAGGTAAGTCCGACCGTCATCAACGAGAAGTATTCTGCAATGCGTGCTTCGGGTTTGAGTTCTAGCGCTTACGGCTTGCAATGTAGTTTTAATTTTTGAAAACCAAATGATTAAGAATATATGAAAAAGAAAATTGTTGTTACGTGTTTCTCCATTTTGTTCGCTTCGTGTTGCTTTGCTCAGGATGAGGTGTTTACTGATGATGACAGCGTGAAAGCGGAGGCTTTTGACATGCCAGAGGGAATGCTCATCAGTGAAGATGAATTGATGAAAGATCCTTCCAATATCAATAACTTATCTGAGGGAATAGGCGTGAATCGAGTATTGTCCTATGATGATTCAGTGCTGGTGAGCAGGCTCTCACGCATTCCAACTACGATTGAGATGCCGCTGAATGATGTCACCCGTAAGTTCATTGACAACTACAGTACGCGCATGAAGGGCTCTGTTGCCATCATGCTGGGTTCTGCCAATTTCTACAATCCCATCTTTGAAGAGGCATTAGAGCGTTATGGATTACCATTGGAACTCAGATACTTGCCTGTGATTGAATCAGCATTGCGTCCCACAGCTACATCAAGGGCTGGTGCAGCTGGTTTGTGGCAGTTCATGATTGGTACGGGTAAACGCTATGGGTTGGAGGTGAACACTTTGGTGGATGAACGCCGTGATCCGATTAAGTCTAGTGAGGCAGCTGCACACTATCTGAGTGACCTTTATGATATGTTTGGAGATTGGGGATTGGCCATTGCTGCCTACAACTGCGGTGAAGGAAATGTTCAGAAAGCTCTCACACGTTCAGGCAATCAAGAAGGAGCTGATTTTTGGTCAATTTACAACCGTCTTCCTCGTGAGACTCGTGGTTATGTTCCGGCATTTATTGCGGCAACATACATTATGAATTACTACTGTGAACATGGTATTGTACCTCACGAAGCCACATTGCCATTGGAGTCCGACACAGTTGTGGTCAGTCGCGAGGTGAGTTTTGCCCAGATTGCATCTAAATGCCATGTGTCGGTGGATGAACTTCGGGCTATCAATCCTCAATATCGCAAGGATATTGTACCTGCTGATTACACGTTGCGTTTGCCAGCAGGTTCTATCGAGGACTTCATCCTCTATGAGGACAGCATCTATGGAGTGAATGTTAGGAACGGTATGTTGTCTTCGGGAACTCGCCGCTCCATAACGGAAGACGTTGAGAGCACCCCTATGGAACAGATTCCTGCGAGCACGACTCGGAACGTGGCTGCGAACAATAAAAAATCTTCACGTTCTTCACGCTCTTCGCGTTCCCGTAAACAGCAACAGACACGGAATGTGGCTGTGAAAAGTGGTGACACCCTATCTGCTATTGCAAAGAAGAATGGTACGACTGTTGCTAAATTGCGTCAGCTCAATGGCATCAAGGGCGATATGATACGACCTGGTCAGAAGGTGCGCGTGAAGTAATTTGCCACGTGCATGAGTGTTTTTGTATGGAGAATGAACAAATGAAAGGAAGCTTATGGATGACGTAATCATGACGAATACAGAGCAAGAGGAACAGCTGGTCAATGCTGAGTTCCAAAAGTTGATAGATGCATATCTGGCAAGTCCGCATCGAAAGAAAGTGGACCTCATCACCAAAGCTTTCAATTTCGCCAAACATGCACACAAAGGTGTACGTCGTCTGTCTGGCGAACCATACATCATGCACCCTATTTCTGTGGCGCAAATAGTTTGTATTGAAATAGGATTGGGCTCCACGTCCATCTGTTCAGCCCTCCTTCACGATGTGGTAGAGGATACAGATTACACTGTGGAAGATATCGAAAACATGTTTGGTCCGAAGATTGCCCAGATTGTGGATGGCTTGACCAAAATCTCGGGTGGCATCTTTGGTGACCATGCATCGGCTCAGGCTGAGAATTTCAAGAAACTTCTGCTGACGATGAGCGATGATATTCGTGTCATTCTCATTAAGATAGCTGACCGCCTGCATAATATGCGGACATTGGGTAGTCAAGCGGTTAACAAGCAGTACAAGATTGCCGGTGAGACGCTTTACATCTATGCACCGCTTGCCAATCGTCTCGGGTTGAATTCCATCAAGACGGAATTGGAGGACTTGAGTTTCAGGTTTGAACATCCAGATGAGTACAAGGAGATAGAGACGAAGTTACTGGCTACGCAAGCTGAACGTGACACTGTCTTCGACCAGTTTGCCAGCCCGATTCGTGCCCAGTTGGATAGTATGGGACTCAACTATGAGATGAAGCAGCGTGTGAAGACGCCTTATTCCATTTGGCGGAAGATGCAAACGAAGCATATCCCTTTCGAAGAGATATACGATATCCTCGCCGCACGTATCATCTTTGACCCGCAAGATGTTGATACAGAACTAAATGACTGTTTTAATATTTATGTTCAGCTCTGTAAGATATACACCTCTCACCCAGATCGTACACGTGATTGGGTAAGTCATCCTAAAGCCAATGGGTATCAGGCGCTTCATGTCACACTAATGTCCAAACAAGGTGAGTGGATTGAGGTGCAGATTCGTTCTCGTCGGATGGATGAAATAGCAGAGAAGGGTTTTGCGGCACATTGGAAATATAAAGATGGCGAGAAGACCGAAACATCTTCTGAGAAGGAGTTGGACAAGTGGCTTGCCACCATCAAAGAGATATTGGATGACCCGCAGCCTGATGCGATGGATTTTCTTGACACCATCAAGTTGAATTTGTTTGCGTCAGAAATTTTTGTCTTCACACCGAAAGGCGACATACGTACGATGCCTGCTGGCAGCACCACCCTTGACTTTGCTTTCAGCATCCATACGTTTGTCGGCAGCCATTGCATTGGTGCAAAGGTGAACCACAAATTGGTGCCCATCAGTTATAAGCTGAACAGTGGTGACCAGGTGGAGATTCTTACTTCCAAGTCGGTGCATCCCACCCGTGAATGGCTAAATATAGCTACGACAGCCAAAGCAACGACCAAGATTCTTTCTATCCTTCGGAAGGAAGAACGTGAACTGCGCAAGAAGGGTGAACAGGATTTGGATGAGTTTCTGGAAAAGAATGACATCATCAGAGATTCGTTGATTGTTGATAAGTTGTCTTCCTTCCATCAGTTGTCGAAACCAGATGCCTTGTATGTCGCTATAGGTGAAGGTAAGGTAAAACTTGGACGTGCCGACTTGGACATGCTGAAAGGGAAGGGCGAGACGGGTGGATGGAAGAAATTATTCTCTTTCGGAAAGAAGACGGCGAAGCAAGTTGTAAAGAAAAAGAACACGGTGGGTCCTGATTTCGATAGAAAACAGACCCTTTCCCTGACCGAAGACACTGTCCAGAACAATTATACATTGTGTGATTGTTGCAAGCCGATTCCTGGTGATGTGGTGATGGGCTATATCGATGATGACAAACATATCATCATCCATAAGTTGCAATGTCCTAATGCTGAGAAACTGAAGGCAAATCACGGCAATCGGGTGTTGGCTGCGAAATGGGAGATGAGCCGTATGTCTTTGTTCCCGGTTTCCATCCATGTGAAGGGCTTTGACAAATTGGGGCTTCTCCATGAGATGACGCAAGTGATATCCCAATTACACGGTGTTAATATCCGTAAATTGGAAGTGGAATGCGATGACGGCATCTTTGAGTGTATGGTGCAGATGTATGTGCATGACACGAAAGAGGTAGATGATATCATAGGAGGACTTCGTGAGATACAGGATGTGAAGGAGGCCTCTCGTATATAAACAAATATAAAAACAGGAAAGGCAATAATATGAATATGAAATACGTTATAATGTGTGTGATGGGTATGGCTGTTTCACTCAGCGGTCTTGCACAAAGAATATCATTTGACAAGACGGTTGTGAATGCAGGCTCTACCATCTGGAAGAAACCTGTGACGGCGGTGTTCAAGTTTACGAACAAGGATAAGTCCCCGTTGTTGATTAGGGATGTAGATGCAGGATGTGGATGCCTGACAACAAAGTGGACGAGAGAGCCTTTGATGAAGGGTGATGATGGTGAGATAAGCATTACGTATGATGCCATGATGCTGGGACATTTTGATCGGTACATCGATGTCTATACGAATGCGGGCGAAAAACCCGTGCGCATTCGTATGAAAGCCTTGGTGAACAATGGAGAGAAGAAAACGTTGGAGGAACTCTATCCATACAGTATAGATGACATCTTGTTGAGCACCAACAATGTGGAGTTCATGGATGTGAGTTCTGGTGATTCAGTCAAGGCGGAAATTGAACTGTTGAACAATGGGGAGACCGTTTATACGCCAATGCTGATGCACCTTCCTGCTTACATCACAGCTGAATATCAGCCAGAGATGATTGCTCGTGGCCGTCGGGGAAAGATTGAGCTGACGTTGCACAGTGACAAGTTGCAAGACTTGGGTTTGAACCAGACAAGCATCTATTTGGCACGCTTCTCGGGTGACAAAGTGGGCTCCAATAATGAAATTGCGGTGTCTGCCGTACTCTTGCCGGATTTGCATTTTGCTGAAGAATTTACCCGGAAACCTAATTTCCAAATTTCCACCACCGAACTGCACATCGGGAAGTTGGGTAAGAAGACCAAGTTGACTGGCACTGTGAAGTTGAGCAATAAGGGGACAGGTGTATTGAAACTGAGCAAGATACAGGCGTTCAACCAAGCCATTACGGTGTCGTTGCCTAAGACGGAGCTGCAGCCAGGTGAGGAAGTGAAGATGAGTGTGACAGTCAATGCAAGGTTCTTGGGAATGTCCAAGGCACAACCCCGTGTGTTGATTATAACGAACGACACCAAGAAACCGAAAGAAGTGGTGAATGTACATTTTGAGAAATAGAAAAAGAAGATGATGGAACATCCTGAAAACAGCGCTGAATATGCAGGCTTGCAAGTGAATGCAGGTGTGGCACAGCCATCCATTGTGAACCCCTATCTGAAGCAGATGAGGAAGAAGAGGCAGAAGTTATACACTCCTGCCGAATATGTTGATGGCATCTTGAAGGGGAATGTGAGCATGTTGAGTCAAGCCGTCACGCTGATTGAGAGTGTGTTGCCCGAACATCAGACGATTGCGCAAGAGGTGATAGAGAAGTGCCTTCCATATTCTGGCAATTCCGTGCGGATTGGTATCAGTGGCGTGCCAGGTGCGGGTAAATCTACCAGCATCGATGCTTTTGGTGTGCATTTGTTGGAGAATTATGGAGGGAAATTGGCGGTCTTGGCCATTGACCCTTCTTCCGAGAAGACCAAGGGTAGTATTTTGGGCGACAAAACCCGTATGGAAAAATTGGCGGTGCATCCAAAGTCGTTCATCCGTCCAAGTCCGACGGCGGGTAGTTTGGGTGGTGTGGCTCGCAAGACACGTGAGACCATCATCCTATGCGAAGCGGCTGGTTATGACAACATCTTTGTTGAGACAGTGGGCGTTGGACAGAGTGAGACGGCTTGTCATTCTATGGTCGATTATTTCCTGCTGATTCAGTTGGCAGGCACGGGTGATGAATTGCAAGGTATTAAGCGAGGCATTATGGAGATTGCGGATGGCATCGTCATCAACAAGGCAGATGGAAGTAATGTGGATAAGGCCGAATTGGCGGCATCCCATTTCAGAAATGCGCTCCACCTCTTCCCTGTGCCTGATAGTGGTATTGTACCCGAAGTTATGTGCTATTCGGGTTTCTACGAATTACACATTGATGAAGTGTTGGAGATGATTTTCCGATACATCCGTCAGGTAAAGGAAAACGGCTATTTCCAGTATCGCAGGAATGAGCAATCCAAATACTGGATGTATGAGAGCATCAATGAACATTTGAGGAATAGTTTCTACTATAATCCATCCATCAAGCAAATGATAGGCAATATGGAGAAAGAGGTGCTGGGAGGACAGATAACCTCGTTCGTGGCAGCTAAGAAACTGTTAGACACCTATTATGAGACGATTAAATAGACACATTATTAGTTTGGCATTTCTCTCTCTTGCCACTTGTATGTGTGCACAGGAAGGGAAAATGGGGTATCAGTTCCTGAACATTCCTGTCAGTGCCCATTCTGCGGCATTGGGAGGTGCCAATATCAGCATCATTGAGGATGATGCCAGTATGATGTGGACAAATGCCGCCTTGCTTACGAATGTGTCTGACAACAGCATCTTGCTGGGGTATAATTCTTATATCCGTTCCAGCCACCTGATGTCGGCTGGTTATACGAAGGCGATTGGAGAGAGAGGCACATGGGCATTGGGCGCTCAGATGTTGGATTATGGTAAGATGGATGAGACGGATGAACAGGGTTCTGTTGTAGGAAGCTTTTCTGCCAAAGACTTGAATTTCCAGACATCTTATTCTTATATGTTGAGCGATTACTGGAGTGGTGCCATCACGGCGAAGGTCTTGCTGAGTAACTATGCCAACTATTCCAGCACGGCTTTAGGGGCAGATTTGGCACTGAACTATTTTGACGAGGCACACGGCTTCTCTTTCTCTGCCGTCGGACGAAATCTTGGCGGTCAGGTCAAGTCTTTATACGATGATGGTGTCAAAGAATCCATGCCTTTTGATTTGGCTTTTGGCTTGAGTAAAGACTTTGCCAATGCTCCTTTGCGGGTGTCGTTGACAGCTGACGATGTGACGCATTGGGATGATGTGAAGTTCATTCAGCATTTTGTGTTGGGTATGGACATATTGCCTTCCAGCAACACATGGGTGGCGTTAGGCTATAATTTTCGTCGCGCGCATGAAATGAAGGTGGCTGACAAGAGCAATTGGGCAGGCTTCAGCATCGGAGCAGGTTTGAATGTGAAGAAATTCAAGGTGGGTGTTGCCTATGGGAACTACCATGTTGCGGCATCCTCCTTCTTGATAAATGCAGGTTTTTCATTATGAAGAAGATTATTATTGCGATAGATGGCCACTCGAGTTGCGGTAAAAGCACGATGGCGAAGCAGTTGGCAAAAGACATCGGTTATGTGTATGTGGACACAGGAGCCATGTACCGTGCTGTGACACTATATGCCATGCGGAATGGTATGTATCCTGATGCAGGCATTCAGGAAGAGGAACTGAAGGCAGCTGTTGAGGCTGGTAAGATTCAGATATCTTTCAAATTCAATGCAGAGACGGGACGTCCCGATACCTATTTGAATGGTGAGAAGGTGGAAGATGAGATTCGTCAGATGGAGGTGAGCAACCGTGTTAGTCCTGTGGCTGCTTTACCGTTTGTTCGTGCCTTGTTGACACAACAACAGCAGGAGATGGGTAAAGAGAAGGGCATTGTGATGGACGGAAGAGATATTGGCACGGCTGTTTTTCCGCAAGCAGAGATGAAAGTGTTCGTCACGGCATCGGCAAGGGTGCGTGCTCAACGTCGCTTTGATGAACTGATGGGCAAGGCGAAGACGCAGGAAGAATTGGCTGCCCTTAACTATGAGGAAGTGCTGAAGAATGTGGAGGAGCGTGATTACATCGATTCTCACCGCGAAGTGGCTCCTCTGCGACAAGCTGAAGACGCGTTGGTGCTCGATAACTCCGACATGACACGCGAGGAACAGAGTGCCTGGCTGTTGGCAAAGTATCAGGAAATTGTAGCGAAATGCTGATAGAGATAGATGAAGGGTCAGGGTTCTGCTTTGGGGTGACGACAGCCATCAAGAAAGCAGAAGAGGAATTGGCAAAGAGTGGTTCACTCTATTGCCTCGGTGACATTGTGCATAATGGTCGTGAGGTGGAGCGCTTGAAGAAGATGGGACTGACGACGGTGGAGCATAGTGACCTTGACTCTTTACATGACATCAAGATGCTTCTTCGTGCTCATGGTGAACCTCCCCAGACCTACATGAAAGCAAAAGAGCAGAACATCCGTGTGATTGATGCCACTTGTCCTGTGGTGCTCAACTTGCAGAAACGAATCCGCAAGGCATACGAAGCAGGTGGACAGATTGTTATCTATGGAAAGAATGGTCATGCTGAGGTAGTGGGATTGGTGGGACAAACGGACGGTACAGCCATTGTTATTGAGAATATGAACGATGCCAAGAAACTGGATTTGAGTCGTGATATCCAATTGTTTTCGCAGACGACGAAATCTCTGGAAGGATTCCGTGATATTGTTAGTTACATTGAGGCGAACATGAAGGATGGGGCGCACTTTCAGTATTTCGACACCATCTGCCGTCAGGTGGCAAACCGTATTCCTCACATCATGGATTTTGCCTCCCGTCACGGAGTGATTCTCTTTGTGTGCGGCAAGAAAAGTTCTAATGGGAAAGTGCTGTACAACCAGTGTTTATCCGTCAACCCGAACACCTATATGATTGATTCCCCTTCTGAAATCGACTTCAAATGGTTCGAGGGATTTGATTCGGTGGGCATCTGTGGAGCGACAAGCACTCCCAAGTGGTTGATGGAAGAGTGTAAACAAAAGATTGAGAATGAAGAAACTTGACTACGAAATCATTGAGTTGCCAAAGATTGTTGACCCGCGTGGCAATTTGACTGTGGCAGAGCAGATGAAGAATGTGCCGTTCGACATCAAGCGCGTCTATTGGACTTACGATGTGCCTGGCGGTGAGAGTCGTGGAGGTCATGCGCACAAAAATCTTTACCAATTGGTGGTGGCAATGAGTGGCAGTTTCATCGTGAACCTTGACAATGGGGAAGAGCGTGCGACCATCTTGCTCAATCATCCTTGGCAGGGATTGCTCATCAAACCTAACACTTGGCGAACATTGGAGGATTTCTCTAGTGGTGCTGTGTGTTTGGTGTTGGCGAGTGAACATTTTGATTTAGACGATTATATTTACGACTACGACGAGTTCCTTGAGTATGTTCGAAATCTGTAGATATACACCGGAGAAACAGGCGGAGTGGGACGCATTTATTGCCAAGAGCAAGAACGGGACCTTTCTTATGTACAGAGGATATATGGATTATCACTCTGACCGGTTTGCGGATTGCTCGTTGATGTTCTATCAGAAAGGGAAACTCTATGCAGTGTTGCCGGCAAATCTCAATGGAGACACCCTTTTTTCACATCAGGGATTGACCTATGGTGGGGTGGTGATGGATGGGAAATGCACCGCAGCAGACATTCTGCATTTGATGGAGGAAATGAATGGCTGGTTGCAAGCCCTTGGTGTCAAAAAGGTTGTTTACAAGCCTGTTCCCCATATTTATAGTTCTATGCCTGCAGAAGAAGACCTGTATGCGATTTTCCGATGCGGAGGCAATTTGGTGGCACGTGGCATTTCCACCTGCATTGAGATACCTGCACATAGGAAATGGCGTCAAAATCGGCGCACGGCACTTCATAAATCAGAGACAGAAGGCATCACGGTGGCAGTATCTGATGATTTGGCATCTTTTTGGAGAATCCTCGACACGAATTTAGTTCATACGCACGGCATACATCCTGTGCATACATTGGACGAGATGAGTAAGCTTAAAGGTTCCTTCCCTCACAACATCGTCTTGTGGGGGGCAAAGAATGCTCAAGGTGAGATGGTTGCGGGCATATTGGTGTACTTGACCACTCACGTGATTCATTCACAATACATTGCTGCCACTCCAGAGGGAAAGGCATCAGGTGCTGTTGATGCCATCATGCATGAGATGCTGAAACAAAACTATAGGTATTTCGATTTTGGCATTTCCACAGAAAAAGGAGGACAGTACCTCAACGAGAAATTGATTTTCCAAAAAGAAGGCTTTGGTGGTAGAGGCATCTGTTACGATACGTATGAATATACCTTATCTTGATTTGAAAGCGGTGACTGCTCTGCATGGTGAGGAGATTCAGAAAGCTGTTGCAGAGGTGGTAGGTGGCGGATGGTACCTGCAAGGGGCGGCTGTGCAGCAATTCGAACAGCATTATGCTGCCTACATCGGTACGCGGCACTGTGTGGGAGTGGCAAACGGACTTGATGCACTCACTCTCACTCTGAGGGCTTATAAGGAAATGGGGCGGATAGGAGATGGTGATGAAGTGCTCGTTCCCGCCAACACTTTCATTGCCACCGTTTTGGCTATCACAGAGAATGGATTGACCCCCGTTTTCATAGATGTCGATGCAGATACCCTTGACCTCAACCTTGACCAATTGCAACAATCCCTCACTTCCAAGACAAAAGCCTTGATGCTCGTTCACCTCTATGGTCGCTGCACCTACAACGAATCTATCCGTGCCTTTTGTCAAGCGAATGGTTTGTTGCTGATTGAAGACAATGCGCAGGCACATGGATGTGCCTATCTCTCCTCCTGCACCCCGCATGGTCAATTGTCATCCGTCAATTGTCATCCATCAACTCTTCCAAAGACCGGTTCTTTGGGCGATGTTGCTTGTCACAGCTTTTATCCAGGCAAGAACCTCGGTGCTTTGGGTGATGGAGGAGCGGTGACCACTGATGATGAAGAGTTGGCACAAATCATCCGTTCCATCGCCAACTATGGTTTTGAGAAAAAATATGTAGCTGCCTACAAGGGAAGAAACAGCCGTTTGGATGAAGTGCAGGCAGCTGTGCTCGATGTGAAACTCCGTTATTTGGATGAAGATAATGACCGAAGGCAAGCTATTGCACATGCCTATTATACCCATATTCAGCATGAGACGATACACATGCCCCGCTTAATGAAGGCAGGCACAAATGTCTATCACATCTTTCCTGTCTTCACTCCTCATCGCGATGCCCTTCAGCGCTATCTGCAAGAAAAAGGCATTCACGCCCTCATTCATTACCCTGTTCCTCCCCATCGGCAAACTTGCTATAGGGAATACCACCATCTTACACTTCCCGTCACCGAGCGTCTTGCGCATGAAGAATTGAGCCTTCCTCTCCATCCCGCTTTGACCGACGTCGAAGTTTCCTACATCATCGAAACTCTCAACTCTTTTTCCCCCACTGTCAATAATTAAATCTCAACAATATAAACTATGGCTGAAATCAAAACAATCGGAATTGTCACTTCGGGCAATGATGCCCCTGGTATGAACAGCGCTATTCGTGCCGTCACACGTGGCGCTATCTATAACGGGCTTAAAGTGAAAGCCGTTCTTCATGGATATAAAGGGCTCATCGAAGGCGACATCGTTGAGTTTGAAACCCAGAGCGTCAGCAATATCATTCAGTATGGTGGTACAATCCTCAAATCTTCCCCGTCAAAGGAGTTCAAGAATTCCGAAGGGAGAAAGAAAGCATACGAAAACTTGGTGAAGGAAGGCATTGACGCTTTGATTGTGATAGGTGGTGATGGCACCATTCAGGGTGCACGCATCTTTGCGCAGGAATTCAACTATCCTTGCATCGCCATCCCAGCCACTATCGACAATAACCTCTGTGGCACCGACACCACTATTGGCTATGACACAGCTCTCAATACCATCATGCAGACGGTTGATAAAATCCGCGACACTGCCACCAGTCACGAATGTCTTTTCTTTGTCGAAGTGATGGGTGACGGTGCAGGTTTCCTTGCTCTCAACAGTGGTATTGCAGCAGGTGTGGAAGAAGCTATCGTGCCCACTGTGGAAGTGGAAGATGAACAGCTTCGCCATTTCATTCAGCAGGGATTCCGCAAGACCAAAGGAAGTTCCATTGTGCTTGTGGCAGCCAACGAACAGACAGGAGGAGCCATGCATTATGCCGAACTTGCCAAGAGCCAATACCCCAATCTTGATGTGCGTGTTTCCATTATTGGGCATGCTCAACGTGGAGGACACCCCACTGCTCACGACCGCATCATAGCCAGTCGCATGGGAGCAGCTTCCATTCAAGCCATCCTCAAAGGACTTCGCAATGTGATGGTCGGCATTGATAATGATGAAATCGTCTATGTTCCCTTCTCTCGTGCCATCAAGGAAAACCGTGCTATTGACCGCAATCTCCTTGACATTCTTCACAACATCTCCATTTGAGAAGGAGACATCTTTTTTTACAGTTTCCGAATCCTCGTCTTTTATGAAGGCGGGGATTTTTATATCAAGAACAGTGACCTATAGGGAACCAAGTAAAAAGCGTAATACCACCTCATTGAAAGTGTCAGGGTTCTTATTCGCTATAAAATGATTGCCTGGTATAATCGAAAGCATTGCCTCTGGAATGGATTTTGCGATCAATCGGGTATGGCTGTCTTTAATCATGTCTTTTTCCCCGGCAATTACCAGTGTCGGATTTTGAATACAAGAGAGTTCTTCGGCTTTGACATTGGGATCATTTACCATCAACCCCAGCATTTCTGCGTTTTTTCTGGCTGCAGGACTCTTTGTGGCAAATAGTTTCGCTATTCGATAGCCGATTTCGATGGGAATCTGCACTTTTCTTTTTACACCAGAGGCATTGAGATTGGCACCATTGAGAATCAGTTTTTCCACTCGCTCTGGGTGCATCAAGGCAAAGACCATCGCAATGTTGCCACCATCGGAGAAACCAAGGATGTGAGCCTTTTCTATCTGATGGAGGTTCATAAAATCCAAAAGGTCTTCTGCAAATTGGCGTATGGAGAAAGAGGCTTCACCACGAGGTGTCTGCCCATGACCGCGTGTGTCAATGGCGATTACCCGGAAATGTTTTGCAAAGGGCTCCATTTGATGCACAAAGTAGCCACAATCCTCACCGTTTCCGTGTAGCAGAATAAGAGGAAACCCAGTTCCTTTTTCAATATAATAATGATTAATGTCCATCATCATATACCTTTAGGTGTCACAGGTCGGCACTCATAACGAAATAATATGCGCTGTAAGAACGAAATATTATGCGCTGGGTGCGTGAAATGTGATGCGCACCGTGCCGACGTAGGGGACGAGACGGTTTATCGCTGATAACAGAAATAGTGCTTACGGATTTTTTTAGTGGCAAGCGATGTGCTCAGCATGTCGCTTGCTTCCGTTAGGTCGCGTGTGGTGCCGTCGTTGAAGCGGATTTCGATTTGGTCATCGTCGAGGCTGTACATGTCTTTTCCTACTTCAATGTTGGAAATGAGATAGTTGGCATCGTCGAGGGAAATGTGGTAGCGTTGTGCCAGTTCCTCGAGCTTTTCTTGTTTGTGCTCGTCGGAGAAGGGCTCGTCGCTCATCTCCACCTTGAAGATGTTGCGGTTGATGAAATCTTTGGCGAGCAAGGAAAGGATGGGGTCGGGATGGTCACACCACACCTTCATGGCTGACCAAATGTCGTTGTCATCAAGGGTGAGATAATGCTTTAAGCAATCGGGGTTGCTGAAGAAGGTGTTGCGGTCAATCGTGTTGTAGAGGAAGAAGCGAAGGGCAGGGGAGGCAAAGAGTTCCATTCCTTGATGAGCCAGTTGCTTGGCACGTAGGAGGGCGTTAATCATCACGTGCTCGGCAGCTACGGAGGTCTTGTGCAGATACACCTGCCAGTACATGAGGCGGCGGCTGACGAGGTAGTTCTCGATGGAGTAGATGCCTTTCTTGTCCACCACCAGTTGGTCATCCACCATATCGAGCATGTCGATGATGCGTGAGGAACCGATGTTGGCTTCGTTCACCCCCGTGAAGAAGGCATCGCGCTTGAGGTAGTCAAGCCTGTCCATGTCGAGTTGTGAGGAGATGAGCTGGTGGAGGAAGCGTTTGGGGTATTCGTCCTTGAAAATCTTGATGGCGAGAGAGAGTTGTCCGCGAAACTCGTCATTCATCTGTTCCATCACCATCAGCGAGATGTCCTCATGACTCACACCGCTGATGAGAGTGTGTTCCAATACATGACTGAACGGCCCGTGCCCGATGTCGTGCAAGAGGATGGCTGCCTGCACCGCTTCTGCCTCGCTGTCGAAGATGAAGTGTCCTTTCTGTTGCAGGGAAAAGATAGCCTTTCCCATCAGGTGGAAAGCACCCAACGAATGCTGAAAACGGGTGTGTTGTGCCCCTGGATAAACGATGTTGGCACCTCCCAGTTGCTTGATGCGGCTGAGACGGTAGAAGGCGGGATGGCGCACGATGTCGAGCAGCAAGCCGCGAGGTACGCGGATGAAGCCGAACACGGGGTCGTTGATGATTTTAGCGGACTGCACGATGAGAATTAGGAATTAGGAGTTAGGAAAGATGCGGCTGAGCGAGTACAGAGGTCAAACTGTTTGAACTATGCCGAGCGTGAGCATCTTCGGCGAAGCCAATTAGGAGTTGCCATGCGGGATGCAAGCATCGCATTAGCTCAACTGTCAAATGTGGCTGAGGTTTTATTGCGGCAAGCCGCCGAAAGAATAATAGGTAAAAACAAGTAAAAATAGATAAAAATATTATTCTTTATTTTTTATGTCTTTTTTTATATTTTTCTTTCGGTGCCAACGGCGCAATTAACTTTTGATGTTTATGTTTCACTGTCAACTTAAAAGCTTTGCCATTTGCTCTGCCACCTTTTTCGCTTCTTCGCCTGCCACCTCGGCAAACTTTTCGGTTTTGTCGGCATAGATGATGGCGCGTGAGGAGTTGACGATGAGACCGCAATCCTTGGTCATGCCATACTTGCACACCTCTTCGAGGCTTCCACCTTGTGCGCCGATGCCGGGAACGAGCAGGAAGTGGTCGGGAGCAATCTTGCGGACGTCCTCAAACATCTTGCCTTGTGTGGCACCTACGACGTACATCATGTTGTCGGCATTTCCCCATTCCTGACTCTTCTTCAGCACTTTCTCAAACAGGCGTTCGCCGTTCTGGTCGGTGGTGAGTTGGAAGTCGTGGCTACCCTTGTTGGAGGTGAGTGCCAAGAGAATCACCCATTTGCCTGGGTACTGGAGGAATGGTGTCACGCTGTCCTCGCCCATGTAGGGAGCCACCGTGAGGGCATCGAGGTTGATTTCCTCGAAGAAGGTGCGGGCATACATCGCGCTGGTGTTGCCGATGTCGCCACGTTTGGCATCCGCGATGATGAAGTGCTGGGGATAGTTCTCGTTGAGGTACGTGATGGTCTTCTCGAACGAAATCCAGCCCTTCACGCCCATGCTCTCGTAGAAAGCGAGGTTGGGCTTGTATGCCACGCAATAGGGTGCTGTGGCGTCGATGATGGCCTTGTTGAAGGCAAAGATGGGGTCTTCCTCCTTCAGCAGGTGCTCAGGAATCTTCTTGATGTCGGTGTCGAGACCTACACACAGGAAGGTCTTCTTCGTGAAAATCTGGTTGATGAGTTCTTTGCGTGTCATATTGTTGTATGTTTTAGTTATTTCTTTTGTAGGACAAACCCCGTGACGTCAACCATGATGCTCTCGACCTTGTTCGTGCGAGAGTCGTTCAATGGGCTGATGCTGAAATGGGTCACCATGTATATATTGTGATTCGATGCACAAGGCAATGGGAAAGGCGCTGGCATAGAGTGTTTGTGAGCACGGAGTGTGTCGAGATTGACGAAGACGGTGTCAAGGGCTTCGCCTCTGAATTCAGCGACTAACTGAACGATGTTCTGGTTGGGAGGAACTGTGACAGTCGGCGTGTAAACCCTGAATATCTTTTCGTATCCCTCTGATATGTCGATGGCAAAGTCCTCACAGCCGTTGCCGATATAGTAATTTTCTAAGATTGTTGATTGAGACGGTGTGTCGCTGAGGAAGTCGTAGTAGAAGTAAACCTCTGTGGTGTCCTTCACGTAGGCATCCGTGTAGTGGCTTCCGAAATATTCCCTCATGTATCTCATCTTGTCGTTCAGCTCGACAGCCTCCTCCTTGGTCAGGATGTGGAGGAGATGCTTGTATTGCCGTTCGTTGAGCGGGAACTTCCTTACTCTTATCATGTCTGTGCTATACAGCATCTTCCTGATCTTGCTGTCCATGCAGTTGCGCGTGATGCTGAAATAGTTGATAGGGAAAGCCGATGTGAGCAGGAAGATGAGGGCGAAGGAAATGGTGATCCAGTTGATGCGTCGTGCCTTGGTCTGGAAGAGCGTGATGCAGACGAAGTAGAACCACAGGTTGAGGGTGATGAGGTAGAGGCGGCTGATGGTGACGCCGTAGTCGCTGAAACGGCGGATGATGCCGACCGTCATGAGCAGCAGCAGTGGCAGTATTGCCACAGGCAGATAGCGGGCGATGAAGTTGTCCGTGTTCTTGTTCTGCAACTTGCGGACAGGATAAAGTCCAAACTCAATGAGGATGAGTCCCGCCATTGACACCACGACCAACATCGACACCTTGCCGTTGGGCAGTTCCCAACGAATGAGAATGAGGGTGGCATAGATGTATAGGACGATGATGTACAGCCCCTCTAACCCCAGGAACAGATAGCGTATGACGGCATTGAGGAAGTTGGAATCGAGGGGTTTCCTGTCGAACTTCTGCTCTCCCTGAGGAATGCGTCCGAGGAAAAGGAGCGTAGGCAGAAGCATGCCTATCAGCGTCTCTGCAATGAGCATCCATTTATACCCAAGGTCGATGTTGAAAAGGAAGTTGAAGGATGTGAGCAGCAACACGAAGCCGCCAGACAGCACGTTGCCAATGAAATAGCAAATGATGGAGTTGAGGATAAGCCTCTTGGTGAAGTTCCACGAAGCGATGTTGTCTCTCTCCTTGAAGAACGAGAGGAAGAACAGCGAAAGCCATAGGGAGAGAATGGTGGCAGCGTGCGCCACGTAGAGTTCCCAGTTGGTTTGTCTCTCATCGCCTGTGGTGTGGTAAATATAGAAGGCATCAGCCAGCAACAGGAGGTGTGCCACGATGTTGACAATCAGCACCGTCCGTTGTTTCCGCCCGTCCTCTGCCCACAGACGCAAAGTGAGCGACAGCAGATACCCCACCGACAAATAGTAGACGATCGTGCCATTTGCTTGTCCGCTGAGCGTCTTCTCCTCATCAATAATAAGGAAGATGAGGAATAGCGTCAAAGCCGTGATGAAAGCAACGGCAACGGGAAAACGCTTGATGCAATTCTGCAAAGCATTGATGATGGCTTCTGGGGCACTGGATAGCTTCATGATAGTTGCTTATAATTCCGCTTCCTTCAACCGCTCTGCATTTTCCGCCACGATGAGGTGGTCGATGCAGTCCTGGATGTCGCCATCCATGAAGGCGGCGAGGTTGTAGATGGTGTAGTTGATGCGGTGGTCGGTGATGCGACCCTGCGGATAGTTGTAGGTGCGAATCTTTGCCGAGCGGTCACCTGTGGAGACGAGCGTCTTGCGGCGAGAAGCGATGTCGTCGATGTACTTCTGATGTTCGCGGTCATAGATGTAGGTGCGCAGACGGGCAAGGGCACGTTCCTTATTCTTCGGCTGGTCACGCGTTTCCGTACACTCCACCAGAATCTCCTCCTTCTCGCCCGTGTTCGGGTTTGTCCACATATAGCGGGCACGCACACCCGACTCCACCTTGTTCACATTCTGACCACCAGCACCCGACGAGCGGAAGGTGTCCCACTTGATTTCACCCTCGTTAATCTGCACGTCGAAAGCCTCCGCTTCGGGCAATACAGCCACCGTAGCAGCCGAAGTGTGTACACGTCCCTGCGTCTCGGTGACAGGCACACGCTGCACACGATGCACCCCCGACTCATACTTCATCGTGCCATACACATTCTCGCCCGTCACGTTGCAGATGATTTCCTTGTAGCCACCCACGGCGCCCTCCGAGAACGAAGACACCGTGAGGTGCCAGCCCTTCATCTCGCAGTATTTCGAGTACATGCGGAAGAGGTCGCCCGCAAACAGAGCCGCCTCGTCGCCACCCGTACCGCCACGGATTTCCAGCGTCACGTTCTTGCTGTCCTCAGGGTCGGCAGGGATGAGCAGGAGCTTGATTTCCTCCTCCAGCTCAGGGATACGCTTCTCGTTCACGGCGATTTCCTCACGTGCCATCTCCTTCATTTCGGGGTCATCCTCCATCGAGAGCATCTCCTTCGCCTCCTCCAAGCCCTTCACCGCGTTGATATACTCCTGTCGGGCTTCCATGATGTCCTCCAGGTTCTTGTATTCCTTTGTCAGCTGCACATACCGCTTCTGGTCGGCAATGACATTGGGGTCGGTAATGAGGGTTGACACCTCCTCAAATCGAGGCACCAACCCCTCCAATTTTTCCAGTATCGTATTTTCTGTTGCCATAGTGTCGTTATTTTGGGTGCAAAGTTACTGCTTTTAATTGAAAATTGAAAATTGATAATTGAAAATTTGCCATGTGGAGTGTAAGCATCGCGTTAGCCTAACTGTCAACCGTCAACTGTAACGCTGTGGCAAAGCACAAAATACATCGTGTGTGGGACTTGTATGACGAGAAAAATGTCTATCTCACGTGAAATATTCCTCCTAAAGGAGTGAATTTTCAGATTTTATGCTTACCTTTGTGCCCGAATCATTAACGAAATCATTATATGGCAACAGCTGCAACCAACAAACTATGGGCATACATCGAAAGCCTTTCGCTTTCTCGCAGAGACCGCAACTGGTTGGCTGGAAAGCTTTTGGAGCCATCTTTCCAAGCAGACCCTTATGAGGTGAGCCCATCAGGTGACTCTTTTTTTGCAGACAGCCGCAATGTGAAGGCTGTCGAGCGCGATATTGCAGAGGCTCATCGCCCCAATGCGAAATTCACTCGTCTGGAGAGTAAGGAAGACATTATGGCCATGATTAATGATTTGTAGTTCATGACTTACGTTGTATATCTCTCAGAACAAGCGAAGAAGGAACTTGCTGTCATCAAACGTAGCGGCGACAAGAAGACTGTCAAGAAAGTGGCTGACTTGCTGCTTGAATTGCAGGAGCATCCGCGTACAGGTACTGGACAGGTTGAGCATTTGAAGCACTTCGTCTATGAAGAAACATGGTCGAGGCGCATCAACAAGCAGTACCGAATGATTTACGAAATTCACGACTTTGAAGTGTATGTCTCTGTTGTCTCACTGCGATCTCATTACGGTGACAAGTAAAATAACTCCAATGATTCGCCATGTCAGACCTGAAATATCTGCCTGTAAGTACTACCGTAACTGTCGTTGTTTTGAGTGCAACATTACGAAAAACGAGCGAAATGTTTGGGTGTTGCCGATATGCATTGTCTGAGTGTAAACCACACAATTAATCTTTTGGGGGCAATTGAAAAATGATAAAAATAAAGAACCCGTGCAGTGTTCTGTGCGGGTTCTTGTTTTGATGTGCCGATGTGTGGTGCTTTGGTGCAGGGAATTTCGTGGTTTTCACTTTCCTTCCTTTTCTAACTGTAGCGGTGTAGCGGTGAGACGCTTACGTGGTTTCTTATTCACATTCAGCGGTGTGCTCTTCGGAAACGCGATGCTGTAGGCGCTGTCGAGGGCTTTCAAATTGACCTTATAGTAGCTGATGCCCAGTTTCACACTGACGATGGCCCTTAGCAGTTCACGATGCTTGCGCGGATAGAGCGACGGAGGCGGAAGTTCGTCCCATCCCGCCTGTTCGCAGCGGTTGCACACCTCCCAGATAAAGTCGTCGTTAGCCTCAAAGCCGAACCACGTTTTCAGCACCCTGCGGATGCAGAAGCGCTTGTACTGACCTCCGAGGAGGCGCCTCGTGCGCTCCAGCCGAAGCCAGAGCTGCACGAAGCATTCTTGGGTGTTCTCGATTTTCATCATTGCGGTAGCAAAATTTTCATTTTTCACTTTTCACTTCTCTATACCTTTCCTCCGAATTTTTTCTTGTACGTTTCTGTCTTGCAGTAACGACCGGTCACCTCATCGTAGGCGATGTAGCCGCGACTCTGCCAACTGCGCAGTGTACCGTCACCACTGCCCGTCTTGCCCTGCTGCTGGCGCATCTGGTAGTACTGCTCCTTGGTGAACTCATCGGGCAGCAGCTCCAGCAAGTTCTGAGGACCCGACTGACGCTGAATTTCCACCTCCTCACGAAGTTCGCGCTCCAACTGCTGACCAAAGTACAGCATCTTGCACCAGAGATTATACTGCTGCGTCCAGCGGACAAATTCCGCAATCTCGTGCGACCACTTGTAGCCGTGAGCCACGTAGAGCACCATCCCCTTCAGCCAGGCAATCACGTTGGCACGATAAGAGAAGACGCGGTAAGCCTCGCTCTCGTAGAGCTTTGCAGCATCCTTGTTCTCCTGCTTCATGTCGAGCGAGAGACGCTTGGCTTGCGGACACTCAATGAGCCCGTTGGCAGCCTCCAGTCGGTCAATGTAGGGTTTCAGTTCCTGTGCAAACGTGTGGTCGTAGATGCCCAGAATGGGAGCTGTATCATCGTCATCATCAGCCTTGATGATAGTCGATACATCCAGTCGGCTCACCGTACCGTCGTTCACCATCTTGAAGAAGAATTTCCTTGCATTAGGTGGAGTGGTGGAGGCGTTGAAGTTCCATCTCAAGGGCGCGATACCAGAGACCGAATCAGCACCCACGCGCTCCTGACCGGCATCAGAGTTGTCAAACGCCTTACGAATCAGCAAGCCCACCTCATCAGCAGTACCCTTCGACGTCACCTTCTTCAGACCCTCAATCTCATCCACGATGGTGTAGATGAATCGCTGCCCGTTGTTGTTGGCATCCACGATGCGCTGATTGAAGACCGCATCCGTCAGGTTGTCAATCAACATCTGGATGCAGATGTCCGTCGGACGTGGGTCTTTCTTCTGCT
This sequence comes from uncultured Prevotellaceae bacterium, assembly GCA_900316505.1. GTDB lineage: Bacteria > Bacteroidota > Bacteroidia > Bacteroidales > Bacteroidaceae > Minthosoma. Next base: position 53,053 of record ONDH01000003.1, read on the forward strand.
TCGCTCCAGGGTTCTTCTGTTTCCACTCGGCTTCGCGCTGACGATTAGGAATATCTCGCTGACGAATATCCTCCATGATGTACTCAATCGGCTTTTTAATCGTCCCCTTACCGATACTTTGCCTACCAATCAAGACATTCATAAATGTCGCCTCGTGCTCCACATTGTCCCAGTAGCGGAACTTCACGCCGTGCAGGTGAACACCCAGTGCTGGGAACACCGCATTAGCCACAGCAGGCTTGTAGAACCAGGGCACGTTCTTCGTCAGCAGGCGTATCAGTGGTGGCAGTTTCTTCGGCATCGGTGGAGGGGTGGTCAGCGTACCGCCACAAGCTTTCACACCAGCCTGCGATTTCAGTGCCCCCAGCACCTGCTTCAATCGGAAAGGCATCCCCTTGCGAGGCTCCTTCAGTGCGTTCTCGATGGTCTTGCGCCACTCAGCCAAATCCTCCTGCGAACAACTGCCATCAGGCTTTGCCCAGTAGTTAGGAACGACCGACAGCAGCTTCTCCAGCGAATACCCACAGATGCTGCGGAGAGTCACCGCCAGCTCGAAAGTCAGCACGTTGCGGTCGCCATCTGTAGGCTCCTTTCCATCGTTGTACAGTTCCCAGTACTTCGCGATGATGTCCTTGAACAGCACGCCGTTGTACCGAGCCTCTGGGTCATAGGCTGTTTGAGAACTGCAACACTGCAACACTGCAACAGCATCCTCTGTCTTCTCTGCCATCTTCGCAGGGGTAGCATCAAAAATGCTGTCGTCCAAGAACAGCAATTCATCGTCATCAGCTGTCGTAGTGAAAAAGACCCTCGTAATGTCCTTCGCACCCTCGTCGAACTTCACGCCCAGCACGTCGCTTGCCCACTTCAAGTTCTCCTCCTGTGAGAGCTCTTCGTGGCGACGGAACACAAGGTGGTAGCCCTTCGATGCCGAACGCTCCAGCATGAGCAACCCCAATGCCTCCCGTTTCGCCATCACCAGTGCTGGCACACTCGCCATCTTCTCATCCATCCAAGCCTTCTTTTCCTCCTCTGAAAGCCCTTCGGGAGCCACGAAGTCAATGTCCATTCCCACCGACTTGGAGGGAGTCTTGCACCCCTTCAGAGCACCATCCTCACCGGGGATGCACGAGTAGTTCATCTGAATGAGCCGATGCTTCTGCCGAGTGTCACCCTCTCTCACCTGTTTCAGAATCGCCTTTTGTTTCTCACTGCCACGCAGACGCAGATACTCGTCTCGTGTGAGGACGGGGCGCATCACTTTCGCCCCATCCTGATATGTTACATAATATACACTCATACGTCATTCACAGTTTTAAGAGTTTTACCATTGTGTTTCCGAGCGTCTCGTCTTGATGAACGCCGCCTGTTCCTCCGTCTCCTCCCGATGCAAAGCCTCGATGAGTGCTTTACCCAATTTCTTAGGGAAGCGCAGTTGGAAGATAATGCTGCCCCGTGTTTCCTTCACCTCGCCATGTGCAGTCGTGAAGAGCCTTGTGTAGCGGCTTCCGCTGTCCTTCGCATACGGATGAAAATGGCTTGTTCCCGATTCGTCGGTCACCATCCGTCCCTTCTGACTTGCTTCGTTACCTCCCACCACGATGTGCTGTCCCAGCTCGAACGCACAGGGGTAGATGTTGATGCTGCCGTTCTGACAGAAAACTGTTTGTGTCTCCATCTGGAGATTGTTGATGAAAATGTTGTTCATGTTGTGATACTTCTAATTTTAATTTGAGAATTAAAAGCATCGTGCGCACGTTGCCGTAGTCGATGAAGATGTGTTTGCAACCACATTGCTTCATGTCTGTGAGAGTTTGTCGGAACTGTTCAAACTGATGGGCGCAAAGAAGTAGCACCCCTGAAAGTTCGGAAGCCATTTTTGTGCTTCTTTTCCTTTCGACGGTGCAAAGTTCGGGAGAATGCCACAAAGCCAAAATTGCAAGAAGAAGAAAGTTCTGTCAATGTTTTGTTGGTATTTTGTCAGTTGAAAATCAGCAAGAAAAAAGACGTTGACAAAACTTGTCAACGTCTTCCTTCTTTTAATCTTTATTTCTTGTCAGAGTTTCATCACAGATTGTGTTGAGATGATCTTCTCAATTCTTTCACATTGTTTTTTCGTGAACACACAGGTTGACCCTCCGTAATCCTTACACTTGGCAATGTAGTCGCGGTGTGGCTTGTCTTCGATGGCATCTCTAATTTTACTCACGTTGTTTTCAATCAGCGTGTCTTTCTTTCCGTCCCTCTCGATGTGCATATCCTTCATCAAGCCTAAAACGTTGCACACCATTTTCAGATTCTTTCCCCAAGCATTGTTCCGAGGATCCACCTTTTTTAGCAGTTCCATCATACCATTTTCCGCACAGATGGCTCGCCAGATGGATTCGTATGTATCCCACTCGATTTTGCACAATGCTCTTACTCCTTTCGTCTGTTCCAGCACATCCTTCACCATTGCTTCAATCTCTCCACGTGCCACCTCATCCATACGTTCCAAGGAATTCTCCATCTGCATGTAGTCGGTGATAGGAAGAATAATCTTCTTTCCCTCATTGTCATACCGCTTTCGGGTGAAAGCCTGAATGAGTTTCTCTGGATATTCCTTGTATTGAGGATTGGTGATAATTGTTGCAAGTGCCCTGCACATAGCCTTGTGAGGATGGTTTTCCGCATCTTCGCCAGCGTCGCACAATTGAGAGAACAGCACCGTCATCACACACAGAGCTGTTGCTGTCGCCTCATCCTCGCTTCGTTCCGTCCGCTTCTCGCCATTCTGAAAAACGCTGTATCTATCCATCAATTCCTTCATGAAGAAGTGCATCTCCATGTCGCGGTGCTCTGGGACTTCCGATAACCGCACACGTAATGACTCTGCCTCATTCCAGATTTCCACAGGATTCAAATCGCCCTTCAATTCTAATCGGGTGAGCGTTTCCACCCATGTACGGAACAAAGCGTCACCGAGATACCGATGACGATAACTGTCCAACTTTTCCTGCGTGAATCTGATGAAAGCCATAACTACTCGAATACATCTGGCAAATTCTTCATGAATATTTTCACCTTGTCGTATGGTGTCGTTGCAATGTTCTTCAGCATTGTTTGGTCACCCACCAACTGTTCGAAAACTTTATCGTCCAGTTCTTTCACCACATATTGTCCCTTGCCACAAAAGATACGTTTTTCCCCATTTGGATACATAACAATCCATGCACCCGTTCCCGAAGCGCCATCCACCAACACTTCTTTCCGTTCCTTGTTTTTCTCAAGGTCGAGCGCACCGCCTTCGTCTGCACCAAATGAAAATTCGAGGTCACTGTTCCAATCGTCACGCACTTCTGTCAAGAATCCATCCATCACCTTCCTCAACCGTTCAAGATTCAGATGAGGGAAATGGAACGTGATCTTTTTGAATCCTTTGGGATATTCCTTCACAATTCGCCAGAACTCATGCTTGGGGTATGGAGCCTCCAGCAGCACCTTCAGGCGGTATCGTTTCAGCAGCACGTTCAGAGTTGCCTCCAGAATGCCCGCCACCGTTTGTGCCCTCTGAAACACCTTCGTCTTCTTCTCTATCGCAATTCGCTGAATGCCCTTGCGGTTGTCGATAATCACGAGGCAATTCCGATAATCCCTCACAATCTCCTCCTTCAATTGCTCTGTCGTGATGCTCAGGTTCCGCACATTCGCCACTCGCATCACATACACCTCATCCTGTGGCTCCGCAATCTGCTTGTGCCAATACTCCCATCCCCGTTTGTTCACAAATTGTATCGTGTTCTGATAGTCACAATGCAATACCTCACTCAGAATCTCCTGCTTCCTCGCAAAAGACTCTTCCACATCCACCGCCTCCCAACCAGGGAACTGAATCTGATACTGCTCATCTGGCTCGATGATGCGGGCAAACTGATAGTTGTAGATGACGAAATTAGCCATAGTGAATCATTTTATTTACATTCTTCTTATCTGTGCAAAAGTCTGAAAGACATGTTCACGGTGATGATTAAGAAATGCAATGTTGGGCTTAAAGAAATCCACCGTTGGTACAAAGATGTGTTTGCCATTAAATTCCTCATAAAAATCCGTTCCTCTCAATTGATTGGCCACTTGTACGTTATAATTTGAATCAATTGTGAAGAAACCCTTGTCAAACGCAAAATGCATGTCACGGCAAAGAGCTATTCCATTACAGGGAAGGAATTTACCATTGTGTGCCTGTGGTTTGATGTGGGCAGCTTCCAAATTACACAAATCACCGTAACGAATAACTTTATGAGTGATTGCACATTTATAATTATATGCAAATAAAACAAATTGACGGAACGTGACGCTATTGAAAAGTTGACTGCCCATTTGTTGCTCCAAGATGTTAATACCGTCTTCTTCATGCGCCAAAATGTCTGTGGAGACGGAAGCCAAATATCCTTCAGCGTCATTACTTACAGCGATAAGGGTCTCATCTCCAATAGACGGCTTTTCGATGAAATTTAACTCTCCCTCATATATGACATTGGAGCAATGAGGTTTACGAGCCTTTTCTTGTAAATAATTACTCAAAATATCATACCCTTCTTCACCGTTTCTAATACGTGTAAGGCTATAGATTATTTCTTCTCCGATTTCAAATTTTTCGAAAACAGCTAAATCATCTGTTTTAAAAAACAACTCTGGGTCAATTTGTGAATTCATATACAGACGCACCTCATCACGTGGATTGTTTCCCGCATAATCAATAAGAGAGTGCTTCTGATTGTGGTAGTCAATTGTACAAAGTACTTTCACTGTCTCTTCTTCATATGTTGGAACAATGAAGACAGGTGCCTTGTCATTTAATGCAACAGAGGAAAGGTGAGGAAAGAAATCAAGACACTCTTTTGATATTAGGAAATAACGTCCACGTTGTGGCTTTCCTGCATTTCTCTCAACGGAGCCCATTTCTTGACTCCCTACCTTGTGAATGTAATATTGTGCCATAATATTAAAATTTTAAGAATTTTTCTCGATATTTTGTTGTCACTTTGTATAATCCTTGTGCTATCATTTTCGCAAATTGTGGAGGGACAGCATTTCCTATCATTTTATACTGATACATCATTGCGCCAAGAAACTCAAAGTCATCGTCAAATGATTGCAAACGAGCCGCTTCCCGTACTGTTATAGAACGAGCTTGTTGGGGATCAGGATGAATATGGCGCATTCCGTCCTTATACAAATGTGCGGGGATTGTGTTACTTGGCTCATTTTCCCGAAGAACATAATACTTATGAATGTTGCTCTTTTTTCCCGTCACTTGTGTATACAACTCTTTCAGTTTTTCGATGCTCACATATTCCATGCTACCAGATTTAATGTCTTCGGCAAGCATCTCAAAGACCTCAATGTCACGTTTGCTATGGAATCGTGGAACATGATTCAAATATCCCTCAGAAACAATGGGATGATGGGAAAACTTCTGCCCATTTATCTTTAGAATTTCTTCTGAAGGAAAAATCTTAGGAAGGTCACCGATGGCCTCCTTTACTGTTGTCCTTTTTTTCTTGAAGGATGGAATAATATTATGATAGAAGTCTTGAAGGATTTGGCTACAGGTGTCGTCCAATATACCCTCTCCTTGACATCCAAATGTTGCCTCACGGACACCGAGGATAATCACTCGACGTCGATGTTGCGGTATGCCAAAATCTGATACGTCAAATACGGCTTCTTTCAAATTTGAGATGATTCTATACCCAGCCTCACTGAATGCTCTGCGTATAATTCGTGTAATAGGTTCCCCTGTCGGAGCAGCACTTAACAACCCCATCACGTTTTCGAACACGAAGAAATCGGGTTGATAGTGGTTTACGACTTTGATGTAACTTTCAAATAGGAAATTGCGATAATCTTCACGCATACCATGCTCATCTCGGATTCTTCCGGCAAGAGAATATGCTTGACATGGAGGACCACCAATGATGACATCTACCTTCCTTCCGTTCACTAGAGCATCAAGGCCATCATGACTTCCATATTCTGCATCCATAAAACCATCAAAGAGTTCTTCTGTTCTCTGAATGTCAAAACGTATAACTTCGTTTGTGGCGTTTTCATGTCCCCATTTTGTTTTTAACCGATGAGCGAGTGTCGTACACATGGGCTTTTCCCACTCTACACATCCTAACACACGATAATGCCCCTCTTGAGCAAAACCATCAGTCATGCCACCGCATCCGGCAAACAAATCAATCGTGTTCAATGCCACCATGTTACAGATATTTTTTTAGTTCTAAGGCTATCGCTTTTGACATCAAAGGTGGAACAGCATTTCCAACTTGGCGATTTTGTTGGGTGCGATTTCCAAGAAAGACGAAATCATCAGGGAAAGATTGCAAACGTGCGTTTTCTCTCACCGTCGGGCAACGATTCCATTGATAGTGAAAGTGATTTCTGTGTCCTGTGTCGATAGTGCCAGACGGCTTGTAACTACAATAACGAGTCCATGCCACATGAAAATTGCGACTTTCGCCAACCCCTTTGGGCAAATCTTTATAATTGCCTCCGTCTGGTACTTGTGCAATGGTCGCTTTGACGAAGTCCTTGTGATTTACGGCAACATGGTTGTATAATACATCATTGTCACCACGCATCATACGTTGATAGTCAGTTTGAGGCTGATACGAGTATTCTGAAACTTCCGCACCCAATTCATCCACAAGTGAGGGGAGGTCACTTATGGCTTCTTTGCAGGTGACATATTTATCAGCTGATAAATATGGGACAGGGAATGTGAATGCTTGCTCGGCATCCCTTATTCCAATGAAAACAAGTCTGTGCCTAATTTGTGGAACACCATAATCGGCAGCACAAAGAATCTTGCAATTCATTTTGTATCCCATGTCTTTGAAACGTTTTAAGATTTCATCCTTCACCTCTCCTTTATACAGGGTAGCCATACCAGGCACATTCTCAATCATGAAAGCCTTGGGGCGGTAATGCCTTACGGTTTCAATCATGGCTAAATAGAGTTTGTTACGTTCATCATCAAACTGCCTTCTACCTGTCAAACTGAAACCTTGACAAGGAGGGCCACCAATGATGACATCAATCGTCTGGCCATTTATTGCCTTGTCAATTTCTTCATAAGTCTCTTTTTGCGATAAATCTGCCTTTAATGCAACAGCACCGTGATGATTACGTTCGTATGTACGTAATGCTGCCTCGTCGAAATCCACGCCCAAACGTACATCGTATCCTGCCATCTCGAAACCCAGAGACAGCCCTCCGCATCCGCAGAACAAGTCCAACACTGTATGTCGTTTCTTCTTTGCCATTTTTTTTTGTTTTCTTTTCACGCCACAAAGATACAGCTTTTCCTTCACATCACCAACACCCTCACTGATTTATTTTACAGAAACGGGCTCTGCACTTGCTGTTGCAGTGTTGCAGTGTTGCAGTTCCAAAACAGATTCTGCGATAGTCAAAATTTAACTCTATATTTATATATAAATATAGAAGTATTTTTAGGGATGGGAAATGCCTCTCGAGAACTGCAACACTGCAACAGTGCAACAATAAGTTGACAGTTGACAGTTGAGAGTTGACAGTTACCATGCGGAGAGTTGGGGGGATGTGGAGCCGGGGGAGTGGGGGAGAAAGTCGATAGTGGTGTGGTGATTTTTTCTTGAAAAAAATGGGGGGATGATTCGTGAACCGCAATCTGGGTGTCGTACCTTTGCATTGTGATTGAAAATGAGGCGAAGGGACAGCGACGCAGAGGTAATTACGGCAGCGAGGGAGAGGTAATGACGGGAACGGCGCAGAGGTAATGACGGAAGCGGAGGAGAGGAGAGTGAGGATTTGAATGTGCCTCAATAACTAAATTGGAAAATAAATCGTACATTGTAATTTGTCAAATTGTAAATGAAATTATGGTTATCAGATTGAAGAGATATTATGGGGACAACCACGTGACGAAGAGTCGGATGGAGGTTGTGATGGAGGGCGAGACGGCACCAAGGTTGGTGTGTGAGGCTCGTGAACCGAGATTCAAGGAATACACGGAGGTGTTTGAGGGTGCGGCGAAGTATTGTCTGCCGGTGGGCAAGTGGCAGTTGAGGGTGGGCGGAAGCCCGTACTCGCCAATGGGGCTGAGGGTGGCGAAGTGCCCCGGACACAGGCAGGTGTATATCGGTCACAACTGGATGAGGCAGTGGGAGGTGGGGCGTGTCCTCATCGGCTACCCGACGGAGGCGGAACTGCCTGAGGAGGTGGAAATAGAGAACGGCGAGGAGTGCTGCAGGGAGTTGGAAAAGCTGGTGTATGAGGCGTTTGGAAATGGGGAGGAAATGTGGTTGGAAATTGACAATATAGCAGTTGCAACGACTATATAAGTGATTGAAAGATGATTGTTTAACAAGTAAAAAAGAAAGGAGAAACGAATTATGGGACTTCAGTATCGTAAGGCAAAGGTGAAACTGACTTATCTTGAGGGCAAGCCAGAGGTGTACAAGCTGCAGCAGCTGACTTATCCTGCTGTGACGGACACGCAGCTGATTGCGGAAATCAGCCAGTCGCAGGGTGTGAACTCTTCGCAGACGAAGGCGGTGGTGGACGCGCTGCTCAACCGTCTGGTGCACTACATGGAGATTGGTCACGGTGTCTCCCTCGGCAAGTTCGGCTCGTTCAAGCCTGTGTTCACTTCGAAGACGGCAAAGACTGCTGAGGAGGCGGACGAGGACACCATCAAGGTGAAGAAAATCATGTTCTATCCTGGCGGCTCATTCAAGGAGATGCTCAAGAACCTCTCTGTGGGCGCGGCTGCCGAGAAGACTTGGGACGACGGCACTTATACGCCGAAGCCAACTCCAGAGCCTTAGGCAGTTGACAATTGACAGTTGACAGTTTGGTAAAGCCTGATGAAAATCATGAAAAAAGACCCTCAGTGATGGGGGTCTTTTAGTGTTTCAGTGCTACAATTGACAGTTGACAGTTGGGCTTACGCGATGCTTACATCCCGCATGGTAACTGTCAATTGTCAACTTTCACCTGTCAACTTCAATAGTTGAATTCTCCGAATTCGCTCTTGATGGTGAGTGATTTCTTGCCTTCCTCGATGTGGCCAACAATCTGGGCGTCAATGTTGAAGGACTTGCTGATGGCAATGACCTTGTCGGCATTTTCGGGGGAGAGATAGACTTCGAGACGGTGTCCCATGTTGAACACCTTGTACATCTCTGCCCAGTCGGTGCCTGACTCTTTGGCGATGGCCTTGAAGAGGGGAGGAACGGGGAACATGTTGTCCTTGATGACGCGGCAATTGTCGCCCACGAAGTGCAGCACCTTCGTCTGTGCGCCGCCTGTGCAGTGAACCATTCCGTGGATGTCCTGACGCATCTCGTCGAGGAGCTTCTTCACCACAGGAGCATAGGTGCGGGTGGGGGAGAGGACGAGTTTGCCGGCATTGACGGGTGCGCCCTCCACGGGGTCGGTGAGCTTGTAGGAACCCGAATAGACGAGTTCGTCAGGCACTGCTTTGTCGTAAGATTCGGGGTATTTCTCTGCCAGATATTTGGCAAAGACATCGTGACGTGCGGAGGTGAGTCCGTTGCTACCCATACCGCCATTGTATTCCTTTTCGTAAGTGGCTTGTCCACAAGATGATAAGCCTACAATCACATCGCCCGGACGGATGTTGGCGTTGTTGATGACATCGCTGCGCTTCATGCGGCAGGTGACGGTGCTATCGACAATGATGGTGCGCACGAGGTCGCCCACGTCGGCTGTCTCACCGCCCGTTGCATAGATGCCGATGCCCATCTTGCGCATTTCGGCAAGGAGTTCGTCGGTGCCGTTGATGATGGCAGAGATGACTTCGCCGGGGATGAGCATCTTGTTGCGCCCGATGGTGCTGGAAACGAGGATGTTGTCCACTGCACCCACGCAGAGGAGGTCGTCGGTGTTCATGATGAGCGCATCCTGTGCGATGCCCTTCCACACGGAGAGGTCGCCCGTCTCCTTCCAGTACATGTAAGCCAGCGAGGACTTGGTGCCAGCGCCATCGGCGTGCATGATGTTGCAGTATTCGGGGTCGCCTCCGAGGATGTCGGGGATGATTTTGCAGAATGCCTGAGGGAAAATGCCCTTGTCGATGTTTTTGATGGCATTATGTACATCTTCTTTCGCGGCACTCACACCGCGCATCATGTATCTTTGGTTGGCTTCGCCTTCCTTTTTCACGACTCGGCCAAACGAACGAGTTTGTTGGCTCTCGCTGTTCAATCGGTTGTTGTCAATCGTCATTTTTGTAGTCTTTTTTTATCTATTTGTTTGTTTTATGGTGCAAAGGTAGTGAAAAATTGGGAGAAATTATCTCTATGTCGAAAATCTTTACTAAATTTGCAAACATATTACGTACTAAAAGAACAATAAATGGTTTTTACTGCACAACAAATAGCAGGTTATACAGGTGGAACTGTTGAGGGTGATCCCAATGCGACGATTGGCACTTTCGCGAAGATTGAAGAAGGTGTTGAAGGTGCCCTCTCTTTTCTGGCTAATCCCCAATACGAAGAATACATTTACGAGACAAAGTCCAGCGTGGTGCTTGTGAACAAGGACTTCCAGCCCGCTCGGGAGGTGAAGGCGACACTGGTGCGCGTGGACAATGCATACGAATCGGTGGCAAAGCTCCTGCAGCTGTATCAGAGCATGCAGCAGAAGCGTGTGGGCATCGACTCATTGGCATTCATCGACAAGACAGCCAAGATTGGCAAGGACTGCTACATCGGTCCTTTCGTGGCGATTGGCGCGAATGTGGAGATTGGTGACGGCGTGGTGATTCATCCGCATGCCACGATAGGCCCTAACTCAAAGGTGGGCAACAACACGGAGATTTACAGCAATGCGGTCATCTATCACGGTTGCATCGTGGGCAGCAACTGCATCCTGCATGCCGGTTGCGTGATTGGTGCCGACGGCTTTGGCTTTGCACCCACTCCGAACGGCTACGACAAGATTCCGCAGATAGGCATCGTGACCATCGAGGACAATGTGGAGATAGGCGCGAACACGTGCATCGACCGCTCTACGATGGGCAGCACCATCATCCGCAAGGGCGTGAAGCTCGACAACCTCGTGCAGATTGCCCACAACGTGGAGGTGGGGCAGAACACGGTGATGTCGGCACAAGTGGGTGTGGCAGGCAGTTCGAAAGTGGGTGAGTGGTGTGTGTTTGCCGGACAGGTGGGCATTGCTGGTCACTTGAAGGTGGGCGACCACACGACAATGGGCGCTCAGGCAGGTCTTGCTGGCGGCAATCTCGCCAAGAAGGGTGGTGCCACGCTGATGGGCTACCCAGCCATCGAGCACAAGAAGTTTGCCAAGAACATGGCAGCGCTCAACTCTCTTCCCGAACTGCTGAAAGAAGTCGCGGCGTTGAAAAAACAAGTAGAAGAACTCAAAAACAACAAATAAATGCAGAAACAACAAACTCTGAAGGAATCGTTCACCCTGAAAGGTAAAGGGTTGCACACAGGTCAGTTCATCACGGCGGTGTTCAACCCTGCAGAAGAGAACTTCGGATACAAGATTCAAAGAACCGATATTGAAGGTCAGCCCATTGTCGATTGCAATGCTGATTTGGTAGGTGACACCCAGCGTGGCACCGTTCTTGTGAAAGGCGACATCAAGATAAGCACCATCGAACACGCTATGGCAGCGCTTTATGCCAGCGGCATCGACAACTGCCTCATTCAGCTGGATGGTCCCGAAATGCCCATCCTCGACGGAAGCGCACTGCCCTTTGTGGAGGAGATTCAGAAGGTGGGCTTGCAGGAGCAGGAGGCAAAGAAGGACTTCTACGTGGTGAAGCACAAGATGGAAATCAAGGGCGAGAACGGCGAACACCTGATTCTCTTGCCCGATGATAAGTTCTGCGTGAATGCACAGATTGCCTTCGACTCTAAGATATTGGACAACCAGTTTGCCAATCTTGACAACATTGAGGATTTCCCCACAGAGATTGCTTCTGCACGCACCTTCGTGTTTGTGCGCGAGATTGAACCTCTGCTGCATCTGGGACTCATCAAGGGCGGCGACCTCGACAATGCCATCGTGATCTACGAGAAGGAACTGCCGCAGGAGCGTTACGACAAGCTGGCAGACACCCTCGGCATTCCACACATGGATGCCACACGTCTGGGATACATCAACCACAAGCCCCTCACATGGGACAACGAGACGGCACGTCACAAGCTGCTCGACATCATCGGCGACCTTGCTTTGGTGGGAAAACCCATCCTCGGACGTGTCATCGCCACCAAGCCTGGTCATACTATTAATAATAAGTTCGCGCGTGCCATCAAGAGAGACATCAAGAAGCACGAGGTTCAGTGTCCGGCATACGACCCGAACAGCGAGCCGCTGATGGATGTGAACAAGATTCGCCACTTGCTCCCTCACCGCTACCCCATGCAGCTGGTGGATAAGGTGATTGCAGTGGATGAGGCGGAGATTGTTGCAGTGAAGAACGTGACCAGCAATGAGCCTTTCTTCACAGGACACTTCCCTCAGGAGCCCGTGATGCCAGGTGTGCTGATTGTGGAGGCGATGGCTCAAGCAGGCGGTTTGCTGGTGCTGAGCAATGTGGAAGAACCTGAACGCTGGTCAACCTACTTCCTGAAGATTGACAACGTGAAGTTCCGCCGCAAGGTGGTGCCGGGCGACACGCTGATTTTCAAGGTGAAGATGATGGGACCTCTGCGTCGCGGCATCGCCACTATGGCAGGTCTTGTCTTCGTGGGCGACACCATCGCTGCAGAAGCTGAATTCACCGCACAAATAGTGAAGAATAAATAAGAAAATAATAATATGGCAAAAATTAGTCCTTTAGCGTTTATCGACCCTGAAGCAAAGATTGGTGAGAATTGTGAGATTGGTCCTTTCTGCTTTATCGACAAGAACGTGACGGTGGGCGATAACAATGTGTTGATGAACAGCGTGACTTTGTTGTCAGGCACTCGTCTTGGTAACGGCAACACCCTCTTCCCGGGTGCTGTGATTGGTGCCATTCCACAGGATTTGAAATTCAAGGGTGAAGACTCTGTCGTGGAGATTGGCGACAACAACAAGATTCGTGAGAACGTGACTATCCATCGTGGCACAGCCAGCAAGGGCAAGACCATTGTGGGCAGCAACAACCTCATCATGGAGAATGCCCACATCGCACACGACTGCGTATTTGGCAGCGGCATCATCATGGGTAACTCCACAAAGCTGGCTGGTGAGGTCATCGTCGATGACAACGCCATCATTTCAGCTGTGGTGCTCGTGCATCAGTTCTGCCGCATCGGTGGCTATGTGATGGTGCAGGGCGGCACACGTACGAGCAAGGACATTCCTCCTTTCGTCATTGCAGGTCGTGAACCCGTTGCCTTTGCAGGATTGAACATCATCGGCTTGCGTCGTCGCGGTTTCAGTCGTGAAACGATTGACAGCATCGCCCACGCCTACCGCCTGATTTACCAGTGCAACCTCACCGTGAACGAGGCAATTGATGCCATCAAGAACGAAGTGCCCATGAGCAAGGAAATCGAATACATCATCGAGTTCGTCTCTGGCTCTCAACGAGGCATCATCAGATAATTGACAGTTGACAATTGACAGTTGAGGGTTTAGAGTTTAGAGTTTAGAGTTTAGGGTTTAGAGATTCAATTGACTCCGTCGAGCTAAAGGTTCCTCATTCCTAATTCCTCATTCCTAATTCCTCATTCCTAATTCCTCATTCCTAATTCCTCATTCAAAATGATATACAGATTTATTATCATCTCAGACGAAGTGGACGGCTTCATGCGTGAAATCCAGATTGATGCTGATGCGAAGTTCCTGGAACTGCACAAGTTGATACTTGAGTCGTGTGGTTATGAAGATAATCAGCTGACCTCATTCACCATCTGTGAGAACGGATGGGAGAAAGGGCAGGAGATTACGTTGGAAGAGATGGATACAGATGCTGACGAGGACAGCTATATCATGGCAGAAACGGAACTCAACGAGTTTCTGGAGGATGAGAAGCAGCACATGCTCTACACCTTCGACCCGTTGGCTGACCGCGTGTTCTTCATCGAGCTTTCTGAAATCAAGACGGGCAAGAATCTTGAGAAGGGTAAGATTACGCGCTCTGTCGGTGAACCGCCTGCACAAACGCTCGATTTCGACGAGATGTTTGCCCGCAACCCCATCGTGGACACTTCTTCCGTGATGGACGATGAGGATATGTATGGCAGTGAGGTGGACAGCAGCGAGATTGACCTCGAAGGCTTCGACATCAGCGATGAGTTCTAATTTCAAGAGATACGGTTTTTGACAAAATAGTAACGGTATGAAAAAGGTAAGCATTTTGATTGTCGCCATGATGATGGCATGTGTCTGTGTCAATGCGCAGAAATACACAAAGAGTACGGTTAAGGGCATCGCTAACGGTTTCATTTCCACACTGATGGAGGGAAATGTGAAAGGCACTCTTGGCTTTTTCGACCCCGATTATGTGGCTGAACAGCATGACTCTTTTCTCGAAGGGCGCACCGAGCAGTTCGTGGCTGAATTCTTGTGCGGAAACGTCAAGAAGGGTTTCTATGACATGACTCCTGAGCTTAACCGCATCAAGTCGATGAAGGTGAAGAAGACCTGCTGCAACCTCGAAACAGGAGAGATTTACGCTGATGTCAAGATACTGATGGATTATGGAGTGACCTACATCGTGCGGCTCGATATGAAGATAACCGAATCAGGCGAACTGCGTTTCATCGGTGCAGTAGGATAGGGAAGTGAAAACCTTGCTTGTTTTGTTGGGCCCTACGGGGGTGGGAAAGACGGAGCTGAGCCTTGTGTTGGCTGAACGCCTGGGTTCTCCCATCATCAATGCCGATTCACGACAGATTTACAAAGACATAGAAATAGGCACTGCTTCACCCACCGCAGAGGATTTGGCGCGGGTGGAGCATTTTTTTGTCCATACGCTGGCATTGGATGAATACTACAGTGCGGCTGAATATGAGAAGGATGTGATGCAGCTGCTCCCTCGCCTGTTCGAGACACACGACACGGTGCTGCTTTCGGGAGGGAGCATGATGTATGTCGATGCGGTGACCAAGGGTATTGACGACATTCCGACCGTGGATGAGGAAACCCGCTCCGTGCTTCACGAACGGCTTGAGAAGGAAGGATTGGAACCCTTGTTGGCAGAACTGAAGCTGCTTGACCCTCAGTATTATGAAATTGTGGATAAGCGAAACCATAAGCGCGTGGTGCATGCTTTGGAAATCTGCTACATGACAGGAAAGCCTTTCACCTCGTTTCGCACGAACAGCATGAAGGAACGCCCCTTCCGTATCGTGAAGTTCGGATTGAGGCGTGAACGTGAAAACCTGTTTGCGCGCATCAATGCAAGGGTTGACAAGATGATGGAAGATGGGTTGCTTGACGAGGCGAGGAGGGTGTACCCTCTGAGGGAACTGAATGCCCTCAACACGGTGGGGTATAAGGAGATGTTCAAGGTGATTGCCGGTGAGTGGGAACTCCCGATGGCAGTGGAGCGGATGAAGAAAAACACCCGTGTGTATGCCAAGAAACAGATGACTTGGTATAAGCATGATGCTGACATCCATTGGCTGGATGCCGATCAATTGAATTTAGAGGAAATGCTTAAAAAGATAGAAGATGAAATCTTTGTTGCTTAAATTGTGGATTTACTTGAAATTGGGTTGGCGATGGTATGTCAGCCAATATCGGGGGAAGTGGTATCAGCGTATCGTCACGCCGATTGCCTCCTTCTTCGTGTTCTTTTACCTCTATCTGGGTGCTGTGGATATGAATTTCCTCGGCTTGTTCGGGGTGTCGCCCACGATGGATGTGATACAGAATCCTGTCACCAACGATGCTTCGTTCGTGTATAGCGCCGACAGTGTGCTGATTGGTAAGTTCTTCAACGAGAACCGTTCGCCCGTGAAATTCAAGGAGATTTCCCCCTATGTGATTGATGCCCTGATTTCTACGGAGGATGAGCGTTTCTACCAGCATCACGGCATTGACTATCAAGGGCTTTTTGCGGCAGGAAAAGACATCCTGAAGGGCAATCCTCGTGGTGCCAGCACCATCACGCAGCAATTGGTCAAGAACCTCTTCAAGATTCGTTCTCAATACTCCACAGGACTTTTGGGAAAAGTGCCGGGATTGGGCATCTTGGTCATGAAATCGAAGGAGTGGATTACCGCCATCAAGATTGAGAACATGTACAGCAAGGAGGACATTCTCACGCTCTACCTCAACACGGTGGATTTCGGCAGCAATTCCTTTGGCATCAAGACGGCTGCCAAAACCTATTTCAAGACCACTCCGCAAAACCTGACAGCAGAGCAATCGGCAGTGTTGGTGGGCTTGCTGAAGGCGACCACGACATACAACCCTAAGGTCAACCCTAAGAACAGCCTTGAACGCCGCAATGTGGTGCTGAACAATATGTTTGAACATGGAAAGCTGACGCGTCAGGAATTGGATTCGTTGGTGAAGATACCCATCAACCTCAACTACACGGTCGAGAAATCCTACGATGGGGGTGCCCTCCATTTCCGCGAAGCCATCAAGGATTATCTGGAGGATTGGGCGGAGAAGAATGACATCGACCTCAACTCCGATGGATTGAAGATATACACGACGCTCGACACCCGTTTGCAACGCTATGCCGAACAGGCGGTGCAGAAGCAGATGCGCCTCATTCAGCAACGATTCAACAGCCATTGGGGCAACCAATCTCCGTGGCGCGATGAGCGTGGGCAGGAAATTCCCAACTTCATCGAGGACATCGCCGTAAGAAGCGATTACTACAAGATTTTGGCAAAGAAGTATAACGATAATGCCGACTCCATCAATTACTACATGAACCTGCCACATCCGGTCAAGGTGTTCGACTACAACAACCCCGACCATCTGGTGGAGAAGGAGATGAGCACGATGGATTCCATCCGCTATATGGTCAAGTTCATGCATTGCGGTTTTGTGGCGATGGAGCCTCAAACAAGCTATGTACGTGCATGGGTGGGCGATGTCGATTTCAACAGCTGGAAGTATGACAAGGTGACCGCAATGCGTCAACCAGGTTCTACCTTCAAACTCTTTGTCTATGCTTCTGCTTTTGAACATGATGATGCCATCACGCCCACAACAAGGTATCGCGACCAACTCATTTCCTTGCAAGTGCCCGATGCACAAGATCCTCAACGCATGGTCACTTGGACACCCCACAACTCTGGCGGTTATTGCACAGGTGCCAACATGCCGCTGAAGTCAGCTTTTGCGCAGTCGGTCAACACCATTGCCGTGAAGTTGGGACAAGACACCGGCATTGACAATGTCATCGATATGGCACATAAGATGGGCATCCAGAGCAAACTCGATGCCACACCTTCGTTGGCGCTTGGTTCTTCCGACGTGAATCTCTTGGAACTGGTTGACGCTTATTGCACCGCTATGAACGACGGCAAGCAACGAAGACCTATTCTTGTCACGAAAATACTTGACCGAAACGGCAACGTCATCTATGATTGTGAAAAAGATGAACCTGCTCCTAAACCCGTCATGAAATACAAGACTGCCTTCTACCTCCAGCGTCTTCTCCGTGCAGGTATGCAGGAACCGGGTGGCACCACACAGGCGCTTTGGGAGTACATCCATTTCTACGACACCGAATTGGGTGGTAAGACAGGCACTTCTTCCAACCATTCCGATGCGTGGTTTGTGGGATGTTCGCCCAACCTTGTCGGAGGCGCATGGGTGGGTGGCGAATATCGTTGCATCCATTTCCGCACCAGCGCATTGGGGCAGGGTAGCCGCACCGCACTTCCTGTCTTTGGCTATTTCATGGACAAAGTGCTCGCTGACAAGAACTTCCCGCAGTATCATGCCAAATACCCAACTGCCAAAGAGGACATACCTCGTAACACCTACATCGGCCCCTCCGTCTATGTGGCTCCTGCTTCGAAAAAGGAAAAGGTGGAAGGAGAAAGCGCCAGTGAGGGTGGTGGAGAGGCATCAGCCCCTGCTGCTGAGAACTAACGCTTAACAGTTCTATTAAAAAACGTACCCCTCGACTACGATGTGCCGTAGTTGAGGGGTACGCTGTTTTGTAGTCGAGGGGTACGACTTATTTGCTGAGGTTCTGAATGAACTGCCACTCGCTTTCGTAGCTCTTCACCTTCAGGTATGTCTGGTCAACCACCACATACTCGGAGAGACCCTGACGAGGAGCGCCTTTGTGCCAGTCGTAAGTGTAACCGAGACGTGTCCAAGGAAGAGGACTGTCATCTTCGAAAGCGGCTTGCACGTTGTAGCGGAACCACTCGCGGAAGTTGGTGTCGCCCACCTTGTAGTTTTCGTCTGCCCATGCAGGGATTTCGATGCCAGCAGAAGTGGTGTCGATGCTTGGGTCAGATGCAGGACGGAAGATGCCCTTCACGTCGGCATAGAACTGCACCATGATGTTGTAAGTGCAATCAGGGCTAAGACCATACATCTGCAACATACGCATGTGGGCGGCAATACTGTCAAGACCTTCGAAAGCCTCTTTCTTTGTGAGCCATTCACCAGGGATAGTCACCCATGTGCCCATCTCACGGTCAATCTGATACACACCTTCCTGTCCGAAGAACTTCTGCAGACGGCTGCTGTCAACAAGCGTGACGAGCAGCACCATGTCCTTGCCGTCGATGGTTTCCCATTCTTCATTAGGAGTGCCCTTCTTGATAGGCATCAGTGTGTTGGAAATCTTGGAAGAGTCAAGGTCACGAGCATCTTCAATGGCTGCCTTGAGGTCTGCATCCAATGCTTCCATGTCCTCATACCAAGGAAGTGAATCTGTTACGGTTTCTGTGATGGTCTTTTCAACTTTGCCCACACAAGCTGTCATGGCAAAAGCTGCTGCCAAGATAGCAAACTGAAAAATCTTCTTCATAATTGTTTTTTATTATTTATAATGAAAATAGTTTAACTTTCACCTCTTACTTACTCAAGCCCCTCATCTCCCAATTTCTTCAAAGGTTCCTTGGTCAACTTGCTCCAAGTTTCCTTCTTCTCCACCTCCTCGAAAGCATTGTCCTCAACCGTTTGACGCTTCCAGGTGAGATAGTTCTCGCTCACGGTGGTCATCTCACCCGTGTTGCGTGACATTTCGGTGCTCTCCTTACCAATCAGATAGAAGTCACCATTCTGAAAGCGGAAGGTATAGGTAGTTTGGCTGGTATCATAACTGCCAGCACTGGCGAAGTAGTCGGGGCTGATGTTGAGGGTGCCACGTTCGGTGATTTCGATGTCCACATCCACGCTGCTCCATTCGCTGTCTGGCATAAACATATCCTCGTATTGCTTCCACTGCTGGTAGTTACCGCCTTCCTGACCGAAGTAGATGGCGAGGATGTACGGGTTGAAGTTGTATTCGTAGCCGTCATCACGCGTCTGCATGTTCTCCTTGAAGTTCGGCTTTGCAAGCACCACAAGGTCTTTGATACCATCCTTGTTCAAGTCGCCCACTGCTTCTTTGTGTTCCCAACCTTTAGGCACAATCTGCTCTGCCGATTTGCCTTGCTGCTTCAGGGCTTGTGCGTTCATGCCGAGGGCACACGCACTCAGGATGAGGGTCATGATGGATGTTTTCATCTTTATTGTTCCTTTACATAAGATTCATGATTGGGGTTCTCTTCCTCTGCTTTGATTAGCTCCACGTTCAACTGTTCGATGAACGAAAGTTTGATGTTGTCGTTCGATGCGGCTGGTTTGTACCAAGGCTCCTTACTGAAGTAGTCCTGCAGGTCCTTGGAGGAGAACTTGTAGCCGTTGCGTGCCATGATGGAATTGCGCATGATGCGGAGAGTGGATTTCTTGTAGCGACGGAAGTGCTGGCAGTTCAAGAATGTGTTGGTGGCATAGTCGAACCGTCCCACTTGAGGGTTGCTCTCCTTCAGGACGTATTTCACCTGCGTGCGTTCCCATTCGTACAGATAATCGCCTTTTTCATTGATTTCATATAGCACGATGCCTTCGAGCGTAGGTATCGCTTCCCACAGACCTTCCAGAATGGTGCCAGAGCCTTCCACGCGGATATAGCCAGTCACCCTGCCGTTGAAGGTCACCACCTCGTAAGGAGCAATTACACCACCTATCGTTAGGCTCTTGTCGTTCCATTCCAGGTCACCCCCACCTTCGGGGAAGTAATAGGTGCCTTTGAGTTGCTGTTTCCATCTGCTGACAGACACTTGCTCGTAGTGTTCGGTGAACTTCTCCGCGTTCTCCATCAAGCTTTTCAACTGATTTTTGCTGTTGTAGAAACCGATGACATCCCAGCCTTCTTTCTTCATGTGCTTGGCGGTCATGCCATCATAGGGGTTCGTGTAATGGTTCTCGCTGTCTGTCACATGGTAAGTGTCTGTCTTGCCAGCCACAGGCACGAGCAGAAACTCATGCTCCTCGCCCTCGTCCATCGCGTTCATCAGAATTTTTCCACCTGCTATTTTCTCTGCAGAGTATTGAAGTGTGCCGTCGAACCATTCGTGTCCGGCTATTTGTGCCTGCATCATCATCGTGACACAGCATGTGAGGAGTGAAAATGCAATTTTTTTCATATTGTGTACAGAATTCTGGAGTTATTTTTCAGCTTCAGCACTTTTGATAAGCTCGATGTTGACTTGCTCAATGATGTCGAGCTTGATGGTGCTGTTGTCATTGACAGGTTTGTACCAAAGATATTTGCCAAAGTGCTCTTGCAAGTCTTTTGACGTGAAGCGATAGCCATGATTGGCCAAAATGCGATTGCGCATCAGACGCAAATCTGCCTTAGAAATGCCATCAAGATAGGGACGGTTCAGCACAAGAGTGCCAGCATTTTCAGGCTCCTCTTGTTGCATCATCT
The DNA here is from genome assembly GCA_900316505.1 of uncultured Prevotellaceae bacterium. Lineage (GTDB taxonomy): Bacteria > Bacteroidota > Bacteroidia > Bacteroidales > Bacteroidaceae > Minthosoma. The sequence goes on from ONDH01000003.1 coordinate 73,985, forward strand.
GTTGCATCATGATGCAGTCGTTGTAAGAGTTGCGTGTGAGATCCATCGTCCACACCACGTCGCCATTGCTGGGTTTGCGGAAAGCAAGGAGATTTCTTTCTTTATGACGGATGTACTGCACTCGTCCTCCCCATTTGCTTCCATAGGGAGGCTCATCTGCTTGACGACTGGGTTGCAAGGTGTATTCACCCACCTTGCCATCCACCTTCTCAAGTGTCAGCTCATTGCCGTCATTACTGGTCATATAGACGATTTTCCCCATCCGCACTTCCTGCACGGTATAGAGTGAAATACCATCGAAGAACTTGTCACCCTTCTTGATGGTTTGTGCCTGCATGCCACAAAGGGCACACGCCCACATAAGGATAGAAAAGAGAATTGTCCGCATCTTTTTAGGTTTAGTACAGTTAAACAAGTAGTAAACAGGATATATAGATGAGGCAAAGTTACGAAATTAAAGTGAAAAGTGGAACGTGAAATGTGAAAAAATTACTTTTCCCAAAATTCCCACGATGCAATGGCTTGTAAATGCAACATCTCCAACCCGTTTTTCACAGTGGCACCCTGTGCTGCACCTTTCTTCATGAAAAGCGTCTCAAGCGGGTTGTACACCAAATCATACAGGAGGTTGTTCTCGTTCAAGGCTTCGTAGGGCAGGGCAGGACACTCATCCACATGAGGATACATCCCCACAGGAGAGCAATTGACAATCACCTCATACTCTTTCAGCACCTCTGCAGTCACCTCTTCATAAGTGATTATCCCCTCTCGTGCACTTCTGCTCACAAACAGCGTTTTCATTCCCAACTTCTTTTCCAATCCATAACGAATAGCCTTTGATGCGCCGCCAGTGCCGAGAATGAGTGCCTTTTTGTGATGAGGCTTCAGCAAAGGCTTGATGCTTTCCACAAAACCAATCACATCGCTGTTGTAACCAGTCAAACCCTCTTTACTAACCTTCACCACATTTACCGCACCAATCGCCCTTGCCTCCTCGCTGATGTCATCCAGATACTGCATCACCTGCTGCTTATAAGGGATGGTCACGTTGAGACCCTTTAACGTTGGGGTGTTCTTGATGATGTTGGAAAATTCCTCTATGCTTGGAATTTCAAAGTTCAAATACTGTGCGTCAATCCCCTCCTTCTCGAATTTCTCCGTGAAGAACTTGCGAGAGAACGAATGTCCCAGGGGATATCCAATGAGTCCGTATGTGTTCATTTATCTTTAGTTGTTTTTATTGTTTCTTCAAATCATCTGCCACCCACAGCACCCACTCGTCGATGTTGTTGGTAAGGCGATTGGGATAAGGAATCTCTATTGTTACATCTGGTTGAAAGCCATTTTTCCCGAATACATGATACTCAAGAAAATCTTTGTATTCCATACAAGTAGGATAGGTCACTAAGTACCCTGCATTGGGTAATTTCGTTTGGAATACATTACCGGTCAAGTCTGCCCCATAAGTGCCTTCCTTGCCATAAACTTTCGTTCTGTTGCTTACGCCTCTTACGTAAAGTTGGATTAAAGCTTCACCTGCGCTGGCCGTACCCTGATCAATCATGACGGCAGCTCTTTTAGGACGGGGCATCGGTGTTACGTCACTACAGTCGTTTACCGCCCAAAGTTTATACTCACCCTTACCTGCAGTCTCCTTGCAATTATTGAGGAATTCCTGATAGAACGGTTTGTTATCCACCTGCTCGATAATAAATTCCCAGAACTTTTGATTGTAAGCCGTGTTGCGGAAGTATGATTCAAAAGGCCGCTCTCGTTTGTGGTCTGCCAACATATTCTTGAAAGGTGCCCATATAGCATCATTTCCGCCTTCATTTCCTCTCACATCAATGATTAGATAATCACAGCCTGATTCCCAATAATCCTTTGAGGCTCGCAATACCCACTCGTTCGTGGGATGAATTCCAAAGCAAGAAGGAACCCGTACAAGCCACGTCTGCTCATCTACCTTGCATGATACCGGCTGTGGCTGGTACTCCATTAACGCCGAATAGTCAATACTGACCGTCTTTTCAAGGCTGTCCCACAGCGGAGTGTCTATCCAGCTGTGTGTGTCAAAGTTTTTGTAGAACCAAAAGACATACTCGCTTGCCGCTTTCTCAATGCCCGTTTCACCTTTTGCCACTTGCTTTCTCAGTTTCTTCTTCAAAGACTCATACGTCTTTTTGTATCCTTGTTCCATGATGGCAGGAAAGACAGCGTGGTTCTCCTCAGTGAAGTTGGTCAGATAGTCGAAATCTTCCAAGTTCTTACGAATGCTGTCAGGCACGGCTGCATAGGTGATACAGTTGGCTGTGAGCAGCAATGCTGCGATAATGGGTTTTAGTAAAAATAGTCTTTTAATCATAATAGGTTTTTATCTATGGTGTTTTATTTTGTTTTCCACCAAGAATCTTTTGTGCGGCACAAAGCTTGGACAACACAGTTCATGGTCTTGCATTCTGCCACAGAGATGGGTTCGTGGGTATGTCGATAAATGTAACGCCACGGGGTGACGATGAGCATTTTGTTGGTGGCGCATAGGTCTATGCGTCGCTCCGAGGGGTGGTATCGTTCTGGTAATCCGTTGTTTTCTATGGTGATGACAGGGAATCCTTGTTGGATGGCTGTGTCAATAATTTCTTGTTCGCCTTTAGCTATGCGGGCAGAGACGAGGATGGCTCCTTCGGATGCAGCTGTAAGGCATCGCTGTTTCTGCAGGGTGAAGGAGGCTTTGTCCTTTCTATGGCAGACGACTGGGAGTATGCGGCATTGTAGTAATTGGCGGTTGCCGTAGCTGTCGCAGGTTACCATCCCATCGTTAATGAGCAGCCGATTTTGGATGTTTTCCCATTTGTCTTCATCGAAGAGGGGTGTGCCGCATTCGCGTTGCAGATAACCTTTCAGGGCTGGAAGCTTGAGGGCGGTGCCGATGCCGCCTCGTTGTGGGCTTTGCAGGTTGCGATTACTGGTGCGCATGAGGCGGCTGCGCGGGTTGTTGTGGATGTAGTGGCGTTGGGTTTCGAGTTGGCCTGGTTGCAGCGGCATCACATCGACATAGCCGTAGGCGAAGAGGGGTGGGCGGTTGGTGGTGCCTGAGGAGGGAACTTTGAACCCATGCGGGTGAACCGCATCGCGCAAGGGGCTTGTGCTTTCCGCCCTTGCGTCAGCAGGTTTGCCCTGCTGCCCATAATTGGTCATGCCTTGCTGCTCATTGGCGGTCACACCCTGCTGCCCATTGGCAGTCATGCCTGTCATTTCCCAATAGCGGCGGTTGCAGCCTTTCTTGAAGCCAGCGATGACTTGCCCTAGGTGCGTCTCTCTTCCATTTCGACTGATGATGCTGTTGTGCACCACGAGGATGAAGTGTAAATGTTCGGGCATCACCACATAATCCTGCACCTCAATCATGGGATAGTGTGTTGTGATGCTTTTCGTTAGTTCCTCTTCCACCATCTTTCCGATAGCAGTCAGTTCCACCCTTGGTGCATTTGCATCGCCATCAGGCTGGTCAAGATTTCCTACCACCTGTCCCAACGGATGCCATTGTCGTTCTGCTACATTGATGGTGATGTGGTAAGCACCAGGCAAACGGTAGTTCTTCTTCTGACATCGCTTCCCCATGCGGTGTGTCTCATCCGGTTCGCTCATGGCTTCACTATTTTTCTGCGGTGTAAAGGATGCACATGCCAAAGGCAAGGCGTTTGAAGTTCACGTTGTGGAATCCTGCTTGTAGGATGATGCTCTGCATGCGTTCCGCTTGGGGCACGGCATCCATCGTTTCGGGCAGATAGGAATAAGCGGTATTGTCCTTTGAGAAGAGTTTTCCCAACACGGGCATTACCCCCTTTTTATATAGCCAGAAAAATTGCTTCATGGGAAACGAGACAGGGGTGCAGAGATCCACAACAGATAAGTGTCCGTCCTCTTTCAGCACTCGATGCATCTCCTTCAAACACTCGTCGAGGTTCTGGAAGTTCCTTAACGCAAAAGCAGAAATGACGGCATCGAAAGAATTTGTTTCAAAGGACATCTTCGCACAATCTTCATTCTGAAATGTGATGATGTCGGAAAGTCTCAACTTTGCCACTTTCTCCCTGCCTATCTGCATCATCCCCTCGCTGATGTCACACCCCACAATGCGTTGGGGGTGCAGCTTTTGTGCAGCAAGGATAGCGAAGTCGCCAGTGCCTGTCGCAATGTCGAGTACGCTATCCGTGCTTGTTCTGTTTTTGAGCAGGAAGTCAATGGCGTTGTTCCTCCAGATACGGTCAACACCAAAGCTGAGGGTGTGGTTCAGCGTGTCGTAAGAATGGGCGATGTTGTCAAACATCTGCTCCACCTGCTCACGTTTCGTCCCTTCTTCGCCGTATGGCTTTATCTGCTCTTGCTCGTACATACAAAGGAATTAGGAATGAGGAATTAGGAATGAGGAATTGTTACTTGTACTCCTTGTTGGATATGACATTCAATTCCTCATTCCTAATTTCTCATTCCTAATTATTCTTTAAATAATTCAATACGTTCTTTTCGATACGCTTGGCGATGTCCTCGTCACTTGTCTCCTTCACGAATTTCTCACCGATGATGTGCTCATACAGTTCGATGTAGCGTTCAGAAACAGATTCTGCATATTCATCCGTGATTTCCGGCATCACCTGACCGGGTTGGTTCATGAAGTTGTGGTCGATGAGCCACTGGCGCACGAACTCCTTTGAGAGCTGCTTCTGAGGTTCACCCTTCGCAAACTTCTCTTCGTAGCCCTCTGCGTAGAAGTAACGGGAAGAGTCGGGGGTGTGCACCTCGTCAATGAGGTAAACCTTGCCGTCTCGCTTGCCGAATTCATACTTCGTGTCCACAAGAATCAGTCCTTTCTCGGCGGCAATCTTTGTGCCCAGTTCGAAGAGGGCATAGGTGTATTTCTCCATCACCTCATAGTCCTCCTTGCTCACGAGACCTTGTGCGATGATTTCCTCCTTCGAGATGTTCTCGTCGTGACCTTCATCAGCCTTCGTGGTGGGAGTGATGATGGGCTTGGGGAATTTCTGATTCTCCTTCATGCCTTCAGGCAATGTGATGCCACAAAGGGTGCGGTTGCCAGCCTTATACTCTCTCCATGCAGAACCAGTCAGGTAACCACGGATAATCATTTCCACGCGGAAACCCTCACACTTCAAACCCACCGTCACCATAGGGTCGGGAGTCGCCAACTTCCAGTTAGGCACGATGTCAGCGCTGGCATCGAGGAATTTTGCTGCAATCTGATTGAGCACCTGACCTTTGAAGGGGATGCCCTTTGGTAGCACCACGTCGAATGCAGAGATGCGGTCAGTAGCGACCATCACCATGAGGTCGTCGTTGATGTTGTACACGTCACGGACTTTGCCGTGATAAACTTCCTTCTGTCCTGGGAAGTTGAAGTCTGTTCTTGTTAAAGCTTTAGCCATGATTCTATTGTTGAGTTAATGAATATCTTAATGAAAGAATGTCTGGGCTGATTACTATCTGAGTTAATTGATATCCTTGTTCCCGTCGTTGAACAGCGGGTACTTTGTCTCGCTCTCATATTGATGATAAGCATTCACGATTCTGGTCACCAGCTTGTGTCGCACGATGTCCCTTTCGTCCATCTCCACGAAGGCGATGCCCTTCACATCCTTCAGCACCTCTTTCGCTTCTTTCAAACCGCTCTTCACGTTGCGTGGCAGGTCAATCTGCGTCAAGTCACCCGTGATGATCATCTTCGTGTTTTGTCCCATACGTGTCAGGAACATCTTGATTTGCTGCGTGGTGGTGTTTTGTGCCTCGTCGAGGATGACCACCGCATCGTTCAGCGTTCGTCCACGCATGAAAGCGAGTGGGGCAATCTGAATCACGTTCTGCTCCATATATTCCGTGAGTTTCTGTGCAGGAATCATGTCTTGCAAGGCGTCATAGAGCGGTTGCAGATAAGGGTCAATCTTCTCCCGCATGTCGCCTGGCAAGAAACCCAACTTTTCGCCAGCTTCCACGGCGGGGCGACACAAGATAATCTTCCTGATTTCCTTATTCTTCAGCGCCCTCACGGCCAAAGCAATTGACACATACGTCTTACCAGAGCCCGCAGGACCAATGGCAAAAATCATGTCGTTCTTGTAATAGGCATCCACCAGCGTTTTCTGATTCTCCGAACGTGGCGCAATCGGTTTGCCCGCGATGCTATAGCAAATAGCGGTGCCGTCAGCAGCATGTCCCGTAGGGTGTTCTCCCCTCACGATCTGCAAAATCACCTCCTCGTTCAGCGAGTTATATTTCGCGCAATGCTCCTGCATCTTGGCGATGTTTTCCTCAAAGGCACACATCTCCTCCTCCTCGCCCATCACCTTCACGATGTTGCCACGAGCCACAATCCTCAACTTCGGATACAGCGCCTTGATCATCTGCAAATGGACATTGTTCACCCCGTAGAACGTAACAAGGTCAATGTCCTCCAAAACTATATGCTTCTCAATCATGGTGCAAAGTTAGTGCAAATAGAGCGAAATGCCAAAGAAAAGAATGGTTTTCTTTGCAATTCATTTCCCATTCCTCGCTTCTAATTCCTAATTATTTCTTACCTTTGCAAACGAAAAAGTAAATTATGGCAAAGACAAATATCACACATCGCGAAATTGTGGAAATGATTCGGCGAGGGGAGTACAAGCCCATCTTTCTCTTAATGGGGGAGGAGGCGTACTACATTGATCGTCTTTCTGAATACATTGCCGACAACGTGCTGACAAAAGATGAGCAGGATTTCAATCAAACTATCATCTATTGTACGCGTGAAACGAATGTCGCTGACGTGATAAATTGTGCGCGTCGCTACCCGATGATGGCAAATCATCAAGTGGTAATTGTTAAAGAGGCACAGAATTTGTTAAAAATTGACGAACTTGCTGTCTATGCACAAAATCCAATGAAGACCACAATTTTAGTGATTTGCTACAAAAACGGGAAAGTGGATGGGCGCAAGAAGCTGATTCCTGCTGTTGAGAAAGTGGGGGTCGTGTTCGAAAGCCCACGATTGAAGGAAGGCATGCTGCCACAGTTCATCGTCGAATATCTCTCCAGGAAACAAGTGGGCATCGATGAACGTGCCTGTCTGATGATGGCAGAGAGTGTTGGTGCCGACCTGAACCGTATGGCAGGCGAATTGGATAAGCTTGTGCTGGCACTCCCGGCCGGACAGCCACGCATCACTCCCGACCTTGTTGAACAGAATGTTGGAATTTCTAAAGAGTTCAATTTGTGGGAGTTACGAACATCTGTCGCTAATAAGGATGTGGCAAAGGTCAACAAGATCATCTTCAATTTCGACCAGAATCCGAAGGTCAATTCTCCAGTGATGACCGTAGCGATGCTCTTCAATTTCTTTGCACAAATGATGCTGGCATATTACGCTCCAGAAAAAACGGAGAAGGGGCTGATGGCGCAACTCGACTTACGTCAGACGTGGCAACTCCGTGAATACACCACTGCTATGCGTAAGTACACGCCCTTGAAAGTTATGCAGATCATCGGAAAATTGCGTGAAGCGGATGCACGCCTCAAGGGAATCGACAAAGGTAACTTGTCAGATGCTGACATCATGCACGAACTTATCTATTTTATTCTCCATTGATTTTTGTTCACGAAAAGTCCTCTAAAAAATTCCAGATGATTTTTGAGCATCAAATAGGGTACCGAAAATCATCTTTATTTTGTCCTCAAAATTGAAAAACACACCTGAAATCTATCAATTTTTTAGCCTCAAAAACGCGAACAAAATCTCTTTCACTCAAAAAAACGAACAAAAAAATCACCCCTCTTTATTCGGAAAATCAAAGGATTAACCCCTAAAATAGGGCTAAAAAATGCCTCTTATTTCAGTCAAAAATCCACAAGAAACCACCTGTTCGATTCTCGCAAATTCGAGCCAAAAATTACCCAATTGGATCCGATGAAATTTTACATTAACAAAATTTAAAACAAAACAAATAAAAATTTACAGAATGAAAGCGGCAGTGCTGTAAAACGAATTTACAAAACAAGCAAGCTAATCACAAAGCAATATTTTTACAAATAAAAACATCAGCCATTTTTACATTTTACAACCTAAAGGATTTACAAAGTAAAAGCACTAAATATTCACTATTATTTTATGGATTATAAATAATTGAAAAAGCGGGAATTACATGTTTTTATTGGAATGGAAGGCAAGTCAGTACACTCTATAACCAGTCCTGTAAAGCCTATTTTATGGCACAATGCCAATTATTTGCCATTTTGTTTATTTTTAATAATAAATCAATCAATAATTTAGTATCCAATATTAAAGTGATAGAAAAAGTTGTTTTTACAGATATTTTTTACAAAGATATGATATTTACAAAAGAAAATGTAAAGCACCTTTTATTCTTTAAAACTTTCAAAATAGAAAATGAAAATATAAAATTACAAAAAGAAATGGAAATGTTTTGATGATTGGAAAATAATGCCTACCTTTGTAAAAAATTAGAAAAATCATCAAATTACACATCTTCACATGACAGATAAGGAAAAAATCGAGTTTATCATTCAGGAAAAGCACCTCAACAACACCCAATTTTGCAATGAGGTGTGCATAGCTCCTGGTACCCTCTCTCACATTTTGAGTGGTCGCACCCAACCTACCCTCAACATCCTCCGTAGTATCACCCAGGCATTTCCCGACATCAACCCTGCTTGGTTGTTCTTCAATGCCGAACCCGTCTATCTCAATTCTGACTCTCCTACTCCCTCAGAAGGTGTAGCTGAAGACGTTGCCACCAATAATAATAATGTAGAGGATATTGCCAACTACGATGATGGTCAGTTGTCACTCTTCGCCATGTCGCCCAATCCCGCTCCAGTTACACCTTCCAGTGTGCCTGCATCCCGCCGCCCATCGGCAACTCCAGCTGTTGCGCCCACAGTCAATGTGCAGGAAATTGTTGCTGAAACACTGAAACAGCAGCAAAAACCACCTCGTAAAGTAGTTGAAGTGCGAATTTTTTTCGATGACGGCACGTTTGAGACTTTTAGTGCTAGTTAATTTCTTTAACATATTATAACGTTGTTAACTAATTGGCTAAATTTAACACATTATATTATTTTTGTTTAATATTCTGATAATCTTATTTTGTCTAAAAATCGGCATCGAATAGATTTTCGAGGGAGTATTGGGGATGAAAATCGGGTTTTCGGACAGTTTTTGGTTCGAGAACCCGATTTTATTTTGTTTTGGGAACCCCCAATTTGTTTTATGTATAGATGATTAATTCCATAACCGATGAATTTGTCTTGAACCACTAATTTAGTTGGCAACCCGATTTTTCAGTTAGTGATTCGGTGGTTATTCAGGTGAAATTTCGTTTGCGATTCTGTTGGGGATGATGGTTATGAAAAAAGAGCCACAATAAACTGTGACTCCCCTGGCGATGTGACTCGGATGGGACTCAAACCCATGACCTGCAGAACCGGAATCTGACGCTCTATTCAACTGAGCTACCGAGCCATTTATGTTGCATTTCGGTGGCAAAGTTAAGGATTTTTATCGAGATTATTCATTTTATTGGGGATTTTTGTTTGAATTTTGAATTTAATGTGTTACTTTTGCAAGTATATCACGAAAAATCACGTAAGAATGATACCCCAAATGGTGCGAAAAGAACCTCAAAACATACAGAAAATGTCCCTTGCCAAGCGGGGAAATGCCTGCATGGCTAGCAGCAATAGATGGACGAGATGGATAGCTATGATGTGTCTGTTAGTGTGTGTGCTGACGGCATCGGCTCAATTGTATAACGCCCCCAAGCACAAGCATGGTGACTGGTACATCGGTGTGGGGGGCGGTTTCAGTCAGTCTTTGGCGGAAAATGCTGATGGAACAGACTTTATCTTCCACCAGTTGCCCTCTATCGATGCCGTATTGGGACATAATTTCAACCCAGCCTTCGGTGTGCAGCTCAATGCGGGTCTCACCACGCAGGTGTCACGATGCAGCAAGGCGGCTGTCAATGCGATGCCTGAGGTGTATGGCAACGGGCGTTATAACTACAAGTTCCTGTCAGCCACGCTGTCGGGCGTTGTCAACCTCACAAACATCTTTTTCGGCTATAATGCCGACCGCCCTGTCTCGTGGGGTTTCACCTTTGGTGCAGGAGTCATCAAGACCTTCGGATTTGATGATAAGATAGCCAAGTGGAATGTGACGCCCAATGCTGAGAAACCTTACTATCCTGTGGATAAGAGCGGTGGTAATTACATCGTGGGTAATGCCGGCATGCAGATGGGCATCCGTCTGAGTGAGCCGTGGGACATCCTTGTGGATTTGCGCATGAACGGCACCGACAACAAGTACAATGGTGCCTCTGATGGCAATAGCCTTGACTTCTATCTTGACCTGATGGTCAACTTTGTATATCACTTCAAGAATGGCAAGCAGCAGCTGCGTCGTTTCCGCACACCTCCGAAGGTGCCGTTTGTGGATCCCGTGTTGGTGGATCATACGCGTGATTATCAGGAAACAGTGCGTTATGGAGAGGCGATGCACACCGAGATTCCGTTCTATGCTGGCTTCTACTATCTGAATGCTGCCACCACCAAGCGTGTGGAGCATGTGGCGAAATTTCTCCGTTCCCATCCGCTGGTCAACCTGAACATCGTGGGGCATCCTGACATCATTCCCGACGAGGATGAGGAATACCACCGTGTGTTGGCAGAAAAGCGCGCAGAAGCAGTGCGTGAAGCCCTTGTGCTTACCTTCCACGTCGACCCTACACGTCTTCGCACTTCCTACGAAGACAAAGCCCTGCAGTCCTATAAGACCGTGCGTGAATGGGTGCCAGCTGTCAACTTCATCATGGAAGACCCTGGTGATGATATTCCGACATCTGACCATAAGTGATTGGGGCTATTTTTCATAATAATGCATAGTTCGTAATTCATAATGCATAATGCATAAGTTGGTGCATGATGCATTAATTTGAGATTAGATTTTAGAGAGGCTTTTATTGTGGAAAGCCACCGAAGAACAATGAAGAAAATGATAATGATGGTTGTAGTGACCATCCTGACAATATGCGGCGCTGGGCATATGCACGCCCAAGTGATGAAAGCCGCCGATTTGGAGAAGTATGCCAGAGTGAGGTATGGGGAAAAGTGGCTTGATGCCGCCTTAAACCTTTCCAACGGGCTGAAACTTGACAAGAACGAGAGCCTGACGTATCAGCAGGTGATTGAGGCTCCAGGCAAATCGAAACAGGATTTGTATGTTGCCCTCAATTACTGGGCGACAGCGACATTTAAGGACAAGCAGGCCATCACACTGAACGATAAGGAAGCTGGCTGCATCATCATCTCCTCGACCATTGCAGGCATCGCTGAGCACATAGGTACGCTGAACAAGTATTCGGTGAGCATCACGCCAGTCATCCGTCTGGACATCAAAGAAGGACGCGTGAGGGTGACATACACGGTGCAGAACTACGACGTGTTGGCAGATGTGAGTGGTGGATGGCTATCACCTACTGATTCGAACAAGAGCACCTATGGCGACTCAAAGCGCAAGAAGGATGACAAAACGAATGCCAACCTCTATGACGAGCAGTGGGAGATTGCCAGACATTATCCTTTCGTGGAGAAAGACCCGCAAAAACGCACCTGTGCCAAGGCTTTGGTGATGACACATGCCTATTCGAATGCCATCATGGACAAGGTAGAAGAGGCTTTGAAACATGGCATCACAGGCACAGACGATGATGACTGGTGATGGAGGGAAGGACTATGAATTGAGAGCTAAGAATTGAGAACCTTCAGCTCGGTGTCCTCTATCTTTGACGCTGAAGAGCGGCGTGTATTCCTTTAACACTAATCTCTTATGACCGATTTTGGTTAATTTGTCGCAAAACAAAAAGAATCGGGGTTACGATGGTAACTCCGATTCTTTTTGTTAGTGTTCAAAAAACGGTTCGATTACTTCTTCATCAGTCGCAGGTAGTAGAGTCCTGGACACATGGTGTTAGGTGATGCGACGATGCGGAAGGTGAGTTGCGATTTGATGTTGCCTGTCTGAGGGTCGATGAGAAGGTCTTCTGGGATGGCGTATTCGACATTGAAGAAGCCTTGTTCGTCAGCACCTTGCATACGGGGCTGGATGGTGATGTCACCAATCTTCTCGTCATCGAGGAAGATGTTGGCAGTACGTCCACGATCGGAGGTGATGAACCGGAGCATGAGGGAGAGTTCGGTTTCGAGTCCCTTGTTGTCGATGACATACTGGATGAACTCGCCGTTCTTGGCATCGCGGTAGTTCTCGCCACGATAGCTGCCGCTTGTGGAGCCTGTTGAGAACTTGACTTCGTGACCTGCTTCGCTCTGCTGTTCGCCAGTTGCCACATAGTCGAGGGTGCGTGCCTGCAATGCCTGTTCTTCTGCATCACGGCGTCCCATATCGGAGTTTGCATAGTCTTCCTTAGTGCCTTGGAAGAAGTAGCAAGAGTAGCGTGAGTGCTGAATGCTGTAGAAAGGTACGAGTGGCAGGGTGCCCTTGTCTGTAGAGAGCGTGAAGCTCAGTTTGCTGAGGTCTTTGGTTTGAATGTTGCTGAGCACCTCTGAGCGGTTGCCGATGAGGAGTGGGGCAGAGGAGAGGGGCTTGGCAGTGGAGCGTGCGCCAGGAGAGTGGTCCATACGTCCTTCGCCACCATATTCGTTGGGCAATTGTGCCTCTGTCTCAGTGCGTGCACCGAGGAGGATAGGACCATACTTGAAGGCGATGTAGCTCTTATAGTCGGGGCATTCCTCGTAGCGAAGCTTCATGGGGAGTTCCACAGTGACCACTTCGCCAGCCTTCCATTTCTTTGTCTGATAGGTGTAGGATGCCTTGCCGTCAGCGCTTGCCCATGATGGCTTACGGATGGCGAGAGTGAACTTGCCGCCCTTGGTGATGGTCAGTTTTGTCTTCTGCTCATAGGGGAAGCTGGTTTCCTGACGGATGCCGAACTTCTTGCTGTTGAGTTCGCTGGCTGTGAAGAGGTTCACGAAGAGCGTGTCGTTGGTGGCACTATGCGTGTAGATGAAGTGACCGTATTTCGAGTGGTTCTCCATACCTGTGCCGACGCAGCACCACATGCCTTGGTTCACCTGAGAGTAGATGCGGTAAGAGAGTGGGCGCAGCGAGGTAAAATAGACGTAACCACCTGTTTCTGGGTCTTGTGTGGACATGATGTGGTTCCACATCGTAGCCTCGTAGAAGTCCGCATACTTGGCGTCATGGGTGTCGTCGAAGAGGTCTTCGGAGAGTTTCAGCATGTTGTTGGAGTTGCAAGACTCGGGACCCTCCATGTTGTTGATGTAGAGCTGTCCGTTCTGATGGTTCTGGAAGTGCTCGCTGATGGAGTTACCACCGATGCAGACAGTGCGGTTTTGTGCCACATCATCCCAGAAGTTCAGCACGGCGCTACGATAGTCGGTGAGGCTCTTGTCTTCTTGCCATGCACGTTCGAAACCGATGTACTTAGGAACCTGAGTGTTGGCGTGCTTGCCGTCGAGGAAGGTGGGGTTGAAGGTCTTCATGCCGTCAATCATCTGGCGGTGGCTGTACTTCTTAGCTGCATCGAGATATTTCTTGTCGCCAAAGATGGTGTAGGCATCCACCAAAGTTTCGTTCATGCCGCCATGTTCAGAGCCGAGCACCTGCTGCATCTGCTCGTCGGAGATGTTGCTCACCACGTTCACGCTCCAATCGGAAAGACCGCGGAAGAGTTCCTTCGCCAACGGGCTCTTGGTGTAGAGATAAGCATCGCGAAGACCAGCCAACACCTTGTGCTGACAGTAGAAGGGCACCCATCCGCCTGAACGACGGAACTGCGTGATGTCGCCTGCATAAAGACCTGTCCAGATGTGATTGAGGGGTTGTCCACCAATGAAGCCTTTCAGCCCCTTCGTGTCGTCCTTATAGGCATCCTGACAATCCTTCATGATGTTGAGGCAATAATCCAGTTTCTCCTTCATGCGTGCTTTCATGCTGGCATCGTTAGTGGCTGCATAAGCCAAGGCAAGCGCGCTCACATAGTGACCACCCACGTGACCACTGAGGTCGAAACCTGCATCGCCACCCCAGTTGGGGAAGTTGGGATGCTTCTCTTCCCATCCGTTATATTTGGAAGAGGGGTTCTTCGAAAGACCTGCCTGACGGATGAACGGTGTCATGAGTCGGTCGGCATCATACTTCAGCAACAGCTCGTCGTTGGTTTCCATCATGGTCTTCATGGGACCATCGAGCAGCGTCACTTCGGAAAGGTCGAAGTGTTGTGGGTAGATTTCGCTTTGTGCAGTGGCTCTTTGTGCGCAAAGGAGCGACGATACCAAAGCGACAGATAAAATTTTCTTGTACATATAAATTAAAGTTTTGATAGATATTATTCCTGTTGCAAAGGTACGGCTTTTATGCCGAATAATTTTGCAGTAGTGTTACATAATTTATGGCGGATGTAACATCGGTGTATGGAAATGGGCGCTGATAAAGGGATTTCATGAAAAAGTGTAGCGCTGCTGCAATGAAGTAATTGCTACAGCGCTACAGTGTTACAGTTCTCCAAAAGGAATCATTCAATTGATGGCTTGCTTCATCAGGTTCTCCAAATCCGAATCAGTTTTTTGGTCTATTTCCGATTCTTTATAGAATTTGGTGAGCATAGTGGCAAACACCTTGTTGTTATAGAGGAACACAAAATCGTAGTAGCCAGGTTCGACCTCCTCGGGATGAAGGTAGAAAGACCCCCAATGATAAGTTTCTTCCGCATCGGGATCTTTGTTCAGGTCACATGCCAGAACATAGTTGGGAGTTTCGTCGTTCAAGGAACCTTTCAGGTAGGCGCTTTGGTCGGCATTATGCTTGAACACCATCACCTTGATGCCAGTCTGTGCGTCTGATTGCGGGTGAAACTCTATCCACTCATTCAATTCAAAGACAGAGCGGATACCTTCTGCGGCAAATGGTTTATTGTTGAAATCTTCGCTGCCACAATGGTTGCCATTCAGACTCAAACCGGTCATGATGGGTTGCTCTCCCTCTTTGAGATTCACGAAATAGAGTTTACCGAGCACCATAGTGTCTGGCACCTGCGCAGTGGCATCCTCGCTGGCGAGGTTGTCGGCAAGATTGGTCTTTTCAGATTCGTTGCTTACATTGGCATTTGTACCATTGTTGCAGTTGGTTGTGAGTAACAGGGCAAGTGCTGCGGTAAAGAATAAAGCAATCTTTTTCATAAATCAGTTTTTTTATAGGGTTAGTGAAATGATGTGTCATTTTCGGACAATAAAGGCTTCAGATGTATGTCTGAAGCCTCTGTTGTTGGTTGGGATACCCGGGCTCGAACCAGGAATAACAGGACCAGAATCTGTTGTGTTGCCAATTACACCATATCCCAATTTTTCTTTCAGCAATGTTGGAAAGAGCGCCCCTCTTTCGAATTGCGATGCAAAGGTAGTGCTTTTCCGGAAACTGACAAAGGGTTTTGGTTTTTTTTTTCTCTGAAAGAACATTTTTCTCTTTTTGGAGGGAAAAAGCCACGGGAAATACGTACCTTTGTGGGCAGAAAACTGAAAAAAATGGATAAACTGATATTTATTAGCAATGATGACGGCTTTGAGGCTGAGGGCATCCGACAGTTGGCTGAGATGATGAGAGAATTGGGAGACGTGTTTGTGGTGGCTCCCGATGGCGGAAGGAGTGGCGCGAGCATGAGCATCAGCAGTCATAGCCCTGTGAGGAACACGTTCATCTGCCACGAGGAGGGGAGCGAAACAAGAGGAAGTTTGACGATGTGGGCTTGTACGGGCACACCAAACGACTGCACCAAGATGGCATTTGAGAAGTTGTTGCCGCGCCGTCCAGATTTGGTGTTGGGTGGCATCAATCATGGCGACAACTGCGCTGTGAATGCCCACTATTCGGGCACGATGTCCATTGCGTTGGAGGGATGCATCAAGCATGTGCCTTCCATCGCCTTTTCGAGTGGAAGAACTGCCGAGGATGCCGATTTCACCTACATGAAGGAATATGTGATGCGGATTGTCAAGATGGTGCTGAAGGAAGGGTTGCCTTTGGAGGTGTGCCTGAATGTGAATGTGCCCGATGAAGTGCCGTTGAAGGGACTGAAAATCTGCAAGATGGGTATGGGTGACTGGCATGAAGAATGGCAGGAGAGAAGTCATCCGAGAGGGGGCAAGTATTATTGGATTGCAGGCTATTATGCACCTTATGACAAGCACGACGAAGAGAGTGACACGTGGGCGTATGAACATGGCTATGTGGCGGTGACTCCCTTGCAGTTGGACATGACGGCGTATGCGACGATGAAGAAATTGAGTGGGTTGATGGTGTAAGGGGTAGGAATTATGCATTAATTAAATTATGCGATATTATTTGATAGCGGGAGAGGCTTCGGGCGATTTGCACGCTTCGAACCTGATGGCGGAACTGAAACGGCAGGATGCTGAGGCAGAGTTCCGTTTTTACGGCGGCGACAAGATGGCTGCCGTGGGAGGGGTGTTGGTGAAGCATTACCGTGAACTTGCCTATATGGGCTTCATTCCGGTGCTGGTGCATCTGCCTCAGATTCTGCGGAATATGCAGCAGTGTAAGTCGGACATTGAGGCATGGAAACCCGATGTGGTGATATTGGTGGATTATCCGGGCTTCAACCTTGACATAGCCAAATATGTGCACCAGAAGGGCATCTGCAAGGTGTTCTATTATATCAGCCCCAAGATTTGGGCATGGAAGGAGTATCGCATCAAGAATATCAGGAGAGATGTGGATGAGTTGTTCTCCATTCTTCCGTTCGAGGTGAAGTGGTTTGATGACAGGGGATACAAGGTGCATTATGTGGGTAACCCGTGTGTGGATGCTGTGGAGCAGTGGAAGAACTGCGCAGAAGTGTGTGAGAAGAAGAAGCAGATTGCCATCCTTGCAGGGAGCAGAAAGCAGGAAATCAAGGATAACCTTCGGATGATGCTGCAGTGTGCGGCGACGTTTGAGGGGTACAAGTTGGTGATTGCCGGTGCACCCAACATGGATGAGGCATATTATAAGAAGTATATACCTGAGGGGGTGGATGTGGAGATACGGTTCGGAGAGACCTATCAGGTGTTGAGCGAATCGGTGGCGGCATTGGTCACATCGGGTACCGCCACATTGGAAACGGCGATATTACGGGTGCCGCAAGTGGTATGCTATGCCACACCGGTGGGAAAGTTCATCTCGTGGTTGAGGAGCAAGGTGTTGAAGGTGAAGTACATCTCGCTGGTGAACCTTATCGTGGATAGGGAGATTGTGCAGGAACTGGTTGCTGACCGTATGACGAAGGAGAACATCATCCAATGTTTGGGTGACATCTTGCCAGGAGGAAAAGCCCGTCAGCAGATGCTCGACGATTATGAGGAGATGAACCGCGTCTTGGGTGGTGCAGGTGCCAGCAGAAAAGCGGCAGAAGAGATGGAAAAGTGCATAAATTCTCAATTATAAAAATGGAATACAAACCGGAATACACAAAGGAGGAGATTGACGAGATGGTGAACTGGTTCACCTCTCACACCTTCGAAAAGGAGATGGACATGGGACATGGTGTCTATATCTGCGATGTGGAGCAGGCAATAGCGCCGCTGATGCACATGGCCAAGACGCAGTATGAAAACAGGAACTATTCGGGTGCCATTCATTTCCTCTCGCTGATCAGGGATGAATTGGTGAAACAAAACAAAGTGACAGGCGAGAAGTGATGTGCTTCCCGCCTGTTTTTCTATGCTTGCTGATGAGGTTCTTTCTATGCTTGATGACTTAGTTCTTCCTCTACTCGGTTGGTCAGGTCAATGTATTCCTGCACGGAGAGTTCTTCTGGACGTCTGGTGAACATCGGGTCGGCAAGCATGGGGGAGTCCTTTCCGAGAATTTGCTTCATGCCGTTGCGCATCATCTTGCGGCGCATGGTGAACACGGTCTTCACGATGCGTCTGAACAGTTGCTCGTCACATCCGAGCGTTTGCTTGTTGTTGCGTGTGAGGCGGATGACGGCACTCTTCACTTTCGGTGGAGGGTTGAACACGTTCTCATGCACCGTGAACAGATACTCCACATCATACCACGCCTGAATGAGCACGCTCAGCACACCGTAGGTCTTTCCCCCTGGCGATGCAGCCATGCGTTCAGCCACTTCCTTCTGAATCATGCCCGTGCAGCAGGGGATGAGGTGGCGGTTTTCCACCATCTTGAAGAAAATCTGCGATGAGATGTTGTATGGATAATTGCCTGTCAGCACGAAAGGCTTGCCGTCAAACACCTTTTCCAAATCCATCCGCAGAAAGTCGCCCTCGATGATGTTGTCGCCCAGTTGGGGGAAATGTTCATGGAGGTAAGGCACAGAATCGAAGTCAATCTCCACCACTTTGAAAGGGCGTTGCTTGGGAATGATGTATTGGGTGAGCACTCCCATGCCAGGACCCACTTCAAGAACGGGAATGTCGGGGCAGGCATCCACGGTGTCGGCAATACGTTGCGCTACACTGAGGTCGGTAAGGAAATGTTGACCTAAGAATTTCTTCGGTTTTATGCTGTCCATGAAAAAAAATGTTGCTATTGAATGTTGAATTATGAATTATTTCGTAACTTTGTGGCTGCGAAAATGATTATTGAGCAGAACGCTTTGCGCTGCAAAGTTACAACTTTTCTTGATGAACAGCAACAAAACACTAAAAAAGGCTATCAATATTGCCATACCCTTCGTGTTGGGAGGCGGCATTCTGTGGTGGATGTATCGTGACACAGACTTTCATGCCATGGAGGAGACACTCCTTCATGAGATGAATTGGGGATGGATGCTCTTCTCGTTGGTGTTTGGCATCACTGCACAGATGTTTCGTGGCATCCGTTGGAAACAGACCTTGGAACCCATGGGCGAGCATCCCCGCTTGATGGACTGCATTCATGCTGTCTTCATCTCCTATGCCACCAGCCTTGTCATCCCTCGCAGTGGAGAACTGAGCCGTTGTGGCGTGTTGGCAAAATATGACGGCGTCTCGTTCCTGAAATCATTGGGCACAGTGGTCACCGAACGTGTGATTGACTCCCTGCTCATCCTTTTCATCACCTTCGTGGTCATTCTCTCGCAGGTGGGCATCTTCACCTCGTTCTTCGACCGTACGGGCACCAATCTTGGTGATGTCTTGCGAGGATTCACCACCACGGGCTATATCGTCACTGCCATCTGTCTGGTCATCACGTTGCTCTTCCTTTGGCTGCTCATGAAGCGTTTCACGTTCATGGCGAAGGTGAAGGATATGGTCAACAAGGTGAAGGAAGGCATTCTCTCCTTGAAGGGCGTCGAGCATAAGGGACTTTTCACCTTCTACACACTTGCCATCTGGGGCAGTTATTTCCTGCACTACTGGATCACCTTCCTGTGCTTCGACTTTACCTCCCACCTGACATTCACCGTCGCCATAGTGAGTTTCATTGTCGGCAGCATCTCCGTGATAGTACCTACGCCCAACGGGGCAGGACCTTGGCATTTTGCTGTCAAGACCATCTTGATTCTCTATGGATTGGCAGACACCGATGCAGTCACCTTCGTGCTGATTGTCCACACGGTGCAGACAGCCTTGGTGCCCTTGCTGGGCATCTTCTCATGGGTGGCTCTGGCACTTCGTCCTGCATCCTCCAAACACCAGACGTTTAACATCTAACATCTACAAGATATGAATCCAATTGAAGAACTCTCTCCGAAAGTTGTGTGGAAGAATTTCTACGCACTGACTCAGATACCCCGCCCATCGGGACATACCGAGCAGGTGGCAAAATTCCTGGTTGACTTTGCCAAGCAGCATGGTGCCGAAGCATCCATTGACGAGGCAGGCAATGTGGTGATGACCAAAGGCGCCACTCCTGGCTATGAAGACCGTGCTGTCACCGTCTTGCAGGCACACATGGACATGGTGCCTCAGAAGACAAAGGACAGCAAGCACAACTTTGAGACCGACCCGTTGGATGTCTATATCGATGGTGAATGGGTGACCGCACGCGACACCACTCTCGGCGCAGACGACGGCATGGGTGTGGCGGCAGCGATGGCGATTATCGAAGACGACACCGTCGAGCATGGACCTATCGAAGTGCTCATCACCCGTGACGAAGAGACTGGCTTGGCAGGTGCGTTTGGCTTGAAGGCAGACGAACTGAAAGGCAAGTACCTGCTGAATCTCGACTCTGAAGAAGAGGGCGAAATCACCATCGGTTGTGCAGGGGGCATCGACATCCTCTGCAATATGGAATATCAGGAGATGAATGTCGAACCCGAAGGCATGCTTTGCTACGACATCACCATCAAGGGACTCTTGGGTGGTCATTCAGGCATCGAAATCAATCTTGGACGTGCCAATGCCAACAAATTGATGGCGCGCTTGCTCTTTGCTGTGGTCAACACAGGCATGGCATGGCTCTGCAGTTGGCATGGCGGCAATATGCGCAATGCCATCCCACGCGAATGTGAGGCAAAAGTGCTGGTGCCAAAAGCCATGCAGGAGGACTTCCTTGCCATGGTGGAGAAATGCAGGCAGACCTTCACAGAGGAATACAAGGACATAGAAACGAAGGGCTTCCATTTGACGGCAACGCAAGTGGAGGAGATACCAGCGAAAGCCATCCCTGAAGACATACAGGAGAACCTCATCAATGCCGTGTTGGCAGCACACGACGGCGTGTTGCGCTTCACACCCTCCATGCCTGAACTGGTGGAGACCTCCTGCAACCTTGCCATCATCGACATTGCCGACGGCAAGGCAGAAGTCATCACGTTGGCACGTTCCTCTCAGGACAGCATGAAGCAATATCTCTGCAATCAGTACATCTCCTGCTTCTCCATGGCTGGCATGGAAGTGAAGTTCGAAGGCGGCTATGGCGGTTGGCAACCCAACCCTAAGAGCCCGTTGGTCGAGATGATGGCAGACATTTACGAGAAGATGTATGGCAAACGTCCAGTGGTGGGTGCTTGCCATGCAGGGCTTGAGTGCGGCATCATCGGTGTGAACTATCCCGACATGGATATGGCAAGCTATGGTCCCACTTTGGTAAGCCCCCACACCCCCAACGAAGCCTGCCACATCCCCACCGTGGAGCGCTTCTACAACTTCACACTTGAAATATTGAAGAACATACCTAAAGCATAATATCCCTATGGCACTGAACAAGAACAAAGATTTGAAGATGTTTTACAGCATCAGCGAAGTGGCACAGATGTTCCACGTCACAGAAACCCTGCTCCGCTTCTGGGAAAAGGAATTTCCTAACATCAAGCCACAAAAGGCAGGTCGTGGCATCCGTCAGTACACGAAAGCCGACTTGGAGCAGGTGCGCCTCGTCTATCATCTGGTGAAAGAACGCGGCATGACCTTGCAGGGAGCCCGCGATGCCATCCGACGCGACAAAAGCAAGACCGTCAATCGCAACATCGAGGTCATCGAGAAACTGAAAGACATCCGCTCTCAGTTGCAGGCAATCAGCCGGGATATGAACGGGCTGGTGTAGGGTAGGGCGTTTACTGTCTGTTTTTCATCTTGTAGGTTTCGCTTTGGGGTTCTATCTGCGCCCGTCAGCAGAGACAACCGCACCAGCGATGGCAAAGACCATCGTTGTCACCGACACTGTGCTGCTGCACGTTCACCAGTAAAACCCTGTGTGTGGATTTGGATAAATCCTATAAATCCGCCCAATCTGCTTAATCATCCCGAAGGGATATGTCTTTATAAAACAACGTCAGTTCGGTA
>ONDH01000052.1 GCA_900316505.1 uncultured Prevotellaceae bacterium
GGAATGACTTGTTGCTTGGCGCATGCATATACACATTATATTATATACGCTGCGCGCTGCTTGTCTTGTTCTGTTCGCAGTCTGTCAAAGATCTAGTTTCGCCGTTTCAAGAAGCGAGCATAAAAATGCATCCGGAGATTCCACCCCGGTTGCTTCCCGAAAGCGAGTGCAAAGGTACGGCGTTTTTATTTACTGACCAAATCTTTCAGCAACTTTTTTAAAAGTTTTTTGAAAAAAGAGGAAAACGGGGAGGAAAACAGAAGTTTTTGCGCTTCGCTGAGATAAAAAAATGAAAGATGCGATTGAGCGAGTGCAGAAGCCAAACTTGTTTGAACTATGTCGAGCGTGAGCATCTTCGGCGAAGCCAACAATGAAGGAATGAATAAATGAAAAATGAAAAGCTGCCCATCAACTGTCAACTCATTCATTTTTTCATCTCGCGATTCTTACACCCCACATAGTAGGTACCTTAGATTTTTCACTTTTCACTTATCACTTTTCACTTCGCCTTCAGGCGAGTTCCTAATTCTAAATGTCTGTCATGACGAAATCGAGCATGCGGTGTTTGACGGCATCGACACGCCCGAGGAGGTTCCAAATGGCATCCTCGCTCAGCACGCCACGTTTGAGATCTTGCGGCAGGAGTCCCAATTCGTCAGACCTGAAATCAGCCTTCCATTCATCGCCGGAATAATAGGCATCAAGTTCCAGGATGTCATCCTCAAGCTTGGTGATTGTGTCCACCGCAATCTCCAATGCCCGCAGAGCCTCATCTACACGATCAAAGCGCTGCTCCATCTCGGTTATACGTTCAATATTGGTCATATTACTCAACTTTCTGAAGTTATCGCTTCGCTCGAAGTAATCGAAGTTAAAGGAGTTAACGACGATACCCAGTCAATGAAAATTAGGAAAGATGGAAGCCCCCTCCCCTTGCCGTCCTCAGAAAGGGCACTTTCTTCGGTCGCTCCCGACAGCGCAACATTTAGTTGCCCTGTTTCACCGCTCGCTACCCCCAAAGGGGGAGGGAGTGCCATGCGGGGTGTGGAAGTGTGGAAGCATGGAAGATGGAAGATGTACGATGTACGATGGATGATGTATGATGTATCTTTCTCAATTATGAATTATGAATTAAATTAACTCTAAACCCTAAACTCTCCACCCAAAACTCTAAACCCTAAACCCTCAACTCTAAACTCTCCACCCTAAACCCTAAACTCTAAACTCTCAACCCTCACCACTTTCCCATCACCTTCTCTCCCCCGACAATGTTGATGCCAGGTTGGAGAGCTTCGAGGCGCTGACCTTGTAAATTGTAGATGTCAGCAGATTTGCTGGTCGTTGAAGAATTGGCACTTTGCAGAGAAGTCGGTTCATCGACAATTGCATCATATTCACTCATGGCCTGATTAAAACGAGCATCGAGTTCCGAGAGCTTGTAAAGACCATCACTGTTGGGAGTAATCCCCTCCACACTGACAGGCTTCACCATAGGTGGCTCATCAGGAGAGAGCAAGCTGCGCCCATGCATCTGACTCACTGCCGGATAAACCAGATTGATGGCTACATACGTATCCTTACCATCCGACCACTTCTCAAACACAAGTTTAGAGCCGATGGGCGTGTGGAGTTCAAAAGCATTCTCCGTTTCCGGATACTGAAAGCGGAGCGCGGCACCAATACTGGCAAGGTTGCAGTCATGACCACAAAGGAACATGAACTTACGGTCCTCACGCTGCAACTCCTCACGAATGCGGCTTACCAGCGGGTAGGCAATATTGACGGCAGCAGCATGGGTGGTGAACAGCAATGCGTCATACACCTCTTTCACGCCACAGATGGCACGCCATTGCTCGGCAGTCAGCTCATGTCCGAACGCCGACAGGTTCTCCGTCTCATAGCACTGAAGCACCAAGGCATCAGCCGCGCTGTTGGCAAGCTTCAAGCCACCCGTCAAGTGAGGCTCTTCACCCTTCTCTAACTGAAATTCAGTGTCGTCATACCAGAAATGGACGGTGTCACCTTCCAGTGCAGCAGGCGATTCCGACATGTCGAGCACCTCCTCCATCAAAGTCAGTGCAGGCTGCACCGTTGCCGCCCAAGCCTTTGGTCCCCCATTCATCGCCGCAATCTCCGCAAGCACCTGCTGACGGTAGGCATCGCTCATCTTCGTAAACTGAGGGGTGAACATAGGATCCGTCTTGTCCTCATCCCACTTATGCGTAATCTCCACGTTGGCAAAAGGAAGAAACCCCGCTGAGAAATACTTTGCCGTGGCAAACGTGCGTTGACGGGAGTTGGCATAGAACAGCACCTCCTCACCCTCCGGGCGATAATTGTCAGGCAGCAAGCCTTCGCTGACCACCCACTGACGGAAGAACTGCCCCATCTCCGTTTCAAGCACACCACCACGCAGCGACAACTGACTGCTCGGCGATGTCCACTTAAACCACTCATGCGGCGTGACACGCAGGTGCGCTGCCCCACTCGATGTGAGCGGAGAACGGATATTGTGACGGCTCATCACCACCACCTCCTTCAGTTGATACTTGGCACGGAAATCATCCGAGCGTTTCATCTGTGCCTGCACACTTGCGCCGCCCGATATCAGGGCAAGCAGCAAACACCATAATTTGAGAGACTGTTTCATCATCGTTATATTTGTAATTTAAATTTGACTTCGTCTAAAGGTTCGCAAAGCGCTTAGATAAGGTAACACGACATCAAAATAAGATATCGTTGATTGTCTTAATTCATGAATTCACTGCAAAGGTATAAACTTTTTTTGAATATTGTACAGAAAAAAGGAAGAAATGCGCTTCATTCTCATTTCGTTTGCAAAGTATAATATAACAGTCTTACCACATGAATTTGAAAATGCACGAGAGGGATGACACAACTGTTCCTGTTATTCCCAAAAGTGTTGCAACAGATTTCAGAGTACAGATTCCTTAAATTTATAGCTAACATTTGTCATCCATAAGATGTAATCATAGCTCATAATAATGGAAAAAGTAGGGAGAAAGATTGAGATGAACTGAAAAAAGATAGTGAATGTTTGGATGTTTCTTTCTTTTTCGTTTACTTTGCCAACGAAAACAAATAAAAAGGACAATATATGATAGCTAATACGTTAACACCTTCCCCCACCCAGATGATTGTCACGCTTGAGGACAACGCCATGGTGGCAGATATCCGTAAAGCCTTGAAGATGATACGTGGTATCGCATCGGTGCGCACAGCCACTGCCAAAGATGACAGGAGCATCACGCCCTCCCTGCGCCGTTCGATGAAGAAAGCCCGTGAGGAATATGCCAAGGGCGAGACCATTTCGTGCCGCACCCCTGAAGAGATGCAAAAATACTTCGACAGTCTATGATGTACACCATTGAGTACTCTAAGGATGCAGACAAAACATTGCGGAAATGGAAGAAATCCAACCCGCGCCTTTTCAAGAAGGCAACCAAGAGTTTCACAGTTTATTCCATCCACTTTAACTCTCGGGGAGTCCTTCTTCTATCTTCAGCCCTAAGTGTTGCTTTCGGGTCTAAGAACCGTCCCCTGATTCTATCCGCTTCATACGCGTCCTTTGTATGGTGTGCGCATGTGTTCATGGCGCCAAGATGAAACCTTTTCCTCCGTGAGCGTTCCGTCGTCCCACAGACGTTCAATCTCATTCTGCAAACGAGTGTTCAAGAACTGAGCAATTACAGTCCTCAATGCAATCACATCCTCTTCCTTATTAAGGCAAGAAAGCATATTCAGCACTTCATATTGTGCAGGATTAATACTTGCTATCTGTTCCATACCACGATATTTTTTTGCAAAGTTAACTCTTTGTCTTTATTCTTACAAATATTCCTCCAACTTTTTTATTCCATCCACTTTAACTCTCGGGGAGTCCTTCTTCTATCTTCAGCCCTAAGTGTTGCTTTCGGATCTAAGAATCGTCCCCTGATTCTTTCTAAATTGAGACTTTTAATTCGATTCCATTTTCCTTCAGCACCTCATAAGGGATGGTGGCTGTAAATTCCCCATCAGCACCACAACCTATGGAATATGGCAAATAGAAGATGATGAGCCCCTCCTTCAACAGGGCACAACCGTCCATCTGAGAGATAAGCTTCTTTCCTGAGTTACTTTTGACACGATCAGCACTTGCCGCCCATTTTTCGTATCCATTACCCAAGTATTTCTGCAAAAGTCTATCCAACTTGTCTTCATCGGACTTGTCTATCAAATTTGCATAAGTCACCACTTTCCCCGTAGAAGCATCAACAGTGAAATAAGAGAAAGCCGTATTGTCACCGCATGAGCCCCAGTCATACCAACCAGCCACCACAAACGTGTGGATGTTTCCCTTCTGCCACACATTTGCAATCAATCTACCGCTTTGTTCACAAGGCAAATCTGCTTCATGCGCACAAACTTTCACCACATCCTTAAAGGACTTTCTTGCCACATCTATATAATAATCACAAATTTCCTTTGCCGATTTCAAAGATTTGTTTGGACTGATGTGTTTCGAGCTGTCATCAGTACATCCGTTAGCAAAGTCGCAAGCCATATCAGACACCCATCTCAACAACGGAGCCTTTTCAGGACAGCTGATTGCCAGTACAGCCCTTTTCGACTTGCAGTTATCCTTATGGCAAGACTCCATGCACGACTTAAAATACAAACCCTGTATCGATGGAAAAAACGATTTGTCCATGCGGTCTTCTCTGGCGTTCTGGGCAATCATGCCATACATGCCAGGAATATAAGAAGCCGTGTTTTCATGATAATATGGCGGCTTCACCCAATCAGGATCACTTTCTGAAGCCAATTGAGAATAATCAACAAATTCTTCCTCTGGCACTTCCGTTTCTTCCGATTCATCCGCTTCCGTCACCATTGTTTCATCCACTTGCGTAAAATCCTGCTGTTGTTCAGTTGGATGGCAAGTGCCCAAAGACATTAAACCCACTACCAAGAAAATGAAGAGGAGAGCAAACCAAGCCGTGGACTTTCTGAAATCTGCCATATTGATGTGTTGTTAAGAATTCAATGCAAACTTACACAATAATTCAGGAATGGCAAAACAGAGAAAAGATATTTTCAAATATGTCTTCCATATTCCTCCTTTCTCAGTTCCTCCATCATCCGGAAGAAATAATGGTGGCTTCTGAGCATCGTGTCGAATGCCGCTTGCAGGTATTGGTCTGAATCAGGAATCTGCGGCAACCACAAGAGGTCACGCAAAGTATGAATCCCTACCTCATGCTCTTCTTTGTTATAAGTATAAACCATCTTATTGGCATCACGGATGTTGCACTCATTCACCGCACGATGCAGCAATGCCAAATTGTCTATGTCATCCAACGACTCTCCATACCACCAACAATCCTGCACTTGAATCCACGGCTTATCATTTTCCGCTATGATACGGAATTGCTCCCCTTGATATGTAATCAGAAAATTTTGGTCATCATCAAACTCATATTGTAAGTTCAGTTTGCGAAGCGCCACCATCAACAATGTTCGAGTTGTCGAATCTGGCAATTGGATATCCATCTGTTCCATATTTCCCTCTTTTATTTCTTCAGAACCAGTTTTTTCATCAGGCATCTCAACAACCTTATCCATTTCTTCATCAGCCACAGCCTCCTTCACTTTTCGAGGAGGCAATAGCGGTCGAGTGTAAGAACGGACAAGTGACCATATTGCCATTGCCGTGATGCCGACAATTAATATGATTGATACTATTTTCTCCATATTCTCATTTCACCTCCTTCATATACCGCAATCTGAGCACCTTCTTCTCATTGTCTATCTCAATCTTTCCGATGCGAGAAAGCACAGTCTGTCCCAACAGCAATGGCGCCTTTTGGTTTCTCACCACACTTGCCTTCACATTGTCAAGTTCCACATCACCAAACTGCACCTTGCGCAGATTGATGACAGTGCCCTCACTCACGTTGCCCACAGCATCAGAAAATTTTGCGCTGCCAATAACATCCTTCTCCGACAGATAGCCATTCTTCATCATGAAAGAAGCCTCCACCATTGAGAGAGACACATCAGACGCACCAGTATCGAATACAAATCGCATCGGCAAGTCATTAATTTGACATTTCACATAGCAGTTTCCAGCTTCTACCGTGAAAGGAATCTCGCTTGTCACCTCCTCTGTCTTCACAGGCACACCATTCTCTCCCCTCTTCTCCGCCATCTCCTCTTCATACTTCCTTTCATATTCTTCCAACAATCTCTTGTAGCCATCCATCTCACGGATTGAAGCTAAATCATCATCCGTCTTGATATGAGCAAAACGCCTGTAACCCTTTTCTAATGCCGTTTTCAGGAAATTCAAAGAAGCATCTTTCTCCCCCATTCTTGCATACAAGCAAGCCGCATCATAATAATTTCCAGGATTATCAGAATTCTCCAGAATGGCGTTTTGGAAAGACTTGGCCTTCTCCTTATCGCCCAGACACAAATAAGCATACTGAGCACATGAATTGTCAGAGGGAACCGTGTCAAGCTGCACCACCATCCGATAATCCCGCATGGCTGCCTCTTTTTCTCCCTTCAACATATACTGGTCAGCCCTTCCCAAATAAGGATACGCATAATCGGGTTCCAAAGCTATCGCCGCCGAATAATCCTCTATCGCTCCATCCACATCACCAAGATTATCCTTCATAAAACCACGTCGATAATAGGCTGGGAAATATTCCGGCTCCAACTTAATAAAGATATCCCAAGTATCTATTGCTTCTTGTCCTTT
>ONDH01000041.1 GCA_900316505.1 uncultured Prevotellaceae bacterium
GCGTCAGGCAGCCTCCTGTGTGGGTAAAATACAGAAGAAATGGACAAGCTACAGAGAAAAGCACCTTGAAAATTTGGAAATACAGGAAGGAGCATGTACCTTTGCACCACAAAACCTGGAATTGATTGAACGGCTTTCCGCGGAGCCCGTTCAACAAAAACAAGGGTTTGGAGAGAATTGTTCAAGTCCCGCCAGGGTTAAGCAATACGACATTCAACCAATGGCAGGGATAAGGTAAAATCCATTCAACTTTTTTTAGGGAAGCACAGCTCCTGCTTCGGTGTTAAATTGTTAAATTGTTAAATTGTTAAATTTCATTTTATGCACATTGAAGAGTGCTATAATAATAATATAATTTAATAATAATAATTTAAATTTAAAAACCCTCCTATATTCCCCCCTATAAACTATCCCCCAAATGACTTAATGCATTTAACAATTTAACAATTTAACATTGCCTGTTTTATTTTGCTGATATATAGCATCTTGCAGAAATATTGCCCTAAAAAAGTTGTCATAAAGCAATTTCAAAAAAGCCTCAGTTTTGATGTTTCACCCCTCATTTTTTTGACATCACATGGTCATTTTTTGAGGTGTGGTGCCTCATTTTTCACACAAAAAGCACCGAAAACACAGATAATACACGCCTTGTGCGGCGTGTTGGAATGGGAGAAACAAATGTGAATAATACCCATAATTTTATCCACAAATCATCTTATTTCATGGTTTTTCGCTAATTGAGTCGGCATAGTTCAAACAAGTTTGACCTCTGCACTCGCTCAACCGCATCTTTCCTCATTCCTAATCCCTAATTCGGAATAACTCTCAACATTACACATTTTCATCCATTTTTGTTTCATATTACTCTTGGTGCTCCATTAGGGTTAGCACTAAACCTATCCTGTGGCTTCCCATTTGCTCGCCCACGGCTATCGAGGTATCTCACCCATACAGGTGTCGGTGTCTCACCCATACAGGTGTCGGTGTCTCACCCATACACCCAACGAGGTCTCACTCATAGATGTTCCTTCGGTCCTCCTTTAGTGCTCCTTGTGTTCGTAGTGGTAAGATAGTAGTAAGGTAGTAGGTTCGTAGTGGTAAGGTGGTAGGTTGTTTGTAGTTGTTAACTGTCAACTCAAATAGTTCTTCCATTTTTTTATCTCGCGATTCTTACATCCAGCATGGCAACTCCTATGCCTTTTCGTTATCCTTTGTCATTTTTCATTTATCATTTAGCGCAGCGCATGTCATTCTCTCATTCTTTTTCATCACCTCTTAGTTTTGAGAGTCAAATGTTGGGAGATATCCAATAAATTAGGGTGAGATAGATGAAATAATGAATAAAAATGATGTTATTGTTGTCTAAATCCGTGAAAAATGCCACTTTTGCAAAAAAATACGGCTCACATTGAACGTTGTATGCTAAATAATTCTTATATTTGCCTCGTGGCGGAAAATCCGTCATAGACATGACATAGGAAGCGTTTAGCTTTTTCCATAGTGATGAACTTGGACACTTCATCTGGAAATTTGGAAAGGTAAAGACGTTCTTCCCTTGGTTATGATGGTATAGGTATATCCTTACATCATACAAGGGTGTGAGCTATTTTCCCTAATCTAATTTCCAGGCAGTCCAAGGCCTATCACTAGGATTAGCGATAGGCTCACACTTTCTTTTGGACGGTTTATATTTCAAATCTTAAAACCATTTAGATTATGAAAGCATTGTTAAATTCCTTTTGGAAAAATATCATTTCAGATCCTCCTAAGAGGGAATTATTGGAAGATTGCTTAGCAAAATTGCCATCAAGTCTAATTGAAGATATGAGAATGCAAAATTTCATTAACTCCGCCAAAGGAGAAGATAGAAGAGTTTTCGTAGACATGTATGATGGTTTAAGCAAATCGCAAAAACATATCATTCTTAAATTACTGCATCATATGTTACGTCGACCTAATAAGCCGATGGACAACGACATCTTTTTTATTCTTCATTATTTGAGAATTGTAAAAAGAACAGGAGGAGATCCAAACAATGACTAACATACCATTATTCAAATAATATGGAAAAGTACATAACTAACATCAAGGATTTAGTCATAAAATTTATGACTAATGGAAAGGAGATGGAGGCTAAGGCGCAGGAAGGTGATGCCGTGTCATGCTTCCAAATGGGCATGGTGCACCTGTTGGGCATTAAGGCTTCTGTTGACTTTAAGAAAGCGAGTCAGTATTTTAGTAATCAGTCCTTGGCTGATGATGCTGATGCCAAGCGTATGCAAGGTTTTATTGCCGAATTCGAAGGGAATTACTCGTTGGCATTTGAAAATTATGCAAAAGTTGCTGGTGACGATTCTAAGCAATCTTATATAGAAACAGTTATCAAAGAAAGAAATTATCTTCAGAGTCTTCTTAAAGAATTAGATTTGCCAATAGTGTTGAATGGTGAGATTACAACTATCCTCACTGATTATGTAAGAGGAGGAAAATTCAAAATTGATGCAAGTCTCAAAATTGCCACAATATGTGATGACCAACCTTCTTGTATTTTGGCTGCACAAAGCCTCTGTGAAATCAATGATTATTATTCAGCCAACATGTGGCTTCGGAACGGGAATGTTCCCCATGATAACCCACTATATGCCTTCATCCAGAAGAACTTGGAGAATAATCAAAACGGGTTTGATCTTCCTATGATTATGGAAGTTGTTGATATTGAGGGGAATAAAATTCTATCAGATTCTAAAACGATTTCTTATACGAATACCCCCAAAATATGTAATGAAATATCCTCTTCAAACAAGTCGTTGTGGATTGAGACGACCACTCAAGTGATCGATACTATAAAAGCAGAAGAAGAACGCAGGAAAAGAGAGGAGGATGAAGCACGCAAGAAAAAAGAGAGAGAGGAAGCCATCAGGAAGGAAAAAGAAGAGGAAGAGAAAAGAAAAAAAAGAAAAGAACGTATTAAAATGTTAATAATAATTGGAGCAATTTTTGTATTCTGGTTGTTCGTTGGTCTTGTTGGGGCAGGTGAATCTTGGGGGGGTGATGATTTTGTCACAACTGTGTCTTTGACTCTTATATCGTATTTCATTCCTAAAGGGATCGCGTTCATTTGGAAGATTGTGACAGGAAATTTTGATGTGGTTAATCATGATAACTCCTAAATTCATTTTCCTCCTCCGAAACTCAACTTCAGCAAGTTGAACAAATCTTCTAAAAAGAAATAAATGAGTTTAATAGCATTGTTTTAGTATCAACATTTTTATATACATGAAAACTATCAAACAAATCAAATTCCTGATTGAAAAAATAGCAGCGGAATCGTATCGAATTCCTGTCAAGAAAAATAAGGAGATTGAGGATGAATTGAATGCTCATGGTGCCCAAAGCATGGAATTAATCCACTCCGTGAGAGACAATTATCTGCCACTCATCCAACTTAACATAGATGCGGCTTCTACGGAAGCGGCTCAGGAGGTATTAAGCCAAATTGCAGAGAACACTCAACGGGCTTCCTTTGTGCCATACCTGCCTGATGGACAGCATACGATGGACAAAATAGGTGATGTTGTTTGTGAGACACCCACCATCATGGAATGGCAGGGAGGAAAAGCAGGGCAGAATTTTGTCATCAACTATACGAGCAAGACAGCAAGTAAGGCGCAGAATCGCCTGAATCAGTTGGTGGTCGATATGTTACTGTCACTTCCTGGCAATAGCTTCAAGCTCCATTTCATTGACCTCACATTCTCCGCTCAGGCTTCGCTCCTGACGAGAAATCTGGACAGCAAGGTGTATGACAAGCTTATCAGCAGTCCTAACGAATGGTATCAGTTGAAAGAGAGTCTTCGCGAAAAGATGGCAAAATCGCTGGAGGATTACGGCAATGTGGCAAAATACAACGAGAGCAAGGGCAAGGTGGTGGTGCCATACGATGTGGTTGTGGTAACAGACTACCAGAAGTGCATCAATGACATGCGCGACATCGACGCTCTGTTTGAAAATGGTCATAAGGGTGGCATCTACTTCATCCTGATGAACAATCTGGACTACAAAAGTGACAACAGCATGGATTCACTCATGGCACTGAACAACTTTTACCAAGTGCTGGATGCAGAAAAATATGGGGATTACTCGAAGGATGCCATGATCCGCTGCACTCCCATTCTGGACAATCCTCTCTTGGCAAAAGCGTGCTTCAATTACATCAATAAGGGAGCGGAACGCCCGAAAGTGAAGGCTGCAAATGTGGATTATGACAAGATGCTGTCATCGGGCTTTGAAACGATAGACAAGAGAATGGTCATTCCTGTCGGTTCGACGGAAAAAGGGCAGCTGGTTGATTTCACGCTTGACACAGTCAGCCATATACATTGTTTCATTATAGGCCAGTCAGGTACGGGTAAGTCGGTGTTCCTGCACGATGTCATCCTTGGCG
The DNA here is from genome assembly GCA_900316505.1 of uncultured Prevotellaceae bacterium. GTDB lineage: Bacteria > Bacteroidota > Bacteroidia > Bacteroidales > Bacteroidaceae > Minthosoma. The sequence goes on from ONDH01000041.1 coordinate 4,445, forward strand.
CCATGAGCAAGTATTCGCCAGAAGAACTGGAACTCTATCTGATGGACTTCAAGATTGGTGGTGTGGAGTTCAATCGCTACAAGAACGAGAAGCATGTGAAAGCTCTGCTGGTGGACAACTCGGACATTCAAATCACTTTGGAAATCTTGAGGGACATCAGCAACAAGATGCGTGAACGTGGTAAGCTGCTCAGAGCATGTGGCGTTTCCAATATCGTGGAATACAACGCTGTCAACCCAGACAAGAAAATGCCACGCATCGTGTTCATAGCAGACGAATGTCATGTGATGTTCCCAACAATGAATAGCCGCGATGCCAAGTTGTACAGGGAAATCTCTGACATCCTTGCCAAGATTGCCAAGGAAGGTCGTAGCCAAGGCGTGCACTTGGTGTTGGCGACCCAAACCATTGCACAGGCAGAGATATCAAGCGAGATTATCAACAACATCTCGGACTACTATCTGCTGAAATGTGCATCAGGCGACTCTGAACGTTTGGTGTCCGGCTCAGTGAGTACCACCAGCCAGTTGAAGACAGGTCAGGTGCTGCATCACGATATTGAGAGCGATGTGGTGTTCAAGTCCAACTATCTGCCCACACCAGAGGCGCTTAAAATCATCAATGGAATTAACGCTAAAACGAAGGACTTCCAGAATGACCAGTTCTATTTCGTTGGCTCCCAGATATTCGAGATTGACGATGAAGTGAAGGGTTTGCTTGCAAAGAAGACATCCATTGCCTTGGGACGTTCTATCGACACCAAGATGGAGCCTGTCATTATTCCTCTGCGCAATGAATATGCAGACAATGTGATGTTGTTCGGCATTAACGACGAGGAGCAGGTTTCAAGGACAGCAATGGCTTCCATGAAGAGTCTCAGGATTTCGAATAAGGATGTCAAGATAAAGGTCATCAATTGTTTGCCGACAGACCAGAAGAACAGCACAAAGATGCTTAACGAGTTGGCAGGTGCAGGCGAAATAGAGCTGCTCAACCCCTCAACATGCGGAGCGGAACTGCAAAGCCTCGCCACCTCCATCAAAGACAGGACTGCAGAACCGACGGTATTGTACATCTTAGGACAAGAGCGCTTCAGGGAGTTGCGCATGGATATGGAAATTGCCACGGATACGAAGGATTCGTCAGATGATGGTTTCGGATTTGAAAGCAGTTTTGGCGGAAGCAGCGGAGACTCTGCTTTCAACACCTATCAGAAAACGATAGAATACATCTTGCAGAATGGAGCAGAGGTGGGTGTGCATGTGATTTTGCAGATAGACAAGCCTAAGCAGTTGCTGTTCTCCGACTATATGTCTGCCAAGGAATTCTTCAACATGTTCCATCATCTCGTCATGCTGAAGAGCGATGACAATGCTGTGAACACATTGGGCTTGAGTGATGACCTGAGGTTGGAGAACCTTTCTTCTGACATAGAAAGACTGAGAGCCATCTACTATAACGAGACGAACAACAGCTATACGCTGTTCACCCCGTTTGCATAAGTATAAACCTTTTAAAATGTAAGAACTATGGCAAGTGATGCTGGTGTAAGGAACATAGAGCAATTGGCTATGTTCGGAAAGAACATCAAGAGTCTTGGACAAAACATGTACACCACCATGCAAAATGCCCAGCAGCGCATGAACTCGGTTTGTGAGGGCTGGCAGGACAAGCAGAATGACAAGTTCAAGGAGCAGTTCAACAAAAGTGTGCAGGATATCAAGAAAATGTCTGAGCAATTCACTGAGTATTCAAATTACATCGCCAAGATTACGGCGAAGCTGATGGAATACCAGAGCATAAAGTAACCTGATATGGCGAATACAGATGTCAAGGTGAGGGAAATAAGGCTATTGGAGTCTTATTCCAATGCTTATAGCCGTTTCATGCAAGCTTCAATCGCGTTGTCATACCGTTTTAAGAACTCTTTTGGGCAAAAGGATGCAAAAGCACATGAGTATATGCGGCGCATCCAGAATAACCGAGAACTCATTCAGCAGAAACTGATACATGCCAAGGAGGCTGTGGCGGCATCCATGAAGCGAGGTGGCGGTATGGATGGTAAGGAATTGATGAACCGTGAACAAGATTTGCGGAAATATCAATTGCTCTACCAGAAAGCTCAGCAGTATGAAGAGATAAGCAAGCAACTCTATCAGAAAGTCCATGCGGAAACTGAGCGAATGGCATGGCAGAGCAACCTCTTCAGACACAAGCTCGAGCAGAGCAAAGAAGAGGGAGAAGGCTTCTTGAACAAGGCGATTAGTGCATTAAACAGTTATACACAATCAAATGGATGAAATAAAAAACTGTCTGGATGAACTGCATCAATATGTCCAGTCTTTCAGTCGGAATAATCAAGTGCTGAAAGATAATTGGCATGATAAAAAATCGGAGCAATTCAGTAGCACGTGCATTACCGTTGTTCATGGCAATTGTCAGGAGTATATGCAAACTGTTGAGCAGACCCGTTCAGGCATTAACAGTGCAGTTGAACAACTGAAAAGCATGGCAGAAGAACTGTCTAAGGAGATGGACATGCAGACGCATGCTTTCATTCTCAAAATGGATGGGAAGAATAGCGGCTGAGATGACACCTTGAACCTGAAATCTATGGTAGCTAATCTTGACAATATGACGAATGCCTTCAATATATACAACGAAACATATTTTGGAGGCATTCTTCCTTGCCCTTTGTTCGCTGTGCTGCATTCATATAGGATATGTGGATGCTTCACATGGAGTGACATGACATGGGAAGGTGAGCCCGTGTGCCCAACCATCAAGGTCACAGACTATTATGACTTAGAGGAAGAGGACTTCCGAAACATCATGTGCCATGAAATGCTTCACTATTATTTGATGCATCTGCATATCGACATGAAAGGGACACATGGGAAGTGGTTTAAGAAGAAAGCTGCACAACTGAATGAAAAATATGGCTTGAACATCACAGTCCGCACCTATGTCTCTGATTTGAAACGTCGTAAAGGTGCACCCATCCTCGGCTACTGGTTACGTCATTTGTACTTTTAGAAGTGTCAATTGCTTATACCACCAAACATGGGCACTCAGCACGAAATAATACGCGCTGTAAGAACGAAATATTATGCGCTGGGTGTGCAAAATGTGATGCGCACGGTGCGCACGTAGGGGAATAATCTCAATTCTGTGTAAGAGTGCTTCTAAAAAGATGAAAAAAAGGATTTCTTTTGGTGAATTCGTTTTTTTGCTGTACCTTTGCCGAAAAGAAAAAAGAGAAGGAATATGAAGAAGATATTTGTTTTGATGGTGGCGACACTGATGGTGTGCGCCACAACGATGGCAAAGGAACTGAAGATGCTGGTGGTGACGACCACACCAGCGGTGCAAAGTGTGGAGGCGCAAACGAAGGTGAAGGACCAGTTGCGCTTGACGCCCGGTGTGAAGAAGGTGGAGGCAGATTTTGCGGCAAAGCAGGTGATGGTGACCTACGATGCTGACAAGACCAATGCGAAGAAAATTGTGGCGGCACTGAAGAAGAACGGCTATGAAGCGACGGTGGTGAGCGATGGCGCGCCAAAGGAAAAGAAGGAGGGGCCTGTGGATGCCACTTCGGGTGCTTCACAGCAACAGAAGAAATGAAAGAGGGACGTACAAACGTCCCTTCTTTTTTGTTCATCACTAAATATCTGTGTTTGCCTTTCCGAGTAGTTATAAAACAAAAACATCAATAACCCCTGTCAAGGGCATAAGTTCTTGCAGACTTTTGTGAAATTCCAAGGGAACGAGCCATTATAAGTAAACTTCCATGTCTCTTTCCCTCGAAATCACACACCTTCCTTCCTCATGTTATGCTCTTGACAGGCAAAAACAATAAAAACAGAACGTAGAGTTAAACTCGCTTAAACTATGCCGAAGTGCATCCTGTGACTATGCAAAGCAAACAACATGAGGCTCAAAAAGCATACATGTTGCCTGTCTTATTGTCCAAGTAGTAACGTTCACATTGATCATGCACTGGAGCAAAATTATATAAGAGCCCGATACTTATTTTTGTCAGCCTCATATAGTTCCATAACTGCTGACGCTGCTCACTTCCAATACAGTCAATAGCCTTACATTCTATCAGCACATCATCATTGGCAAGGAAATCAACGTAATGCTTATGCTTTATCTGCCTTCCATGAAATGTTACAGAGAAATAATATTCCTTCACCCTTTTTATGTTTTTCTCTTCTAATAAAATATCCAATGCATCTTGATACATGTATTCGTTAAGGAAAGGTCCCAATTCGCGATGCACTTGCTGGCACAAACCGATGATGGTATAGCAATGTTTCCTGAGATCGGTAACGAGTGGCGGATTTATGTCGGAAAGTTTTGCAATATCGTAACACATAACGGATTAATATTTTCATTTAAAACGATGTACTGAACTGGTTTATTGTTGTAAGAATCAATTTGGTCTTAGGGAGCAAGGGAAATAATGTTTTTGAGGCTTTGAAAAAGCCGATGTTTTTGCTTTTTGAAAGTTTCTATCCGTCAGGATTGTTCAGATGTCATCAGGAAGATGGTGGAAGTGTACTTACAACCAGATTCATGACGACAGCAGAACAAAAGCACAAAGTGCTAAAACTTTCGAAAAGTGTTATTCTTGTTTTTTTCAATTCTACACATAGAGTTTTGCAGGTGAGCCTCTTTTTTGCGCCCGTTTCCTAAATAATGTTACTTTTCCCACTTTTTCTTGAAATTATTTGGTGGGTGTTTTATTTATGTCTATATTCGCAAACGGAATTTAACTAACCTAATCAGACACCTACTAAACCGATAAGGTGAATATGGACAAACGTAATTATTGTGTGATATTGGCTGGAGGACTGGGTTCCCGCTTGTGGCCGATGAGCCGTGAGAAGAAGCCTAAGCAGTTTATCGATGTGTTGGGAACGGGCAAGACGATGCTCCAGATGACCTTCGACAGATTTGCTGGTTTTATTGATACAGACAACATCATCATCGTGACAAATGAGAGCTACCGCCAATTGGTGACGGAGCAGATTCCTGGCATAAAGTATGAGAACATCCTGATGGAACCGATGCGCCGAAACACGGTGCCAGCGGTGACGTGGGCTGCGCTGGAGATTAAGCGCCGTTGTCCTGATGGACGTTTCATCGTGAGCCCTTCTGACCAGAACATCTCCGATTGTGACGCGTTCCGTGAGGATGTGCTGAAGGGATTGGATTTTGTGGGGAAGCATGACGTGCAACTGACGATGGGTGCCAAGCCCAACCGTCCGGAGGTTGCCTATGGTTACATCCAGATGGCTGAAGAACGGGAGGATTATCCACATATCTATAAGGTGAGGAGCTTCACGGAGAAGCCTGCCAACGAATTTGCCAGAATTTTCTTTGAGAGTGGCGAATTTCTGTGGAACACAGGTCTCTTCATGTGGGGTGCCGACACGTTCCTGAATGCGCTGAAAGGTGCCAGCGAGGAATTTGCCATCGTTGTGGAGAACGTGGTGAATCGCTATAAGGATGGCGATTACATTCCCGACCTCTTGATGGAACTCTTTGCGAAGTGTCCAAACTTGAGTCTTGAGCAGAGCGTGCTGGAGAAGTCGGACAATGTGGATGTGATGCTCTGCCACTTCGGATGGGCAGATCTCGGTACATGGGCGGCTGTGCATGATGCTTTGCCCCAGTCGGATATGGGTAATGTGGTCATCGACTCTAAGTCGCTCCTCTACGACTGCAAGGATTGCATCATCAAACTGCCAGACGGACACGTTGCCGTGGTGCAGGGATTGGAGGACTATGTCGTGGTGGAAGAGGGCAATGTGCTAGTCATCTGCAAGAAGGGTGACCAGAAAAACATCCGCAAGTTTGTGAATGATGCACAACTGAACCTCGGAGAAGAATTCGTGTGAATTAAGTTGACAATTGACAGTTGACAGTTGACAGTTGGGCTGACGCGGTGCGCGTTGATGGACAAACATCCCGCATGATAACTGTCAACTCTCAATTAGCTTCGCTGAGGTTTGGGCGCGACTCGGCATAGTTCAAGCAAGCTTGACTCTGCTCTCGCTGCTACATACGTTGTCAACTGTCAATTGTCAACTGTCAATTGTCAACTGTCAACTGTCAATTGTCAACTGTCAATTGTCAACTGTCAACTGTCAATTGTCAACTGTCAATTGTCAACTGTCAATTGTCAACTGTCAACTGTCAATTGTCAACTGTCAATTGCCCAAAAGTTTCAGGAGATTATCTTCCAACGTGCCCTCCATGAAGTCGCTGCGGACAACAATTTCGTTGTCGCGATTGACGAGGAAGAAGGTGGGGAGGTTGGTGATGTTGTAAACGCTGCTGGTGCTACCGTCTGTTTCGTGCACACATACCCATGGCAGGTTCTCGCAAGAGAACTTCCAGAAGTGAATGTCCTCGTCGAGTGAAATCTGGTAGATTTCGAAACCTTGTGCGTGGTATTGCTCGTAGAGGGAACGTAACAGGCGCGTGCGTTCGGAGGACTCTTTTGCGCCATAGATGGTGAAGTCGATGAGCACCACCTTTCCTTTCAAATCTTTGATGCTGCGCAACTTGCCGTTGATGTCGGGCAGGTTGATGTCGATGATGCCTGTTTCGGTCACCTTGCTTTCATCCACGTCGAGCACTTTCTGTTGGGGAACCGCTGTGTTGTCCATCCCCTTGATGGCCATGTTGCAGAGCTGCTGTGTGCGTGGGGCGTCGTGATAGGCATTGTCCCATGCGTTTGCCACCATCGCGTAGCACCTGACGTCGTCACGGTCGGTGAGGGGATTGAACAGCATGAAGGAGCCTCCCAAATCGGTGATGCTCTGGCACACGGCATAATAGGCTGCTGCAGATTCGGGGTCGGGGAAGATGAACTCGTTCTTCATGTGCTCCTTGTAGGTGTTGACGACGCTTTCGATACTGTCGCGCTGGTCGCCTGGCAACATGTCCACATTCTTCTCAAATGCAATGAGCCGTGTCTGCATCTCCTGCTGCATCTTGCTGATTTCCTTGATGCGCTTGCTGTTCTCGTTGCCCTCGATGGTGTAATCCTTTTCCATGGTTGCCAGCTTTGCCGTGATGGTCATCGTTTCAGTGCTGTCCACGGAAAAGTTGATGACGTGCCGTCCAATCTGCAAGGTGTAGAACTCGGGCGATTCCGTCGGAGCTGTCGCCTTGAAGGAGAAAGAACCGTCTTCCTTCAATTTCACGGAATCCAACTTCTGCACCCCTTCCAATGTGTTTTGGGAGAAATAGAGCATCGAGTCTTTCGCCCCTTCAATCGTGCCCTCCACTTGGAACTTGGGTGCCTTGTCACAAGCTGCCAGCATCATGGCTCCTGCCATTATAGTTGTCAAAAACTTTTTCATTATCTTCATATTTGATGCAAAGTTATCTCTTTTTTGATTTTCTGCAAAACAAAAAGGGAAGAAAGGGCTTTTTTCATCTTTTTGTATGGTTTCTTTTGTGGAAAAGCGGAAAATGCTTACATTTGCAAACTATTTATTCTTTTTTGCTATTACAATCTCATTACAATCCAATGATGAAAACAATAAAGATTCTCGTCGCGGGGTTTATGTTTGCTGCTTTGGTGGCATGTGACAAACTGTCGAATTTGATTGACCAAGCTTATGGCGGTGTTGATTTGGCGGAGTTGGATTCGCTGCAGGCGCAGGATTCGGAGAAGATGAGCGTCATGCTTGAAGCGGTGGCGCTGAGCCTCGATTCCATTCAGAAGCAAGAGGAGGAACTGTACCAGCTGGATGAGTCAACGCCAAGGGATGTGATGCTTTCACAATTGAGGACGTTGCGCGACATGCTGGACAGAAAGAAGGCGGAAATAGACCAATTGACTGCTGACAGCATTTCGGAGGGAAAAACCATTGCCAATCTGAGAAAGGTGCTGGAATACCTGAGCCTGCAATTGGAAGAGAAGAGCGAAAACCTTGCCAAGTATGAGGAGGCTGTGAAGAACAGCGAGGCGAAGATTGCGAAGCTCCGTGACAAGGTGGATGTGCTGACTGTGGAATCGGGTAATCTGAAGGCGCAGAACGATGAACAGGAGAAACGGTTGAACGAGGTTTACTATATCGTGGGCTCAAAGAGCGAATTGAAGAACTTGGGTTTGCTGTCGGGAAATGTGCTGGGCAAGAAGCGTGCCAACTATTCCAACATCAACAACAAGGAGTTCCATCAGGTGGATGCACGCACTTTCACCACTTTGGTCATCAATTCGAAGTCGCCAAAACTGTTGACGGAAAAGCCGGAATCGAGCTACACTTTGACGAAGAACGATGACGGCACTTCCACACTGAAAATCACCAATTCGAAGGCTTTCTGGGAGTCTTCTCCTTATCTGATTGTGATGCAGTAGTGTGTGGCAAGGGCGAAAACAAAAGGCGTCTGGAGGTGAAAAAGAGCCTCGTAAATTGCTAAAAAACATAAGAAAACGAAGATTTTCGGGCAAAGATGGCTGTTGAATGAGAAAAAATGGCTAAATTTGCCCGATTTTTTTGATGTATCAAGAAAAAGATTCGTGCCGAGAGTGGCACGACTATAGATGTTTTTATATATTTTCAACAAACAAAATGAACGTAATTACAAAGAAGGTTTCGTTGCCTGATGGAAGAGAAATCAGCATCGAAACAGGAAAGCTGGCAAAGCAAGCGGATGGGGCGGTGATGCTCCGTATGGGTGACACCATGCTCCTCGCCACTGTTTGTGCAGCGAAAGATGCAGTACCGGGAACAGATTTTATGCCACTCCAGGTAGAGTATCGAGAGAAGTATTCGGCTAATGGCCGTTTTCCTGGAGGTTTCACCAAGCGTGAAGGTAAGGCAAGCGATGAGGAAATCCTCACTTGCCGTCTTGTTGACCGCGCCCTCCGCCCTCTGTTCCCATCGAACTATCACGCAGAGGTCTATGTGAATGTCATCGTCTTCTCAGCCGATGGCAAAGATATGCCGGACGCACTGGCTGGTTTTGCTGCTTCTGCAGCGCTGGCGTGCTCGGACATTCCTTTCGAGGGTCCTATCTCAGAGGTGCGTGTTGCACGCATCAATGGCGAGTTCGTGATTAACCCAACCTTCGAGCAGTTGAAGGAGGCTGATATGGATTTGATGGTGGGTGCCACTGAAGAAAACATCATGATGGTGGAAGGTGAGATGAAGGAAGTGCAGGAGAAAGACCTTCTCGAAGCGCTCAAGGCAGCACACGACGCTATCAAGCCTCAGTGCCGCTTGCAGAAGGAGCTGATGAAGGAGTTGGGCAAGGATGTGAAGCGTGAGTATTGCCACGAGGTGAATGATGACGACTTGAAGGCAGACCTCGCTGCCAAGTGCTACCAGCCTGCTTACGACGTGACGAAGCAGGGTCTTGAGAAGCAGGCTCGTACAGAGGCTTTCGAGAAGATTCGTGAGGATTACAAGGAGGCATACGCTGCTGCTCACACGGATTTGAGCGAAGAGGAATTGGAAGAGAAATATACGCTCATCGACCGCTACTACCACGATGTGGAGCGCGATGCCATGCGTCGTTGCATCCTCGACGAGGGTGTGCGTCTCGATGGTCGTAAGACTACTGACATCCGTCCTATCTGGTGCGAGGTTTCTCCACTGCCTGGACCTCACGGTTCTTCTATCTTCACTCGTGGTGAAACACAGGCGTTGGCTTCTGTCACTCTTGGCACAAAGCTCGACGAGAAGTTGGTTGACGGTGCTTTGGAGCGTTACTACATGAAGTTCCTCCTTCACTACAACTTCCCTCCATTCTCAACGGGTGAGGCAAAGGCACAGCGTGGTGTAGGTCGTCGTGAGATTGGTCACGGTCACCTGGCATGGCGCGGTATCAAAGGTCAGCTTCCTGAAGATTATCCTTACACTATCCGCGTGGTTTCTGACGTGCTGGAGTCAAACGGCTCTTCTTCTATGGCTACCACTTGTGCAGGTACGCTCGCATTGATGGATGCCGGTGTGCCAATCAAGAACCCTGTGGCTGGTATTGCCATGGGTCTTATCAAGAATCCAGGTGAGGATAAGTACGCTATCCTTTCTGATATCCTTGGCGATGAGGACCACCTCGGCGACATGGACTTCAAGACAACAGGTACGAAGAATGGTCTGACTGCCACTCAGATGGATATCAAGTGCGACGGTCTTTCTTATGAGATTCTCGAAAAGGCACTTATGCAGGCAAAGGCTGGTCGTGAGCACATCATGGGTGAGATGATGAAGACGATTTCTGAGCCTCGTCCAGAATTGAAGCCACACGTACCACGCATTGAGCAGATCATCATTCCTAAGGAGTTCATCGGTGCTGTCATCGGTCCTGGCGGTAAGGTGATTCAGCAGATGCAGGAAGACACTCAGACTGTCATCACCATCGACGAAGAGGACGGTGTGGGCAAGGTGCAGATTTCTGCTCCAGACCGTGCTGCCATCGAAGCTGCTATGGCGAAGATCAAGGCTATCGTTGCCATTCCTGAGGTAGGTGAGACTTATCACGGTACCGTTCGTTCTGTGATGCCTTATGGCTGCTTCGTGGAGTTCTTGCCTGGTAAGGACGGTTTGCTTCACATCAGCGAAATCGACTGGAAGCGTCTCGACACTGTCGAAGAGGCTGGCATCAAGGAAGGTGACGAAATCGACGTGAAGCTGATTGACATTGACCAGAAGACTGGTAAGTACAAACTCTCTCGTCGTGTACTCATCGAGAAGCCTGCTGACTATGTGGAGCGTCCACAGCGTGAGCGTCGTCCACGCCCAGAACGTGGTGAGCGCCCTGAACGTGGCGAGCGTCGTGACCGCGGCGAGCGTCGTCCACGCCCAGAACATCAGTCACACGAACCTCGCAATGAGGCTCCTGCGCAGGAGGATGGCGACTTCAAGTCAGCACTCGATGACCTGTTGAAGTAATCAAGTATAAGTAATATACATTATTTATATACACGCAAGAAGGCACCCAAACGGATGCCTTCTTTTTTGTTGCTAAAAACGTGGTGTCAGTCTTCGCTTAATAACAACTCTTCGGGCTCATCATTGTCACTGATGAGTATGCGCTTTGCATCATGATCAACAAAGATATAACCTTCCATGTCTGCATCGTTGGGATTGACGGCATGGTAGATGCTGCATCCACATGAGGTCAAATAGAACTTGACAGCCTGCCCTGATGATAAATCTGTGACTGTCATTACGAGTATGTAGTTGCCGTCGCTTTCTTCCTCGAAATTGTCGCTGTCTTCCTCGAAATTAAACTGGACGCCAGCATTCCCATCCTTGTCTTTATAGAGAGCTCCATCAATGGGCGTCACATTAAAATTGACAGATGGGAAATTGTTCTCCTCAGCCAACTCGCTCAGTGTTTTCCCCTCATAGGTGGTGCTCATGGGATCTTGAATCTGCTCCATGGCATCAATGTCCCAATCCCTCTTGTCGGTGTTCATCAATTCTTCCCATTCCTCACTGAACTCCCTGAAGTCAGGGTTGTCCTTGATGTAGCTGTATCCCCACCATGCCAGACCTGCGATGATGAGGGTTATGATGATGACGGTGATACATCCACAGCCGAGACAGCTCTTTATGCCACAGCCACTGCTCTTGGGTGCTTGAGGAGTGGGGGGTGGAGTGGGGGGAGCAGTTTGTATAATGACTTGCTGAGGTGCGGGTGCCACAGGCGGCACAGGAGGTTGAGGTGCTGGTTGTGGCGTGGGCTGCACGGGTTGTTGAGATGCAGGCTGTTGAGGTGCAGGTTGAGCAGCAGGTTGCGGTGTGGGCTGAACTGGCTGTTGAACTGCAGGTTGCACAGGTGGTTCCACAGGCTGCACGGGCTGTTGAACTGTAGGTTGGTCAGCAGGTTGCGGTGCCTCTTCTGTCGTGTTGTTTTCCAACGGCGGTATGTCCAGTGGCACATAAGTCATTGCCTCACTTTGTAGTGTTGAGGCTTCTCCACTTTCCTTCACGATGGTTTCGACGTTTTCCATTTCTTGTTGGGAGAGGTCTGCTCCACAGCTTCCGCAGAACTTTGCTCCGTCAGGATTCTTGAATCCACATTGTCCACAATATGCCATTGTCTGTTTGGTATGATAAGTTAATGGCCTTGATGCTTTAAGCATTTAGGCAGATGTGTGCAAATGTACAGATATTCACAGAATGCACCAAGAATTATGATGAAAAAATGACAAAAAAGTGGATTCAGCAACAGCTGATTCCACTGATGATGCGACGGATGCCTTCTTCAACAAGGCTGCGGCGAGTGGCAAGGTTGATGCGGATGTAACCTTCTCCTGCCGTTTCTCCATACATGGTGCCCGAATTGACATACACCTTGTGCTGCATCAGATCATCTGCCACTTGCTGTGATGTCTTGCCGGTTGAGGCGATGTTGAGCCACAGGAGGTAAGTGCCTTCGAGTGTCGTTACGGGGCAATGGGGTAGGGCTTCCTCCAACATCTTCTTGGCTAATTGATAGTTGCCATCAATGTATTGGCACAGTTCGTTCAACCAGGCTTCTCCTTCAGGGGTGTATGCGGCTTGCAAAGCAATGACACCAAATGGGTTGACATCGCACACCTCGTTGATGTTGATGGCTTTGTCCACTCTCTTTCTGATGTCAGCATCTTTCACAATGATGTTGGCAATCTGCAATCCTGCAATGTTGAAAGCCTTGGAGGGCGAAAGACACACGGCGCTGTTCATGGCGAAGTCTTCGGAAAGAGAGGCGAAGGGCGTGTAGGTGTGTCCTGGCATGGTGAATTCGCAATGGATTTCGTCGCTGATGACAAACACGCCATGCTTGAGGCAGATACTGCCCATCTTCTCCAACTCTTCTCGTGTCCACACTCGTCCTGCAGGGTTGTGGGGATTGCAGAGGAGAAAGACTTTGACGGCAGGGTCGGCACAGTTCTTCTCAAAATCATCCCAGTCAATGAGGTAGCGATGGTTCTCCATCCGCAGAGGGTTCTCCGCAAGGACGCATCCATTGTTGCGAATGCTGGAGAAGAAGCAGTTATAGACGGGTGTCTGTACCAACACCTTGGGAGTTGACAATTGACAGTTGACAGTTGACAGTTGTGCAGTCATGGCTTTGATGATGGCCGAGATGGCAGGGACGACACCGCTGGTGTAGATGAAGGAAGACCTGTCTATTGTCCATCCGTGCCTGTGCTGGAACCATTTGATGGTGGCGTCATAGTAGCTTTCAGGCACGAAGGTGTAACCGAAGCAACCATGCTGTAAACGCTCTTGCAAAGCCTGCATGATGCATGGTGCAGTTTCGAAGTCCATATCTGCCACCCACATGGGAATGGTGTCGTTGTCAGACACTTCATCCCACTTCACACAATTGGTGCCTCTCCGCTGGATGATTTTGTCAAAGTCGTATGTCATACGTTCTGGTTTTTCACGATTACCTTGGCATCTGCAGGTGCTTTCTGGTTTTCATCCCAGATGAGCTCACCCACTTTTCCTTCCACCACGACAGTGCCGCTGGTGGGGTTCTTGATGCTGTGTACGTTGCCCTTGATGGTGCCGTTCACCGTGGAGTATTCGAGGATGAGGTTGGCGTCTTCACCGAAAGTGCAATCTTCAAGTGTGAGTCCGTCCAAGTAGCACAACAATTGCTCACCCGTAAGATGACAACGCACCAGTCGAATATTCTTTCCGTACCACGCAAGGTATTCACCATTGATTTCCGAGTCGTAGATGGTCACGTTTTCTGATTCCCAGAAAGAGTCTTTTGAGTTGATGACAGCATCGTGAATCTCCACGTTCTTGGCATATTGGAATGCATAGTTGCCTTCTTGGTGGTAGTGAGTTATCTTGATGTTCTCAGAGTGCATGAAGGCATAGTCGCAGTTGTCGATACGGACATTCTTCAGTTCAATGTTCTTGCAATCCCACAGGTATTGCTCGCCATTGGGAAAGTTGGTGTTTTCCACATAAATGCCATCCATTCTCCTGAAGAGCTTGGGCGCATCTACCTTGCAGTTGGTCATTCGGCAATTGCGAGAATACCACATGCTGCTCCTTGCGCTTTCGGCAAAGTAGCAATTGTTCACCTTGAACCCGTTCGTTTCCCAGAAGACATACTTGCCTTCGAAACGGCAGTTCTCCGCTTCTATGTTACTGCTTTCCTTGATGGATGATTCGCCCACATGAATGGTTACATTCTCTAAACGTAAGTCATGAGAAGCATAGAGAGGGCGTTCTCCTCCAAATTCTTGGTCTTTAATAAGTGTCATATATGGTGTCACTCTTGATGTATTGTTCATTTTCTTCAGGCATGGTGGGGCGCTTGGCTTCTTCCATGCTGACGTTGCTCCAACTTCTTCCTCGCAGACGGAAAAGGAAAGCTGCACCACGCCAACAGAGCTCGATGCACATGGCTATCCAAACGCCGCGCAATCCCATCGTGGGCACTAACAGCACAGCCAAGGTGAGACGCACAATCCAGATGCTGCCCAAATTCATGATGCTTGGTATAAGTGTCTTTCCTGAACCGACAAAGGCTCCGTAGGCAACAATGCTGGCGGCAAACATGGGTTCTGCCCACGCTTCGATGCGGAGAATGTCGGTGCCGAGTTTCACGACGTTGGAATCTGTCGTAATCATCTGCATCATCTCAGGAGCAAAGACACCCATGAGCAAACCCATCACAGCCATGATGACCATGCCTAAACCGACAGAGATCCATGCAAAACTGCGCATCAGGTCTTTCCGTCTTGCACCGAGGCTTTGACCCACCAGTGTGGTGGCAGCTTCAGAGATGCCATAACCGGGCATGTAGCACAGGCTTTCGATATTGATGCCAAACGTGTTGGCGGCAATGGCAACAGGACCCAAAGGGGCAATGATGCCTGTGATGGCGATTTGTGCTCCGCACATCACACCACGCTCAAGACTGATGGGAGAACCTATGGTGAATGCCTTCCTCATCGTTTCTTTGCTGGGAATGTAGCGTGCGAAATCCCATTTTCCGACGAGTTCGGTGTCAAGCGCAAAACGGAGTTGCTGATCTCTTGCAGTTAGGAAGTAAAGCATCAGCACCATCGTGATGGCGTATGCCACAAAGGTGCCATAGGCAGCACCAGCCGTACCCATGTGACACTCAAAGATGAAGAGGTAGTTGAATATCACGTCCAACACACACATCATGGCATTCAGAAAACTCGGTATCTTAATGTTGCCGCTGCATCGCAAACTCCCTGCTGCCAGCATGTTGATTTCCAAGACAGGCAATGCGACCGCAACGATGGTGAAGTATTCTGATGCACCCGCATGAATCTCCTCATCAGCTCCTAACCATACAGGCAGGTGAGGGGCAATGAGCACACCGAGCAGCGCAAGCACAAGACTGAATGCAAGTCCGGCAAAGAGCCCTTGCCGTATGATGTTTCTGGCACCGCGCAAATCGTCAGCTCCCACATGGTGAGCCACCTGTACGGAAAAGCCTGCAGCAAAAGCCGAACACAGCCCGCCAAACAGCCAGATGGTGGTGGACACCAGTCCTACCGTTGCCGATTCTTTCGTGCCGAGATGTCCGAGCATCGCAGCATCGATAATCTGCATCGCCACCGAAGAAATCTGCGCCACCATGGCAGGCATGCTCAACAGCGCAGTCAGCCGCAGCTTTTCTTGCCACGACATGTTCCGCGCTCCTTTCCTGACCAATGCCAGCAGTTCGTCTTTCGACAGACTCATGTGTTCTTGTGTATGGTTTTTGTGTCAGTGCCCAGTGATTCCCCGTGTCTTGTTCGCCTATTTCAGAACTTCTGCCACGGTTTTCTCCAAAGCCGCACCCCTCAAATTCCTCTTCACAATCTTTCCGTCAGGTCCAAAGAGAATAATCTGCGGAATGCCGGTGATGCCATACGCGTCACTACCTGCACGCTGTGCGTTCATGATTTGTGGATAAGGAATCTTCAACTCCTTGATTGCCTTCTCCGTATCCTTTGGCTCATCCCAAGTAGCTACACCAAGCACCTCAAACTTCTCGCCTTTGTACTGATTATAGACCTTGATCAGATTCGGAATCTCAGCCCTGCAAGGACCACACCAGCTTGCCCAGAAATCCACCAGCACATACTTGCCCTTGCCCACATAATCCGACAGCTTCGTCACTTTACCCTGATATTCAGCTTCGAAATCCTTGAACATCTTTCCTTCGCCTGTCGCTAACTGAAGCAACCATTCCTTCTTGGCTTCCTGAATCTTCTCGTCTTTCTTGAAGTATTCGTTCTCATCGACTAACTTGATGAGGTCTTCGGTCTTTGTCATATAGGCAAGCAAGTTGGTGATGACGTAAACTCCAGCCTCGTTGGGATTCTCTTTTGCAAAGTTGAATATGACCTTGGCTGCCTGTTCGTCATCGTCATCAGCAACATCCTTAAGTTTCTCCATAAGAGGTTGGAGCAGCGCGTCCAAATCGCTCTTTCCTTTCACTTTCGTTGCAGGAACCGAATCCTGCGCAAAACTTGTTGCAGCCATCATGCTCAGTACTGCAAACATTACCACTAATTTCTTCATTGTCTTCTTTCTATTTTTTATTGAATCTGTTTATTTTCAATCGGTTTTCAGTCAACATAAGATTAACAACTTGCAAAGGTAGAAACTTCCGCTCAATCCAACAAAACGGACGCTCCTTTTAACTTTATTTTAAGGCTTTTCCACCGAAAGACAGGGAAAAAAGGAGTGAGGAAAAGAGAATAAAAAAGGATGGAGATGAATTTTTTTTGTGAAAATGAGAACGGTTTGTAAAAAAATGACTAACTTTGAAGCCGAATAATAATCTTGACTAAACCGGAAAAACGTAAAAAAACAATGAACAAGAACGAGAAATTTGTCATTACAATCAATCGCGAATTAGGAAGTGGTGGTCGCACTGTGGGCCGCAAGTTGGCAGAAAGATTGGGCGTCGAATTCTTCGATAAGGCTCTCATCAGAATGATGGAGGAGAAGTACAATCTTACTGCAGAGGAAATTGAAAAGATGAAGGGCCGTCATAACCACTGGTGGGAAGACTTCACAAGGGTGATGCGTTTGGGCGACTCTGAAATCCGTCAATATGAGTCCCAAACTGGTGGGGGAATTGATAAGTTGACCACCGAGAATGTGTTCAAGGCAGAAAAGGAAATATTGGAAGGCATTGCAGAGGAGGAATCGTGCGTAGTGGCTGGTCGCTGTGGTTTCTTCGTGTTCCATGATCATCCCAACCATTTGAGCATTCTCATCCAGGCTTCCATGCCCTTCCGCATGGAACGTGTTATGCGAAAGCAGAACAAGACTCCAGAAGAGGCACGTAAAATCATTGAAAAGATTGACAAGCAGCGCGAGAACTATGTGAATAAATTCACAGGCACCTCACGCTATGACACCCGTAACTACAACCTCGTCATCTCTGCCGATGGCAAAACTGAGGATCAGATAGTGGATGTCATCATGAAATACATCGACGAGTGACCATCATTCGTCATACAATGAAGGCGACTTCGCACTGCAAATGCGGTTTCGCCCTCCCTCATCTCCCTAAAGGCGTAAACGAAGCAATTCGCTTACGCCTTATCATTTTCCCTTACTCAACTTTCTGAAGTTATCGCTGCGCTCGAAGTAATCGAAGTTAAAGGAGTTAACGACGATACCCAGTCAATGAAAATTAGGAATGAGGAATTGAATCTCTAAACTCTAAACTCTAAACTCTAAACTCTCAACCCTCAACTCTCAACTGTCAACTGTCAACTGTCAATTGTCAACTAAACAAAGTTCCCTCAGACACTTATTTCCCCGAAAACACCTCACTCCTAATTCCTCATTCGGAATAACTCTCAACATTACACATTTTCATCCAATTTTGTTTCATATTACTCTTGGTGCTCCATTAGGGTTAGCACTAAACCTATCCTGCCAATCTCCATTTGCTCGCCCATAGTCGTTGAGGTATCTCACCCATACAGGTGTCGGTGCCTCACCCATACAGGTGTCGGTGTCTCACCCATACACCCAACGATGTCTCACTCATAGATGTTCCTTTACTCTTCCTTTAGTCCTCCTTGGGTTCGTAGTAGTAAGGTGGTAGGTTCGTAGTGGTAAGATAGTAGGTTCGTAGTGGTAAGGTAGTAGGTTGTTTGTAGTTATTAACTATCATATCAACTCAAAAAGTTTCTCATTTCAGTGCAGTTCGTCTTTTTAAAAACTTCTTTGGCGATTCTCCCCATATCCATGTTTCACAAGGCTTGTGAAAAACATTTTTTTGT
>ONDH01000021.1 GCA_900316505.1 uncultured Prevotellaceae bacterium
AATATAAAAAAACATGATCTTTTTATCTATTTTTATTTGTTTTTATCTATTTTTCTTTCGGCGCCAACGGCGCAACTTCTTATACCGAACTCACGTTAATATACTCGCTTCTGCGTCAAGGCTATACTCGCTCGTGCTTAAGAGGTATTCTCACTTCTGCTTAAGGGCTATTCTCAATCCTGTGTAAGGGCTATCCTCAAAGGGTATGTTTACGCTGCGCTAAATGATAAATGACAAATGATAAATGATGAAGAAATTCACACTGAAAGCAGATGGCGGAAAGAACGCCTCGCACGGCGTGAGGAAGGAGTGCCCAATGGGCCAAAATCATGCAAATCTATTCTCAAACAAATATTTTAACGTCAGTTCGGTATAAAAGAAAATGCTTTATTGCGGCAAGCCGCCGAAAGAAAAATATAAAAAAACAGGTGAAAATATAAAAAAACATGATCTTTTTCTTTCGGCGCCAACGGCGCAACTTCTTTTACCGAACTCACGTTATTTTATAGAGAAAAAGAATAAAAGCAGCCAAGGATTACCTGTTTGGCGACACATAAACATTGGTACGATTGGCAATATGACATGGAGAAATCACACTATTTTTCCTTTCATGATGGATAATTCATAATTATTGCGTAACTTTGCAGCGAAATTAATTTTCGGGATAGCAGGTGACACAATGTCATACGAATGCCAGAGTTTCATGCACTGGCATTATTTTTGTGAGTAGTATGAATAAAAATCATTGAATTATGGATAAAGAGATAAAGAACGAGGAAGTTAACGAGGAAACCGTTAACGAGAATGTGGAGGAGCAGGAAACGGCTGCCGAGGAGCAGACGGATGCTGCTGATACTCAGAAAGAAGAAAAGAAGGAACTGACTCCTGAGGAGAAAATTGCTGAGCTGGAGAAGCAAGTGGAGGATCTGAAGAATCAGCAATTGTACAAGGTGGCAGAGTTTGACAATTTCCGCAAGCGTGTGATGCAGGAGAAGGCTGACCTCATCAAGAATGGCGGCGCCAAGGTCATCACTACCCTTCTGCCTATCATCGACGACTTGGAACGTGCACAGCAGAACATGGACAATTATGAGGATGTGGAGGCTGTGAAGGAGGGACTGAATCTCATCATCGACAAGTTTTTCAAGCTCCTGGCACAAGAGGGCCTGAAGAAGATGGATGTGGTTGGTCAACCTTTCGACAGCGACCTGCACGAGGCTATTGCCATGGTGCCCGGACAACCCGACGAGCAGAAAGGCAAGGTGATGGACTGCCTGACAGCTGGATACACATTGAACGACAAAGTAATCCGCTACGCAAAAGTGGCTGTGGCAGAATAACCAGCCCATGCGCTGGGC
The DNA here is from genome assembly GCA_900316505.1 of uncultured Prevotellaceae bacterium. Taxonomy (GTDB): domain Bacteria; phylum Bacteroidota; class Bacteroidia; order Bacteroidales; family Bacteroidaceae; genus Minthosoma. The sequence continues at coordinate 1,359 of ONDH01000021.1, forward strand.
GTTTTTCATTTTCAATAGATTTAGAAAGTGGCGAAAAGAGATTATTACGAGGTGCTGGGAGTGTCGAAGACGGCTTCCGACGATGAGATAAAGAAGGCCTATAAGAAGATGGCCATCAAGTATCACCCTGACCGTAATCCGGGTGACAAACAGGCAGAAGAGAAGTTCAAGGAAGCTGCCGAGGCATACGATGTGCTGCGTGACCCGCAGAAGCGTCAGCGTTATGACCAGTTCGGTCCTGATGCGTTTGGACCTGGTGCTGGCGGTTTCGGTGGCGGACAGGGCATGTCGATGGATGACATCTTCAGCATGTTCGGCGACATCTTCGGTGGCGGTGGCTTCGGAAGTGGCTTCAGCGGCTTCGGTGGCGGCTTTGGCGGTGGAGGTCAGCACAGAAAGCCGGTCTATAAAGGTCAGGACTTGCGCATGCGCATTGAGCTGGATTTGAACGACATCGTGAATGGTGTGACGAAGAAGTTCAATGTGCGCACCGACATCACTTGCCCTCACTGCAACGGTTCGGGTTCGGAAGATGGGCAGGAAACGACTTGCGGCACTTGTAAGGGACAGGGCGTGGTGTATAAGACTCGTCAGACCATGCTGGGCATCATGCAGACTCAAACAGTGTGTGACACCTGTCATGGTGAAGGCACTGTCATCAAGAATAAATGTAAGCACTGTAACGGTGAAGGCATCGTGAAGGGTGAGAAGCAAGTGGAAGTGGAACTGCCTGCCGGACTTGTGGAGGGATATGCGTATAACTTCCAAGGGAAAGGTGGTGCCGGACGTCGGAATGGCGTGAATGGCGACTTGCAGATTCTCGTCCATGAGAAACCGCATCCAGAACTGATGCGCGATGGTGTTGACCTTGTCTATAACCTCCTGTTGACCATTCCACAGGCTGTGTTGGGTACATCACTTGAAGTGCCCACACATGACGGCAAGGCAAAAATCACCATTCCTGCGGGAACACAACCGGGAACGGTGTTGAGGCTGAAGAACAAGGGCATCCCCGACATCAACAGCTATGGTGGTCAACGTGGCGATGAAATCATCAACATCTCTGTCTATATGCCTGAAACGCTCACCAAAGAGGAGCGCCAAGCCATCGAGACACTTGCCGGTGGTGACAACATCAAACCTTCGACCAGCATCAAGGACAAAATCTTCAGTCATTTCAGAGCATATTTCAAGAAATAAATGAAAGAATGAGGGAATGGTTGTTTCCCTTGCTGGCTACTGAAATTAAGTATTCAAGATAAAAAGAAGGGTATCAATTAACGGAATTTGTTAGTTGATACCCTTTTGATGTGATGAAATCACATGTTTTAGGTATTGTGGGGCATGGGAAATGTGCGTAACTTTGCACCGGATTTGAAAATGTTATACAGCATTGTATTTCGAATCTTTACTCATAATAATAAACCCGTGTCGTGAGACACAGCTATTCAGAATTACGTAAACCATAAAATGTTAGAGGCTTAAAAGACCGCTTCTCTTGTCCGTGAGGTACATGGGAAGCGGTTTCTCTTTGTTGGTGATGGGTGTGGAATGCTTATCGGTACTGAATGTCACGAATGTCATGACGTCCGACAAACCGGCTCATATCGACATTGCCTCGTATGCCACGCACAGAACCTGTAGCAGAATATTGCCAAAGAACGTAATCGTTGTCGTCGTAGAGGTCTGGCTCGATGAAGGAATAGGCGGCAATGAAGAATTTGTAAGCACGCAGTCGTGAATTGCCGTGAATGTGCTTGTTGTAGAAGTTCTTACCTGTATAGATGATGGGCTTCTTGCCAAATTCCTTTTCGAGGAGTTCGCAGAATTCAAGGAGGCGTGACTGCAACACCGCATCGGACACTCCGTTGGTGGTCTCTATATCAACAACCGGCAAGAGGTCTTGGCGCCGGGTTTCAACACGTGACATGAAGTTGTCGAACTGTCCCCTTGCGGAGAGTTGTGGACGGAAAAAATGATAGCTGCCCACTTTGAGCCCCACACGCTTGCACTCATTGAAATTGTAGCGGTAAGTGTCATCCACATTGCCAGTACCTTCTGTGGCTTTCAGATAGACATAAGTGACTTTCGTGTCGCGCGCCACTTCGTCCCAATTGATGCGCCCTTGATAGTGGCTCACATCAATGCCATGCGCCCCACTCCCTCCTGTGCCTTTTCCTCGTGTTGCAACTGGCTGGTTGACGAACGATGGCATCTCCAATGGTTTGGGATGGCGATCGGGACGAGCTTTCGATGCAACAGGGTCTGGCTGAATATCCACCACTACGGTCTCCACATGTTTAGTTTTCTTCGGTTTGTCCTTCTTCTGGGCATACAATGTGCATGCACAGAAAGATACGATTATGGTCAGTAATATATATATGTACGCGCGATTAACGTTTATCATGTGCTTATGAAAATTTGAGTACAAATGTAGTCTTTTTCGTTCTAATTCGCAACTATTCACGAAAGTCTTAACTTTTTTAATGATTTTAAAGACTAAAAATGGCACTCATATCACAAATAATGACTAATTTTGGCGCAAATTTGTAAAATATACGCATGGAAGGGCAAGCAACATATTGGTTTGTGTTCATCGGCAACGCGTTGTTGCTGGAACATGACGACAGCGGTTATCATGTACCATGTATGACGGAAGCACCATTCCCCTTGAAAGAGTGGACTCCACGCCAAGAATTGCCACCCTTGAACGGCCACCCCTGTATGGCTTACAGCCTGAACACGCCACCAACCGACATGAAGGGCATGGTGACAGTGGGACTCCGAGAGTCGTGGGCATTGCTTCCGAGAGCGTTCTACAATGTGGCAGGCAAGGCATCAGAACTGCTCTACTGGGATTCCAACACACGATATTGTGGTGTGTGTGGCGCTCCGATGAAACGTGCCACCACCATCAGCAAGCAATGCACGAACTGCGGGAAGGAAGTGTGGCCACAAGTCAGCCCCGCCATCATTGTGAGAATAAGACGCGGAGATGATATCCTGCTGGTGCATGCGAAGAATTTCAGACGCAGCGAGATGTATGGGCTGGTGGCTGGATTTGTGGAGACAGGAGAAACATTGGAGCAGTGCGTGAAACGGGAAGTGGCAGAAGAAGTGGGATTGGAAATCAAGAACATACGCTATTTCGGGAGTCAGCCTTGGCCCTACCCTTGTGGCATCATGATTGGTTTCACAGCTGATTATGTGAAAGGCGAGGTGCATGTGCAAGAGGAGGAACTGAGCAATGCCGGTTGGTTCAACCGTGACCATCTGCCCCCCATTCCCGACAAGATGTCGATAGCCAGAAAATTGATTGACGACTATATAGAAGAAGAGAGACCTGACAAAGAAAAAGAAGTTCAACAATCAACTAAAACCGAAAAGAAATGAAAAAGAATCAAATCACATGTTTGACATTAGCTACAGCACTGTTGGTAAGCAGCTGCACCAGTTCTTATCAAGCTGCTGGCGGAGTGACAGGTGCTATGATTGGCAGTCATGTTGGTGGTGCTGTAGGCGCTTTGGCAGGTCATGGTCATTTCCATGGCAGAAATGCTGCTTTGGGCAGCCTCATCGGCATGGGTATCGGAGCCATTCTTGGTGTGGGCATTACATCACAAATTGAAGAGCAGGAACGTGCTGAGTCACGTCGATATGAAGATCATCGCCGTTCAGAGGGAAATGTCCAGTATGACGGATATGAAAATGACAATGTGGGCTATCAGACCAGTGGTGGCTATCAAGGTGGTCAGGACAATCCTGGTTACCATATCAGCAAGAGCAGTAACACGCCTGTCGCCTCGTCTGTATTGAGCATTTCCGAACTCACCTACATGGACACAGATGGCAATGGCTATATCTCTAAAGGTGAGACAATTGAAGTGGAAGGATACATCACCAACACCTCCAATTCTGTCTTGCGTGACATCGTCATTCATCTGGACGTGAATGACAATAAAGCTTTCAGTGTTTCGCCTTCACTCACCACGACTTTACAGCCAGGTCAGAAGATTCGCTATACAGGACGTGTTCATTGCATCCGTACGCGCAAGGTTGAGTCGTTAGGCATCAATCTGAACACTGATTATGCAGGAAAGACTTACTCCAGCAATAGTCTTTTCTTGGGAGTGAAATAAAAAGTTGAATATCTTTAGACCTCTGTGGTGGGCAAGTCGAAAAATGACAGTCTGCCGTTACGAATAGGGAAGGTAATGTCGACACGACCTCTTACCTTCTTTTTTCCTGATGTGGCAGGTTTGAATTTCATCTTTTTGCACACCTTAACTGCTTCTGCATCAAGACTCTTCGTCAATGAACGAACGACTTGTGCATCCTCCACATTTCCCTTGGTATTGACAATCACAGCGACAACAATTCTGCCATCCACTTTCTCTTTCACTTGAGGTTGCTTGAAATTCTTCATCAGATAAGCTTTAACAGCCTCTTCCCCACCCTTGTATGAAGGTGGAACAACCCGTTCCCGCCTCTGTTCAGTTTGTTGACGAGGTGGAAAGTCGAAGAAAAATTGAGCCTTTGCCGAGGCTGTCGAAAGAAGAAGTAACAGCAGGATGAAATGTCGCATAATAATACGGTTTTGATGTTTGCGGGTTCAAAATTAGTGGAAAGTTTTCTATCTGGCAAGAAAATTATTCGGAAAGATAGAAAAAAATCCATTTCTTTCATCTTGTGTCGGAAGAAATGTCTAACTTTGCATTTCGTAAGGACAAAAGTCATGAATTAGTTGTGTGCGCACACATATGCACACTCATGGCGAGAGAGAATTGAATGATTGGGGCTACTAACAGCTTACAACAACAAGAATCAATAAGTTTATAACCAATAAAATTTAGGACAGAAAAAATGGCTGACGCAAAGAAGATCAAGACCGCGCTCGTGTCGGTGTTCCACAAGGATGGACTTGACGAGCTGCTTGCAGAACTGAACAAAAACGGAGTGAAATTCCTTTCTACAGGAGGTACACAAGCTTTCATCGAGGGACTTGGCTATCCTTGCCAAAAGGTGGAAGACCTGACAACATACCCATCCATCTTGGGCGGACGTGTAAAGACACTTCACCCCAAAGTGTTCGGTGGCATCTTGGGACGTCGCGAATTGGAAAGCGACCAGCAGGAAATGGCCAAGTATGAGATTCCAGAGATTGACCTTGTCATCGTTGACCTCTACCCCTTCGAGGAGACTGTGGCATCAACCAATGACGAGTCAGCCATCATCGAAAAGATTGATATTGGTGGCATTTCACTCATCCGTGCAGCAGCCAAGAACTTCAACGATGTTGTGATTGTGCCCAGCAAGGCTGAATACAAGCCTTTGCTTGATATTGTGAAGGCACAGGGTGCAGAAACCACCAAGGCACAGCGCAAGCAGTTTGCAGAACGCGCTTTCGCCACTTCCAGCCATTACGACACAGCCATTCATGCCTATTTTGCAAAATAAAAGTGAGAAGATTTGTACATTGTAAATTGACAAATTGTAAATAAAGGTTATGGGATTTTTCTCTTTGACACAAGATATAGCGATGGACCTCGGTACTGCCAACACCATCATCACCGTTAATGACAAGGTGTTAGTGGACGAGCCGTCGGTTGTTGCTCTCGACAAGAAGAACAACAAAATGATTGCCGTAGGACACAAGGCCAAGATGATGTACGGCAAGGAGCATGAAGGCATCCGCACCTGCCGCCCTCTGCGCGACGGTGTGATTGCGGACTTCTATGCTTGTGAGCAGATGATGCGTGGACTCATCAAGATGGTCAACACCGGACACCATCTCTTCACGCCTTCACTCCGTATGGTCATTGGTGTTCCATCCGGTTCGACGGAAGTGGAGCTGCGTGCCGTGCGCGACAGTGCTGAGCACTCTGGTGGCCGCGATGTATATCTGATTTTCGAGCCAATGGCTGCTGCTATCGGTTGCGGCATCAACGTTGAAGAGCCAGAAGGTCAAATGATCGTTGACATAGGTGGTGGTTCCACAGAGATTGCAGTCATCTCATTGGGCGGTATCGTGAGCAACAACTCCATCCGTGTGGCAGGTGACGAACTGACATCTGACATTCAGGAATATATGGCACGCCAACACAACGTGAAAGTTTCTGAGCGTATGGCTGAGCGTATCAAGATTAACGTGGGCTCTGCTCTGACAGATTTGGGTGACGAGGCTCCAGAGGATTTCGTGGTTCATGGTCCAAACCGTATCACAGCCCTTCCAATGGAGATTTCCGTTTGTTACCAAGAGATTGCACACTGCATCGACAAGACCATTGCCAAGATTGAGACAGCCGTGCTTCAGGCACTTGAGGCTACTCCACCAGAGTTGTATGCCGACATCGTGAAGAATGGCATCTGGCTGACAGGTGGCGGTGCATTGCTTCGCGGTCTTGACAAGCGTTTGAGTGACAAGATTCAAATTCCATTCCATGTAGATGATGACCCATTGCACTCAGTGGCAAAGGGCACAGGTATCGCATTGAAGAACGTCAACAATTTCCAATTCTTGATGAGATAAACGCACATCATGCGTGCACTGATTAACTTCATCATACACAACAAGCACTGGTTTGTGTTCCTGTTGCTGGAAGTGATAAGCCTCGTCTTTCTTTTCAGTCACAATGGATACCAAAAGAGTGTATATTTCACAACGGCTAATGACGTGGTAGGTTCAACCTACAACGTCATTAGTGGCATTACGTCATATCTCCATCTTCAGGAAGAGAATCATGACTTAGAAGCCACGAACGAGCAACTTCGCAAAGAAGTGTATGAGATGCGTCAGCAATTGAAGGCAATGCAGCAAGACAGCGTGAAGCGGTTACCAGCCTTGCCACTGAAGTATGATGTCGTGTCGGCACAAGTGGTCAACATGACTTTGCATAAAGCCAACAATCTCATCACCATCAATAAAGGCGAAGCAGATGGCATACGTCCGGAAATGGGTGTTGTCTGTTCCCGAGGAGTGGTCGGCATTGTCTATATGACAAGTAGCCATTACAGCATTGTCATGCCGCTGCTCAACGTGAACAGCAAAATCAGTTGCAGATTACGCAATTCCGAGTATTTCGGATCACTCATCTGGCAACGTGGTAATGCAGACATTGCCTACGTGACCAGTGTGCCAAGACATGCTCCCGTGCAAAAGAAAGACATTGTTGAGACGAATGGATATTCTGACATTTTTCCGCCAGGACTCCCCATTGGCGTGGTGCAGAAAATCGGTGATTCGCCAGATGGCATGTCTTATTTCCTTCGAGTGAAATTGTTCGCAAATTTCTCCACTCTCCGAGAAGTTTCTGTCATTACCAATTACAGTTCGCCAGAACGTCGAATGCTGGAAGACTTGGCAGAAAGCCCTGTCAAACAAGACAGTGTCCTCATCAGTCAAGAGAAACAGAAACAAGCAGAGCTGGAGAAGGCTGAGAAAATGAAGGCTGAGAAAGAGAAAGCCGAGAAAGAGAAAGTTGAAATCGAGAACATAGCAAACACCGATACTGTCAGATGAATTCCATCTTCTTCACACGTCTTTTCAGACTCTTCATCCTGTTACTCTTTCAGGTGTTGGTGTTCAATCACATCCACCTGCTGGGATATATCACACCACTTGTGATGGGCTATATGGTGGTGCGCATGCATCGTGGCACTTCACGCATAGCCATTTTGGTATGGGGATTTGTGACGGGATTCCTTTTCGACATTTTCAGCAACACAGCAGGTATGGCCGCAGCATCATGCACCTTGATTGCCATGATTCAGCCCGTCCTTCTTGAAATGCAAGTGCCTCGCGATTCTGCAGAGAACTTGATTCCTTCTTTCTCCACATTGGGATTCTGGAATTATGCCTTTTTTGTTTTTCTTCTCATGGCGGCTTTGCACAGTTGCTTCTATCTACTGGATGCGTTCACTTTGGCAGATTTGACCTTGACACTCACCTCCATCTTGGGAGGTTCTGTGCTCTCCACATTCATCATCGTCTGCATCGAATTACTGACACAAACGAAGAAAGAGAAAACGCATCATTAGTGAGAAGCCATGAAAAATCATGTTTACGAAAATCGCAAGTATGTTTTGGCTGGTATAGCATTGGTGATTGTGCTGTGCTATATCATTCGTCTGGCTTTTCTGCAACTATCTGATGAGGAATATAAAAGCCGTGCTAATGATAACGCTTTTTTCAACAATGTCATATTCCCTGCACGGGGCGTCATCTATGACCGCAATGGCGAATTGTTGGTGTTTAACCAACCTGCCTACGACATCATGGTCATCATGCGCGAGGTTAAGAACCTTGATACACTCGATTTCTGTCAGACAATCGGCATTACACAACAACAGTTTGATGAACGCATGGCGCTCATCAAGGACCGCAATAAGAATCCCGGCTATTCCACTTACACCCAACAGCTTTTCATGCCACAAATCTCTGCACAGGAATATGGTGTTTTTCAAGAAAAGTTGTTCCGCTTTCATGGTTTTTACATTCGTGAACGCACCATACGTCGCTACGCCACCGACCATTGTGCCCATATCTTAGGAGATGTGGCAGAGGTGTCGCAAACGGAAGTGGAGCGTGACGATTATTATGACCCAGGAGATTATATTGGCAAGCAAGGTGTGGAGCGCAGTTATGAAACCGAGTTGAGAGGCGTGAAAGGGGTGCAGATTCTTTTGCGTGATGCACATGGGCGCATTCAAGGGCACTACCGCAATGGTGCGCAGGATCGTAAACCAATACCAGGGAAGAACCTCACACTTTCCATTGATGCAAAATTGCAGGCCCTCGGTGAACGCTTGATGGAGGGAAAGATGGGTGCCATCGTTGCCATTGAACCTAAAACAGGTGAGATTCTATGCATGGTCAGTGCACCCAGTTATGACCCTCATCGGATGGAAGGCAAACAACGCAGCACACAGATGATGGAAATGCAACGCGACCCAATGAAGCCTATGCTGAACCGTGCCATCTCAGGAACATATCCTCCTGGCTCCACATTCAAGACTTCACAAGGCTTGACCTTCTTGCAGGAGGGTATCATCACATCCTCCACAGCTTATCCTTGCTACAGAGGGTTCGTCACCAAAGGCATGAGGGTCGGATGTCACGGGCATGGTTCTCCCCTGCCTCTCATTCCTGCCATCGCCACTTCATGTAACGGTTATTTCTGCTGGGGACTCTATCACATGCTGAACAATCGTAAGAATTACAAGAACATACAAGAAGCCATGACCACATGGAAGGACTATATGGTGTCGATGGGCTTCGGTTATAAGTTGGGGGTTGACCTTCCTGGCGAAGTGCGTGGCATGATTCCGAATGCTGATTACTACGACCGGCGATTGGGGCAATGGAATGCTCTTGGTGTCATCTCCATAGCCATTGGACAGGGCGAAGTGACGCTCACACCTCTTCAGATAGCCAATCTCGGTGCAACCATTGCCAATCGTGGCTACTATATCACTCCACACATTGTGAAGCGCATCGAAGGAGGACACATCGCCGACAGTCTTCTGGTAAAACATAAGACGAAGGTGGAAAAGCAATATTACGACATGGTGGTAGAGGGAATGCGCAAAGCAGTCATTGGTGGTACTTGCCGCAGTGCCAACACCTCCATGTATGAAGTGTGCGGTAAGACAGGAACTGCTCAGAACAGAGGAAAAGACCATTCAGCCTTCATGGGGTTCGCGCCAAAGGATAATCCAAAGATAGCCATTGCCGTCTATGTGGAGAATGGTGGTTTCGGAGCCACATTTGGTGTGCCTATCGGCGCTTTGATGATGGAGCAGTTCATCAATGGGAAACTCTCGCCTGCCAGTGAAGCAAGAGCCTCATCTTTCCAAAGCAGGCACATTGATTATGGAACAAGAGAAAGGTAAGCAGCAATCATGACAGAACAAGAACAAGGCAGCAAAGGCATCTTCCTCAGCATTGACTGGATGACCATTATGCTCTACGTGATACTTATCGTGTGGGGATGGTTCAGTGTATGCGGTGCTTGCTACGATTTCAACAATCCCGACCTTTTCAGCTGGGAGACCAATTCTGGCAAGCAAATCGTATGGGGAGGCACCTCGCTGGTGTTGGCGGCCGTTCTGATGCTCATCGAGAAACGCTTCTACGACACAGCTGCCTATGTCATTTATGGAGCCATGATGCTGCTGCTGGCTGTCACCATCGTCATTGCACCTGACACGAAAGGTTCACGTTCTTGGTTGCCACTCGGTTCATCCGTCAAGATACAACCTGCCGAATTTGCCAAGTTCGCTGTAGCATTGGCACTCGGAAAATTGATGGATCAATATGGATTCAGCATTCGAAAGACCAAAGACATCGGTATTGCCATCGGAATGATATTCCTCCCCATGCTCCTCATCATTGCCCAGAAGGAGACGGGTTCCGCCCTTGTCTATTTCGCATTTTTCTTGATGCTTTATAGAGAGGGCATGACAGGTTCCTTGTTGTTTACAGGATTTGCCTGTGTCGTATATTTTGTGGTGGGCATGAAATTCAGTGAAGACTACATTATAGACATGCCCGTGTCTATTGGAGAGTTCACAGTACTATTACTGGCCATGATATTCACGATTGGTATGGTGTGGGTGTATTGCAAAAACCTTCGTGCGGTGAAATTGATGGCATACACCTGTTTTGGCGGCACATTGCTGGCAATGCTCTTCTCAATTTATGCTATCCCATTCAACGTCTGCTATGTGATGTTGGGGTTATGTATCTTGATGATTTGCTACCTCATCGTATTAGCTCTTTACAACCGACTGATACGCTATGCCATGATAACACTCTTTGCCATCATGTCCACGTCTTTCTTCTATATCACCGACACACTATTTGAGCATTTGGATGACCACCAACGTATCCGTATCGAAGTGTTGTTGGGCATGAAAGACGACCCTCGTGGTGCCGGCTACAATGTGAATCAGGCAAAGATTGCAATTGGTTCTGGTGGCTTGTTCGGCAAAGGATTTCTCAATGGTACGCAGACGAAACTAAGATATGTGCCAGAGCAACACACGGACTTTATCTTCTGCACAGTGGGCGAAGAAGAAGGATTCATTGGTTCGGCAGGCGTGCTCATTGTCTATCTGCTCTTCATTTGGCGACTCATCGCACTTGCTGAACGACAAACGGACACGATGGGAAGAGTCTATGGGTATTGTGTGCTCTGCATCTTCCTATTCCACCTGTTCATCAATGTGGGAATGGTGCTGGGCTTGACTCCTGTCATCGGTATTCCTCTCCCCTTCTTCTCCTATGGCGGTTCCTCTCTGTGGGGATTCACTTTGCTGCTCTTCATTTTCCTCCGTATGGATGCGGAACGAAATCTTAAACGACAATAGGCTGATAAAGCCCATATAATCAATAATTAAAATCAGAATGAAAAAAACAACAATCAAGAAGCCCGAGGCTATCAAGTGGCATCACTTCTCACGTCGTGGCGATGCGATCTTCCTCAGTTTGAAGAAGGAGATTCGCATCAGCGTGCTCAGTGTTGCCACCTTGGCTGTTGCCTGTCCTGATTCGTCGGCTGCCATAATGGCTATGAGCCAACGCCCGACAATGGACGAGCAGACCAATAGCGCAGGTGCATCTTCTTCAGGCGGAGAAGACGAACTGCTTGACCTCACAGCGCTTCAACACGGCGATTTGCTCTTTTGTGTGGCAAGTCCCGCTCGTGATGGCATTGCGCAAGCCATCGTATCTGTGACTGAAGGCATCGACCTTCAGCGAGTTTCTCATGTAGCCATCGTATGTAAAGAGTCATCTGGAACATACGCGCTCGAAGCCTCCGATAAACATGGCGTTTGGCTTCACCCCATCCAATCTTTCTTTGAACATTGTGACCATACCCCTACCGGCAACCCGATGGTGCTGCTCGGCAGGCTGAAGGACACCTCCAATGTCGCTGCATCTGTAGAGAGGGCTAAAACTTATCTTGGCAGACCTTATGACCATCAATACATGCCAAGTGATTCTGCCATCTATTGCAGCGAACTGATCCACTATTCGTATTTTGATGCTGAAGGGAAGGAACTGTTTCCTCAAATCCCCATGTCTTTTCATGACAAGAACGGTCACATCACCACCTTTTGGAAAGACTACTATCGCCAGTGGAACATGAGTGTTCCAGAAGGATGGCCCGGCACAAATCCTGGTGGTATCAGCCAAAGTGAGAAAATTGAAATCATTGGAAAATTCTTTTAACAACAAGACATGAGAAAACTGATTATTTTAATAGCAGCCATATGGAATGTGGCTGAAGCATTGCATGCACAAGAGAGCAAGACAACATACGAGATGAATCTGAATGAAACGGAAGTAATAGGCACACGCGCACCGTTACCAGCAGACAAAGCAGTACGTCTCGTTCAAGTGATCACCAAACAAGAAATTGAAGCATCAAGTGCCAATTCTGTCAACGACCTGCTCAAACTCGCCGCAGGAGTCGATGTTCGTCAACGTGGGGGATTCGGCATCCAAACAGACATCGGTGTGAATGGTGGCACGGAAGACCAGTTGACCATCCTGCTCAACGGCATCAACATCAGCAATCCCCACACGGGACATTTGGCTGCAGATTTTCCTGTAAATGTGGATGACATTGAACGCATTGAAGTGATTGAGGGAGGAGCCAGTCGAGTGTATGGCTGTCAAGCTTTTGCGGGAGCAGTTAACATTGTGACACGCACAGAGAAGAAAAGCAGTGCCTGTGCCCATTTGCAAGGAGGTTCGTATGGATCTTTCGGAGCCAATGCACATGTTTCTTTGAAGACTAACCACTTCAACAATCGAGTTAGTGGAGGATATGCTCGAAGTGATGGAGGTACAAGCAACGATGATTTCAATAAAGGGAATGCTTATTGGAACGGCAAATATGAAAGTCAGCTGTTCGACGCAACGCTTCAGGCAGGATTGAGCACCATGAACTATGGCGCCAACACTTTCTATGGCACAGGTTCTGATTCCCAGTATGAGCAGGATCGTCGTTACCTCATTGCCGCGCAAGCTGAATATAAAGGTAGAATCCATGTTCCCGTACAATTGTATTGGAACCGTTCCCTCGACCATTACGTGTGGTGGCGCGACAATCCGGCTGCCTACCAGAATTTTCACCAAACCAATGTTTACGGAGCCAATCTCAACGCCTACACCACATGGGCATTGGGCAAGACTGCTGTTGGTGTGGAGTTTCGTCGGGAGAACATTCTCTCCACCCGATTGGGCAAAGAGATTCCAGAAGATGAACAACACAAGTATAAAGTACCCGGATGGGATGAATACTACAAATACAAGGATGGACGCAGCAATGTGAGCCTGTATCTTGAGCACGACATTCTCTTTGAACACCTCACCCTCTCATTCGGCGTACTTGCCAACCATAACACAGCCGTGGAGGGTGGCATGAAGTTCTATCCGGGCATAGACCTTGCATGGCGACCTGCCGCCAAATGGAAATTCTATGCTTCCTTCAATCAAAGCCTACGAACTCCCACGTATACAGACATTTACTACAATGGCCCAGGACTGCAAGGCAATGCACAGCTAAACCCAGAGAAGAGCACAGATTGGCATCTTGGCGCAAGCTATACGGGCGACTTCTTCAAGGTACAAGTCAAAGGATTCTATCGCAAGGGAACGGATATGATTGACTGGGTGAAATACCCCAATGACACCTTCTACACCACTGCCAACAGCGATATAGACAACATTGGTGCAGAGGCGTTGGGCACCTTTGATTTCACCCGACAATGGGGTTTGAACGCTCTGCTTCAGAGACTCACCCTCGGCTATTGCTACAACTACAAATACCGTGTCGATGCAGAGCAAGCTGCCAAATATGCATCCCGCATGACCTTCCTACGTCACAAGTTCGTTGCTTCATGCAATCACCGCATCTTCAGCAAACTCACGGCACAATGGGACTTCACCCTCAAAAACCGTGAGGGAGACTTTGAGAATGCCCTAACAGGTGAGCACCAAAGCTACGGCACCTATGCCACACTTGACCTCAAAATGCAGTGGGCAGAACCTCACTACACATTTTATGTGCAGGCGAACAACCTGACCAACCACCCCTACTACGACTATGCCAACGTGAAACAACCTGGCGTGTGGTACACAGCAGGAGTGAAAGTAGCACTTTGAGCCTAACGACACAAAGCTCACGAGCTTACCCCCACAAGGCTCGTGAGCTTTGTGTCGTTAGGCTCAACGTGGTTGTGACAGTGCAGTAAAGGCGCCTTCGAGAATCGCCACATTTTATTTATTATCAATAGAATACAAATCTATTTCTGATACTATTCCATCCTTTTCACAAAGTAGTCACTATAGCTAATACGCCACACCAACAAACGTAATTACGGTACAGGGCGCAACGTAATTTGCCCGCAGGGTGAAAGGTAATTACGTTGCAGGGCTTGCCATACAGCCTTAGAACCTCTCATTGTGAATGCCCCAAAGTTTACCGGTGAGCTCCTACGCAGAAACAAGAAGGAAGCAGCCGTTTATTTTGTGGCGCTTGGTCGCTATTTTTTTATCTGAATAACTAATTATCAATCATCAATTATCAATTATCAATTATTTTTTGTACCTTTGCAACGATTTTAAATTAATATGAGAAGGCTTTTACACATTATTATATTATTAGGCACCCTGCTTTATGCCATTCCAACCTCGGCCATGACTGATGGTGGGCAATTTGTAGTGGTGCTTGATGCTGGACATGGTGGAAAAGACCCCGGTGCCATCGGTTCATCGTCTTCCAACCGTGAAAAAGACATCAATTTGGGCATCACGCTCGAAGTGGGAAGACTTCTTAAGGCGAACTGTCCTGATGTGAAGTTAATCTATACGAGGAGCACGGACGTGTTCATTGAATTAGGAAGACGCGCTGAAATTGCCAACAAAGCGAAAGCCGACCTTTTTGTGAGCATCCACACCAATGCTTTGCCAAAGAATGCACGAAAGGCAACAGGTGTACAATCTTACACCCTCACCCTCCGCACGGCATCGACCAATCTGGCTGTGGAAAAGCGAGAAAACTCTGTGATTGCCCTCGAAGGCGAGGCTGCCAAGAAATACAACTACAACCCTTCACCCGAAAGCAACATCATGTTCGAACTCATGCAAGACCACGACATGAAGGAGAGCGTGAACTTTGCCAAGATGGTGCAAAACGAGATGGTACATACGGCAGGCAGAAATGACATGGGTGTCTTGCAGGCCAATCTTGCCGTACTACGTCTCACATATATGCCAAGCGTGTTGTTGGAAGTCGGTTACATCTCCACCCCATCGGAAGAACAGTTCCTGATGTCAACATCTGGTAGGCAAACAATGGCAAAGAGCATTTACAATGCCATCGTGAAATACAAGGCACAGAAAACTGGCAAGGAATCAAAGTTAGAAAAGCCATCCACCACTCCTGTGCCAACAACGACTGCGACTGAAGCACCCTCTGAGGTCAGCACCACAACAAGCGCACCGACCACAACAAATGGTGAAAAGCGCACGGTGTATAAGGTGCAAATCTTCTCTGGCAGTGCCAAACTGAAAAGCAACGACAAGCAGTTCAAGGGCTTGAAGTGTGAGAGGCACGAAAAGGAGGGCAGATATATCTACACTTACGGTTCTGCCACCAATATGGATGAAGCGAAGAAATTGCGCCAATCCATCCTTGATAAATTCCCCCAAGCATTCATCGTGACATTTGAAGAATAATATGAAAATCAGCAAAGAAATCAAAATCGCATCGGTGGCCATTCTTTCCGCCATCATCGTTTATGTCGGCATCATCTTCCTTAAGGGTCTGAAACTCTTTAGTGATGAGGTGTCCTATTTCGTGGAAATCGCCGATGTGCAAGGTATGCCCACAGCTTCTGATGTGCGTGCCAACGGTTTGAAGGTAGGTACTGTAAAAGCCATCACTTTCAATTCCGACAAGCAGAACCTGACTGTGGAAATCACGGTCAATCCTAAATTCCAAATTCCAGAAGGCACCAGTGTCTATATGACAAAGGAAATGTTGGGAAGTGCCATGATGAATTTGAGATTAGGTCCTAATCCCACCGCCATTCTTCATCCGGGTGACACCATCAAGGGTGCTCCAATGGTTGACCTGATGACCGAAGCTGGTAACATGATACCCAAAGTGGAAGCGCTGTTACCCAAGATGGATTCTATCTTGACTGCCATCAACACAATGGCAAATGACCCAGCCATCGCTTCCTCACTGCATAACATGGAAGCTGTATCTGCAGACTTACGGATGACCACTCGCCAGATTAATGGTCTGCTCGGGAAGGATGTGCCACAGCTCATGGCAAAGACAAACAACATCTGCGACAACCTGGAAACAACAACAGGGCAGTTGACCCAGATAGATTTGGTCGGTATTGCCCAAAAAGCTGATGCCACTATGGCAGGCGTGCAGGAAATGACCTTCAAGATGAACACAGCCATGAACAGCAAGGAGACATCGCTCGGCATGCTGATGAATGACAACTCCATTGCCTTGCACATTGACTCAACCATGCTGAATTCATCACGTCTGCTTGAAGACTTCAGATTGCATCCAAAACGGTACGTTCATTTCTCTCTTTTCGGTAAAAAAGACAAGTAAAAAACGAGAATGGAAAAAAGATGAAAGAAGAATGTTATTTGAATTTTGTTCAAACAACATTCTTCTTTTTCAAGTCCTTTTTGAGAAGCACTGAAAAACTATCAAATACAACCAATTAGAAGCGATAAAAAAATAATTACCGCTATTTGTTTCACACGTGAAACAAATACATAATCGATTAAAAATCAAGACGAAAGAAAAAAGCAATATCTGTCAAGACCTCTTAGAACTTAAAATGCGTAAATCGCTGAAATGAAGCACTTTTTACGTTCACATTTGAAACACAAAAAAAATGAAATTTTGTGGTTTCAAAAAAAAAAGCGAACTTTGCATTCGTAAAAATTATTTGAGAATCACCAAAAGCTAAAATGGTAGAAACAGAACAAAATCCAAAACTGTTGTGGGAGAGATGCCTCGACATCATTCGCGACAACATCTCCCCCAAACAATTCGCGGCATCGTTTGCCTTCGTGGAGCTGCACAGCTTCGAGAACGGCAAGCTGATACTTGATGTGCCCAGCGAATTTGTGAAGACGTTTTTGGAGGACAATTTCTTGCCACTCATGGCATCTACCTTCAAGCGAGTTTTTGGCAACAGCATTCAGTCTTTATATTATAATGTAAAGGTCGTAAATACCAAACGAGGTGGCGAAGTGAGGGAGAAAACAGCAATGACGCCCAAAGTAGTCAATGGTGAACCACGCAAAGACTCGCGCAAGACTCCTGACGACGTAACTGCCCCACAGGTACAAGATCTCGATTCTCAGTTGATTCCTGACTACAAATTTGAAAGCTATCTCGAAGGTGAAAGCAACCGTCTGGCACGTTCAGTGGGTGAATCTATTGCCAACAACCCTGCCAAGACGTTCAATCCCTTCTTTGTGTTTGGTCCGTCAGGATGTGGAAAAACCCACCTTATCAATGCTATCGGTTATCGCATCAAGGAACTGCATCCCCAATTGCGTGTGCTTTACCTTTCCGCTCACCTCTTCACGGTACAATTCACAGATGCTGTCCGTCAGAATAAGACCAACGAATTCATTCGTTTCTATCAAAGCATTGACGTACTGATTCTTGATGATGTGCAGGAATTGTCTGGCAAGGACAAGACTCAAAACACATTCTTCCACATATTCAATCATCTGCATCTCAACGGCAAGCAGATTATCCTTTCTGCCGACCGTCCTCCCATTGCCATCCAAGGCTTGGAAGACCGACTGCTCACCCGTTTCAAGTGGGGCATGCAGGCAGAGATAGAAAAGCCCACGCAGAATCTCCGTTTCAACATTCTTGCTGCAAAAGTGGAAAAAGAAGGACTGAAGATACCCACCAACGTTCTCAAATATATCTCTGAGAACATTGATGACAGCGTGCGCGACCTTGAAGGCATCATCAATTCGCTTATGGCTTATTCCGTTGTCTATAACAGCGACATCAACATGGCATTGGCACGGAAAGTTATGCCACGATTCGTGGAGAGTCCTAGTAGGGAACTCACCATCGATGATGTAAAACAGTCTGTTTGCGAACATTTCAATTTGAAAATCAACCAGATTGACTCACGCGAACGCACTCGGAAGATTGCTTACGCTCGTCAGGTTGCCATGTATCTTGCCGATCGGCTCACCGATAGCTCTCACATAGAGATAGGTCGTCAAATCGGTAACCGCAATCATGCCACCGTTCTTCATGCATTGAAGCAGATTAGCGACTTGATGGAAGCGGAAAATTATGTTCACGACGACATTGAGGAACTGATGGCCAAACTAAAGACAAACGTATAAACAGAATCCATACTAACCAATTCCTATAGATAACTTATGTTTAATGAGAGGAGGGAACTCGTGATGAGTTCCCTCCTTTTTTGTATCTGTCTGTCATGCAGCTGCTCAGATGAATCCCTGGTTCTTCAGTGCCTGAAGCAAACCCTCCGACATGGCTTCATTGTCTTTGCGGGTGTAGCGACAATCTGTGAACACCTGTGCCAGGTTCTCCTTCTTGTTGATTGCCACAAATTTCTGATTCTCCTCCAGCTGCTCCTTAAAGAAATAGATGATGTCCAGTTGGTTGGGCGTATAGTCGTGATATGTTTCCTCATGAATATATGCCTGATGTGGCAGACGGTCGGGCTGTTCCGGATGTTCATCTGGCACACCCACAGTAATGGTGGCAATGGGGAAAGTGAGTTTAGGCAATTTTAACGCATCAATGATGCCCTGCGGATTGTAGAGCGTGGTGCCAAGATAGCAGGTGCCATAACCTGCCTCTTCAGCTAACGTGCAGAATGCCTGGACATATAATAATGTGTCGCTCGCCGCATTGAGGAATGAGAGCAGGTTGTCATAACCCGCATCGGCATTGCGTAGTTCACACCATTTCGTGAATCGGTTGAAGTCAGCACAGAATGTGAGCACCACAGGGGCATCTTTAACCATTGGCTGTCCGAAGTGAAGAGGTGACAACTTTTCCTTCATCTCTTCCGAACGTGTCGCCACCACACTGTACAACTGCATATTGCCCATGGTGGCTGCTCTGGATGCTTGAAACAACAATGCATCTATTTTCTCAGCAGAGATGTCCTCATGCTTATATTTGCGGATAGTGCGCCTATTGACAAATGATTCCATAAAAAGTACAATTAAACGATTTGCGATTTACAATTGTGCAAAGATAAGCATTTCCTGCCACATTTATTTTGTCATGTCGCAAAATCGCCGTATTTTTGCCTCTACTTAACAATTTTTGCAATAAAAGCACCTAACATGTCACCAGTACAATCTTTATCAGCAAACATTCTGAACACTTTAGTGGAGTTTGGCGAGAAGAAGTTGAAAAAGGCATTGAAGCCATATGACGCTGAACATGGAACAAACAAGGAACGTGAGGAACTGATGTCGATGCTTGACAACGAAATCTACTCCTTCCGTCCTGAATTCGAAATCACAGAGAAACGCCCTGTCAGTCTTGAATGTGATGTGGTGAAATTCCAAAACAAGAAAGAAAAATGGGTCGCATTCGTAGGATTGCTCGATGGTTATCCATATGAGATATTTACAGGTGTGCTCGACGATGAAGATGGTATCGCGTTGCCCAAGACCGTCACAAAAGGCTACATCATCAAACACATTGATGAAGATGGCAACAAGCGCTACGACTTCACCTTTGTCAACCGTCGAGGTTACAAAACCACTGTCGAAGGACTGTCTGAACGTTTCAACAAGGAATATTGGAATTACGCCAAACTCATCAGTGGTATTCTCCGTTACAGAATGCCTTTGAACAACGTCATCAAACTGGTTGGTTCTCTACAACTTGAGAACGAGAACATCAACACATGGGCAAATGGCGTGGCACGAGCGTTGAAGAAGTACACCACAGGTGAAGACGACCTTTCTGATGACCTCAAAGACGACCTGCGAAATGCTGAATAAAATCATCATCAAAGGGCTGCGGCTCTATGCTTATCATGGAGTGATGGAACTGGAGCGGAAAGTGGGTGCCTACTTCACCATCGACTGTGAAGTGGAGACAGACATTCAGGATGCCATCGCAAACGATTTTGTTGATGACACCATCAGTTATGCCGACCTCTATGAGACGATCAAGCGTGAGATGGCACAACCATCTTTTCTTGTCGAGCACGCCGCAGGACGCATCACCAAAGCCATTCTTGCTGAATATCCCAAGGCACAATCTGTCCGCATCCGATTGTTGAAGGAGAATCCTCCCATGGGTGCCGATTGTCAGGGAGCAGGAGTGGAATTGGTCATGTATAGAGAATAATGTTTAGAGAATTAAATCATCAATTACAAATAGAAAACTAACAATGAGTACAACCACCAACAAAATGACCAACTACCGTTGGGTTATCTGTGCGATGCTCTTCCTTGCAACCACGGTCAACTACATGGACCGCCAAGTGCTTTCACTCACATGGAAAGACTTCATCGCACTCGACTTCCATTGGAATGACAACGACTATGGCAACATTACCGCCACGTTCTCCATCTTCTATGCCTTTATCTCGCTCTTTGCGGGCAAGTTCATCGACTGGATGGGAACGAAGAAGGGCTACATCTGGGCAATCATCATCTGGTCGCTCGGTGCATGTCTTCACGCTGCCTGCGGATGGGCAACCATGCAACTCACTGGCATTGCCGACATCGAAGCACTGCGAGCTGTAGAAAAAGGCACCGACCTTGCCCTTGTCATCTCCACAACCAGCGTTTGGCTCTTCCTTGCCTGCCGCATCATACTTGCCACAGGTGAATCGGGCAACTTCCCTGCAGCCATCAAGGTGACAGCTGAGTATTTCCCTAAAAAAGACCGTGCCTACGCCACTTCCATCTTCAATGCTGGAGCATCTGTAGGTGCCCTCGCCGCACCCCTTACCATCCCCGTTCTTGCTGAGCACATGGGTTGGGAATGGGCATTCATCATCATTGGTGCCATCGGCTTTGTGTGGGCAGGAGCATGGCTCTTCATGTATTCCGCACCAGCCGACAGCAAGTTCGTGAATAAGTCGGAGTTGGCATATATCGAATCAGACAAGGGTGAAATCATAGAGGAGAAAGCAGCAACCAACAACGATGAAAACGAGATTAAGCTCTCATTCCTCGACTGCTTCAAATATCGTCAGACATGGGCATTCATCGTCGGCAAACTTATGACCGACGGCGTGTGGTGGTTCTTCCTCTTCTGGGCACCAGCCTACTTCTCCGAACTTGGCTATCCATCCTCTTCCGGCATGGGACAAGCACTCATCTTCGTGCTCTACCTCATCGTCACCCTACTCTCCATCTATGGTGGCTATCTGCCCAAACTCTTCGTGGAGAAAATGGGCATGAACCCATATGCTGGACGTATGCGAGCCATGCTCATCTTCGCCTTCCTGCCCATCTTCGCTATGTTTGCCCAACCATTGGCAGACATTTCTCCTTGGTGGCCCTGTATCATCATCGGCTTGGCAGGAGCAGGACATCAGGCATGGTCAGCCAACCTCTACTCCACAATCGGTGACATGTTCCCCAAGAGTGCCATTGCCACTATCACAGGCATCGGCACCATGTTCGGAGGTCTTTGTTCCTTTGCCATCAACAAGGGTTCGGGCATGCTCTTTACTTATGCTGACGAACTTGGCGACGCATTCCAATTCTTTGGAGCTACAGGCAAACCTGCTGGCTACATGATTGTCTTCTGCTATTGTGCTGTCGCTTACCTTATCGGTTGGGTTATCATGAAGACTCTCGTACCAAAGTATAAGCCTATCACGAAGTAAACCACAAGGTTTCGTATAGCAAACAACACCATAAAACAAAAGGGTGCTACAACATTGAAGTGCCCCCCGAAAGTTAAACAAACCTTTCAGGGGGCACTTCAAATATAGTTAAAGATATAAGTTTCGAGAGTGAAATGGGAAGTTAATTAGCTGCGCTCACAAGAGTTAAAGAGAAATGACCAACAGTTGTTCGCCCGCTTCAATAGCTTTTTTGATTTCTTTACCGCCACTTTGTACCTTACAAAGACTAATATCATCGCCTAATACAGTTTCCACCTTCAGTTTTCCAATCTGTTGTCTCGCTTCGCGACCTGCAATGGTCTTGACGATAAAGACACCCATGTGAATACCGGCAAAGGCTCCTTCACGACTGCCCAAATCGATGTAAACTGTCTTTTGTTTGTCTTTCTTGACGGCATTACCCTCGATGATGTTAGCTTGCAGAGGGAGAGTCTGGTTAAGCCAGGTGGAGATGCGGTTTGCCAAGTATCCAATACCATTCTTAAAAGCTTGCTCTTGGGAGGCATTTGTGGAAGAGCTGGTACCCGAAGTAGAAAAAGAGGGCGAACCTATCACCTCTTCTGTACCCACATCCGTCAAAGTGATGGTCACATCCACTTCTCCCTTGAATTTGGTGTCAACATACGTCCTTCCATTCTTGTCCTTATAGCTTGTGGATTCTGACGATGCAGCAATGTTTGTGATATTGACATCAGCCAAGAGATTGCCCACCTCAGATTCATCGCCAAACTGAGCCTGACGTTCGCTGAGCCGATAGCGATATGCCCTGGAGAGACCATTCACCACGGCAGTCTTCACCATCTCCTGATACTCGGGTGCCTGCACCTTTGCTTTTCCTGTCACAGCCGCCCTCATAATCTGACCGAACGCTTCAGTCGAGGACAATCTTTCATTAGGGTTGGAATATCGCACTTCGCCCAAAAAGATATTGTAAACCTGATTCCTTTCCACTTGAGCATTTACGGAAAGAGCACTGCCAAAGAAAACAGCTATAGCCAGAACTTTCATCACATGGTGAAAGCACGCTTGAATTGAAACATTTTGTAGTTTTGTATTCATGATTTTTCAAATTTGTGTTCAAAGGTAGTGAGAAAAATGGAGAATCATGGATTTATCGGTACATTTTTTTCATTCTGTACCCCAAATTGAGAAGAACATCCTCCCCTATCATCCTTTTTACCCTTTGATATTTGATACACACGAAAAAATGCGTACCTTTGTAGCATCAATCACACATTTAATTATAAAACACTTATATCTTACACTAAAACGACATGAGACTAATTAGCTATTTACTGACAATGGCCATGTGCCTGTGCGCAAACGCACAACATGTTTCCTGGACTGCCGACAACGGCAATGGAACATTTACGAACCCCCTATTTTATGATGAGTTCAGCGACCCAGACATCTTGCGCGTAGGAGATGATTACTACTTGGCTGGCACCACAATGCATGCAGTGCCGGGATTAGTCATCCTACACTCTAAGGATCTTGTGAACTGGGAGAACATCTCGTATTGCTTCGACCGCTTCGACTTTGACGACGAGGCCTTCTCGCTGAAGAACCACAAGGAGATTTACGGACAAGGCATTTGGGCACCTGCCATCCGTTATGCGAACGGGCAGTTCTATGTTTTTTCAAACGTGAACGGCAAAGGCTTACAGTGCTACACATCTAAGGACATCAAGGGGCCATGGGAACACCACAACATGAAGGGTGACATCTACGACTTGGGCGTGCTTTTCGACGATGACGGAAAAGTGTATGCCATTCATGGCTATGGTACAGTGAAATGCACGGAACTGAAACCCGACATGAGCGGTCCCGTCGAGGGTACGGAACGTGTCATCATTCCAGAAGGGAACGGAGTAGGCGAAGGACATCACATGTACAAAATCAATGGGATGTACTACCTCATATCTACTGACTACAAGCCGAATGGGCGCACGCTTTGTTCCCGTTCGAAAAGCATCTGGGGACCTTACGAAACGCGTGTCATCACAGCAGATGAAACCTACGGCTATCATGCAGCCTCGCTCACACAAGTCCCTCGTGATGTGAAATACCGCATCGGTGAAGATGACACGAAGTTCAGCCTTGGTGGTGTGGATAAGGATGCAACAGCATGCACCAATGCGCATCAGGGTGGTATCGTGCAGTACAAGGACGGTTCATGGTGGGCACTCTTCATGATGGACTTCCACTCCATTGGCCGTACCGTATGCTTGATGCCGATGACATGGAAAGATGGCTGGCCAATGGTTGGATTGAACGGAAATCTTGGAAGGGCTCCACGCACTTGGTTTAAGCCCGGCACGGCTGAAGGTCAATATGACTATGGCAGCGGAAACACGCCCGTTGAACCGCATGCGCCTTACGTTCGCAGCGAGAATTTCGACGGCAAGACCTTGGGACGTGTGTGGCAATGGAACCACAACCCCGATGACAAGATGTGGAGTCTGAAAGGTGGCAGACTTCGCCTCAACTCTATGCCTGCAGAACAGTTGATGTGGGCACGCAATTCGCTCACCCAGCGTGTCATAGGTCCAAAATCTGTTGCCACCGTGGAACTTTCGGTGAAAGGACTGAAAGATGGCGATGTGGCAGGATTGGGCAACATCAATGTCCCTTGCTCATGGATAGGCATTATGAGAGATGACCATACCAACACATTCCTTCTTCGCTTTTGGGATCAAGGCAAAAATAAACCAGAGCTTGCACCTGTTGTTGCACCTGTCAGTTTGCCGAAGGGAAAAATCTGGCTTCGCTGTATTGGTGACTACGACAACGATCAAATGCAGTATGCCTACTCAACCGATGGCGTAACATTTCAAACGATTGGCTATGAGATTCCCCTAAGTTATCAGCTCATCACTTTCCAGGGCTCACGCCATGCCCTCTTTGCCTTCAACGTGAAGGGAAAGAACGGAGGTTATGCCGAGTTTGACAACTTCACCGTGAAGGAGCCATGTGCTGACCGTTCGTGGAATATTCCTTACGGCACGACTTTCCGCATCATCAACAAAGCCACCAACCGTCCAGCCGTTTGTGACCCTCACGGCATCCTCTACGACACTCATAATGGCGACAAGAGTCAGCGCACACAATTCCAACTCATTGACAAGGGCAATGGGAAAGTGGCTCTGAAATGTGTGGATGGCCGCTACATCAAGGTGTATGGCGAAGGTTTGGCTGGCGATGTGCGCTTCACCACGAATGTAGAAGAAGCCGAGGTGTTCCTCTGGCAGGACTATCTCGACCACGACTTCATGCTCTACTCGCTGAAGAACCACCGCTATCTTGGCAAGAGTCCCACTACGGGAAGCCCTTACTCTATGGATTTTGTAGGTCCTGATCCTGCACGAAGAAACGGTGCCGTGCTGCTGTGGGAAGATTGCTCTGCAGAGTAACGCTTTTCATGTGTTTTGAGGCAAAACCGAACTCTTTCATACAAAAAAACTTAAAAAGACAAGCCATTTTTCCATGGTTTGCCTTTTTTTGTCACATTTTTGATTAACTTTGCAAGTTGAAAGCAGCCGGACGGTCTGTCGCTGGAAGCCCCTTCGGGGACTCAAGAGGAAAGTCCGGGCAGCATAGGGCATCCCACTTCTTAATACGGAAGCAGTCCGCGAGGGTTGAGTAATGCAGAAGAAAATAACAACAGCTTCGGCTGAAATGGTGAGAAGGTGAGGTAAGAGCTCACCAGCGGCATGGTGACATGTCGGCTGTGCATCTTGGGAGCTGCAAGTTCATGTAAACCACCCGACAGAGGGTCGCCCGCTCAAGTTGACGAAGGTCTGAGCAGCAATGCAACAAGGCCGGGGCTCATACGGTGGAGGGTAGAACGCTAGAGCCATGGGGTGACTCATGGAGTAGATAAATGACAGACACGTGCCATCAGCAATCTGTTGACATGTACAAAACCCGGCTTACAGTCCGACTGCTTTTTTTGTGAACTAAATATTTATTATCCATCTATATTATCATCAATGAGCACTAAACACTTTATAACTGCTTTATCGATGTTGCTGAGCGGCAGCATGGCATGGGGGCAAAAGGTCTGGACACTGCAAGAATGTCTGGATTATGCTCTTGCCAACAACATCCAGCTGCAACAGAAAAGGATAACAGCAGCTTCCGACCATGAGGACGTATTGCAGAGCAAAGCAGCTCTGTTTCCCTCCGTGTCGTTCAGCACAAACCAAAATGCTTCGTGGCGTCCCTTCGCCGAAACGACTATCAACCTTGCGGGTGGAACAATGACCACCAACAGTAACACGGTGTCCTACAATGGATCCTATGGCATCAATGCCAATTGGACCGTTTGGAACGGAAATCGAAACACAAACACCATCAAGCAGAACAAACTTACAGAGAAGATTGCAGAACTGGGCGTTGAACAACAGGCTAACACCATTCAGGAACAGATTGCGCAATTGTACGTGCAGATTCTTTATGAAACGGAGGCTGTCAATGTGTGCAGAGAAATCATCAAGTCAAGCATGATGCAACGAGATCGTGCCAAAACCATGGTGGAGGTGGGCAGCCTTGCACGTGTTGATCTTGTGCAATTAGAGGCGCAAGTAAGCCAAGACGAGTATTCGCTGGTGTCAGCCCAATCTCAACTTGCCAACTACAAACTGCAACTGAAGCAACTTCTGGAGATTCACGATGACGAGACGTTCGACATCGCCATTCCTGAAGTGTCTGACGCACAAGTGTTGGCTATGATTCCTAATGAACAAGCTGTATATAACGCAGCGCTCGAAAGCCGTCCTGAAATACAGTCAGGAAAGCTGAATATCGAGTCGTCAGAAATTGCCATTCATTCAGCTCGTGCCGGCTACAAACCCACCGTTTCATTGACAGCTGGCATCGGTTCGAGCAACTCATCTGGCCAAGACACAGACTTCTTCAAACAGGTTAAAACCAACATGAACAACTCACTGGGTCTGTCTGTTTCTATACCGATAGTGGATAATCACCAAACGCGCACCAACATCCGCAAAGCCAAGTATGCCTTGCAGACCAGCGAACTGAATTTGCAAGAACAGCAGAAACAACTCTACTCCACTATTGAGAATTATTGGCTGAATGCCACAACATCGCAACAGCAGTTCATTTCAGCCCGGAACAATGTAAAGAGTATGCAGGAAAGCTACGACCTCGTCAGCGAGCAATTCAACCTTGGACTAAAAAACATCGTAGAATTGACTACAGGTAAGAACAACTTGCTACAGGCCGAGCAGCAATTGTTGCAAACAAAATACACGGCACTGCTCAATGCCGCCATGCTAAACTTTTATGCAGGAGAGAACATTAAATTATAATCATTCATTATTGACCATTTATTATTCTTATCAGAAATGAAAACAAACAATATACTCTCAACGCTCATTATAGCGACCACCTTTGTTGCATGTAACGAAGCTCCCAAGGTTATCTATTCTACAGCTCCTGTGGAAAAGCAGAACATTACCACCAGCATTACAGCTACAGGTACTATTGAACCTGTCACAGAAGTGGAAGTCGGCACGCAGGTGTCTGGTATCATTGACCGCATCTATGTGGATTATAACTCCGAAGTGCATCGTGGTCAGATTATTGCCGAACTTGACAAGACCAATCTCCTCTCAAAATTGGCTTCGGCGCAGAGCAATCTCTCTAACGCGCAGTCTTCACTCAGCTATCAATCAGCCAATTATAAGCGATATAAAACACTTTACGACAAAGGACTTGTTTCAGCCAACGATTATGAAAATGCCAAGCTCAACTATGAGCAGGCAGTGCAGCAAGTGAAGGTGCAACAGCAAAATGTGACTGAAGCACAAACCAACCTTGGCTATGCCACCATCACATCGCCTATCGATGGCGTAGTGCTCTCTAAAGAAGTGGAAGAAGGACAGACGGTGGCTTCAGCTATGACTACCCCTACCCTCTTCATCATTGCACAGGACTTGACAGACATGCGTGTAATTGCCGACATTGACGAGGCTGATATCGGTGGCGTGAAAGAAGGACAGCGCGTCACATTCACAGTGGATGCCTACCCAGATGACATCTTCGAAGGGGCAGTCACTCAGGTACGTCAGCAAGCCACGACCGAGAGCAATGTGGTCACTTACGAGGTGGTCATCTCCGCTCCGAACGACCAACTGAAACTGAAGCCAGGACTTACTGCCAATGTAACCATCTACACAATGGAGAAGAATGGTGTATTGGCTGTTCCTGCTCGTGCGCTGCGCTTCACTCCTAACGAAGCCCTCTTGCAGGAAGGTGAAACAGTAGAGGATGTGCAGTCTCCCTTCAAAGTGTGGACAAAGGAAGGCGATGTCTTCAAGGCACACAAAGTGGAGACTGGCATCAGCAATGGCATGCTCACAGAAATATTGTCTGGTGTCAAGGCTGGCACAGAGGTGCTCACTGATTTCGAAATCATTGGTGGCAAGGAAGAATCAGAAGGGCCAGCAACATCCAACCCATTCATGCCACGTCCAGGTGGTAACAGAAACCGTGGAGGCGCTTCTGGTGCAGGTGGTGCACAGGGTGGTCCAGGCGCTGGTGGTGCCAGTACTCCTGGTGCAGCTGGTGGCAGATCCGGTGGTGGCAATTTCCCAAGATAATAAACGAACAGAAAGATTGGAAGATGAACGAACAGAAAGACAATCGTAAAGTTGTCATTGAACTCGACAATGTGAAGCGCTACTTTCAAGTCGGCTCTGAGACTGTGAAAGCCCTGCGTGGTGTCAGCTTCAAAATTTACGAAGGCGAGTTCGTGACCATACAAGGAACGTCAGGTTCTGGCAAATCGACCCTGCTTAATCAATTGGGATGCCTCGACACACCCACTTCTGGCGAATATTATCTCGACGGCACACCAGTCCGCAAGATGTCAAAGAACCAACGAGCTAAATTACGCAACCGCAAAATTGGTTTCGTGTTCCAGAATTATAACCTGTTGGCGAAAACAACAGCTGTAGAGAATGTGGAGTTGCCATTGATGTACAACAACAAGTACTCTGCTAAGCAACGACGGGAGGCTGCCATCAAAGCCTTGCAGGAAGTGGGGTTAGGTGACCGGCTCGACCACAAGAGCAATCAAATGTCAGGTGGTCAGATGCAACGTGTCGCCATCGCCCGTGCATTGGTCAACAACCCCGCTGTGCTCCTCGCAGACGAAGCAACCGGTAACCTTGACACACGCACTTCATTTGAGATGCTGGTGCTATTTCAAAAACTGCATCGGGAGGGACACACCATCATCTTCGTGACCCACAACCCGGAAATCGCATCTTTCGCCTCACGTAACATCAACTTGCGCGACGGTAAAATTCGCGAGGACACCATCAACCCTAACATCAAGTCGGCAGCTGAAGCACTTGCTGCCCTGCCAAAACCACAAGACGACTAAATTATGAATATATTAAATCTGTTCAAAGTCAGCATCAATGCAGTGGCGAACAACAAGATGCGTTC
The DNA here is from genome assembly GCA_900316505.1 of uncultured Prevotellaceae bacterium. Lineage (GTDB taxonomy): Bacteria > Bacteroidota > Bacteroidia > Bacteroidales > Bacteroidaceae > Minthosoma. The sequence goes on from ONDH01000021.1 coordinate 30,789, forward strand.
GTTTCTCTCCATGCTCGGTATCATCATCGGTGTGGCAGCTGTCATCATCATGATGTCCATCGGACAGGGTTCAAAAGAGAGTATCCGCCAAGAGCTCTCAACTATGGGCACCAATTTGCTCACAATTCGCCCAGGAGCCGACAGACGTGGTGGTGTACGCCAAGACCCTTCCGCCATGCAAACTCTCAAGATGGCTGACTACCAGCGCATTATTGACGAAAAGAAATTCGTCAGCTATGTATCTCCAGAGGTGACATCTGGAGGTCAAGTCATCTATGGTAATAACAACACGAACAGCACCGTATATGGTGAATCCGCCGAATACCTTGACATCAAACAATGGGAGTTGGAGGAAGGCACCAATTTCACAGAGGAAGACATTCGCAAAGCCTCTAAAGTATGCGTTGTTGGTACGACCATCGTTAAGGAGCTTTTTGGTGAAGGAAAGGAAGCGGAAGCCATCGGTAAGAATATCCGTTTCAAGTCCATCCCATTGCGTATCATCGGTGTTCTAGAGAGTAAAGGTTATAATTCATGGGGTATGGACCAAGATAATGTCATCATTGCACCTTATACATGTGTGATGAAGCGCATTGCTGCCCAAACCTACTTCTCCTCCATTGTCTGCTCTGCCCTCACTGAGGAACTTTCCGATGCAGCCATCGAGGAACTCACCCAAATCCTGCGTAGCAACCATAAGCTGAAGGCTGATGCCGTGGATGACTTCACCATCCGTTCACAAGCCGAGATGATGGAAACCATGTCATCCACCATGGATACCGTCACCATCATCCTTGTTGTGGCAGCTGCCTTCTCCCTGCTTGTAGCTGGTATTGGTATCATGAACATCATGCTCGTGTCTGTGACAGAAAGAACCAAGGAGATTGGTTTGCGTATGGCAGTCGGAGCTACAGGTTTAGTCATATCACTACAATTCCTTATTGAGTCTGTGCTAATCTCACTTACAGGTGGACTACTGGGAATACTATTAGGAGGACTTGTCAGCAATTTTGTCGTTCCGCTGATGGGTATGCCGTCCAGCATTCCTGCATGGTCTATCTATGTATCCTTCGCTGTCTGCACATTCATTGGTATCATCTTCGGTTACATTCCAGCACGAAAAGCTGCCAATATGGATCCGATAGAGGCTATCCGACATGAATAATCAGTCCGCTTAAAGCGTTTTTCAAATCCGACAGTATGAAAACAACATCGATATTTCTATGCATTCTGTGCTTTTTGTGTGAAACGACCCACGCACAGTCACTCAAAGACCTCTTTCTTAAGATGCCACAAGAGGTGTGTCCCATCTTGTCAGAATACAACCGTTTGGAGATTGTTGACAATCAAAAGAACAACAAGACCATGCAGACTCGCAACCTCTTCCGCACCTTCTCAAAAATGGAAGAATTAACAGATGACTATGCCCACCTCATCATCTCCAAAAACTCAGAAAAAGAAATGAAGATGCTCACGAAAAATGACGGAACACGAATCATCATGGTCATCAGCACAATCTTCTGTGATGATGTTCCCGATTCCTCTGTCGCTTTCTACTCTACAGATTGGAAGCCTTTGCGCACGCTCGATTACTACACTCTGCCTCCTATCAACAACTTCCGCAAGGTCACAGTCGACAAAACAACCAGCCGATTGACTGTAACAACCACCAATGCTCCATTCATGCTTAGCACCGATGGAAGCAATCAACCACAAAAACCTTTTTCCGCCACCAACACATTCCGTTGGTCAACTGAAGAAAGTCGATATATACTCGAAATAAATCAAACACCATAGTAACCTCTAATGAAATGAAACATCGCTTTTGGAATCTTAGATCATTCGCGTCCCGTCTCAGCCTTTGGGTCATTCTGACGGTAGCAATTATTTTAGTGGTCACTGCAGCAGTCGCCAATCTGTTTGTTCGCGACGGCATTCTTCGCGAGGAACAGCTGCGGGCCACAAGTGCTTTGGAAAACGCAGAAGAGCACATCAACAAAGTGTTCATCGCGGTGGAGACTGCCGTGAAGAATCACACCAATGAAATCAAGAAGAATGTGAATGCGCCCCACGAGGAGATGTACCGCATCACCCGTGAGATGCTTGAGACAAATCCCATGATTGTCGGTTCTGCCATCGCTTTCGAACCCAACTATTACCCCGAAGAAGGGCGCTATTTCTCTCCTTACAGCTATCGAACTGAAAATGGTGAAATCCTCTCCAAGCAATTGGGCACCGCCACCTACGACTACCCCACCATGGAATGGTTTCAGGCCCCGAAACAATTGAAGAAGGGACATTGGAGCGAACCATATTGTGACACGGGAGGTGGTGAGATAACCATGACCACATACAGTTATCCGCTGATAGACGATGAAGGTAAGGTCTATGCCATCGTCACTGCCGACGTTTCACTAGATTGGCTCTCACAGATGATGGATTCACTGAAGTATTACGACCAATCCTACTGCTTCATCCTCTCCAGAAATGGCACCTACCTTGCCCATCCCATCAAGAAAACGGTGCTGAGCGAGACCATTTTTGATGCCGCCAAGAAGTTGAAGAGCGATGATTTGGCACAAATCGGTCACGAGATGGGGGAAGGTAAGAATGACATGAAGCGTTTCCGTTCACCCCATTTAGGACAATCATTCATATTCTATAAGCCCGTCACTCGCACAGGTTGGTCCATGGCGATTGTGTGCAGCGCAGAGGAATTCTTCCACAATGCCACCCAAGCTGGCATTATCGTGGCAGTCATTATCTTGATCATGCTCATCTTGCTCGCCATCATTTTGCGAGTTGGTGTTCGTCGTCTCACCAAACCATTGGTGCAGTTCACCAATGCGGTAAACGAGGTGGCATACGGAAAACTTGATGCCGAACTGCCAAAGATTAAGTCTAAAGACGAGATGCTGAGGCTCTACAACTCTTTCCGCAAAATGCAGAAATCGCTCACATTCCAGATGGATGAGCTCAAACAGGTGAACGAGCAGAAAGGACGCATTGAAAGAGAATTACAGATTGCAAGCAACATCCAGAAGTCGATGCTTCCGAAGATATTTCCACCCTATCCAGAACGTGACGACATCGACATCTACGGACAACAGACCCCTGCCAAAGCTGTAGGTGGTGACCTCTTCGACTTCTACATCCGTGATGAGAAACTCTTCTTCTGCATCGGTGATGTGTCAGGCAAGGGCATACCGGCCTCTCTTGTCATGGCTGTAGCACGTTCCCTTTTCCGAACCCTCTCCATGCACGAGCCACATCCTGACCGCATCATCACACAAATGAATGACCGCATGTCAGAAGACAACGAATTGAACATGTTCGTCACCCTTTTCATCGGAGTGCTAGATTTACCCACAGGACGACTACGTTACTGCAATGCAGGACACAACGCCCCACTCTTGCTTAATCAAGCAGATAACCTCAAGCAGAAAGTATTCCTTCCTTGTGATAGCAACCTCCCCATTGGTATCATGGGCGGATGGAAATTCACACAACAGGAAACCAATATCGTTCCTGGCACCACCCTCTTCCTCTACACCGACGGACTCACAGAAGCAGAGAACATAGAGCATGAGTTGTTTGGTGAAGAGCGAATGATTAACGCCGTTCCATTTGCCTTCGACTCAAAAGAAATCATAGATAGTGTGACAGAGGCAGTACAAGCCTTCACTGGGGATGCTGAACAAAGCGATGACTTGACCATGCTCACCATCTGCTACATCAAACCAGACCACCATCAACGGTTCCAGCAAGAACTCATGCTGACTAACGATGTTGACCAAGTACCCCAACTCAACGAGTTTGTGGACACCGTTTGTGAGGCAGTAGGCTTCGATATGGCCACTACCATGCAGATGAACCTTGCAATGGAAGAGGCTGTGGTGAACGTGATGAACTACGCTTATCCACAAGGCACCACTGGCGACATTCACATTGTGGCAGCCGCCAACGACAAACGCCTCAAGTTTGTCATCAGTGACAGCGGAATGCCGTTCGACCCCACCATGCGTAAAGAAGTGGACACAACCCTCTCTGCAGAAGAACGTCCAATCGGTGGTCTTGGCATTCACCTCATCACCCAGCTCATGGACAGCATCAACTACGAACGCAGAGACAACAAGAACGTGCTGACACTTAGAAAGAAATTGACAAGTGACAATTAAGACTTAAATGTTATAATCTGGAATGGAAGATATCATATTTCTCGGATTGAATCTTGGAGCATGGATAACCATTGTGACGGTATTGTCCATGTTTTTGACATTACTCTTCACAAAACTGCGCGAGGATGTCGCCTTTCTGGGTGTCATCGCTGTGCTGTTGCTCACGGGTGTCTTGGACACGAAGGAAGCATTGGGAGGATTCTCATCGGGTTCTGTCGTAGTCATCGGTGTGTTGTTCGCCGTATTGGCAGGACTAGTACATACGGGTGTGTTACAATGGATTGTACGTTATCTGTTAGGAACTCCAAAGAATTACTCAGCAGCGGTTGTACGATTGATGTTGCCCGTCGCAGCACTCAGTTCTGTATTGAGCAACACAACGGTGGTGGCTTTGTTCGTGGGTATCGTGAAGATGTGGGGAAAGAAACTGAACATCGCCCCTTCAAAACTGCTCATTCCTTTGAGTTACGCTTCAGGACTGGGAGGTGTGTGTACCCTCATTGGTACACCTCCGAACCTCATCATATCAGGACTTTATACCACTGACACCGGAGAACAACTGAACATCTTCTCCACTACCATACCAGGTTTGGTATGTTTGGCTGTAGGTGTGCTGTCCATCTTGGCTTTGAGAAAACTTCTGCCCGACCGTCGGAGTGCAGAGGAATCGTTTGAGAAGACGACTGACTATACGGTGGAAATGTTGGTACCTGCCGACTGCCCACACATCGGAGAGACAGTGAAAGAAGCTGGATTGACGAACGTGGAGGGTGGACGGCTGATTGAGATAGTACGTTACGACAAGGAGGTGATTTCCCCTGTACCTGCTGACGAATTCCTAATGGGTGGCGACAGACTGGTGTTTGCAGGACGTGTGGCTGAAATCATCCATCTTCAAAAGAGTCATGGACTAGTGAATGCCGACCATCCCGTATTCTCAATCAATGAACTAGACAAGAAACGCCAACTCCACACTGCCTATATCATGCCAGGGTGTCCTTTAGCTGGAAAGCGAATGTCTAACACCACCATTGAACATGACCATCAATTCACATTGGTGGCAGTGGCACGAAAGGGTGAACGCATCAGCGAGAGTCCACGCGACATCGAATTGAAGGCGGGAGACTCCCTGCTGATAGAATGTCCTCGTGGCTGGAAGGACACGGGAGGGATACAAAGATTGCAGTTCGTAGATGATCCTTCCATTCTTCCCTATAGTGGAAGCAAGACTCTGCTCTCAAGTCTCATCATGATTGCGATGATTGTACTATCAAGTCTTGAAATCATGCCTCTGCTACAAAGTGCCATGTTGGCAGCCATCGCCATGCTTGTGTTCCGCTGCTGTACGCCTACCCAAGTGATGAAAGCCATCGATTGGAACATCCTGATGATTTTTGCCGGTAGCGTGGTGATTGGTACAGCCATTCAGAAGACAGGAATGGCTGAGGTGATGGCAAATGGCATGATGTCGTTATGCGGAGACAACCCACTCCTGGTCATGGCAATGATGTGCTCTGCTGGCACATTCCTCACGGAATTTATCTCCAACACTGCAGCAGGTGCCATTTTCTACCCTATCGTCTATCAAGCAGCAGTGTCCATGGGTGTCAGTCCCTTGCCATTCATCATTTCGCTCATGATTGCCGTATCGAGCAGCTTTGCGACCCCCATCGGCTCACCCACCCATATGTTGGTTTATGGTCCTGGCGGTTACAGATTCGGTGATTTCCTGAAAATTGGTATCCCGATGAACTTCATCATCTTGGCTGTGAACCTAATCATCGTCAACCTCATCTATTCTTTCTAAAGTACTGAAAACAAATATACAACTATCTAAAAAACTAAAAAACAATTAAACAAAATGATGAAAACAACTATTCAAGAAGAGAACAACAACCAAGTTGTTTATTTTGAAGGACGTCTCGACACGTCTGCATCTTCACAAGTACAAATGGATGTGCAGCCTCTCATCAACGACATCAAGAGTGACATCATCCTCAATTGCGAAAAATTGGATTACATCTCATCCAGCGGTCTGCGCATCTTCCTCAGCATTCTGAAAAGCGCAAAAGCTTGCAACAAGCATGTTTATATCCAGGGACTCAACACCGACCTGCGTCAGGTGTTCACCATGACAGGCTTCATCAACCTGTTTGAGTTCAAATAATAGCAGCAATGCTTTTCTCAGTTGCGTTTCTTCAACGACAGAAAAGCCTAATCTACAACATATTCTTTGCAGTCCAACTTTTTGGGCTGCAAAGAATAGATGTGTCGATTTTTTTTTGTAATTTTGCACGATTTTTCCAGCACATATGCTGATAACACTGCAAAACAAAACGACCAAACAATAAAACGACCTACTATATGGAAAATAGAAGCATTGTTTCGATTGCTGACTATGGGAAGGAGAAAATTCAGTATCTGCTTGACATGGCAGCAGAGTTTGAAGCGCACCCTAACCGCCAACTGCTGAAAGGCAAGGTGGTTGCCACACTGTTCTTTGAGCCGAGCACGAGAACGAGGCTGTCATTTGAGACAGCGGCAAACCGTCTGGGAGCTCGTGTGATTGGTTTCACAGATCCCAAGGTGACAAGCTCGTCAAAGGGTGAGACGCTGAAGGACACAATTAAGATGGTAAGCAACTACGCCGATGTGATTGTGATGCGCCACAAGCTGGAAGGTGCTGCGCTCTATGCAAGCGAAGTGACGGACGTGCCTATCATCAATGCAGGTGACGGCTCGAACCTGCACCCCTCGCAGACAATGCTCGACCTCTATTCCATTTACAAGACGCAAGGCACTTTGGAGAACTTGAACATCTACATGGTTGGCGACCTAAAATATGGTCGCACGGTACATTCTCTGTTGATGTCGATGCGCAAGTATAACCCCACATTCCACTTCATCGCACCGAAGGAACTGGAGATGCCCGAAGAGTATAAACTCTACTGCAAGCAGAACAACATTAAATACATTGAGCAGCAGGACTTCACAGAAGACACCATTTCCGATGCGGACATTCTTTACATGACACGTGTGCAGCGTGAACGTTTCACAGACCTGATGGAGTATGAGCGTGTGAAGGATGCCTACATCCTGAAAGCAAACATGTTGAGCAAATGCAAGGAGAACATGAAGATTCTGCACCCACTGCCTCGTGTGAACGAAATCGAATATGATGTGGATGACAGCAAACATGCCTACTATTTTGACCAAGCACAAAACGGACTCTATGCACGCGAGGCACTGATATGCGATGTACTGGGCATTACATTGGAGGACATCAAGAAGGATACGAGTATCATTTAAGTGAATAATGAAAAGTGAACTTTTATCAATATGGAACAGAATAAGGAAAACATGATGGTGGCAGCGTTGGAGAATGGCTCCGTCATCGACCACATACCAACAGACAAACTTTTCACGATTGTACAACTGCTTGACTTGGAGAAATTCAAGGAAGAGGTCGTGATTGCCAACAACCTCAAGAGTCAGGTGATGGGCAAGAAGGGACTCATCAAGATTTCTGGCAAGTTCTTCTCTGAAGCTGAAATCAGCAAGCTGGCTGTGGTGTGCCCTAATATACGCCTGACAGTCATCCGGGATTATGAGGTGAAAGAGAAGCGCGAGGTGCTGTTGCCCGACACATTGACCAATATCGTGAAGTGCGCCAACCCTGTGTGCATCACCAACAACGAGCCCATGAAGACGGTCTTCTATCGCAAAGATAAAGACACGTTGAAGTGCCGTTACTGTGGCAAGGAACAAAAACTGAAAGATATAAAACTTAAATAATGTACCATTTAACAATTTACAATGTACATTTTATTGGACAATTTGACTATTGGGATATTTACGTTCAGCCATAGAGAATTGTACAATAGCCAAATAGAAAAATATATTGTAAATGGTAATTTGTCAAAGTGTAAATAACAAGATGAAATTTACAGAAAGAGCAAAACTGAACCTCGCTGATGTGAATAAGGAGGTTTTGGAGCAGTGGAACGCGGAAGATATGTTCCACAAGAGTATTGAGGAGCGCGAAGGCTGTCCTCAATTCATCTTTTTTGAAGGTCCCCCATCTGCCAACGGTCATCCAGGCATTCACCATGTAATGGGACGCACGATAAAAGACACTTTCCTCAGATATAAAACCATGCAGGGCTTCCAAGTGAAGCGTAAGGCAGGCTGGGACACACATGGTCTGCCCGTGGAGCTGAGCGTGGAGAAGTCATTAGGCATCACGAAGGAAGATATCGGCAAGAAAATCAGCGTAGATGACTATAACGACGCTTGCCGTAAGAACGTGATGATGTACACCAACGAGTGGACAGAACTCACCGACAAGATGGGTTATTGGGTAGACCTCGAACACCCCTACATCACCTACGATAACAAATACATCGAAACGCTTTGGTATCTGCTGAAGCAGCTCTATAATAAGGGATTGCTCTACAAGGGTTACACCATCCAGCCCTACTCTCCTGCAGCAGGCACAGGACTTTCTTCACACGAACTGAACCAACCTGGCTGCTACCGCGATGTGAAGGACACGACGGTGACAGCGCAGTTCAAAGTAAAAGCCCCCTCTAACTCCCCCAAGGGGGAGAATGGCGGCATATGGGATGCCATCGCTTCATCCCCCCTTGGGGAAAACGAGGGGGGCTCGGTTTACATCCTCGCATGGACAACCACGCCTTGGACACTTCCATCCAACACTGCGCTCTGTGTGGGTCCAAAGATTGACTACGTGGCTGTCAAAGGCAAGAATCCATACACCGAAGAGGAAGCCATCTACATTCTGGCAGAGGCACGCCTGTCTGCATATTTTGCAGCAGAGAAGGACGAGGAAGGCAACGAGAAGCCTATCGAAATCCTTTGGCGAGGCAAGGGCACAGACCTCGTGGGCTTGCACTACGAGCAGCTGATGCCTTGGGTGAAGCCTTGCGCATTGGAGAACAATCAAGTGGTGGTAAAAGAAGACGAAGCCTTCCGTGTCATCCCTGGCGATTATGTGACCACCGAGGACGGTACGGGTATCGTGCATATCGCACCTACCTTTGGTGCTGATGACGCCAAGGTGGCAAAAGACGCTGGAATCCCCTCTCTCTTCATCATCGACAAGGCTGGCGATACTCGTCCGATGGTGGATTTCATGGGTAAGTACTTCATAAAGGAAGACATGAACGAAGAGTTCGTAAGTCTTTGTGTGAACGAAAGTTATTGGAAGCATAGCGGTGACTTCGTCAAGAATGCCTATGATCCAAAATACAACCAAGGAGGCAAGTACGACGAGAAGGCTGCCAACAAGGACATGGACCTCAATGTGGTGATGTGTTTGGAGATGAAGGAAGAGGGTTCAGCCTTCAAGATTGAGAAGCATGTCCACAACTACCCTCACTGCTGGCGCACCGACAAACCTGTGCTCTACTACCCGCTCGATTCGTGGTTCATCAAGTCAACTGCGAAGAAAGACCGCATGTTTGAGTTGAACCAGACCATCCAGTGGAAACCCGAATCGACTGGTACCGGACGTTTCGGCAAGTGGCTCGAAAACCTCAACGACTGGAATCTCTCCCGCTCCCGCTATTGGGGCACTCCCCTTCCTATTTGGCGCAACCGTGACACACGCGAAGAAGTGTGCATCGGTAGTGTGGAAGAACTCTACAACGAGATTGAGAAAGCGGTGAAGGCAGGTGTGATGACCTCCAATCCTCTGAAGGAGAAAGGTTTCGTGCCTGGCGACATGAGCCAAGAGAACTACGACAAGATAGACCTGCACCGCCCGTATGTGGACGACATCAAATTGGTGTCAGATAAAGGCAATGTGCTCACCCGTGAACTTGACCTCATCGACGTGTGGTTCGATTCAGGTGCCATGCCTTACGCTCAGGTGCACTATCCTTTCGAAAATAAGGATTTGATAGACAAGGGCACAGCCTACCCTGCCGACTTCATTGCCGAGGGTGTTGACCAGACACGCGGTTGGTTCTTCACACTCCACGCCATCGCCACGATGGTGTTCGACTCTGTGGCATACAAGGCAGTGATTTCCAACGGTCTTGTGCTCGACAAGAACGGCATTAAGATGTCGAAGCGTCTTGGCAACGTCATCAACCCCTTCGAGTGCATCGGCACTTATGGTGCAGACGCTGTGCGTTGGTACATGATCACGAACTCCTCACCTTGGGATAACCTCTCATTCGACCCAGAAGGTGTGAAGGAAGTGACAAGCCAGTTCTTCATCAAGTTGCAGCAGGCTTATTCATTCTTCACGATGTATGCCAATGTGGACGGTTTCGAATACAAGGAAGCAGATATTCCATACGCCGAGCGTCCCGACTTCGACCGCTGGCTGCTCTCCGAGCTGAACACGTTGGTGAAGAATGTACAGACCTACCTCGATGACTACGACCCAACACCTGCAGGCCGTCTGATTCAGTCATTCGTCATCGACAATCTCTCCAACTGGTATATCCGTCTGAACAAGCCACGCTTCTGGGGTGGTGAGATGACTGCCGACAAACTCTCGGCATATCAGACACTCTACACTTGTCTTGATACGTTGAGCCGACTCATCGCTCCTATAGCACCATTCTATGCAGACCAGCTGTTCCGTGACCTCAACAGCGCAACAGGCAAGGACACCGCAAAGAGCGTGCATCTGGCAAAATTCCCCACCTTCAACGAAACTTATATCGACTCGGAGCTGGAAGCTGCAATGGAGGCTGCCATGAAGGTAACCTCTATGGGTCTTTCAATCCGCAAGAAGGTGAAGATTCCTGTGATTCAGGCACTGCAATCCATCGCCATTCCCGATACGGATGCCGTGTTCAGCGGTCGCATCGAGCGCATGAAGGACATCATCATGAAGGAAGTGAACGTCAAGGAGTTGCAGCTCATGGACGGCAAGATGCTCGTGAAGAACGTGAAGTGTAACTTCCGTGTGATGGGCAAGAAGTTTGGCAAGATGATGAAGGCGGTAAGCAATGCTGTGGCAGAAATGTCTCAGGCACAAATCGCCGAACTCGAAGCTAACGGGCAGGTGACGCTGCAAGCCGAAGGACAGGATGCCGTGATTGAGTTGGCAGATGTTGACATCATGTCACAGGACATCCCTGGATGGAGTGTTGCCAACGAAGGCACCACCACCGTTGCTCTCGACATCACCATCACGCCAGCCTTGAAGAATGAAGGCAATGCTCGCAAGGTCATCAAGCAGATTCAAGGTCTCCGTAAGTCACAAGGCTTCGAGATTACCGACCGTATCAAAGTGGTCATCTCCGAAACGCCCGAAACGAAGGCGGTTCTTGACTCCTTCAAGGAGAACATCGCCGCTCAGGTATTGGCTAATTCCATCGAATTGGGCACCCCTGCTGGCGAACCTATCGACTTCGAAGACTTCAAGGCAGTCATCACTGTAGAAAAAAACAATTAGGAATAAGAAATGAGGAATGAGGAATGGGTGCTTTCTTTCTGAGTGCTTTCCATTCCTAACTCCTAATTTCTCATTATGAAAAAGAACAAATACATCCTTTCCATCGTCCTATTCATGACCGTTCTTGTCATTGACCAAATCATCAAGGTCTGTGTCAAGACGGGCATGTTTTTGGGTGAACGCATCGAGATTACATCATGGTTCAGCCTTGTCTTCGTCGAGAACAACGGCATGGCATTCGGTTGGGAGTTATGGGGAGGCAAGCTCTTCCTCACCCTCTTCCGTGTCGTGGCTGTCTGTCTCATTGGGTGGTTCATCCATAGTGAGATAAAGCGCAGACGCCCCACTGGGTATATCGTTTGCCTCACCCTCATCGCAGCAGGTGCGGCAGGCAATATCATCGACTGCCTGTTCTACGGACTCATCTTCAACAACCCGCCCTTCCCTCAGGTGGCAGAATTTCAGCCGTGGGGATATGGCTATGGTGAGTTCCTCTATGGCAAAGTGGTCGATATGTTCTATTTCCCCCTCGTGGAATGGGACATGCCCACTTGGATGCCCATCTATTCAGGTGAACACTGTGTGTTCTTCTCCCCCATCTTCAACTTTGCCGATGCATCCATCTCGTGTGGTATCGTAGCGTTACTGCTATTTTATCACAAATTAGTCAGCCAATACCAGCTCAAAAGATAATCCCCATGCAACGCATTCTTCCTCTTTTCATCTTCCTCATGCTCCTTCTGATGGCATGTGACGACCGTCCCAAAGACGTGCTGTCACGTGGCAAGATGGAAGATGTGCTGTATGATTACCACATCATGCAGGGCATCATCGATGAATTGCCAACTGAAGAGAGGGAAAAGAAAGCACAGGATTACATCAATGCGGTATTTGCAAAGCACAACATCACTGAGGCACAATTCGACTCCTCCATTGTCTATTACAACCGCCACACCAAAGAGCTGCACAAGATATACAGCAATCTGAAAGAACGTTACACGGCTGTAAATGAAGAAATTCAATTGGTCAACGGCAACAACGACATGATGGCAGTATTTGCCACAGGAGGTGACACCACCAACTTGTGGAACTCCGCAAAACTCCTCACGTTGCGCAACAAAGACTTGCTCAACAAAGAGAGTTTCACCATCCATGCCGACACCAGTTTCCGTCGTCAAGACCAATTCATCCTCACCCTCTCGCCCGTATTCATCAAGGAAGGCAGGGATGACTATGACATCAACCTGCATGTCGGTTTGACAGTGCTCTACACCAACGGCAAACACATCGGAACGACACGAGTCATCAACGGAAACGGCACCCAGCAGCTCACCTTGCAGACGAGCAAAGACGAGGACATCAAGAGTGTCACAGGATTTTTCTATTATAAAGGAAAGAAAAGCACGCGCAACCTGTGCCTCATCGACAACATCTCTCTGATTCGCATGCACGCGAAGGAGCTGGAGGAGGTGGAAGAAGTGGATAGCGTGAAGACAGATTCCGTCACCACAGACACACTGTCCAAACCCACCGAACGCCGACTCTCTCCAGAAGAACTCCGTCAGCTGAACAAGTCAGGCGAGCACATCAACATTCAGGCAGCCCCATCTGTTCGCACCCCCAACAAAATAGGGCCACGAAGAAGAAGGTGAACTACAGCAATAGCGCGTTAAGGTTAAGGTTAGCGTTAAGGTTAAGGTCAAATGAGACGAGTCGCCGCATCCAAAGTCTTTATCAACGAAAAAGAGTTCCGCAACCATGTGGTGGAGCTCTATGATCATTTGCTTGTCAACCATTATCCCCTTGAAGGGGAAATTCCCATGACCGAGTGGTTGGGTGGCACTATCATCATCCGTGGCAGAGAGGCTTATCACACCCGACAAACCTTATCTTCTGCGGAACTCAGCACAGACGATGGCAGTGGCAATGGCGACATTCAGCGACTCTGACGTTTCTCTTCCTTCGGGATAATTCGGGATGTATAGCCGTTCCGTCACAAAAGCAGCCACTTCCTTCGACACGCCTTTTCCCTCATTTCCCATCACAATCAGTCCCCTGTTCTCCAGTTCCTTACCGTACATGTTTTCTCCATCAAGGAACGTGCCATACACAGGGATGTCCTTGTCCAATCTGCTCAATAACTCAGGCAAGTCCGCCTCATGCACCTGCACACGGGCAATACCACCCATGGTTGCCTGCACCGTCTTGGGATTATAGATGTCAGCACAGCCCTTCGAACAGAAAATATGTTCAATGCCAAACCAATCAGCCAATCGCACAATGGTGCCCAGATTGCCAGGGTTCTGCACATCATCCAACACCAGACACAACTGCTTCCTCGCCACCTCGTTCACATCCACTTCATAAGTCAGTTGCTTGAACACAGCCAGCACCTGTTGCGGTGTTTCCTGAAAACTTGCCCGCTTCAGTTCCTCATCCGTCACCTCATCCACTTCCACGCCGCTTCGCCGCTGACGTTCCACCCATGCCGCATTCGCCGACAGCCATTCACTGGTGGCAGCCAGATACTTGCACTCAAACACATCCAGCAAATCGCCCACCAGTTTGTGACCTTCCGCCACAAACACGCCCTCCGCCTTCCGATACTTCTTCATCTCCAGCGAACGCACATACTTGAGTCTGTTCTTACTGATCATATCATGATGATTTTTCAAGGCAAAGGTACGAAAAAACTCCTAACTCCTAACTCCTAACTCCTAACTTTTCACTACCTTTGCACTCAAATTCCACATTTCACCCGTGAAACTCCATCTCACACACATATATCTCATCATCATCTTGCTGAGTATGCTCGCAGGAGCATGTTCTGTGGAGAAGTATATCCCCGAAGGGGAACACATGCTGACAGGTGTGGCAGTGACGTGCGATGACGAGGAGGTGATGAAGACCTACATGCTGAAGGACTACGTGGTGCAGCAAACCAACTCAAAATGGTTTGGAGCCAGAGTGCCGCTGAAAATCTACATGCTTTCAGGCACCGACACCACCAAGCGCTCCTGCCGTTTCTGGCGCAAATTAGGTGAAGCGCCTGTTCTCTACGACAGCGTGAAAGCCAACCGCACCATGGAAGACATCGAGAAGGTGCTGAACAATGCCGGATACATGAAGGCAGAGGTGGAAGAATTTAAGATGGTGAAAGGCAAGAAGGTGAAGGTACTCTACAATGTGCATCCGAAAGAACGCTACACCATGCGGAAAGTCGAACGCATTGTGGAAGACAAAGGGCTGGAGGAATTCATCATGGTGGAGGACACGGCAAACTCGTTGTTGAAGCCAGGTTTACCATTCGAAGTGACAGCTTTGAATGGAGAAAGAAACAGAATTGCCTCCTATCTGCGCAATCATGGTTACTACAAATTCACAAAGGACGACATCCGATTCAGTGCCGACACAGCACGCAACTCCACAGAGGTGGACGTGCAGATGCGAGTGAAGCGCCAGCAAGACAACGGGCGCACCGAAGCGACTGAACACAAGCAATACACCATTGGCTCTGTCAAGTTCATCACAGACGTCACCAATTCCAACGAGGCGACAGACAGCATTCACTTCAAAGGGTATGATTTCCTGTATCAAGACAACCTGCACTTCCGCAAGCGACTGCTCATCAGCCATTCGTTAGTGCGTCCCCACGAACTGTACAACGACAGCTACTATCGCCGCACTTACACCAACTACACACGCCTTGGTGCCATCGCCTTCTCCAACATCAACCTCACCGAACGCCCTGGCACCGACACGCTCGATTGCAGCATCGTGGTCAACCATGCCAAACCACACTCTTTCGGTTTCGACGTGGAAGCCACCAACTCAGCCGGCGACATGGGTGCTGCCATCTCCACATCCTATCAGAACAAAAACCTTTTCCGTGGTTCCGAATCCTTCACCTTCAAGATTCGTGGAGCCTACGAAGCCATCACTGGCTTGGAAGGATATGACGGCAACAACTACGTGGAAGTCGGAGCAGAATCCACCTTGGGCTTCCCTGCCTTCCTGTTCCCGTATGTGAAGCGCGAATGGGGTACGGAACACAATGCTTCCTCCGAGATTTCCCTGCAATACAACCTGCAGAACCGTCCAGAGTTCCAGCGCAGGGTGCTCACCGCTGCATGGCGTTACCGTTGGAACAGCAAAGACCAGCACGTGCAGCACCGTTTCGACCTGCTCGAAGCCAACTACGTCTATATGCCCTGGATATCAAGGACCTTCAAGGAACAATACCTTGACTCCCTCGGCAAGACCAACGCCATCCTGAAATACAACTACGAAAACCTGCTCATCACCAAGATGGGCTACACCTATTCCTACAACTCACTGGGTGTGCGCGAACAGACCTACGGAAAGAACGCCTACACCATCCGCTTCAACATCGAGACATCGGGCAACCTGCTCAACATCGTCACCCAGCTGGCAAACGGAGAGAAGAACAACGATGACCAATACACCTTCTGCGGCATTGCCTTCGCGCAATACATCCGCGGCGACTTCGACTTCTCCAAGAGCATCCGAATCGACAAGAACAACTCGGTGGCATTCCACGGAGCACTCGGCATCGCCTACCCCTATGGAAACTCCAACCAGCTTCCTTTCGAGAAACGCTATTTTGCAGGTGGTGCCAACAGCGTTCGTGGATGGTCGGTGCGTTCATTGGGTCCTGGCTCCTACAACGGCAAAGACAAGGGCATCAACTTCCTCAACCAGTCAGGTGACATCAAGCTCGACCTCAGCCTCGAATACCGTGCCAAACTCTTCTGGAAATTCAGCGGAGCCGCCTTCGTCGATGCGGGCAACATATGGACTATCCGCGAATACAAAGACCAGCCTGGAGGTGAGTTCAACTTCGACACCTTCTGGAAAGAAATCGCAGTTGGTTACGGCATCGGTCTCCGAATGGACGCCAACTTCTTCATCGTCCGCTTCGATGCCGGCATGAAAGCCATCAACCCTGCCTACACCGGCAGAGACCACTACCCCATTCTCCACCACGACTTCGACCGCGACTTTGCCTTCCATTTCGCAGTCGGTTTGCCTTTCTAAAAACGTCTGTCCGGCATAAAAGACATTTGCTTTATTGCGGCAAAGTTCCCAAGAACTTCATTAAAAAAAATAGGCGAAAATATAAGAAACTCAACTTTCGGAAGTAATAAAACCAAAGATTGGTTTTTCCTGAAACTAATTTGAATAATTAGAATAATTATGTCACTAATTTCTATAATTAAATCATCAAAATTTGTGGATAAAATTATTTTAATTGCCACAAATTCGCATTCGTCAAATTCGTAGTCAAGAAAATCCGTTTCATCCGCTCAATCCGTGGTTAAAAAAACATCTCCGTGTTTTCCGTGTGAGCCTCTATCTTCATCCATTTTTTATATTCCATTCGTATTCGTTGTTGGGTGCAACCCACTTTGTTCCCACGAAAAAGAGTTAAAACGGGCAGTTTGTTTTGTATTGTCCTCACTTAGTCGTAACTTCGCACAACATTTCTTTTATTAACACTCATGAAAAGATTTACTGTTTCCATTATGACGCTGATGGCAGCAATAGCCATCAACGCAACCACACACATTGTCATGGTGCGCAACACGCGCTATCAGACGATAACGGGATTCGGTGCAGCCTGCTGCGACGGTGCCATGAAACCGTTTGGCTCCGACACCCAACCTGTCAGACTACTCTATGGCTCCACATCCAAAGTGGGGCTGAACATCATGCGTATGGAAATATCGCCAAGCTTCCAAGGTGAAGGATGGGGCGACTACAACTGGCACGGCTCACTGCCCTCAGCTCAACTGGTCAAGCAGCGTGGCGGCATTGTGTTCGGCACACCTTGGTCACCCCCAGGCGAATACAAGACCAACGGCACCGCTCAAGGTGGCAACAGCGACAGTCAGGGAAAGAAACGCGGTGAACTGCGTGAAGACTGCTACGCCAAGTTCTTCCCATGGCTCAACACATTCCTGAAGTACATGAAGATGAACGGTGTCAAAGTAGATGCCGTGTCCATCCAGAACGAACCCGACTGGTGGGTGGACTACTCAGGCTGTCTCTACACCCCCGAGCAGCAGGTCAAGCTGGTGAAGGAACATGCCGACAAACTCGACCGCAAGACCTACAAGGGAGTGCGTCTCATCAGCGCAGAACCTCTGGGCTTTGACCCCAAATACTCCAACGCACTGCTGAACAATCCCGTCACTCGCGAACATATTGACATCATAGCCGGTCACCTCTACGGACACCCACCATTGGGCAACATGAAGAGTGCCGCTGTTCTTGCCGCAAAATATGGCAAGGAAGTGTGGATGACCGAGCACTCTGTCAGCGACGGACTGAAAGACCGCCTTCCCAACTGGTCAGAACAGCTGGAGTTTGCACGCGAACTCAACGAGTGCATGCTGGCAGGATGCACAGGCTACATCTACTGGTACATGCGCGCTCACTGGGCATTCGTGGGAACAGGAGAAACCAAGTACGGCTCCACCAACAAGAAGAACCAGCTGCTGCCACGTGCCTATGTCTATTCCCACTTCGCCAAACACGTCACAGGTTCCACCCGTCTGGACACCAAGTCAACCATCATTACCAGCACCAACTCCGAACTTGAGACATCGGCATTCATCAAGGGCGACTCCATCATCATCATGGCAATCAACTCCGGCAAGTCCGACCATGAACTGAGAATGAGAATGCCCTCTGGCACCTATGTAAAGAGCGGCACACACCTGATTTCCACAGGCAACGAAACCGACAAGCTCTGTCAGACAAAAGACCTCGACATCACTGAATCGGTGACGGAATACACTGCCAGTATGCCTGCCAACAGTCTGAACACCTACATCTTCATGATTGATCAGGAAGCCACAGCCATCAAAGACCTGCACAAGCCAGCCAATCCCCTTGCCAAGACCTACTACGACCTGCAAGGCCGCCTGCTGAAGAATCCCAAAGGTCTCTGCATCGAGCAACGCGCCGACGGTTTCACTCGCAAGGTGTACATTGAATAATCTTCGGCAAACCGCCGAAGGTGCTTGGGCAAAGCTCCCAAGAACTTTCTGAAAGGAACATAGATAAAAACAAGCAAGGATATAAAAATATTTTTGCTTGTTTTTTTGTTTCACCAGTAAAACCCTGTGTGGGGATTTACTGGTGAACCATTTTACACACCATTTCTCGTCAGTTATCAAAAAGGACGTGGAGCCCCGTGGCCAACGGCGCAAAAATGTCTTTCTTCAAACTCGTTGTTATTGTTTATTATTGATTAATCTCGTTCAGTCCAATGACGTCTCATCACCGTTTATGGTCTGGTGGTTTGAATCAGAAATTTACCAACCGAAAAAAGAATCTCCCTTTCCATCGGTTCCTCTTCTTCAAGACCTGCGTTGACCCTCTTCCACAACCTCCAAATCGACATCGTCGACGTCGGTGCGTCGATGTCGACGATGTCGGCAAACCGACGTCGACGATGTCGATTTTGAGGTTCTTACATAAACCTTAAGGAGGGTGTGTTATACGGAGGAGGATGAAGGTGTGCAACTTCAGCGAAGCCAAAAATGAAAGCGCTGTTCAAACACAAGAGGCACCCACTCGGATGCCTCTTGTTCTTATATATAACGATGTGTGTATTACCAGACGGGTTCTGGGAAGTACTCGTTGTTATAGACGGAGCTTGGACAGAGTTCGATGAAGTCGAATGGCAACTCGTTGTTGTCGGACTCCATCTTCTGCTGGATGCGCAGGTAGTGGTCGGTCTTTCCGTCGGTGGTGAAGGTGCCGAATATCTTACGGATCTGACGTCCGTTGGCGTCACCGTTGCGGAGGTTGCTCGATGAGGCATCGAAGCTGTTACGCGGCTGTGGGTGATAGCACTTTGGTCCTTTCATCCAACCGAGGTTGTGGATGGACTTGTCGAATGCTGCAATGGCATCGTCGTCACCGAGATTTTCGTCGGATGTCCATCCGAAGAGTTCCTTACCGTTCTTGCGCATGTCGAACGGAATGCCTTGTGGCTCGCCGTCGATATAGACCTGAATGATGCCACGAGTGGAGTAACCTGCATTGGTGAACATACGGATTTCGTAGGTGCCGGCTGGAACGGATGGCAAGGTGAGGGTGAAGTCGTAGCGTCCCTTGAAGAGCACTTCGTCAGCTTCGTAGCATCCGTACCAGAGTGAACGGCTGCGCACGTGCATGTGGGTCTGAGGAGACATGCTGAAGTTGCGCACATAGCCGGGCTTGAAACCAACATTGCGGCCAGGGTTGTTGGCTGCGGAGGTGTTGTTGGAACCACCAGGGTATTTGTTGCCGTCGGTTCCTGCATGTCCACGTGCCACATCACCATCGGTGAGTTTGGTCATGAAGTCGGGCGACAAAGTGGTGCAGTCCATTCGGATGCAGTCGTTCATGACGATTTCCTGCATGTTGAAGTCGTAGGCAACGATGTCATCGATGTGATGGTAGATGCCGTTCAGGGCTGTGTTCACCTTGGTGTAATCCTGTGGACGGGACACCTTGGCGCCTCGATAGTAGCCTCCGCGCTCATCGGCGTGGTGACGCACACCGCGACGGTTGACATAAAGACCGGGCTGGGTGCCTGATGGGAAGGAGAGCTTCATGATGGAATGAGGCATGAGTGTGCCGTACCAGTCGCAGATGTCGTATTTCATGCGGTTGAACTCATATTGCAGCTGGTCGTTGTTCATACAGGTGAGGCTGTAGTAGTCGCCATAGCGGTCGAGCACATGATAGGAGATGAAACGGTTGAGAGCATTGCGGCGGTCGGTCTCGTCGGTGATGCCTGCATCTTCAGGATAGACAGCATCGTAAAGCTGATGTGCCTTGGAACGAAGGTCGTCCAATGTCTTGATGCCGTACTTTTGCTCCAGGATGGAGTCGGGACAGAGGAAGACGGTGTAGTTGAAATAGCGCTTGGCGGGGTATGCCACGTTGTCGTATTCGTTACCGTCGGCTGTGATAACGAGCATCTTGTCGTTTGTCCATGTGCAGGAGTCGATGCGGTCTTTGTCGTTTGCCCATCCGTAAGTGTCATCTACGTAGTGGTCTTGCAGGGTGTCCATGATGCCTGTCACTTGGAATGCCTTTGCATAGAGCGAGCAGATGGAGTCTTGGAGAATGACAGCGCCGATGAGGTCGTTGGGTGAACCGACAATGGTGCTCACGGTGTGCACCACTCCGTTTGCCACAGAGTCGTCAGCATGAATGACCAGCGAGGCTTGGTTGATGTACATTGTCAGAACTGAATCCTGTTTCTGTGCATCCCATTCCGTAAAAGACTTGACACTGAGGATGTGCTCCAGCATGTTAGACTTCGGATAAGGACCTTCGTTGATGTCGGTCGTGAAGTATGCCGTCTCGATGATGGAGTTGAGCGCGATGGTGTCGCAGTCAGCCACAGAAAGTTCATCGACAGAAGAGAGTCCGCGTTCTGCCAGATACTTTGCCACCGCTTCATTGGTGGGGGCAAACACGGTGTAGGAGCCATAGGTGCCCAGCATGTCCACCAGACGAAGGTTATACTCTCCCCTCGCCCGATCCAGAATCTTCAGATATTCGGAGTATTGCTCTCGATTCTGCAGGTAGGATGAAGCATATTCTTTTGACTGGGTGTAGTAATTCTCCACGCCCGGGTCATCGGAACAACTCACAACTGCAATTTGCATGGCTGACACCACGCACAGGACAAGTGCCCAAATTTTCATTTTAGCTAATTTCATAAAACAGTATAGGTTTTTGGTTTGTATTCAAGTGTGGTAAAAGTAAACGATATATACTTCCCGAAATAGATTGCAAGGGCAAAATTAAAGTTTTATTAACGACTGACCAAAGAAAACACTCGCTTTTGTTGAATTTTTAACACAATAAGAATTAATTTGTTGGTTTTTTAAACTATTCATGGCAATATAGGTCTTTTTATTATATAACTCAACTTAACTTTTGGAAGTGACGAAGTAATCGAAGCTACTCCGAATTAGGAATGAGGAGTTAGGAATTAGGAATGAGTAAACAATTTGCAAATTCTATATTTATTCAAATCTAAACCGACAAACAAAAGAAAAAATGATGAAATTATTGACTAAGGTCGCGCTTGCAGCATGTCTGTTGATGGCGGGACAGACGGTGTTTGCTGCCACTCCATGGAAGAAGGGAGCGTTTGAGACGAAGAAGTACAGAAACCTGTTCGTTGAGATGGGCTATTCGAAGAAGGACGTGGATGCCAAGTTGCAGGAGGTGTTCAACGATTGCTTCTATGGTCCTAACAAGGTGTATTTTGAGGTGGGCGACTCAATGGCTTATGTGTCGGACATTAAGAACCACGATGCACGCACAGAGGGTATGTCATACGGCTTGATGATTGCCGTGCAGTTTGACAAGAAGGACATATTCGACCGCCTGTGGCGATGGAGCAAGAAATACATGCAGCATCAGGACGGCATTCGTGAGGGATACTTTGCATGGAGCTGCCGCACCGACGGTACGCAGAACTCTCCGGGTGCAGCCTCTGACGGTGAACTTTACTTCATCACAGCACTGATTTTCGCCTCAAACCGTTGGGGTGACGATACGGGCATCAACTACAAGGCTGAGGCGCAGCGCATCCTCAACTGCACCATGCCAAAGGAATATGAAGCTCCTCGCGGCGGCTTCGGTTTCGGTGGTTTCGGTGGCGGTCAGCAACAGCAGAATGCGGCTCCACAGAAACAAAAGATGTATCTGATCAACCCTGACAGCAAACTCATCACCTTCACTCCTGACGGTGGCGGTCAGACTTACACAGACCCATCTTACCACATCCCTGCCTTCTATGAGGTGTGGGCAAAGTGGGCTGACGATGGTCGTGCCGACTACTGGAAAGAGTGTGCTGCCAAGTCACGCGAGTTCCTCCACAAGGCCATCAACGAGAAGACTGGTCTGAATCCTGACATGTGCCAGTTTGACGGCAGCGAGATGCAGGGTTGGGGAGGTCGCCGCAACAGCAGCAACAATTTCCGTTACGACTCTTGGCGTGTGCCCATGAACATCACGCTGGATTATGAATGGAGCTGTGCTGACCGCGAATGGCAGCAGCAGTATGGCGAGAAGATTCAGAACTTCTTCTACTCTCAGGGTGTGAACGACTTCGTGGACCAGTACCGCACTGACGGAACACTGCCTGAGGAGAACGAGATTCTGGGTGCTGGCGGTTTCCGTAAACTGCGCCACTCTATCGGTCTTGTTGCCACCACCGCAGCAGCATCCATGCTGTGCAGCCACGACAAGAGCAAGGAGTTTGTCGATGCACTCTGGAATGCCAAGCACGAACCATTTGAGGATGGCTACTTCGATGCTTACTATGATGGTCTGCTCCGCTTGTTTGCGTTCATGCACCTGAGTGGAAACTACCAAATCATCTTCCCAAAGAAATAAGCATACTTAGCAAATAATACAAACAGCATCGTTTTGCAAAGAAACGGTGCTGTTTTTAGTTAAATAAACTTAAAACAAAGAAAGGTTTGCGCAGGAATTATTGTATTTTATGAAAGAAGTACGTAACTTTGCCACGTGTTTTTCATGGTATTAGATTTATTTTAAGGTTAGTAAAGATTGCTTGTCGTGAGATAAGCAATTTTTTGTTAGGGTGAATCACTATGCGTAGTGACTCACCCTAATTTATTTCTCGAAGAACTGTTGCAAGATTGGGTTGATTGGAGTTAAGGGAGTAGGCTTTATTTCTCCTGTATCTCCAAGTCTGGAGGGCATTCGTACATGACACGTGCATGGTTGGTGCGGATGAGTTGGCTATCGACACATTCACCGGTATTGCGGTCAATGGTGTCGCGATAGACTTCTCCGTTGCGATACACTACCCCATTCTCCCGTGAGAAGTATTCGCCTTCGGCATGAATGTGGAAGGTGTGAGGCAACTGTTCGACAGCACGGAGTTCGCCGCAAAGATATTCGTCATCGACATGAAGCCGCAACTGATAGGTGTTGGAGGTTTCATTCTTCACCCTGTAGTCGATGTAGTTGTAGGAGATGCTGGTGCCTGTACCGAATGGGATTTGGCGGCCATGATCGGGAAAGAGGTCAAGGGCATCGTGATGATGATGTTCCGTGATGGTGAGGTCGCTGTGGAGCACCATCCAATGGATGAGGTTGGAGAGCTGGCACATGCCGCCTCCAATGCCCTTGCAGGGTTTTCCGTGCGTGATGGTGAGTCCTTCCTTATATCCTCGGCTCTCTGTGGTGCGACCGATGAGGTTCCATACGGAGAAGGTCTCTCCGGGATGAATGAGCAGTCCGTCGATGTGCTTGACTGCCAATGCGAGGTTGACCGCCTTGTTTTCCTGCAACTGCATATCCACATTGCCCAAACGGCGACGTATGAGAGAGTTGTGGCGATAGATGACCACAGGAAGAGAGTCTTGGGTGCGTTTCTTGGCAAAGCGGACACCTTTAAGCATGTCCTTGATATGACGCTTCAAGATTTCCTTCTCCATGGACAGACGATAAGTGAATGGAGAGATTTCGCAGAATAGTTTTCGAGCCATGGTTATTTATTTAATATTATCCCCCTTGGTGCGAATGAGGTCGAAGAGATAGGTCATCTTGACCAAGATGGTCTGGTTGGCAGAACGTCCGAACTTGCCCCGTTTGCTGTTGTCGTACATATCGCCCAAACCATAGTAGTAGCGTCCTTGCAGAAGGATGTGACCGATGGGGGATGAAAATTCCAAGCCCAGACCTGCAGCAATGCCGTAGTCAAACTTGTTGTCGGGGTCTTTCCCGTACTGATAGACGACGCCATTGGGACGCTTGGACACATCCCATGGGGCACCACCAAGATGTTCTTTGCCTGAAAGATAAAGTCCCACTTGAGGACCTGCCTCAAACAGGAACTTGAAGCCACGACGCTCACGTCCCCACCCCAGCTGCATGAGGATGGGCATCTCGATGAAGTGCCAGTCGCGCTTGTAGGTGTTGTTGGAACCGTCCTCAATCACTTCTTCCCATCCAAGATTGTTGTATTGCACTTCGAGGGCTACGGCACAGATGGTGGTGAAGTATTTCTCGCAGACATAACGGGAGGAGAAGCCGAACATCACGGAACCCTTCTGCGACTGCTTGATTTTGGGCACGAAGTCCATCTTGTTCATGGTGTAGCCGCCTGTGAAACCAATGGAAAGGTCGTTGCGATGTTCACCTACCTGCGCAGCAGCAAGGAACACCGTGATGCATCCAAAAAGAGATAATATGAAACGTCTGAACATCATCAACTTATCTCACAAACACAGAACCATCCATACGATGTGTCACAATCATCATGGAACGGTTCTGGTAGCCCGACCATGAGTTTTTCTTCTCAAACATCATCGGGAATTCCATGGAGATGTAGGAATAGTTGTGGAGGTTGTCGTAGAAGGATGAACCGAACTCTTTCAGTCCCTTGATGAAATAGGCTGCAATGTCGTACCCCAACTCTCCATACTTGGGGAAGCTGTTGTACTGGTCCTGATTGAACCAACGACGGAAACGCCCGTTGAACTGCTGTGTGCGAGTTGATGCACCATTGCTGTAGAATGAGGTGAAGAACTGGCACTGATACTTGCCTAAATATTTGTCATGCTTTCCGGAAAGGGTTTGCCACTCCGGGAAACCGAACAACTGCACCGTGTACTCGCTGGTGAGGTTCAATCCGTCCAGTTTCTTGCACAAGGTTTCGAAGGCAGATGACGAACCACTCGTAGGCACGATGACGTTGTTGGTGCCTGTCTTCAACGCATCACGCACCGTAGCAAAATCTGTGGTAGTGGCGCTGCTGTATTTGATGCCCTTTGCATCCAAATCTTTCTTGAAATCGGCAATGAATGACATGTTGTCGCCTTTGTCATTCATGCTGACAAAGATGATGTTATGGTCTTTGTGTATGATACAGAAGCGGTTATACACCTGATTGTACAGCAGGGAGTTGTGGGAATTGACTTGGAAAGTCGTCGGGTGCTCGTTGACCAATGACAGTTCATTAGAAAGAGGCACCACATGGGCGATGTTGTTCTGATGGGCAAAGTCTGCCACACTCTTCAAGTTCCATTGACGAATAGGTCCAACGATAAGCTGCACATCCTTCAGCTCAGGCTTTTGCAGGATGGTGGCAACGGGTGTGGCAGGACTCACTTCGTCGTAGGCAAACACCTCGACATTGTATCCACGTTGTTTCAAGGAATCAACAGCCAAAAGGAAACCTTGGTAAAGGTTAATCATCTTCTGAGATTCGGCACTCACCTTCTCATCCGCTTTTGAGAAAGGAAGGATGACTGCCACCTTGATGGTGGGATACATGGTCACCGTGGGCTTGGCTGCCTCTTCTATCACCTTCTGCTGTTCAGCCTGATACTGCGCATTCTCTTCGGTGGTGTATGGAATATTCAGCACAACACCCTTCTTCAGTTTGGTTTTCTTCAAGTCGGGATTGGCATCGACGAGCTGATCCACTGTAATGCCATACTGACGGGAAATCGAATAAAGGGTTTCCTTTTTCTTCACCTCATGCAAGGTCTTGTAGCGGGGACGATTCGGTGTAGAAGGTACTTCTATGCCCTGCTGAGCCTGTACCTGCTGGCGCACTTGCTGCAGCACCTGCTGCTGGATGGACTGCTGTACGGGAGGAGCCTGCTGCGTCTGTTGTGTCTGCTGAACAGGCTGCACATTGACCGTCTGCTGAGTGACAGGGGCAGCTGCGCTTCTCTGAGCACCTGCAGGAATATTGATGTTCTGTCCTGCCATGATATGATCGGCATCCATTCCTGGATTGACCTGAAGCAGGGACGCTACGGTGACATTGTACTGACGTGCAATGCTATAAAGTGTCTCTCCCGACTGCACTTCATGTTTCTGTGTTGAAGATTGGGCAAACATGACGGTAAACGTCAGGAAAGTCATCAACAATAAAAGTACTTTCTTCATCGTTATTTAAGTATTCGTATGATTTCAGGGCACAAAATTAGTAAAAAAATGCCATTCCGAACAAATTAAAACCGCTTGTTGAGTGTTTTTAAGATGAAATTCGTACGATTTCAAGAAGAGAATAGCTAAATTTGCATCAAAAAGAACAGATTGACAGAAAGAAAAGAATGAGCGTTAAGACAAAATTCATATGGGTGATTTGTGGTGTCATGATGCTGTTGGCTTGCAGCAAGGAAGCTGACGAGCAGGATGTTTTTGACATCATGACAAGACAAGACACCGAAAAGACTGAAGACGACAGTCCGAGAGTCATCCCAGCCGTGCCTGACGAAACAGGTGCAGCCCCCTATATCCTACTCTATTCTGTAGATGACGAGGACACGGTGGTGGTGAATCCCGGAGAGTCACAAACGGCACAGGCTCCTGTAGAGCTGCGTCTGTTTGCCAACATTGGCAATCCCGAGAACTACAAAAGCCATTGTGAATGGAAAATCTGGAGCACCAAAGACAATGGAACCGAAGAGTCTCCGCTGGTGACACGTTTTGAGGAAAACACCACCTACACGCTCACTAAATCGGGAGGCTACAATGCCAAGCTGTATGTGACGTTCTCGCTGAACAACGACACCATCGAGTATGAAAGTGACCCCATCAGCATCGTCATCAGCGAGTCAAAGCTAACTTGTCCTGACGGATTCACGCCCAACAACGACAGCATCAACGACACTTACCGCATCACAGCACAATCCATCGTGAAACTTGATGCCAAGTTCTTTGACCGCTGGGGAGTGAAACTGCACACCACCACGCTGGAAACGGCACAGCATGTGGAGGGGGAACCGAACAAACTGATTTTGTGGGATGGTAAGTATCATGGAGAGTATGTGAAAAACGGAGTTTACATTCTGCACCTCGAAGCAGAGGGAAGTGATGGCGTGAAATACAAAATTAAACAAAGCATCAACGTATTGCAGGGATTCCGCGAGGGCATGGAGACCACAGAAGGAGGAGGGTCTAGCTCATGATCAAGATTGAAGGGGCGAGGGTTCACAACCTGAAGAATGTGGATGTAGAGATTCCCCGCAACAGTTTGACGGTCATCACAGGGTTGAGTGGCAGCGGTAAGTCATCGTTGGCATTCGACACGATTTTTGCTGAAGGTCAGAGACGGTACATCGAGACCTTCAGTGCTTATATACGCAACTTCTTGGGAGGGATGGAACGCCCCGACGTGGATAAAATCAGCGGGCTCTCTCCTGTCATCAGCATTGAACAGAAAACCACTAACAAGAACCCGCGTTCGACGGTGGGGACTGTGACGGAAGTCTATGACTATCTGCGACTGCTTTATGCCCGTGCGGGAGAGGCTTTCAGCTATGAGACGGGAGAGAAGATGGTCAAATACACCGAAGAGGATGTGATGCGGTTGCTGCTGGAACAATACAACGGAAAACGCATTTTCCTTCTGGCACCTGTGGTGCAAAGCAGAAAGGGACACTACCGAGAACTCTTCGACAGCATCCGAAAGAAGGGTTATCTCTATGCCCGTGTGGATGGAGAAATCGTGGATGTGACAGAAGGGATGAAGGTGGATAGATACAAGAACCACGACATTGAGGTGGTCATTGACAAGCTCGCCGTCAACGACAAGGACGAGGAACGCCTGAAAAAGAGCCTTGAAGTGGCGATGAAGATGGGAGAAGGACAGGTGATGGTGGTTGACAAAGAGACAAGTGACTTGAAGCATTTTTCGAAGAAGCTCATGTGCCCCACCACTGGCTTGTGTTACCGTGACCCTGCCCCCAACAATTTCTCGTTCAACTCTCCACAGGGCGCCTGTCCACACTGCAAAGGGCTGGGTGTGGTGCCTGCTGTTGACATCAACAATGTGGATTATCAGGAAATGGCGAACTATGTGCAAAGCCTTGGCATAGAAGAACAAAAGGAGTGGGCGCGAAAATGGGAAGAGTCGGTGGACAAGATGGTGGTGTGTCCAGAATGTGGTGGCAAACGCCTGAATAAGGAGGCACTGCATTTCCGCATTGATGGCAAGAACATCAGCGAAGTGTCTGACATGGAGTTGCAACAGCTTTATGACTGGGTGACCACCGTAGAGGAGAACATGGATTCCAAACAACGCGCCATTGCCCATGAGATTATCAAGGAAATCAGCACCCGACTGAAGTTTCTTCTGGACGTGGGGCTGCACTATTTGAGTCTCTCACGCAGTTCGGTGAGTCTCAGCGGTGGTGAAAGCCAACGCATACGCCTTGCCACTCAGATTGGAACGAAACTGGTGAATGTGCTCTACATCTTGGATGAACCGAGCATCGGGCTGCATCAGCGCGACAATGTGCGGCTCATCCATTCACTGAAGGAGCTGCGCGATGAGGGCAACACCGTGATTGTGGTGGAGCACGACAAGGACATGATGCTCAATGCTGACTATATTGTGGATATGGGTCCTTTGGCAGGACGGAAAGGCGGTGAAGTGGTCTTTCAGGGAACGCCGAAGGACATGTTGAAGACCGACACCCTCACTTCACGTTTTCTCAACGGCAAGGAAAAAATAGAGGTGCCAGACCATCGGAGAAAGGGCAATGGAGAAACCCTGCGCATCGTCGGAGCCAAGGGCAACAATCTGAAAGATGTGAGTGTGGAGATTCCACTTGGAATGCTGGTGTGTGTGACCGGAGTGAGTGGCAGCGGAAAGTCAACATTGATTAACGAAACCTTGCAGCCTTACTTGAGCCAATATTTCTATCACTCTCATCAAGAGCCACTTAATTTTGATAAAATTGAAGGACTTGAAAACATTGACAAGGTGGTGAGCGTGGATCAGTCGCCCCTTGGTCGCACCCCTCGAAGCAACCCTGCCACCTACACCGATGTTTTCACGGACATCCGTAAACTCTTTGTTGAAATGCCAGAGTCGAAGATGCGTGCTTACAAGCCGGGGCGCTTCTCCTTCAACGTGGCAGGTGGACGATGTGAAGTTTGTGGCGGCAATGGTTATAAGACCATACAGATGAACTTTCTGCCCGATGTGCTCGTGCCTTGCGAGGCATGTCATGGCAAACGCTACAACCGTGAAACTTTGGAAGTGCGCTTCAAGGGGAAAAGCATCTCCGATGTGCTTGACATGACCATCAATCAGGCGGTGGAGTTTTTCGAGAACCAACCGAAGATTCTCCAAAAAATCAAGGTGTTGCAAGACGTGGGACTCGGCTACATCAAACTGGGGCAACCCTCCAGCACCCTCAGCGGCGGTGAGAGCCAACGCGTGAAACTCGCTACCGAACTTGCCAAGAAAGACACTGGCAAGACACTCTACATTCTCGACGAGCCTACCACAGGACTGCACTTTGAGGACATCCGTACCCTCATGGTGGTGTTGAACCGTCTCGTCGATAAAGGCAACACCGTCATTGTCATTGAGCACAACCTTGATGTCATCAAACTTGCAGACCACATTATTGATATGGGTCCCGAAGGAGGAAGAGAAGGTGGCACCGTGGTAGTGACTGGTACACCAGAAGCTGTAGCACAAAGCGGGAATGGTATTACCGCGGCTTTTCTCAAGAAGGAACTGGAAAATGTTTAGAGTCCTCCCATAATCAGAAGGTGTTAGGGGTGGAAGACAGCCTCTTTGTCAAACGATGAAAGAGAGCATAGTAGGAAAGTCCTGCAAATGAAAGTCCAAAGGGGAATGACCACCAAACACCTACGGCACCCATTCCTAACGGGAATGCGAACACATAAGCAAGGGGAACGCTGATGAGGCAATAGGCTATGAAGGCAGAAAGCATCATGGCACGCACATGCTCAACGGCACGAAGGGCATTGGCATAGATAACCTGAAGACAATCACCCGCCTGGTAACAAACCATACAAGGCAGGAATGAGAAGAACAGCATGGTGACCTCTTCATCGGTGGTGAAGAGAGAAGCTATTTGTGGACTCAGCAAGCAAATGGCTGTGATGATAACCACGCCCGAAGAGAGGCACATCCAAAAGGCTGTGCTGGCAGTCTTACGCACCTCCTCCCACTCGCCTTGTCCTCGGAAATAGGCAATGCGGATGGCTGCAGCTGCACCGATTCCATAATAAACCATGAAAGCGAGGGTGCAAACGGTATTCATAATCTGATGGGCTGCCAATGCTGCAGCGCCTATCCATCCCAAGAAAATGACAACCACATTGAAAGAACCTGCTTCAAGACATAACTGGATGGAAATGGGAAGTCCCAATTTGAAAAGTGACAACATACCATCCCTGTCAACAGCCTTTTCAGCTTTTACAAAATTAGGGGAACGAAGCAACTTTCCTCGTCTGATAATCACGTAGATGACAAGGGACATCACCGCACGAGAAATCAGCGTGGCAATACCAGCACCCAACAGTCCCATATCGAGCGTGAAAATGAACACGTAGTTGAGGATGAGGTTGAGAATGTTGCCACCAAGCATCACCCACATGGGAGTCTTGGTGTCACCCAATGCATCCAGAAACTGCTTCATGGAATTGAACAGTGACATGAATGGCAAAGAGACAAGTAGCACAAGGAAATAAGGACGTATCAGAGGGAGCAATTCAACAGGTTGTCCAAGATGGTCTATGTTGAGATAGAGAATGACCAGCAACACGATGATGAAGAAACTGGCAAGAAGGTTGACGACATTGCTGTCGCGAAACGTGCTCAACACCTTTCCATATTTTCCCTGACTGAAATAATTTCCCACAATCGGTGTCGTGGCATACGAGATGCCAAGCAAGAAAAAGATGCACAGATTGAAGACATTGTTGACAAATCCTGCAGAGGACAATTCTGGAGTGCCATACTGCCCCACCATGATGGTGTCTGCCCATCCTTGAAAGATACCGCCCACCTGCGCAATGACAATGGGGTACGACAATGTGAAGATTGCTCTAATCCGTGCTTTACGTTCCATAACTTCAGCCCTCAAAGGTCAGTTCTCTTCCATCTTTTGCAGCTCTCCTGAGGCCTTTTGACTGAAATCATGATACCACCAATAGGTGTTGCCAAATTCACGATGAGTCTTGTTGATGCGCTCCGTCTCATCTGCATAGGTGGCTTTGTATTCGTTATATTCGCGGAAGCGGTCAACCATCTCATAATCGGAAAGCGCGGCAAGCGTGTCAGCACCCACCACAATGTTTCCCTGAAGAGCATAGTTTTTCTTCCCTATTTGAAGCAAGGCT
Source organism: uncultured Prevotellaceae bacterium (assembly GCA_900316505.1). Lineage (GTDB taxonomy): Bacteria > Bacteroidota > Bacteroidia > Bacteroidales > Bacteroidaceae > Minthosoma. Next base: position 62,607 of record ONDH01000021.1, read on the forward strand.
TCACGATAGGCTCTTGGAAGTCTATCGTAAGCACCAACGATGCTGTCGGAAAGATTGTAATAGCGAGGCAGCTGACGCTGAAACTCTTTCAGATTCTTATCGAGCAACAAGCTGCACAGATAGTAATCCACCGTGTTCTGGTTCCAAAGAGAATCTTCAAACACTCGTTGATAGTACCGTTCAGTGGTGTGGATGTTTTTTCCGCAATAGGCTCCCAAATGAGGACAGATGTCACTTGATTTGAAACGTTCAAGAGAAGAGGTGTCAGCAATGTCGAGCAAACCACGCGAACCATCATGCTGAGGATAATCGAAAAGCCGTTCAGCCAAAAGTCCCTGCTTCGAAAGGGCATACATGCGCAGTTGTGTGAGTCGGGCACTTGTCCGCAAAGACCTCTCCCCCACTTTAGATGCCCCCACATAGTCTTTCTCCAAGATGAGGCGTTCCGCTTTCAATTCATAATGATAGACATCAGAAGATTGAGGAATGGCACCCACGCACAGCATGAGGACAAAGAGAATGATGAAATTGGGGTATATCTGCGATTTGATATTAAGTGTGGAGACAGCGTTGGCATCGCTCATTTTTCTAAGAAGAAGAACGATGAGGGCATACACCACCAAAATACATGGTGCCACCCACGCCCATGCACCGAAAGAAAAATGGGCAATAGCATCTCTGTTGACATCTGTGAGGATGGCAAGAAACAGCATGGATGGCAAATAAGACAACGCATGATACCTTGAAGGCAAGCGTGACAAGAAAGACACCACCCATTGTACAATCTGGAACACGGCTGTACAGATGATGGCACCATTCAGGATGTTGTAAGAAGTGACTCCCTTTGAATAGACGAACTGTGCTTCAGCAAGAATCTCACCCTGCAAGAAGAACAGATAGCAGAAAGAAAATAACATAAACAGAAGAGCGCAGGAATAACGGATGAATCCTGCGGTCTGCTGTCTTGATGTTGTATAATTGTTCACTTTTTATTCAGCGTTTTTACGAAGAACAACAGCAGAGCGGGCTGGAATATAGAGCTTCAGCCAACCCTTACCGTCCCTCTCATAAATTGGGTCATAGTTGGTGAAGTGGCGGACTGAATCGTCTGCGAATTCATTGCCACCATAGAGTTTGCTGTCAGTATTGAGCACCACGTCATAGCTGCCTTGCGGAACGATGAAACCATAATCGGTGTAGGATCTGTCGGGCGAGAAGTTGAACACGAACAGCAGGTCACCACGAGAGAAGGCGAGAATCTGGTCGCCATCGTTGTGCCACACCTCCACTACGGGTGTCTTTTGGAATTTCTTAACAGATTTTATCACCTTGAGCATCGCTTCATCGAAATCACCCAAATAGTGATAGCATAAATCCTTATTATCGACAAGGTTCCACTGACGACGGGCGTACTTATACCCCCAGCCATTCCCTTCACGTGGGAAATCTATCCATTCAGGATGACCGAACTCGTTACCCATGAAATTGAGGTAACCACCATTCATCGTTGAGGCAGTCAATAGGCGAATCATCTTGTGAAGGGCAATACCTCTATCCACCATGAAGTTCTCATCGCCTTTCCTGAAGTGCCAATACATATCCGCATCAATCAGACGGAACACTATCGTCTTGTCTCCCACCAATGCCTGGTCGTGACTCTCTGCATAGGAGATGGTCTTCTCGTCCTGACGGCGATTAGTTGTCTCCCAGAACATGGAAGAAGGCTTCCAGTCCTCATCCTTCAACTCCTTGATAGTTTTGATCCAATAGTCGGGAATGTTCATCGCCATGCGGTAATCAAAACCATAGCCACCATCCTTGAATGGTGCAGCCAAGCCCGGCATGCCCGACACTTCCTCAGCAATGGTGATAGCCTTCGGATTCACCTCATGAATCAGGAGATTGGCAAGTGTCAGATAAGCGATAGCCTCATCATCCTCATGTCCGTTGTAATAGTCACCATAACCTCCGAACGCCTCGCCAAGACCATGACTATAGTAAAGCATGGAAGTTACGCCATCGAAACGGAAACCATCAAATTTGAACTCTTCCAACCAATATTTGCAGTTGGAAAGCAAGTAGTGGATGACCTCATTCTTGCCATAATCGAAACAAAGGGAATCCCATGCTGGATGTTCACGACGACCTCCCTGCATGAAGTATTGGCAACCATCACCGGCAAAGTTTCCCAAGCCTTCAATCTCGTTCTTCACGGCATGAGAATGCACAATGTCCATGATGACAGCAATGCCCATCTCATGCGCCTTGTCAATGAGTTCCTTCAGTTCTTCTGGTGTACCGAAACGGCTGGAAGGGGCAAAGAAGTTGCTGACATGATAGCCAAAAGAACCATAATAGGGGTGTTCTGCCACAGCCATCACCTGAATGGCATTATAGCCATCTTTCTTGATTCGTGGCAAGATGTTGTCCTTAAATTCCACATATGAACCGACCTTCTCAGCATCCTGAGCCATACCAATGTGGCATTCATAGATAAGTAGCGGATTGGTGTTGGGCTTGAAGTTCTTTTTCTTGAATTCATAGGGCTTTGCAGGTGACCACACCTGAGCCGAGAAAATCTTGGTTTCCTCATCCTGCACCACACGGTTGGCATAAGAAGGGATGCGTTCTCCTTCTCCGCCATTCCACTTGACCTTCAGCTTGAAGAGGTCACCATGATGCATTTGACTGGCTTTGAGCTTGATTTCCCAATTGCCATTATCAATGCGAGTCATTTTGTAGGCCTCATCTTCTTGCCAACCATTGAAATCACCCACCAAGTAGATGTCGGTGGCATTCGGAGCCCATTCACGCAACACCCAACCTTTGGATGTCTTATGAAGACCAAAATAGAGATAGCCGCTGGCAAAGTCAGACAACGTCTGCTTGCCACCATTCGTCAGTTCATTCAGTTTGTAAAGGGCATGGTCATGACGACCACAAATGGCACCTTCAAAAGGTTCGAGCCATGGGTCATTCTTCACGATGCCAATATGCTTCACTGGTGCAGCCTTCTTCTCGGCAGTCACCTTGGATTGATTACACTTAGCCATAAAACTTTATGCTTTAACTTTGAAAATCACTTTCTTATACTCAGGAACAGGAGAAATGCCCGGAGCATGTCCGTCTTCTGGGAAGAAGATGACAAACTCACCCGGATGCACGGTGATGTATTGTTCAGGACGATCCAGATAGAAAGTGATGTCTTTCGCTGCATCATATTCTGCTTTGGGGAGATACTGACGAGGCGTGTAACCCATCACCTCTGCACATGACAAAGGAATCTGAATGTCAATCATTGCATTATGCGTTTCCATTCTCGCATCGTCCACCATCTTGCCTTTCACCACATTATGGTTTACAAAGAGTTTGTTACCGTCTATGTTCACTCTGCCAGGCTCTTGAGCCATCAAATCTGTGTTTTGCAAATACTCCACCACTTTAGGGAAAAGTGGATTGAGAGAGGCATACTTGCCAATGTTTTCAAGGGTGTCTAAAATCATGCCGTCAATGAATTAAGGTTTATAATAATGTTAGTTGTTTCGCTTTCAATACATCACCCTCCTTGTTTCGCCCTTCTCAGCTCTTCCAAAATCCGAGGATGCAGTTTACCGTTAGTGGCAACCACCTGACGCCCACTCATCCAATACTCGTCTCCACCGTCATAATCACTCACTGTGCCACCAGCTTCCTGCAAGATGCAGGCACCAGCAGCCACATCCCATGGCTGGATGTATGATTCCACATACACGTCAATCTTACCCGACGCCACATAACAAAGCTCCACTTCCGCACTGCCATTGCTGCGAAGGCTAGCACAATGTCCGTATAGTTGTCCAGTCAGGTTCAGACAGAATGGACGATACTCCTCTGCATTATAAGGATAGCCAATCATCACCAATGCCTCATCCATGTCCGACAAAGAAGATACGTGGATGGGGGTTCCATTCAAATAGGCGCCACCACCCTTTGTTGCGCTATAGAGTTCCTTTCGCGTCACCTCATACACCACGCCCAACAAAAGTTCCTTTTCATCTCTCAGCGCAATGCTCACGCAATAAGGTGCCAGGTCATGAATAAAATTCGTCGTACCGTCCAAAGGGTCAACCACCCACAATAACGAGGAGTTACCCCCTTGCTGTTCCGTTGTTTTCTCTTCAGTGATGAACCCTGCTTCCGGCAAAATCTCTTTCAGACGAGCCACAATCATCCGCTCGCTTTCCTTGTCCACATAGCTCACATAGTCGTGACTGTGTTTTGATTCCACCCTGCTGAGGTCAAAGGTCTCACGTTGCTTGGAGATAAATGTTCCCACCTCCACAGCCAACTGCTTCACCTCTTCCAATACACCCTGCAAGTCCATCATCATAATCCTCTCTTTCCTGCTCTAATCTCTATACTCTAAACTCTACACCCTCAACTCTAAACTCTAAACCCTCAACTCTAAACCCTCAACCATCTCATTGTCCCATCAAACGTCCACGACTATAGATGCCTTTACGAATCACCTTGCCAGCCCTGTCTTTTTCCACAAACGAGCCATCCTTCTGGTCATTAAAGAAAGAACCTTCAAAGCGGGTACCGTCTGCTGATTCTTCCACACCCTTTCCATTCTTCATGCCATCCTTGAAATGACCTTTGAACTTCGTGCCGTCTGACAAACGAAGCACACCTTCGCCATTCATTTCTCCAGCAGCCCACTCTCCGTCATACACATCACCGTTAGCACCAGTGAACTTGCCACGACCATGCTCCTTGTCTTCCACCCAATAGCCTTCATATCTTGAACCATCAGGCCATGTGTAAGTGCCGAAGCCATCCATCAAGCCATTCTTGAACTGACCCACATATTTACGTTTGTCCGTATAGGTGAAGATGCCCTGTCCGGTACGCTCGCCATTCAGATAATCACCTTCATACACATCTCCGTTCTTGAACTTGTAGATGCCCTTGCCATGCATCATGTCGTCTTTCCAACCACCCGTGTAGAAGTCACCATTAGCATAGGTGTACTTGCCTTGTCCGTTGCGCATGTCATTCTCCATGTCACCTTCATAGCGAGAGCCGTCACGCCAGTCAAACGTACCCTTGCCCGACTTCTTGTCCTCTTTCCAGTTTCCATCATAGTAGATGCCGTTCGCCCAAGTGTAACGTCCCTGCCCTTCGCGCTTGTCCTGCAGCCATTCGCCCGTGTACTTGTCACCGTTATAGTAGTACATCGTTCCGAAACCCTGCTGGTAATCTATGTACCACAAACCATCATATTTGTTGTTGTTCGCAAAATAGTAGATGCCGCGCCCGTGCTGATGATCCTGATGCCAGTTGCCTTCATACTTCTCACCGTCCGTGAACGTATAGACACCGTAACCCTGACGCTTGCCCTTCACATATTCACCCTCGTAGGTGTCACCCGTCTTGAACGTCGTCTTACCTTTTCCGTTCGGCTTTCCTCCCTCCAGCTCACCATAGTAGGTGGACTGATCCTTCGGGAAGACATAATTGCCAATCACCACTTTCTGCGCCTGCACAGACGATGCGCTCATCAGCAACATCGCCCCTGCTATCATGTATTTTGAAATAGTCATATATGGATAAAATCTATTAAATTCATTCAATCGATTTGACAAAGATAGCAACAATTTTTCAAATTCACACACTCAGTTAAGTTTTATTATGACTTTTGTGTGAAATTTAACGAGAGGACACAATAAATGCCGAGAAAACTGCGTGTTTCCCGGCACTTTTTTCAGCACTTTCAGCACTCACCCGACACGAAATGAAGGCACTTACTCGAAACAGAGTGAAGACACTTTCTCCAAGCGTGCTTTCAGTCGTGGCATGGAATCCTTACGGATGCGGAGAGTCATGGTGCAGTCATTATCAAAATCTTGCACGACAATTTGCGGTTCTTCCTCCTTGACAATCCGCATCACGTCATTCATGAAAGGATATTCGAAATGGAAGGTGACATCTTCATCCACTGTCTTCTCCACAATCTCAGCTGCGGCAATGGCTTCTGCAGCAGCAAGGCGATAAGCCACAATCAATCCCGAGGTGCCAAGTTTCACACCGCCAAAGTAACGAACCACAACAATCAGGATGTCTGTCAACTCGTTGGAATTGATTTGACCAAGAATGGGTTTTCCAGCTGTTCCCGAAGGTTCTCCGTTGTCATTAGCACGGAACTCCTTCCGCTCAGCGCCCAGCATGTAGGCATAACAGACATGACGAGCATCATAGTATTTCTTCTGATACTCTGCCACGATTTGCTTCACCTCCTCCACAGAACGCACAGGCATAGCAAAAGCGAGAAACTTGCTGCGTTTCTCGCTATATGCACCTTCACTGGCTGCCTTTATCGTTCTGTAAGTATCCATACCCCTAATTCGGCAAATATGGCACAAATAAATTAGCTCAACTTGTGTATCACTAGTCCTGAGCGCAGTTTGGGTTCAAACCAAGTTGCTTTCGGAGGCATGATGTTGCCCGAATCTGCAATGTCCATGATTTGCTGCATGGTCACGGGATAGAGAGCCAATGCTGTCTTCATCTCACCGCTGTCCACGCGACGCTTCAGTTCGCCAAGACCACGAAGTCCACCCACGAAGTCAATGCGCTTATCGCGGCGCAAGTCCTTGATGCCGAGAATTTCATCCAAAATCAACTTGGAAGAGATGCTGACATCCAGCACACCGATGGGGTCATTCTCATCATAGGTACCGGGCTTAGCCTTGAGCGAATACCACTCACCTTCCAGATAGAGCGAGAACTCATGCAATTCCTGCGCACGATACTCTGCACTACCCTTCTCCTCCACAATGAAATTCTTCTCCAATGCCTGAATGAACTCAGCAGGTGTCAGACCATTCAAGTCCTTGATGACACGGTTGTAGTCAAGGATGGTCAGCTGGCTGGCTGGGAAGCACACTGCCATAAAGTAGTTATACTCCTCGTCGCCACGATGGTTGGGGTTCTGCTTTGCCTTCTCCGCACCCACCAGAGCTGCGGCAGCACTGCGATGGTGACCATCTGCAATGTAGAGGTTGGGCATCTTGGCAAAACGCTCGGTGATGGTCTTGATGTCGTTATCATCGCTCACCACCCAGAGTTTGTGTCCGAAACCATCAATAGGTGCAACGAAATCATACTCAGGCTTAGTCTTGGCATACTTATCGATGAGTGCCAGCAGCACGTCGTCATCAGGATAAGCAAAGAACACAGGCTCGATGTTGGCATCATTCACACGCACATGCTTCATTCGGTCTTCCTCCTTGTCGGCACGTGTCAGCTCATGCTTCTTGATGACCCCCGTCTGGTAGTCACCGCTGTAAGCACCCACCACAATGCCATACTGGGTTTTCTCCTTATTGCCGTTAGCAGGCAGGCATGAAGTCTGGGCATAAATGTAATACTGCTCCTTCTCGTCCTGCACCAGCCATCCGTTCTTCTGGAACTTCGCGAACTGACGGGCTGCCTCCTCATACACACGGGGGTCATACTCGCTCGTGCCCGGTTCAAAATTTATCTCTGGTTTGATGATATGATACAGCGACTTCTCATTGTCGCCAGCCTCCGCACGTGCCTCTTCTGAATCCAGCACATCATATGGACGGCTCTCCACTTGCTCCACCAACTCTTTGGGTGGACGTACTCCCTTGAAAGGTTTTACTATTGCCATGAATCAATTTACTATTTATAAAGAAAAACCATTTTAGTAATTCGACTACAAAGGTAGGGCTTTCATCCGAAATAGAGCGAATGAAAGCCCCACTTTTTAACTTTTTTATTATTTTTCTCCTTTTTTATTCACTTATTCCCCAAGAATCTGTATCTTTGCAATTGGATTGATAATTTACAAAGACGATTTATGAATCTCACAAGGGTGCTCGCGACAACACTGCTAAGCATCACGGCTTTCATGGGTGCGATGGCACAGGATGCTCTCACAGACTCGACGAAGAACACTTCTGGCGACAGCAACAGGAATGTGCTCATGAATGCGTCATCTGCCACACAACCCCGTCAGATTTCTCTGGGACTGCCCATTTCCGGCTATGCTTACATCTTCGAAGATGGTCTGCCAGTGTCGTACTATAATTATCAAGTCTATCCTTACAAATCCTGGCACAATGGTGTGAGCCATGAATCCGTACGGACAATGGGGCCACAGGACATGGTGCTGAAATATGGTGTCATCACCTACAGCGTGGACAGCTGGTCAAAACTGGCAGGCGACCAACTTGAGGGGAAGCTGAATTACTCAGTCAACCATCACGGGCGCCACACCATCGATGCCAACATCTCCACTCCACTCGGCAAGGGTTGGGGCATCAGTGTGGGCACCTATCATAATTTTGACCATGGAAGCAACCACCTCGACATGACAAAGCTTCAGGAGAGTGCGCATTTCTACAAGGCAGCCCTCTCTAAGAGTTGGAACGAAGGCAGGGGAAAAGCGGGACTCATCTACCAATATTCGCAGTTCCGTGAGGTTAACGAGAACTATGGTCCGTTCATCTTCGTAGGCGATGGCAGTGTGAAGGAGTACGATGGTTTCAGATTGGGCATTGACCAATATCGCCCTGCCAACCGCACGATAAAATATCTCGACGTGGAGACGGGAAAGATGGTGGAGCAGGACATCAACGATGCCAACACCAGCAAGGTGCACCACGTGAACTTTGTGATGGACTATCTGTGGGACAACGACCTGAAACTCTCCATCCACAGCAAGTTCAAGCATGGACAATCCCTACGTTCCAGCACAACCCTGATGGGTGTGAGCGATGCCGTGAGCGGCAGTGGATACACCTACGAGGATGGGAACAACTATCTCGGCAAGGTGCAGACACGCCGAATGCTCCATTTCGACGGGCTTGAACATTCGTGGATGACCAATGCGGCACTCACAGGTAAGTCGAAAGACCAGCGTCACAACTGGCGTGCTGAGGTAGACTACTGGCTCAATCACGGAGGTGTCAGCACGTCCATGTACCTGTTTGCCCATGAAGCCAAGAAAGACCCTAAGCTCCTGCTACTCAATGGCAGTGAAGGCTTCTCCTACAACTCCTATGCCGAATACTATGACGGACATGAGCACAAACTGTTCGGACTGGTTTCTGACGAATGGAATGTTAACCGGCGTTTGTGGCTCTACGGAGGCGTGAGGCTCGAATACCTCAATGTGCGGGGACTTGCCGCCAACGACATGAATGCAGGCAATGCCCGCCATGTGGGCTTCAGCTTGGCTGACGACGGTGTGATGAAGAACCACTTCAGCGACAACCACTTCAACTATGCCTTCATCGGCAGTGTCCGCTATGCCCTGCTGCAGGGATTCGGCTTGCAGGCAGAATACTCCTCTGCAGTCACCCACTCGCAGCTGTTCCATTACGGCACCTACCACTACCCCACCCAGAAAGGGATGACCACCAACTACTTCCGTGGTGGCATCTTTTGGAAGAACCAGTGGATAGACCTCACCTCACAAATCACCCACATCTCCATGAGCAACTCGCAGGAGCGACCAAACCTCAGCCATGTGCTGACCAAAGACGTGGGTGACCTCAAGGCAGGCATGAGCGAGTCATTCACCCAAAACTACTTCTACGACATCGCCACGCTCGGATGGCTCACCGATGCCGTCATCACACCCGTCAAGGGGCTCAGCGTCCACCTGATGTTCACCATTCGTGACCCACGCTACAAGAACTACAAAATCACCCCCACCTTCAGTGATGGTGTGACTGAAACCTACGACTTCACCGACAAGACCATCACAGCCCTTTCCAAGACAGAGCTGGAAATCGAACCGTCCTACCGTTTCAGCAAATGGCGCGTGTGGCTCAGTGCCCGCTATTTCAGCAAACAATACATCAACAAGACCAATAGTCTCTATTTCAACGGGCGTTGGGAAACCTTCGGAGGCGTTGACTTCCAACTGAACAAGCACATCAACTTTGCCGCCAGCGTTGTGAACATCCTCAACCAGAAGGGAGCCAGCGGCACCATTCCTGCTGCCGACCTCATCACCGACCCGTCTCTCTACAAGAACTATGTGATGGCAGGCACCTTCATCCGTCCGTTCACTTTTGAGTTCACCACCAAACTGAAATTATGATCTTCCCACACAAACAGCAAGTGACATGGCAGAAGAATTGAAGATACAAGACGGCTCAAAAGAGGAGAAATACCAGACATTGATTCCGCAAGTGAAGGCAGTGATGGAAGGTGAACGTGACCTCATTGCCAACATGGCGAACCTCGCGAGCATGTTGCACGAAACTTTCGGGTTCTGGTGGACAGGTTTCTATCGGGTGTCAGAAGACGAGCTGGTGCTTGGTCCCTTTCAAGGGCCATTGGCATGCACACGCATCAAGAAAGGCAAAGGTGTGTGCGGCACTGCATGGCAACGCGAAGAGACAGTGATAGTGCCCGACGTAGATGCCTTTCCCGGTCACATCGCCTGTTCAAGCCTGAGCCGAAGTGAGATTGTGGTGCCAATATGGAAAAACGGCAAGGTCTTCGCTGTGTTGGACATTGACAGCAAAGACCTTGCAACCTTTGACGAGACTGACAAGCGCCACTTGGAAGAAATCGTGGCTCTGTTGAGGAATTAGAGTTTATTTAATGCATAATGAATAATGCATAATTGTGAAAGACACATCGTACATCATCCATCGTACATCGTTCATCGTACATCGTACATCGTTCATCGTACATTCCTAATTTCTACTTCAAATCACTCACCTTGATGACATCCTTGTCGTTATAGTCAAGGTTCTCACCAGCCATGCCCCAGATGAACGTGTAGTAGTAAGTGGCAGAAGCGGCGTGGATAGACCATTCAGGCGACATGATGGCTTGCTCGTTGTGCAACCACACCACACGGCTCTCCTGTGGCTCACCCATGATGTGGCTGATGGTTTGTCCATCAGGCAGGTTGAAGTAATAATAAGCCTCGATGCGGCGACCATGCGTGTGAGGAGGCATCGTGTTCCACACACTACCCTCCTGCAACTGTGTCAAGCCCATCTGCAACTGGCAGGGACCTTCCTCCAGCGAGGTGTTCACAATCAGCTGATAGATAGTGCGCTGGTTCGACTCAGCCAATGTGCCCAAAGGACCCGTCACCGTAGCCTTCAACGACTGAATCTTGCCGTTCTTTCTGCCATCCAGCGTCACCCACTGCGTCTTGTAGTGCTGATGAGCAGTGGCAGAGTTAATGTAGAACTTGGCAGGGTTCTTAGGGTCTTTCGAGCGGAAGATGACCTCTTGGTTAGACTCAATGCCCTTGCCGTTCTTATCCTTGCCCAAATTGCCGCGTCCGATGTAAAGCGCCTCCTTGGCAGCCAACGGATACTCCTGACCATCCACAATCACCACACCGTCTCCGGCAGTGTTGATGATGCCAATTTCTCTGTTGTGGAGGAAATAAGGGGCACGAAGCTCCGGAAAAGCCTCCAGTTTCAAGTCCTTAGTGACAGGCATGGCACCACCGAAGATGAATCGGTCATAGTGCGAATAAGTCAGGTTAATCTCGTCTGCCACCATCACCTTCTCCATGACAAAACGTTCACGGAGAGTTTTCGTGTCATAGTGCTTCACGTCAGCAGGGTGGCAAGCTGTCTGGAAATTCACCTTCACCTGTGCCGATGCACTCATTGATGCAGCCAACGCTGCCCACAACAATAATTTCTTCATATCACTTAGTTAGTTAATTATTTAAGTTTCAAGTTTCGTAAGCTTCGTTTTCTTGTAGTTATCGACGTTTGTCATGCTGATGGCTTTCTCACTGCCTGGTATCGTCGTTAACTCCTTTAACTTCGATTACTTCGAGCGCAGCAATAACTTCAGAGAGTTGAGTTATAGTTTCGCAAGTTCAACTCTTGGCAATCCTTTTTCTGTTCCACAAGACCATTCCCACAGTGATGAGCGTCAGCACACCCATGCCCACCCATTGCAGGCTCTCCACAGCCTTGTAGATGGTCCAGCCAAGGAGTGAAGAGGCAAAGTCGAGCGCACCCGCCTGAAAACCCTCAGGAATCTTTGCGGTCTTATCGCCCGTCTGTTCATACACCGTGTTGGCAGCTTGCGTGAACCATCCCGCCATGTCCGTGACAAAATAGAGTCCAATGGTCAGTGCCACAAGTCCCACGATGAACGTCTTCACCACATTACCCTTCGTATAAGGAAGCACCATCACAAACACATAGAACATTCCCGCCAACGAAGCCAGCGGCAAGAACTGATTTCCGCGCAGGACAATAGCCATGATGAGTGTCACGGGGATAAGCAGGAGCGACACCACAAGCGTGGTGGAATGACCAATGACCAATGCAGGCGACATGCCGATATAGATTTCCTTACCCTTGAATTTCTTCTTCACCACCTCCTGAGTCTTCTCCGAAATTGGCATCAAGCCATCAATGAAAAGTCTCGTGATGCGAGGAATCAGTTCCATCACGGCACCCATGGTCACACCCAGCACAAGCACCGACTTCACAATGCTCATCACTGCATCCGTAGTCGTATCAAAATCAGCAGCGTATGCACTAAAATTCAAGAAATGGTCGAAGTGAGAAAAAGCACCAATCAAGGCTCCCACAATCACACCAAGCACAATCGGTTCGCCCAGCACACCAAACTTTTTCTTCAAGCCATCCGCATCAATATCCAGTTTCGAGAAACCCGGAATGCGGTCAAGCAGCCAGTTGATGACAATGGCAAACGGAGTGAAACTTTGGCAGAAGGGTTGCGGAATGCTGATGCCATCCATCTTCTCATAATATCCCTGGAACTTCTTCGCAGTCAGGTCAGCCATCACCAGCGTGATGATGTAGCACACGATGGCAGCAAAATAACCCCACAACATGCTCTCCCCCATCACAAAATAAGCCACTGCACCGATGAAGGCAAAATGCCAGTAATTCCACAAATCGATGTTCACCGTACGTGTACACTTCGTCACGAGCAGCAGGAAATTGATGCCCAGACAGACGGGGATGATGAGCGCGCCGACAGCCGTGTTGTAAGCAACAGCGGCAGCAGCAGGCCATCCCATGTCAAACACCTTCAAGTCGAGGTCAAAAATCTTCGAGATGCTATCGAGCGGACTGTTGAAGTTGGTGGTCAGCAAAGCCGTGACGATGCCAAGCCCCACAAAACCGACACCCACATAGAGTCCGCTCTTGAGAGCCTTGCCAAACTTCATGCCAATGCACAAACCGATAATGGTGAACAGGATGGGCATCATGACAGCAGCGCCCAATCCGATAATATAGGCAAAAACTTTATCCATAAAACAGTTAGTTAGTCAATTAGTCGCTAAATCACGGCAAAGATACAGAAACTTTCTCAAACAAAAAAGAGAAACCCCATTTTTTATGCATTAAAATGTCATCGCCCATCCATTTCCACAAAAAAAACACAGAAAATCTTGACTATTCAAAGAATCTAAATAAATCGGGAAAAGTTAGACTTTTCTAATGTTTTGTCCCAAATTGTAGACTTTTCCACGTTTTGCAACTCGTTTGTGGGCAAGACTTACGTTCGTTTGTTAGCAAGACTTACGTTCGCGTGTGGGGAACACTTGCATGCGCGAGTGAGGGTGACGACAGCGCACGCTTAAAAGGTTAAAGTTAAATGGTTAAAAGGTTAAATCTCATTTTTTCATTCCCTCATTCTTTCATTTCAGCGCAGCGCTCCCGTTTTTTCATTCCTGCGAAGCGTTATTTGTCATTTCAGTGCAGCGCCAGCGCCTTCTTTTTAATCAAGATTTAGGAGTGAAGAGTGAAGATTGGGGAACGTTTAGCGAAGAAGGGAGGAATTATTTGGTGGGGTGAAATAAAAGACGTACCTTCGCACGATAATTGACAAAACCTAAAATCAAAAGAAAAAAATGAAGAAAATTGCATTGGTATTTGCATGCTTACTGACTGGTGGTATGGCATGGGCTCAGAGTCATTGGGTTGGTACATGGGGTACAGCCCCACAATTGGTTGAGAACAACAACAATCCCCCATCACCAGGATTGGGCAACAACTCGTTGCGCCAGATTGTGCAGGTGTCTATCGGAGGTGAACGTGTGCGCCTGAAACTGACCAATGAGTTCAGCGCGGGTGCCACCCAAATCAAGGCTGTGGAACTGGCTATTGCCAAAACAGCTGGCAGCAGCAGCGAGATTGACGAGAGTTCAACAGTGAGCCTGACCTTCAATGGACAAGCTGGTGTGACCATGCCTGCAAAGGGCAAGGCTGTGTCCGACCCTGTGGACTTCAAGATTGGGCCACGAGAGAATGTCGCCATCACCATCCATTATGGTTCGGCATCATCGACCAGTGTGAGCGGGCATCCCGGCTCACGCACTACATCGTATCTGAAATCGGGCAACACCACGAATTTCAGCAGTGCCACAAAGACTGACCACTGGTATAACATCTTGGCTCTGGAAGTAGAAGCACCTGAAGAGGCTGGTGCTGTAGCCATTCTGGGTAACTCCATCACCGATGGACGTGGCTCGACCACGAACCAGCAGAACCGCTGGGCAGACGTGCTCTCACGTCGATTGCTGGCTAACGAGCCAACCAGTCAGGTAGGAGTTCTCAATATGGGTATAGGTGGCAACTGTGTGTTGGGTGGAGGCTTAGGCCCCACTGGTTCGAGCCGCTACCAGCGTGACTTGCTGGGACAGGAAGGTGTGAAATGGATTATCCTTTTCGAAGCTGTCAACGACTTGGGTGGCGCACAGAACGGTGTGCAGACAGCCAAGCGCATCATCGATGTCTATAAGCAGATTATCCGTGAGGCACATGAGAAAGGCATCTATGTTTTCGGCGCCACCATCACCCCGTTCAAGGGAAGTGGCTACTACTCTACTGACCACGAGAAGGGACGTTCGACCATCAACCAGTGGATTCGCACCACAAAGATGCTTGACGGTGTGATAGACTTCGATGAGGCTGTGCGCAATCCACAGGATCTCGAAGCCATGCAGTCGAAGTTCCTCTTCGAGAACGACTGGCTGCACCTCAATGCGCAAGGCTATGAGACCATGGGGGGATGCATCGATTTGAGCCTGTTCACCAAGACAGACCCTGTGTCTGATGAGGAGGAACCCTACGATAACAATGCCTTGTGGATAGAGGCAGAAAGCCTGCCTACCGAAGTGTCAGGAACAGCATTTCAAGTGGAAGAGGACGCAGCAGCATCGAAGGGAAAGTATCTGGAAACAGTGCAAGAGACCATCCCTACCCCTACTGACAGCACCCATATCCTTGCAGCCCACTTCACCACATCGAAAGCAGACACCTATTATATTTATGCACGTGTGCTGTGTCCCACATGGAATGATGACAGCTACTTTGTGAGTGTGGACGGTGCCCTGAACAGCAATTTTGTCAATGGTCTGCAAACCGCATCATGGGACTGGAAGGAAATCTATCAAGGCAATCTGATAGCTGGTCAGCACACACTCTATATCGGTGGGCGTGAAGACGGGGCTTGTCTCGACAAACTCTGCATCACTACCAACCCAGAAGCACCTTCGGGTATGGGTGGCAACACCATTCCGACTTCCATCAGCGAAGTGTCTGCCCACCATCCATCAACAGTGTCAATTGAGCACTACTCCCTCAGTGGCATGCGACTGACAACCCTGCCAACAACAGGCATGTACATCGAAGTGCGCCGCGCAGATGATGGCAGTATTAGCAGGAAAGTCATTATACTTAAATGAGGAATGAGGAATGAGGAATTGAATGTGACAGTTGACACGTTTCTCATTGAGCGAGTATCGTCGTTATCTTCTTTAACTTCGATAACTTCCAAAACTCACACCCCGCATGGCAATTCCTAATTCCTAATTAAAAATATTACTGTCCGCTAAACATCATAGAAAGTCCCTCTACCCCTTGAAACCCAGGAGTTGAGTGACTTTTCCTTTTCAGTAAGCCCCATATTTGTATTAAT
>ONDH01000031.1 GCA_900316505.1 uncultured Prevotellaceae bacterium
TAAGTTTATATTATATATATATAATATAAAAATTAATACACACATTCATGACGCCCTGTTGCGTACCAATAGAAAACGGAAAATGGCACGTGGTGCGTGTGGACAAATTTTTCTTCCTTTGTCCTTTAGCGAATAGCAAAGGTTAAAGTTAAATGGTTAAAAGGTTAAATTTCATCTCCGCACTGCGTTAGCCTCTCCAAACCCCAACAACTCTCAACCTTCAATATTACACATTATCCTCCATTTTTCTTACATCGAATGCTTACATTTCACCCTACTACCATTGAAATCTCCTTACCCTTCTAAAGCGAAGCAAGGAGACACCATCAGAAGACGGGTCGTGATGTCCCACTCAGAGCCCCAAAAGGGATGAGAGTCTCACCTATACCACAGGTGAGAGTCTTACCTATGTCATAGGTGAGACTCTCACCCCTCTGGAGGTTCTGAAACACCCTTTTTTACCGTTTACCTGCCCCCTTTTTTAAGTCGAACTCACGTCTAAAACGTGACTTCGTTATGACCTGTCTTGTATTCCACACGAGCAACGCTAAGAGTGCGTGTTGCCCCATTGAGTGTATTAGCAATGCTCTTTTAATTCATCGTTATCACTACAATTTTTTGAACACAAATCTCACTAATAAAAAATTAATAGGAACAACGATGGCAAATACTGGAAATGGGGCTAACGATTTAGAGACACCCATCCACAAGAATAAATTGAGGAATGCCACATGAAGCAAATAATTTACTCCATGTGCCATGCCAAAACCAAACCCTTTCTTAACAGATGCTTTCCGTCGAAATGTGAAATAGCTCGACAATAAGAAGTTACATATAAAACTTATCGCATATCCAATGCTATAAGCAATTGTCACATTGATAACATGCATCAACAGCCAATATATGCCGTAATGAATAGCTGTTGCGGTGACTCCTACAATGCCAAAACGAATTAATTCGTAGAATGTCTGTTTATTTATCAACATTTGTTTCTCCAATTATGTATACGGGCCTGCCTTTAGCCTCATTAAATATACGTCCTAAATATTCACCGATAATGCCTAAACTTAATAACTGAATACCACCAAGAAATAGAATGACAATCATCATGGAGGGATAACCAGCAACAGGATCACCCCATATCAATGCTTTAAGCAACACCCAACACATGTAACTAAAGGCAATCATTGAGATGATAAACCCCACAATGGTTGAAAAACGTAAAGGAGCTGTCGTGAAAGAAGTGACTCCTTCAATACCGAGATTCAGCAGATCTCTAAATCGCCAAGCTGACTTACCTGTAAGCCTATCCCCCTGTTCAAAAAGAATCTCTTTCTTTTTGAAACCAATCCAAGCAAACATTCCTTTTGTATAACGTTCTTTTTCACGCATTGTCTGGAGAGCATCTATGCATTTCCTGTCCAAAAGGCGGAAGTCACCCACATTCTCAAGAATGTCAAAACGAGAGGTTTTCTGTAATAGATTATAATAAGTTAAGGACAGGCGTTTGCGCAACCAACTTTCTTTACCACGTGACTTTCGTTTAGCATAGACATCCTCATAACCTTGTTCCCAATATTTCAGCATTTCAGGTATCAATGTGGGAGGATGTTGCAAATCAGCATCCATAATGACCATGCAATCACCGCTAGCATAATCAAATCCAGATAGCATAGCACACTCTTTGCCGAAATTACGCGACAAAGATATGTACTTGATTCGTTTGTCTATCTCTGCGTATGTTTTGATGATATTCAATGTGTTATCTTTACTACCATCGTTAATCAGCAGAATCTCAAAATCATATTCTTTTAAGTTCTCGCAAATGCCTTTAGTGCCACACAATGCATCATACAGCATTGGTAGCCCTTCTTCCTCGTTAAAGCAAGGGATGAGAATTGAAACTTTCTTATTCATACTCAATGTCTATTACTCGATCTTGAATCATTGTATTTTTCTTTACAAGAAGGTATTTTGTCCCTTCAATATCAAGTAAACACCAATTAGTGGCCACAATTTCTTTCGCAGAAATACGTTCTATTTTATTTATAATAGGAACAGAAGCCCATCGAGATTCTTGCATAATATATTTAATATTAGAAGGAGCATCGCTATATTCCCATCGGCATGCATAGAAAGGTAATGATGTACTTAAATCGAAGTCCTTGCCAACACGGTCTTCATGAACATCTTTCATAAATCCTTCTGGAATAAAAAACAAGCTAATATTTTTCCTGCCATAATAACGTGCCATGATTGTACAATGAAACTTATCATTAACAAAATAGTAGTCACTTCCTTCGGGAAATGCAAATGTCAAAATCATTCGTTCAACATAAAATGGTGGGTGCACTTCATTCGTTAAAATAATTCCATCTTGGGTTTCCGTTATCTGTTTTTCTACATTTTTAAAGTTCTGGTAATTTTTCACACAATATGGTACACATAACAACAGGTAAATAAAAGAAACACATAATACCATCTTTTCTACATGTGAAGGCATTTTATCATATGGAAATATGCTCAAAATAATTATTAAGGAGAAAAGTTCTATGCCGAAGCGAGATTGTCCTGCTTGATGCCCTGTAAATGAAACAAAAAGAATAGTAAACACAATTCCAATAAACCATCTCCACTCCATCTTTTTTACTATAGCCCATAATACAAGCAGAATAAAAAATACACGAAGATTGTTCATGTGGAATAAAGATTGCAGGTAAGTAATTAACACACTTGTAATAGGTATAGAATGTGTTGAGCCGTTACCTAATGCACGATGTATAGAACCAGGTGAAAAGATACAAAATGCAACTCCAACAATAAAGCCTAACAGCAAGACCAATTGCGACCATTTTAAGGTGCGCCAACGCCTTATAAAGTGAAAGAAATAAACGCAACACAATCCTATTACTATTGCCTCATGTGTCCATCCACATACTATGCCATATAAGAACAATATTGGTATCCACCCTTTTGAATGAATCTTAATGTTTAGCAAATAATTAAAAAATAATACAAGAACAGCAACAAATTCATAATTGAAGACTCCGCTCATCCATAGAAATTCATTTTTAAATCCACAGATGAATCCTAATGTTAAAGAGGCGGAAATAGCCAATCCCATTAAGGCATTACTACGCTCTTTTACAAAGTTCAAATTCAATAAGTGCAAATAAAAACCAAACAAGAAGGCATTGAAAACATTGAAAAAAGATTTACCCAACAATGCATCAAAAGTCATTAGAAATATATGGGGTACAACACGACCATTCACCTGAAAATAATGATAATAGTTGCTGACAAAAACATCATGAATGCTTTCTATCCATTTTTCTTCCTCCCCATTAGGTCCAATCATCATACAATAATGCCAATCATCAGAGAAATACGGCGTCAGACAATTCACCACATAGAATAATGCTACAATGAGACCTAAAAAGCCCCAATACCAATAATTGAATGACTTGAAATGTACCATAAATTAAAATGTGCATAGGAGAACCACTTCTCAGAAATTCTCATGAACAAAAACAATTTTTTTACGGATGCTTTTGTTCTCCTACCTAAACACTGCATGGACAATTCTTGTCCCTCAGTGCGGTGGTAGGAAAACCGGAAACAACAGACAAGAACGTCCATGCATTGCATGAACATTCACTAATCTGTTCCGGTTGCTTCATGACAAGTTTCCTACGCTTTCACTGAGCTAAGAACAAAATAGCAAACGCTATAATATGATATCAAACCAAGATATAAATCCCAGTAGGACGTTGCAAAAGTACTAAACTTTTACATACCAAACAACAAATCTTGCAAAAAAATACGTTGAATCAAATATTCCATGAAAAACATGGCCATGCTATTTCACTTATTTACAGTAAGAATCTTAAGTGAAAGCATCCATGATGAAGAAGAGATAGGGATATAGAGATAAAGAAGGCTATGTACAACTCCTCCCTGGTCGTTTCACGCTCACCTTATTCACCACATCCATCCTGTGGTTGACATTGCTGTTCATCTTTAATTAGAGGTGAGCATTTACTTTGTCGCCACAATTTTACAATCTTTTTCTTTTACCACCAATTATTATTAAGAAAATTTATTGTACCTTTGCAACTACTAACCCAAAAACAAACATAATGATGAAACTTAAATTCTTTTTACTTTTTGCGGCTTTAATGGCTTTTTCAAGTGCTTTTATCTCTTGTAGCAAAGATGATGATGGGGGTTCAAATGCTGAATCTTCGGTAAATCCTCTGATGGTTGAAAACTTTGTGTTGGATGGTATGAATGCCTCCATCACACGTCCTAATACAGGTGTAAATTTTCCTGACAGTGTGAAGTTTCTGGTTTACTTCCAAAATAATGCAGAACCCGAATCGGGTGTAACTTACGATATTGGTGTGGCACTTTACACGGCCAATAACAGATTGGTCAGCACATTCCCGCTATATGAGGATATTGTAGTGGCATATGGCAAGACTTTCAAGATGGATGATAAGATTCTTTTGTCTAAAGATCTTTCAGATGGCATCTATCTTTTAAAGCCTATCTGTAAGGGTAAGGATGAGAAGGATTGGAAGGAAATGAAATTAGCAAATGATTTTGCATTGACCATCAACATCGATGGTACTGAAGCACAATTGAAAGAAGCTTTTAAGGACATCATCAGGTTTAAGAGCATTTCTTACGATAAGACTCAAGTGGCTATGAACGAACCTTTCAAGGTTACTGTAAGCCTTTTTGGCAACAAAACCTACAAGTCCATCCCTGTCTTTTTGGCACAAAAGGATGAAAATGATGGCTACAAGAAACTGACTGGTGAAACATGGACTCCTGACGAGCAAGGAGAAGGCACCATCACTTTCTCTTATGCACCCACTCAAGTAGGCAATCAAACATATTACATCATTTCTCCTATCAGCGATGAACCTATCACCCAATTCAGCATCATCACAAAAGGTCAAACTTTTGACATTTCTGTTTCCAACATTGCCGATGAGGTGGAATATATTCTTGATGATAATGCCTTGAAAGGCACTTTCACAGTGAGGAACTATGATGATCAGGTGTTTACAAAAGACATCTATGTCATGCTGGTGGGGATTGACATGATGACGTTCGACTTCAAGGTGGATTCTTTGTTCCAAAATCCTCAACTCTATCAGAAGATTCATTTTTCCACTGCCAGCTTGAATGAGGAAAAGGGTTCGTTCAATTTCACCAACCTTGACTTTGGTAGCTACTATGCCATCACATACGGCATAAAGAACAAGGAGGGCAAGTTTGAGGAACTGAATGCTGACAAGATGTATATGTTGTACACCACTCCTTTTGATGAATCAGGCGATGAGTTATTTATCAAGATGGCTAAAGCACCTGCTGCTACGAAAGTCATCTCTTATCTGAATCGGAAAAAGGTGATTTGGAAGCAATAGTTTCTTCTTTACAAATAAAATCATTGAAGCGATATGTTTTCTTTGTCGAGAGCATATCGCTTCATTTATATTATATATTTCTTTTTTTCTTTTAAATTTTAAAGAACTCTTATGTTGATGTATATAGCTTGTTGATAATGTTGATAACTTTTTCAGTGCTATGTAAATCAGTGGTTTATGGTGTTAAAATATGCCTCATAACCTATTGATATTTTTTTGAAAAAAATGAATAACTTTTTTTGGTGATTAGAAATGAATGGTGGTATATAAATTGTCGTGAGAAAAGCAAGAAAAGTTATTGAAAGTTATGAAAAAGTTATCAATAGGGTTATGAACAGTTTTATCAACAGGGTTTATTGTCTCAAGAGTTCCATGAAGCGTTTCTTCATGGCTTGTTTCAGTTCGCCTTCGTCGAGGATAAAGTCATTAACTACTTCATCGAACGCACGTTCTGCCTTCTGACGCATCTGAGCTTTACCTGCCCGTAAGCCAGAGGAAAGTTCTGTCTTGGGAAGCAGCTGTCTGTTGAAGTTGCCGTCACTCATATTTTCTGTTGATAAGTATGTTGATAGTTCTTGTTGATAAGGTGTTGATAACCCTGTTGACAGGGTGTGAACAAGTGGCAAATTTACAAGTTTTATGTGACATTGCAAATATTTGAGAATTAAAATGATTGATAATTTTTGTTTTTGGAGAGGAATGAGTAATTTTGCACGTGTTAATAAGTATGTTGATAAGTTATGAAAGATGTGTTGACAACTGATGAAAAGTATATGAGAAGATGCATTCAATTGGCACGTAACGGCAGGATGAATGCACAACCTAACCCGATGGTGGGTGCGGTGATTGTACATGATGACCGCATCATTGGTGAGGGCTATCATGTGCGCTGTGGAGAGGGGCATGCCGAAGTGAATGCCTGTGCATCTGTGAAGAAGGAGGATGAGCATCTGTTGAGGGAGAGCACCATCTATGTAAGCCTGGAACCTTGCAGTCATTATGGCAAGACACCTCCATGTGCCGACCTCTTGGTAAGCAAGGGATTCAAGCGGTGTGTGATTGGTTGTCAAGACCCCTTTGCTAAGGTGCAGGGAAGGGGTATTCAGAAACTGAGAGAAGCTGGCATTGACGTGAGTGTTGGGGTGCTGGAAGAGGAGTGTAAGGCTCTGAATAAACGCTTTATGACTTTTCATGGCAAGCAACGCCCTTTCGTCACGTTGAAATGGGCAGAGTCGGAAGATGGCTTTATCGATGGTCACATATCGAATACATACACCCAGATGGTTTGCCACAAACGCAGAGCGGAACATCAAGCTATTTTGGTGGGAAGAAAGACATGGGAAGCGGACAAACCTTCGCTCACCGTGCGTGAATGGTATGGCTCATCGCCAAAACGTTATGTGGTATCTTCTCAGTCATTGACTTTGCCAGATGGTTTTCATCTCATTCAGACAACCTGTGTGGAGGACATCTTGAAGAGATTGTATGAAGATGGCATTCAGACAGTGTTGGTGGAAGGGGGTGCTGAGCTTTTGCAGTCGTTCATCGACAGTGGCGAGTGGGATGAATGTTACGTAGAGAAGGGCGACTTGACTCTTTGTGGAAGGGTGAAAGCGCCTGTGCTTTCAAATGCTGCCCTGAAGGGTGTGAACACTGATTTTGGACAGCGGATAGAGGAATATGTGAAGCAATAAACGCCCATGTGCTCATTCCATCAGAGGAACACCAAATATTGACACATCAATATTGTCATCTTCAAAAGCAGGAGCGGCTATGCGTGAAGCCACGGAAAGCGTGAGGATGGACACCTTCACATCGGGCACTTTTGCCAGCTCTTTTGCACAAGAGGAAAGTGTGGCACCTGTGGTCACCACATCGTCAATGAGCAGCACATGTTTGCCCTTGAGTTTTTCAGGATGTGTCACTTGAAAAATGCCTTCCACATTACGCATACGCTGACTGGCGTTGAGATGCGTTTGGGATGTGTTGTTTTTGATGCGTTTCACCACCCCTTCTTCTACAGGAATGCCTGTCTTTTCATGAATGCCCTGACAGATGTAATGACATTGGTTGTAATGTCGTTTCAGCAGCCTTTTCCAATGGAGGGGCAGGGGGATGAGCATGTCAATATCATCGAAATAGTGATGTTTTTCCAGTTCTTCTGCATAGATTTTTGCCATGTGACACCCCACTTCCGGGTGACCATCATATTTGATTTGATAAATGAGGTTTCTCGTCTTCTTTCCATCATGATAAAACATACCTGTCGCTCTCTCTATCGGGAAAAGTGCCCAAAACTGCTTTTCCAACTGGCTCTGCTTCACCAAATGATAGTGAGTGAAAGGCAAATGTACGAAACAATGAGCACAAATGAATGACTCATCACCTCCCAATCTTTCGCCACACATGACGCACGTCCTCGGCATCAAAAAATCAACTATATCTCTCAGTATCTCCCTAATCCTCACCCTAAACTCTAAACTCTAAACCCTAAACCCTAAACCCTAAACTTCCATCACCCTTACAATATCATCCATTGCAAAACCTCTTCCCAAAGCGAAACGAATCAGCTTACCTCTGATTTCATACTCATTCTTTCCTTTCACAGAGGGGCGCTTCTTTTCTATCATTTCTCTCAACGCATCCAGATTGTCCTTCTCGTCTATTTCCTCCAAAGCCTCATCAATGTGTCGCTGTGCTATCTTCCTTCTTTTCAGTTCTTGTTCAATCCGCACCCCACCCCAATGGTTGTAGCGGAATTTATCCCTGACAAATGCTTTGGCATAGCGTTTTTCATCGATGAACCTCTCTTTCACCAACCGAGCCACCACTCGCTCAGCCACTTCATCAGCCATCTCCCACCGCTTCATCTTAGTCATCATGTCGTGGCAGCACTGTTCGCTCATAGCACACAGAGCAGAAAGCTTTTGATAAGCCTCCTGCTCCGTGTAAAGATGGGGTTTCTTTTCCATCAGTTATTTCTTCAAAACCACATTGATCATCTTCCCTGGCACCACAATGACTTTCGCCACGGTGAAACCTTCCATCCACCTGGCTGACAGTGGGTTTTTAAGAGCAGCCTTCTCAGCCTCCTCCTTCGTCACATCAGCTGGGAACTCCATTGGGAAACGTGCCTTACCGTTGAATGCCACCATCATCTTCACCGAGTCTTCCTTCAGATAATCCTCATTGAAAGCTGGCCAAGGAGCGTCGCACACACTGGTTGTGTGACCAAGCAGATGCCAGAACTCTTCTGCCACATGAGGACAGAACGGAGCCAACAGGATGGCAAGTGTCTCCTTCACTTCACGGCTCTCGCTCTTCAGTTTCGTCAGTTCGTTGAGGCACACCATGAAGGCAGCAATCGTTGTGTTATAGGAGAACGCCTCAATGTCAGCCGTCTCCTTCTTGATGAGGGTATGCAGCGCCTTGAGTTCCTCCTTCGAAGCAGCACCGTCAGTAGCGTTGATGGCACCTTCTTCAGTGGTCATGAACTTCCACAATTTCTTCAGGAATCTGTGGCAGCCGTCAATGCCATTGGTGTCCCAAGGCTTGCTCTGTTCCACAGGGCCAAGGAACATCTCATACAGACGCAAGGTGTCGGCACCAAACTTCTCCACAATCATGTCGGGGTTCACCACGTTGAACATACTCTTCGACATCTTCTCCACAGCCCATCCGCACACATACTTGCCTTCGTCGTTCAAAACGAACTCAGCGGTGTTGTATTCAGGACGCCAAGCCTTGAAAGCCTCCACATCCAGCACATCGGCACTCACGATGTTCACATCCACATGGATAGGTGTCACGTCATACTGGTCTTTCTTCTCCAAAGTCACAAACGTGTTCGTGTCCTTGATACGATACACAAAGTTGCTCCTTCCCTGAATCATACCTTGGTTAATCAGCTTTTGGAAGGGCTCTTCCTTGCACGATACACCCAAGTCGAAGAGGAACTTGTTCCAGAAACGGCTGTAAATCAAGTGACCAGTAGCATGCTCACTACCACCCACATACAAGTCCACGTTCTGCCAATACTCGTCAGCATCCTTGCTCACCAGTGCCTGATCATTATGTGGATCCATATAACGCAGATAGTAAGCAGAACTGCCCGCAAAACCTGGCATCGTATAGAGTTCGATGGGGAACACCGTCTTGTTGTCTATCTTCGAGTTCTCCACAATCTTCTTGTTCACCTCATCCCATGCCCACACGGTCGCATTACCCAGTGGTGGCTCACCTGTCTCAGTAGGCAGGAACTTATCCACTTCAGGCAATTCGATAGGCAGGCATTCCTCAGGAATCATCGTCGGGATGCCGTTCTTGTAATATACAGGGAATGGTTCACCCCAATAGCGCTGACGGGAGAAGATGGCATCACGCAGACGGTAGTTCACCTTCACACGACCAATGCCCGCCTCCTTCACATACTTCTTCGTGGCAGCAATAGCTTCCTTCACCGTGAGCCCGTTGAGGCTGAAGTCAATGTAAGGCTTCACATCCTTGCGTGGTGAGTTGGTCACAATACCCTCCTTGGCATCGTAACTCTCCTCACTCACATCAGCACCTTCAATCAGTGGGATGATGGGCAAGTTGAAATGCTTGGCAAACGCATAGTCACGGCTGTCATGAGCAGGCACTGCCATGATGGCACCCGTACCATAACCTGCCAACACATATTCTGAAATCCAGATGGGGTTCTTCTCGCCTGTGAAAGGATTGATGGCGTATGAGCCTGAGAACACACCCGTCACCTTGTGGTCAATCATGCGCTCCCTTTCCGTACGTCCCTTCACATATTTGATATATTCCTCCACAGCAGCTTTCTGTTCTGCTGTCGTCACTTTCTCCACCAACTCACTCTCAGGAGCCAGCACCATGAACGTCACACCAAACATCGTGTCGGCACGAGTCGTGAAGATAGTGAAACTCTCGTCGCTGTCCGCAATCTTGAATTGCACTTCCGTACCCTCCGAACGACCTATCCAGTTCTTTTGTGTCTCCTTGATGCTGTCGCTCCACTCTATCGTGTCCAGTCCGTCCAAGAGTCGCTGTGCATAGGCACTCACCCTCAGGCACCACTGCCTCATCTTCTTCTGCTCCACAGGGAAGCCACCACGCACACTCACACCGTCCACCACCTCGTCATTCGCCAGCACAGTGCCCAAACCAGCACACCAGTTCACCATCGTCTCACCCATGAAGGCGATGCGGTAGTTCATCAGTACATCACTCTTCTTCTTCTCGTCCCACGAGTTCCACTCCTTGGCAGTGAAGTGCAGCTCTTCCGTACAAGCCACCTGCACCGTGCCGCCGTCATCGCTCAGCGTTCCCTTGGTTTCGAAACGCTGAATGAGCTTCTCGATGGGCAATGCCTTCTGCTCTTTCAGGCAGAAGAACGAATTGAACATCTTCTGGAAAGCCCATTGCGTCCACTTGTAATAGCCAGGTGCACATGTTCTCACCTCTCTGTCCCAATCGAAGCAGAAGCCAATCTTGTCCAACTGTTCACGATAGCGGTCAATATTCTGGAAGGTAGTCTTTTCAGGGTGCTGACCAGTCTGAATGGCATACTGCTCAGCAGGCAGACCATAAGCGTCATAACCCATCGGGTTCAGCACGTTATATCCCTGCAGACGCTTGAAACGAGCATAGATGTCGCTCGCAATATATCCTAATGGATGTCCCACATGCAGACCCGCCCCGCTGGGGTAGGGGAACATATTCAGCACATAAAACTTAGGTTTGCTCTTATCCTCAGCAACTTGATAGGTCTTCTCTTCCACCCACTTCTGTTGCCATTTCTTCTCAATCTCTCTAAAATTGTATTCCATTGCTTATTAGTGATTTTCAATTTGGGTACAAAGTTAGTGATAAATAACGAAGTATGAAGAATCACGCGTAAAGATTTGAACATCACTCCAACGAAAAAGCCTAAAAGTCCTTTTTTTGACCTTGAGGCTTTTCAATATTTATCTTTTCCCATCCGAAGTGACAATGATCTTCTTGTTCATCCCTATTTTTCCCATGCTTCTTGTGGTTTGTTCAAATGACTTTTTTGTAAAGTAATAATCGTATTTCGTCTCAAACAACCGTATAATTCAAAGCCATTCTTGATAGTTGACAAGAAATTTGTATGTTTCTCACACTCTAATAAATGTCTGAACAAAAGAATCATTTAACCAATATACAACCGCATCAGAGTCTTTATAACCATTCTTTCTCAGAAAATCAGCAATAATATAAAGGTGATTAAAAGACCACACAGGTCTGAATTCCCGATAAGTAGACCAACGCTCCTTATACAAAGAAACTAACGTGTAAAGTTTTGAGCA
Source organism: uncultured Prevotellaceae bacterium (assembly GCA_900316505.1). GTDB lineage: Bacteria > Bacteroidota > Bacteroidia > Bacteroidales > Bacteroidaceae > Minthosoma. The sequence goes on from ONDH01000031.1 coordinate 11,774, forward strand.
TAGATTTGTAGAAATTATTTCCTCAGAGTATTCCTCAACCACAATTCTAATTTTATACAATAAGGAATTAATTATTAAACCATCTCCCATTATTGCTCTATCCAGCATGAAGTTAAACTCGTCAAGATATTCCCCTAAACCTTTCGCTTTGATTCCATGTATAACATTATCCATTGCGTAATCAGCATCCATTGATTGTTCAGAAAGCATCCCTTCAATAAGAGTTTTATATGAAACACGTTCGTTAAGTAATTCTTCTGTTCTGACACGAACATCCATCAATGCTTGTTTCCTACTTTCAATATTTAATCCATCAATAAACCGCAACACATCTGACAAATATTCAACTTGAACATTCCGTATGAATGTCATTTCATGTGTATTCTTATATTTCTCTTTGTATTTATTAATATTTGTTTCTAGATTGTCTTTGATACAATTGAATTCCTCATCAGTCCATTCAATCTTGTCTTGAAAAACATTTAGTCGAATATAATTAGGAGTGGACCATCCTTTTCCATCTGTCATGATACCACAATGCCACACATCGTGTTTCAACAAAAGTTTTTTTGCAATTCTCAAGGCTTTTGAATTGTTTTTTGTTAAGAGGCACAAATAAAAGGAAGAAGAACGATCTTGAGGAAGTTTTTCCGTTCCCACTTCTATTACTTTATTGCAGAATAAATTTTTAAGTTCTTGTTTCATTACCTCATTTTCTTCCATAAAGAAAAAAAGTTCCGTGATATCTGTTTCGGGATAATTATCAATTAGTTCCTTTAATGTACTCCAAACCTTGCAAGGAACACAATTTTTGATATACCTTATTTGTAGATTATCCCTAATAAAACTATCTGCCAATACATGGTTTTCGCGATAATGAGTCAATAATTCCACTAAAACATATACAATATTATCATGTTTTTTTAGGCTTACCAAAGCATGTTTGACATTCTTAACAAGTGAATCAGAAATATCCAGTTTCTCAAAATTTTTAATTAATTTGTTGAAAATGCACTCTTTAAATACTTCAAACCAGAGGCTTTCGTCTACAGCGATATATATGGGGGCTATAACGATTAGTAGACCTGTATAAAACATTTGTGGGGTGTTACAATCACCGTATGCTTGTATCGCCTTTACAAGAATATCTTTGTTAAACTTACTCAACTTTGGAGAATAAGCAAAGTCTTGCCCTATCCTTGTCAATAAACTATTGTCGTTATATTGGATTGAATAGAAGAAACAAGGATAAGGGAATTCATCATACAGATTTTGGAATACCAAATACCAAGAAGCCTTATCCATAAAATTAGTGATTCCATAGTTTAAGTACACTCCACAATCAGATATAAAACGAAGAATCCTTAAACTTTTTTCGTATTTTGGATGACTCTCACCAAAATTCATTGTTGAGCCAATCCAACCACGCGTACGAGGTATAGCCAATTTGTCTCTTAATTGCTGAATCATGAAACTTAACATATCGCCAATACCATCTATTCCATATTGATAAAAATCTTCTGTATCATATGGTCTTGGATATTTGTTGGAGATGAAATTAGCTATTTGTATTGCGTACAATTGCAAGACTGGATAGTTTCCCTTCTTTATATATTCCCCAAGCAACTCAAAAGCCTCATCTTGTTTGCTATATTGTGAAGCGAGTCTCATGGACTTTAGTGCTATAAAATAGCCACAAGGAAGCCAATGCTGAATTAAGTCATCTGCCTCTTTGAAATCAAGATGAAAAAGACTTCTTTGTATATTCTCATAAATAAATTCATCATCTGTACCAGATAGTTTTGTGGTCCTGCCATTAAATGTTTCTTCTTTTACTTTTAGAAGATTCCAAAGAGGTGATTTGTTCAACTCCTCATAGTCTTTTATCAATTTAGAATAGTAATGCGGATTGAGTCCACATTCATCAATAGCTAATGATAATAGAAACGCATCATTGATATCAATTTTTGTTTTTCGAACAATTCCATCAATAATGTAATTTTGATTATAGATAATTTTTGGAAATCTGTTTGCGGGTTTTGCTTTTTTTATTTTCTCTACGATACTAGCAGTAGCACTATTATCATTAATTTTTGATAACGCTTCTTGCCATAATTTTCTGTATTCATATAACTCTTTTCTGACCAAACTAAAAGTAGATAGAGTGGAAACATCAACAGACTTACCTTCTTGGGATTCTTTCTCGTCTGGACTTATTTGAGAGTCACCATTTATAAACTCATTACCTTCCGAGTCTCCTAATTTGAGAAACTTTAAGAAATTGGTTAATATTGTTCTTTTAGTGTCGTTATCAAGTGTCTCTTTCCTTTGTTTTTCTAATATTGATGATATGTCTTTGTCTTCGAATCCAATAGCACGAAGTCGTTCCAGTGTAATGAGATTGATTACTTTTGTATGATGATTGTTGTAATACAATCGTAGATCAAGCGGGACATCCTTGCCACTGACATCAATAATATATATTTTGGTTACATTGCCATCTTCTCCTTCTAAGACATCGCTCATCCATGTTACCCAACCTTTATAATTTGCATCTGTTCCTGAAAAACCGAGCAACATAAATTTTCCCTGAAGCATGGCTATTCTCATTAATGAAGAAAATGCCTCGTGCTTTTCTTTATATGTTTCATAATCTTCTTTGGAAATAATATATTGAAGTTTGTTGTCTCCATCGAAATTTATCTTTTCTTCTTGGTTTGTCCTCAAATTTCCGTGAATCTTGATGATATTCCTATTCCGAATATTGTCAGATAAATCCCGACCGCTTTTTACAATATTAGGCGCATTTTCAATTTTTGAGCCCATAATTTCTATTGTGAATTCAATTAAATTCTCATAGTTAGTTGTATAAATGTTTTGCAATTTAGATAGTGATAAAAGTTCCTTATGAGCAGAGAAATTGGGTTCAGGAACTTCTTCTTTATTTTCATCCCCAATTTTCAAGACTATTTTTCCCTTTTCATTAAAAGTAGCATAGGGAATTCGGCTTTCAATATATGCCTCTATAGATTCTCTAAATCCTCTTTTCTGAATATATTGAGAAGTCAATGCTAAAAAATCCTCGTGTTTACATATCTTTGAAATATATTCATCTCGAACCCTTTTTTCAATATCCTTGTCCAAAGAATCACAATGGAATTGATGACAATAATTGTCATAGTGCTTTGTAATATCAATTTCAAATAGTTCTTCAACCATGTCATGTAATAGTTCTCCCCAACTCAAAAAAAGATTAGACACATTCTTTGAGAATCCAGCACCCACTAATGCTGAGACAAGTTCGTTCTCATAACATTCTTTCAATTCCATCAATATCTCTTTTTCCACTTTTTCCATAACTGAAGAACTTTAAAAACTACAATTGAAAAATAGTTTCATCTCCACAAATATTGCGGATTTTCATACGGAGAGGCCTCTGGTCGCATCGGATGGTGGCATCCCAGAAGTTTGTGGTCCTCTTGCCATTGAGGGCGACAAAGCCGAGACGGTCAATCTTCACCTCCGCATCGCTGTGCCAAGGAGCCTGCTTGTCGGCATTGGTGCAGTCAAGGCTCACCCATTCGATGGTCTCCAGCCCCTCGTCGCTGATTCTGATAGGGTTGAAAGGCACATCCTTCCCCCTTGCCCTTTTTTGCATGGCCTGCTGTTCGGCCTTCAGGTTCACCTCCTCTATCTTTTTCAGCACACGGTCGCTATGGAAACTCTTCATTTCCACTTGCCAACCCGACCAAATGGAATCATGCGTCTCGCTTACTTCCCATTCCGCCTCATCTTCCAAAACCACATCATCCAGAACTTGCTTCAAGTCGCGCAATTCTATATCAATGGTTGTCTGGTCATTCTGCTCCTTGATGAATTGCTCTATCTCCTTGCGGTCTGTGATGTCAATGTAATAAACGATGACACGTTGGGTGTCGTCTGGAAGGTCAGGCAGCGCTTCACGGATGATGCGGTTCATTAGAGGTATATCAAGCAGACGGGTGCTGCTGTCCATCAGATTGGGCAGATAGACTGGCATCATGCCATATTTCGTGTCCACGATGCTTCCTTCCCAAAACTTATCCAGCGCATCCTCGTTGCGGAGACCTTGAATCAGACTCTTCAACTTATCCATTGTCTGAACGGGATTGCGATAAAGCGACACACCATCCTTCACCTCCAACACTTCAAACTCTGCCTTGTCTGCCACCAAGCGGTCTCTGGCTGTCTGAATGCTATTGATACCGATGTCGCAATGGATAAAATGACGTCCCAACTTATTGGCTACCGCAGCTGTCACACCGCTACCACCAAAAAAGTCGGCAACAAGCATACCTTCATTGGAACTTGCTTTGATGATACGTTCCAAAAGGGCTTCTGGCTTTTGTGTGGCATAGTCAACACGTTGAGAATCAGTTGAAGCAATATATGGTATAGTCCATACATCCTTCACTTTTTTATCCATTGATTCTTCATATATAATATTGCCATTCTCGTCACGAGCCCGCATATTCTTTCCATCAACTTTGACACGTTTGCTTTGTAACACAGGCACATCTCTTTCTTCTTTGACAACATTATAGAAATAGTCAGAACTCTTTGAATAGCGAAATATTGTATCATGTTCACATACAAAATCTTTAGGATCGCTACTTCCGCTCATTTTATTAGTATAATGCCATATAATCTCATTCCTAAAATTATCCTCCCCAAAGATTTCATCCATCAGAATCTTTACATAATGCCCAATGTGATAATCTAGATGCACATAAATACTTGCCTCATCACTCATCACACTCTTTATCGCCATCAAGTTCTCGTACATCCAGTTGAGGTAACGCTCCTTATCCCACACATCACCATACATCTTCTCCTCAAATGCCTTCAGTTCCTCCACATCCAGTTCGCTTTCTGCCTGTGCAATTGCTTGTGCCACCTTGGGATTCCTGCGGATATACACCTTCTTAGCATAGTCGGCACCGCTGGCAAAGGGTGGGTCAATATACACAAGGTCAACTTGTACACCCTGTTCTTTCAGATAGGCACAAGCCGAAAGGCACTCGCCACGAACCACCATGTTGTGATGGAGATTCTTACCTATCTGCTCTTGGTGCTCCATCTCATAGAGGGGCATGCCTCGCTGCACACGCTCTATGACCTGGTCGTTGTCGCGATAGCGAAGCACTCGTTTGGTGCGTACGAAGTTGTCTAAGATTGCTTGTCCCTCAAGCGTGTTGGGGTAATAGGGAACGTATTTGATTGCCATAACTTATGGTTGTTTACATGTTAAAGAAATCTTGGATGGCTTTTAGCGTCTTTCTTCTGCGCTGCTCCTGAGATAGCACGTCTTCCAAATAGAGGAAGTCGAAACGCTTATAGCCGAACTTATCATTGTTCTTCTCCACGAACGCTGACATGAATTTGAGTTTATCCTTGAACTTGGCAGCAAAGCCTTCACCCTTGGTCTCGATGATAATCACCTTGTCGATTTGCTTGTCCTCATTACGACTGAGCAGCAAAAAGTCAGGCACGTATTTACCAATATATCGCCAATCCTTATCTTGCTTGCTGTAGCAGTTGATTTTGAACTCTGTCAGTGTGTCATCGCCATTGAAATATACCTCCAGATGCTTGTCCCTGATAAGTGGCAAGATTTCTTCTGAAAGGAATTTCTTCTCCAGATTGCTGTCGAAGCGATAAGGCAAGTAATGATAAGTCTGAGTGCGCTCTGGATGAGGGTCTTTTTGCGGTTGGATGGCAGACACATCTTGCCCCATCGCTTTCAGTTGCTCCAGCAACTTGAGCACTTCTGGACTTTGTTCTTGCTGTGGAGGTTTCTTGTCCCATTCCATGATTTCATGGACAGCTTGCTGATCAGGATAGTATTTCCCGTTATTCTCCACAGGTGAGGTCAGTTTCTCAATCTGCATGAGTTGTGCTTGCTCTGGCACAATTTCCTCTTTCACATGGATGTCGCGCACAGGTGCAAATGCCTGACGGATGAGCGAACGGATGCGCTGATGGTCATACTTCGGGTTTTCTATCCTCGAACCATCCTTCTCCATCGTCGTTTGTTCAAAGATGCTTCGCAGTTCTGTCTCGCAGGTCTTCAGGTCAGCGACTGTCAGTGTACCAAAGCTTTCCTTGGCTATCTGATGAAACCACCAACGGAAGGACACACAGACTTCTTCTGTTGATTCCTGCTGGAAACTGGTGAGCAGATTGCCTTCCATGTCCTGCTGGTGAATCAGGGAAACATCTGCCTCGGAAAGCAATGAAGGTTCTTTCAGTCTTTGGGCGGGTTCGTTGGCTTCGTCTATCACCAAGGTTTCATAACTGACTTTCAGTTGGTAGAAGTCTATGGGTGGCACTTGCATGTGCTCCATGCGAGAAAACCTTTCAATGTTCTTGACAGCAGGAGGTTTGCTGCTGAACTCTCTCAGTGTGATGTTCTGCTGCCGCTTCAATTGCTGATTCAACGTGTCGGCATTCCATTTGTTCAGCCAAATCAGAGCCGTTTCTGTGCTATTCTTGACCACTTGACGCAGACAGCGGCATGAGGTCTGCAACACCATGTTCGTAGGGCAGACACCTTTTTGGGGCAGGATGACTCCTGTCAGGCTTTTACAGTCCCAACCTTCCTTGCCTATCTGAACAAGGAGAACTATTTTTATTTTGGAGATGGTTGTGTCGAGCGAAGCAAACGCTGCCTCAGACCCTTCGGGTTGAGGATATTGCCTGTTGCCTCCATGATATTTCAGAATGACATCGGTGGGATTCAGTCCGTATGAAGCCACGATTTCTGCCACGAGCGGATAGATGACCTCTTCGAGCGTCTCAATCTGTCCGCAATAGATGGCCAGTTTGGCACAGGTGCCATTGGCATAGATGATGTCGCGATATTTGTCAAGAAACTCGCTGACACCGTTGGTGACAATGGTTTGTGTGTCATTGTCCGTGTAATTCACCTCGGGTGTCTTCAGAAAATTGCCAATGCCCTCTATCAAAGGGTAATAATACACCACGTTGGCAAGGTCGGTGTTTTTGATGGAGAATTTCCCTGCCAGCAAGACCTGCTCTGCCTTGTCCAGATAAGGAGTGCCAGAGAAACCCAGCACGGAGTTGAAAGTGCGGTTTTTTGTCCATTCATTATTGATGACCTGCCTCAGTTTGATGTCCCCATCGGCTGCATGATGCACCTCGTCGATATAGATGGCCAAATGAGGAATTTTGCCAATGATTTCACGCAATTCATTGGCACAAGTAGCCTTATAAAAGTTCTGCTGAGAGATAAAAAGAGGCATCAGGCTTTCTGCGTAATGGTCGAGGATGACCTTCTCCGCATTGGTGATGGCCACCAATCCCATCAAGTCTTCCAAAGGTTGGTGGTTGTTGATTTTCTGCGCGTTGGGATTCTTGACACGATTGCTCTTGCTAGCAGTTTTCTGCTCGTCCAGTATCTCAAACTTAATGAGTCTCCGAAGTTGTGTGGCTGTTGGTTCTGGTATAATCCACGAGGGATCAAACTCTTTGATGTGCTTCAGGCTTGGCACGATGGAGGATTTCAAGCCAGAAGGTGCCATCACCATGAAGTTGTGGGCAAAAGCAGGATTGTCAGGGTCATTCTGGGCAAAATAGAGGTCCAGATAAATGAATGCTGCCATCAGGTAGGTCTTACCAGCACCCATCGGAAGGCTGAAAAGATAGTCGGTGTAGTTGACTCCGTAGAAAATATCTTTGAAAGCCGACTCGTAATCTATCTTGTCGGCATTCTGCTTGATGAACTGCTCCAGCTTGGGAGCCAGTTGATTTCCTCCTTTATCTTCCAACCTCGAATACTGGAACAAGGCAACAGCGGCTTTATTCCCTTTGAAGATTTCCCGTGCCGTCTCTGTCAGTTCCACTTGTCCGATGTTAGTGTCATTGAAGACACCATTCACAAATAGTTCCCATAAGGGCTGATTCTTGCAGGCTATTTTCAAGAAAAGATAGGTCTTGATGGCTTCCAATTGAGCATCGCGCATCATTCCGCGTTGTTCAATATATTTGAGCAGTTCGGAGATGGTGCATTCTGACGATGCCAGCCATTCATTGCGCTTCTTTTCTATGAGTTTATAAAACATATATTTTTCTTTTCGCCCACAAAGTTAATTATTTTATTTCTATTTTCCATATATAAAAAGAATTTGTTTGTATTGTGGAGGAAATCTCATTTAACTGTTTTCATCCTGCACAAATCCAATTCTTCTCCGTGGCTTCTGTTCATGTGAGGTTCCTTGTAACTCGGCAAGTGCCAGTGTGATGTTTTCCAATTGCATACGAGTTGACTCGTTGATGTCGTTTTGGTCATGAAGAATGTCCTCGATGTCAAGTTTCAAATCTTCAAAATCTTTGCGTAATTGGGCGATGTCAGCAGACGGGCTGGAGGGCTGGAGAGAAGCCGCCATCCGGCGAATGGCAACGAAAGCACGCATGATAGATATGTTCACATCAATAGCAACGTCGCTGTTCAGAATGCCAGAGAGCATCGCTAATCCTTGTTCAGTGAAAGCATAGGGCAATTGACGAACACCACCACGTCCTGTCCTAAGAATACCCTTGGCATCTTTTAACTTATCGTTTGAAATTCCATTTTGGAATATCAAAGATTGTTTCAAGAATTCAAATTCTTCTTTTGTTAACTGGAACATGAAATCTGGCGGGAAGCGTCTAATATTTCGCTTCACTGCTTTATTCAGGTTTCCTGTTGTAACTTGATAAAGTTCTGCCAAATCCCGATCAAGCATCACGCGTTGACCACGTATTTCATATATTTTACTCTGAATAATCTGAATGTTGTTCATCTTTCCGCTTATGCCTTATATTCTATTCGCCTACAAAGTTACAAATTATCCCCTTTATTTCCAAAGACAAATCTAAGATTATTATTTCAAGGTATTGGGAGAGAACCTTTTTTCTTTGTTTTTCTAATGAAAGCCATTGTAGAGGTGCGTCTTAACTTCGGCGGAGCCAACGTAATGAAAAAAATGAAAAACTAAAAGTTGTTCAACTTCTTTAACTCCACCAAAAAAACTCAACTTGCGAAAGTTGAGTTTTTTATTCTTCTCTCCCCTATGGGGGAGTTGTAGGGGGCTTTTACAACCCTACCTCTATCAACTGCTCGCAGATGCTCTTCATGCCACTGATGGAAGGATGACCATTCTGCTTCTCAATATCATGCAGTTCGATGAGCTGCACCTTGTAGTGCTTGCACACCTCGCGCATCGACTCGTTGATGGGTTCCCTTAACTCCGAGTTCAGGAGAGAAACCAGTTTTGCCTTCGGATAACGCTTCTGCAGCATGTCAAAGAGGCAGGCAAGAGCAGGGCGGAAATTCTTGCAATCCTCCTTGGTCCAATCAGCATATTGATACTCACCAATAGGAGAGTTTGCCCAAGCATCGTTCGTACCGCCAAACACAAAGATGATGTCAGGATTTCCGAGGCTGTCCACACGTGCAATAAAGTTATTACGACTCGAATCCATACGACCATATCCAGTACCGCAGATGGTAGTGCCACCCCATGAGTCATTCTTCTCCAACTCATAGCCCTTCGCCTTGATATAGAGGCTCCACCAAGTCTGTTCCACCTCCTTCACATCATTCTGATTGTTAGGATAGAACGTAGAATAATTAGCAGGGATGATACCCTGAAACGTAGAATACGAGTCGCCCAAAACGGACACCTTCTTTGTCTGCGCCGATGCAGTCACTGCCACTGCCATCAGCAAAAGCAAAAATACCTTTTTCATACAATAAGTTTTTAATTTAGATTCAACTTGGGGACAAAGGTACGATTAAGTGAGCACAAAACAAAATAAAAGAAAGTTTTTTTATTTTTTCTTTCTTTCTCAATTCTTTTATCTATATTTGCACACGAAATCTAAAATAATACCCCTCGCAGATTTTTCACTTTTAACTTATTTCAATTCTTAATTCTTAACTCTTAATTTTCACCCAATGCCCCTACTTCTTCTCCTCATCACCTTCCTATTGGCGTTGCCACTAACGGCACAGACATCTCCTAACAGGATAACACCCAAATTTGTGCCACGCACCTTCATGCGCGACAGCATCAACCTCAGCGACCCATGCATCCTTGCCGATTCCGCCACCCAAACCTACTACATGACCGGAACGGGTGGCAGACTCTACACCAGCAAAGACCTCAACACATGGATAGGTCCCTATCCTGTCGCAGAAACAGATCCTAACTCCTGGATGGGTTTCAATCCTCAGATATGGGCGGCAGAACTCCACCATTATAAAGGCAAGTACTATTACTTTGCCACCTTCACCAACAATGCCGTCAAGATAGACACTGTGCGTGGCAATGTCATCCCACGACGTGCCTCTCATATCCTTGTCAGCGACAAGCCTACAGGTCCCTATCGCCCTATGGCTGACTCCACCTACCTGCCCGCCAATCAACCCACCCTCGACGGCACCTTCTGGGTGGACACCGACGGCAAGCCCTACATGATTTACTGCGGCGAGTGGTTGCAGAATTGGGATGGCACCATCGAGAAGATACAGCTCAAGCCCGACCTCGGCGGTTCCATCGGACAAGGCACCATCCTCTTCCGTGCCTCCGCATCCCCCTGGAGCCAGGAAGTGGAGAACGGCAAGGTGCGCCCCAACAAAGTCACCGATGGTCCTTACCTTTTCCGCACTGGCACAGGTCGTCTCGGCATGATATGGACAAGCTGGGTGGATGACATCTACACCCAAGGTGTCGCCTATTCCCAAAGCGGCACCCTCGATGGTCCTTGGCTTCAGGAGCCCAAACCCATCACTCCCCCCAACTTCGGTCACGGCATGCTCTTCCGCACTCTTGACGGCAAGTGGCTCATGTCCGTCCACAGCCACAAAAGTGTCAATGGCCGCTACATCCGCATTCCCCACCTCTTCGAAGTTGACCTCTCAGGCGACAAGCTCGTAGTAGGGAAAATGATAGTAGGGAAATATCAGTAACTCAACTGTCAACCTGATTACATTCCTCATTCCATTCAGAAAAACTCTCCATCATACTTACCCAGCGCATAATATTTGCCTAACGGTATTTGTGTGGAGAAAAACAAAAAAGCACAAACAAATCTCTTTGTTTACGCTTTCTGTGTGTAAGGGTTTTATGGGATTTAACTCTACGTCTTATACATTTTTTCCCATTTCTCCCAGTCTGTATCGGAAAGATATTTCTCTATCTGTTGCTGCAAGGTCGAAAGTTCCTTGCTTACCACGTCCCATACGACAGCACTGTCAATCTGAAAATACTCATGTACTATGTAGTTACGCATACCTTTCACCATTTTCCAGGGAGTTTCAGGATGTGCTGTTTGAAATTCCTGTGTCAGCATATTTGCCGCTTCACCCATAATCTCAATATTCTTGACAACGGCATAATACATCATATCATCTGACAATAAATCCTCGTATGTCTTACCTTTTGTATAACGGCTCACACGACAGATGGCTGCCAAAATATGCTCAAGTCTTTCACGATCCCTAAGTTGTTCTCTCATATATCAGCTTTCTGTCACGTTCAACACTGTTTTTTGCGAAAGGGGCAAGTGAAGGCTCTGTCACGAGGTCAACATTACGACCCAACAGTTCTTTCAAGTCTTCGTACATTCCAAAGAATTTCAGGCCGACAGGCTGAGAATGATCAAGCACAACAAGGATGTCCACATCACTATCGGGTTTTTCCTCCCCACGTGAATAGGAACCAAACAGCCATGCCTTCAAGACTGGCTGGGTCTTGAAGTATTCTGCCAATATTTTTGTCATTGTCTTGGTGCTCATACTGCAATCCTTTCATTATCACTTGCAAATATACAACTAATTATTCATTTCCAAACATTTTGGAAGAAAAAATTGTGTTCAAAAGTCTTATGAAGCAGGTATTTGTGTTGAATATGAATATAGGCAGGAGCCTTACTAACGCATAGATATTGTGGATTGTTCTTTGTTAGAGAAGAAAAATGTTTTTTACCGGAATCCCCTAATTTATTTCCATGAAAATGTATGGAATCCCCAAATTTAATATAAGGAAAACCGTTAAAATCCCCCAATGTTACATAAACGCCTTTCTGCTGTCAATTTGTTTTTGGGTTTTCATAAGTGGGTAATTTTTCAAGTTTTCTTTTTCTTATTCATTCACCAGCACCTTCCCGTCCTGTGTCTGTTAAGTAAATGTCAAGCCTTTTGATTGCAAGAGAAAGACAAGGTTGTGCCGTTATTTTATGTTGATTTTCAGCGGGTTTCTCACACACTGGGCTGCATGGCTGAGGTGTGCTTCCCATTGGGTGAGGGAGTGGAAATCGGTATTGGGGTTTTTGTTCCAGCCACTGCCGAAGTAGTAGGTGTAGGGAGTGGAGGGACGGATGGTGGCGGTGGCGAGGATATGGCCAGTCGCGATGCCGTTGGGGCGCTGCTGGTATGCCGTGGTGATAGGGGTGGGGAAGAGCATGCCCACGTAGATTTTGCCCATTTGGGTGGCGAGTTGGTCACGATATTTTGCTGAATAGACGGAGGGGTCGCCAAGGTCTTCGTAGCCCATGTAGCCGCTTTCGGAGGAGAGGATATAGGCGTTGGGGTTGCTCTGATGGATGACGATGCCAGCTGCCATTTGTGCAGGGGCGGTGAGTCCGTCGTAGGTGACGCTGACACGGTTGAACTGGCTGCCTGCATCAAGGGTGATGGTGCGTGTTTCGGTCAGTGGCTGCCCTCCGAATTGTTGGGTGGGATAGGTGAAACGGACAGTGAAGCGTAGAGGACCTTTATCGAGTATCTCGAAGGTCTTGTAGCACTGGGGCATGAAGAGGGTGCCGTCGGGATTGAGGAGGGCGTTGGCACCACCTCCAAGCGTGGGACCTACGGTGTAGCAGTCCATCCCCTTGCCGTGGTCAACATGGTAGCTGTAGGCGTTGTAGAGCTGGTCGGCGAGGTCACGGTAGCCTCTCTCGGTGAGTTGACGGCTGACGGAGCGCATTTCCTGATTCTGCTCGCTGGCATACCAATAATCGAGCATGAGTTCGGAGGTGCTTTTGTTGAAGAAGTCGTAGCCTACAGCGGCACCATGTCCATAGATTCGATATGCCACGCAGTCGTTTTCCCAGCCAAATTCGTCCTGACGCTCGGTGAAGAGCCTGCCCTTGGCTCGCACTTCATAAGGTTGTGGTGTGCCTTGCTGCACATAATATGTGGACTTGCCTTTGGCTGCCACTCCTGCCTGGAAGATGAGTTTGCTGTCCCAAGTGATTTGCGAGGGTATCTCCTTGCCATCGGCATCTGTCACCACGATGTTTGTCTGTGTCTGCAGTTTCTTGGTGAGGGTGGTCATGTCCACTTCCACCATCTCCATACGGGCTGTGGCGATGGGGTTTGTCACGGTGACAGTCACTCGTTCTGCGGCGTGCAGTGATACAGCGAGCAGGCAGGTAAGAATCAGTATGAAATGGCGTTTCATCATCGGTTGGGGTAGGTCACTTCGTTGCTCCGCTCGCCCAAACCGCCGTAGTAGTTGGCGCATCGGATGGAGTAGCTCACATTCTGGGGGGAGCCTTTGGGTACGTTGTAATAGGGTTGGGTGGTGAATGCCACCACGTCACGGTTGCGGCACACGGCATAGAGGCATGCGTCGTGCACGTCATCCCAATAGATGCTGCCTGTGTCCTTGATGTGTATCTCAGGTGGTGGAATTTGTGCTGCCTTCTGTTCGGGATGCCAATTGGGGAAGACATCGTGGATGTCGTATTTTTCAGCCTCTGCGGTGGTGAGATTGGTGTTGAAGCGCACGTTTGTCACCACGTTGTTGGCATCCTTGAACTGCTTGCGACGCAAGGCTGTGGGTGCGAGTTGGAACTCGTTGTCGAGGCTTTCGTATTCGGAGAAGAGACGTGGCAGTGTGCCGTGCATTTCTGTCCATCCGAGCGAGTCGGGCAACAGTTCCATGAGTGTACCGATGAAGACTGCCCGAGGGGCATTTTTCCATGGGCGCCCCAACATATATTTGCCTTCCTGTGCCTTGTCGCCATAGATGCGGCAGGAGTTGAACACATAGCCGTAGGCACGGTTTGCTTCGGTGGCAGGGGCACAAATCACATTTGCCTTGTTGCCCCGCTCGCGCAGTTCGATGTCGCAGCGGTTGAAGTAGATGGTGCCACCACCACAGATGAAATCGACAGTGCCCTTGACGGTGCAGTCCTCGAGATAGGTTGAGCCGCCGTCGTTGGTGTAGTAGGTGTCCTGATTGCTCATCAGGGAGAGCCGCTTGAAGATGTTGCCTCGGCAGTTTTTCTCGTTGAGCGCCACGGCACGGCTGGCAAATGCCGTCATGTCGTCGCGGTAGTTTGACCACAATTCGAAGTCTTGCAGATAGGTGCTGTCAGCCCCGTTGAGGAAGAGTGTGGAGGTGCAGCTGATGCCTTCGTGCATGGGCATTGACTCTATCTGCGTGTTCTTCATGCCCTCGCCGCAAATGCTGGTGTTGGGAGCCGTCAGGATGGTCATGGGAGAGGGGATGGTGAGTTCCTTCCCGTTCTCCGTAATCTTGATGGGATTGCCCTCGCCTTTGATGCGGTACATGGACGATTTCACGAAAATGCGGAAGCGCTTCGACTTGTCGGCACGATTGTTGGCGGCATGGACAGCAGCAATGAAGTTGCCGTTGTCGGGCACCACGAAGTCATACCTGTAGCGAATGCGCCCCAGCGAATCAGGAGTCTGTGCCCCTGCTGGATTTGCCAGCAGGGACATCAGAGTAAATGCTATGACAGAAAGAGATGTCTTCAATGTTTTTTTCTTTTTACTTTAGCTTTTCGAGCTTGTCATTCTTCTCAATTGTCCAACCCTCACGCTTGGAGATGCCGCAATCGGCTCCCTGGAACATCTTGGCTGCCTCTTTGTTGCCCTTGAGCTGCCAGTTCAGCCATGCCAGTGCCACGATGGAGAATTCACCACCATGAGGCTTGCTGTAGGTGCCGCCATGACCCACAGGGAAGTTGGTTGCACAAGCTGGCACGTGGTCGATGCGATGGAAGTCGTCCATGCCGTTGCCATAAGCGATGTCGGTCTCACCACCCAAGAGATACATGATGGGAGAATGAATCTCCTTCAGCTTCTCCTTTGGAGGCATGGGCATGCCACCAACAGCCTGGCTGGCATTCTGCTGGTTGAACAAGCCGCTGTTGCAAATCATGAGCAGCTTGATGCGCTTGTCGGCACAGTTGAAGAGTGTCTGCAGACCACCGCATGACATACCTGCCACACAGATATTCTTCAGGTCAATCTTCTTGTAGTAGGGGGAGCTCTTGTCGGCATTCACCTTCTCCACCCAATCCATCGACTCAATCTGCTGTTCTGTGGTGCTCATAGGACCACGATAGCCGTTCTCGTGAGGGAAATAACCAGTAGCCACCACGATGTAGCCGTGGGAAGCAATCTCGTTGAGGAAGAGGTAGTGCTCCCAAGGAGAGTTGGTGCAGGCACCATTGCCCCACACCAGCACGGGCAGAGGATTCTTCTCGTTGAAGGCAGACAAATCCTGGGGCACGAAAATGGTGTGTGCATCCAGTGAAAGCTCTTCCTTCATGATTGCTTTGTAAGGACCTGTACCGCCTTCCTCCACTACACGTGAGGCAGGAGTGGGAGGCTCGTCCATGGTGGTGAAACTCATACTGATGGCACCTACAGCCACCAGTGCTGTTGCAGCAAATGCTGAACTAAGAGAACTTTTTACTTTCATATTTTTTATTAAGAATTTTATTATTTAACTAAACTTTCGGAAGTTAAAAATGAAGTTAAGCGCTATGCGCAGGACGAATGTGAGGTCAATGTACAAACACAAGCATGACTATCGTCCTTTTTAACTTCCATGAGCGTGGCGAATATAATTCCATTTTCACTTCCCATTTTACTTCCGAAACTTAAATTATTTAAGAAATTCAGTTGACATTTGACAGCTTCCATTCCTCATTCGGAATAACTTCAATAAACCCATA
Organism: uncultured Prevotellaceae bacterium; assembly: GCA_900316505.1. Taxonomy (GTDB): domain Bacteria; phylum Bacteroidota; class Bacteroidia; order Bacteroidales; family Bacteroidaceae; genus Minthosoma. The sequence continues at coordinate 27,815 of ONDH01000031.1, forward strand.
CTTGCGAAAGTTGAGTAAATAGTACATTGTCAAATTGTAAATTACTTGACTTTCCAAATCTTGAGGCAGATGAAGCCTTGCTCACCACCCATGCTGGGTTGGCATACGAAGATGGCATTGTTGAGCCATGCGTATTTGCTGTCTTGAGGAGCCTCAAATTGTGGTGCCGTGCGGAAATAGAACTGGTTGTTGCCATTCTCGTCCTTGCCCGTGTAAATCAATCCACGGTTGCGCACATGGATGTTCACACCATCATCGGTCTTGATGCTGTAGATAGCCTCCACTTCGGTGCGGCCGTGTGCATTGTCCTGCAACTGATAGTCAGCACCGCCAGGCAGAATGGTGCCCTTCATTTTGGGACCCTCGAATGTGCCTCCCACAATCGGGATGACAAAACGGTTGCCGTGGGAAGTCTGTCCCACTTGATAGGCTCCTTCACATTTCACTTTCAGTTCCACCACATACTCCAGTTGTGGCCCTTCGTTCTGTGCCTTCATTCCTACGAAGAAAGCCAGAAGCATCATTGCAGTCAGAATTCTTTTCATTTTCTTGCTACGTTTATTTTTGATAGGTTTAGTAAAAACATGGGCAAAGATAGAGAAAAAATCTTAAAGAAGAACAAATTTTCATGTACAATTGTATAAAGCCCCCTCTTTGCCGTCCTCAGAAAGGGCACTTTCTTCGGTTGCTCCCGACAGCGCAACATCCAGTTGTCCTGTTTCATCGCTCGCTACCCCCAAGGGGGAGAGATTGCCATGCGGAGTGTAAGCATTCCTAATTGGCTACGCCGAGCTAAAGGTTCCTCATGCCAGCCTCTTCAGCAATTCGAGCAGCACTTGCCAGATGTCGCCGATGGTGGAGAGTTCCACCCGTTCGCTGGCGGAATGGGGCTCGACAATGCGAGGTCCTATGCTGGCAATCTGAATGCCAGGATAGTGCTGGACGAAAAAGCCTGCTTCGAGCACAAAGTGCATGGCAACCATGCGAGGACGCCAACCTAACACGTCTTGGAAGGTGGTGCTGACTAGTTGCAGGAAGGGTGACTGCTGGTCTTCCTGCCATGCGGGTGCTGACATCACCAATTCGGATTGACTGTTGGCAGATGTAAAGATGTGGGCAATGCTTTTGCTGAGCGTTTCCATGTTGGCATCGATAAAACTACGTGTGTGGGTGGACACGAAAAGGTGGTCTTCTGCTGCAGAGATGCGACCTATATTGTTGGAGGTCTCCACTGTGCCAACCATCGTCTCACTCATCTTCACCACTCCTTGCGGCACTTTCTCAAGACAGATAGTCAATGCCTGTACCGCCTCGATGGGGAGGATTGTTTCAGGTTTTTTACATGGCTCGATGCAGCAAGTGATGTGAGGGTCGGTGCTGCCATATTCACTGTGCAGCTGCTGGTTGAGGCTTTCCACTTGATTGACCACGAACTTGGATGCTTCGTCGGATGGGCAGCCAATCACCATCTCCCCTTTCGAGGCGATGGAAGCGTTGGCTTCACCTATCTGTATGTCTGACACCACCATACCACTTTCATGACAGATGGCTGACAGGATGATGCGGGCAGGAATCACAGCACTGCAACGCCCCTTATTGATGTCAACGCCAGAGTGTCCTCCCAGTCCCCCTTCGATGCGGATGCGACACCAGTTGCTGATGTCGGTTGATGCGGGCTCTCGCTTCATCGGAATGCGGTGGAACTGCAAGCAGGCTCCTGCTGCACCCGTTGTGATGGTGTTGTAGTCTTCGGAGTCAAGATTGATGACCTTGCGACCTTTCAGAAAATCCTTGCCCAACTGCGAGGCACCAGACATGCCGTCTTCCTCGTTTGTGGTGGTGATGACCTCAAGGGCTGGGTGTACGATGCTGTCGTCTTCGAGCACAGCAAGCGCCATCGACAAACCAATGCCATTGTCGGCACCCAACGATGTGCCTCGGGCTTTCATCCATCCGTCTTCCTCATAAGTCTCGATGGGGTCGTTCAGCGGGTCGTTCATTCCCACACACACCATGTCCATGTGGTTGAGCAACACGATGGGTTCTGCATTCTCATGACCAGGGGTGGCAGGTTTGCGTATCACCACACAGTTTTCTTGATCACGCTCATACTCCAAATGGAGACGTTCTGCAAATTGGCAAAGATAGTCTGCCACACGTTCCTCATGATGAGAGGGGCGGGGTATCTTGTTCAGTTCATGGAAGATGCTGAATACACGGGCTGTTGTGTTCACAATTTTATTTACAATTTAACACGCCTTGTAGGGCAAGTGAAAAGTGAAAAACTAAAAACTAAAAGTTAAAAGTAAAAGTTTCCTGACTTTAGGAAGTAATCGAAGTTACTCCGAATTAGGAATGATGGAAGATGTATGATGGAAGATGTATGATGGATGATGTATGATGGAAGATGTATGATGGATGATGAGTCTGTCAACTTTCAACTGTCAACTGTCAACTCTAAACCCTAAACTCTAAACTCTAAACTCTAAACTCTAAACCCTAATCTCTAAACTCTAAACTCTAAACTCTAAACCCTAAACCCTAAACTCTCAACTGTTCGTCTCCCTTCTATTCCACCCAGTTGTCTCTGTCGAGATTGCGGTAACCGATGGCTTCGGCAATGTGGTGGCTCTGCACGTCTGCTGTTCCTTCGAGGTCGGCAATGGTGCGTGACACTTTCAGAATGCGGTCGTAGGCACGGGCGGAGAGGTTGAACTTCCGCATGGCTGTGCGAAGGAGATTGAGTGCTTGGTCGTCGAGTTGCACGAATTTCTGGAGCTGCGAGGTGGTCATCTGAGCATTGCAATGGATGTGACCCCTCTCTCCGATGGGGAGGGAACTGAAGCGTTCGCTCTGTATCTGGCGGGCTTTGAGCACCCGTTCACGGATGGCAGAGGATGATTCTCCTTTCGGGGCTTTGGCGATGTCTTCAAAAGGAACACTTTCCACCTCCACCTGTATGTCTATCCTGTCCATGAGTGGACCGCTTATCTTGTTCATGTAGCGCTGAATCTGTGCAGGTGTGCAGACACATCGGCGGGTGGGGTGGTGATGGTAGCCGCAAGGGCAGGGGTTCATAGATGCCACGAGCATGAAGGAGCATGGAAGGGTGAGGTTGTAGCGTGCACGGGAGATGGTGATGATGCGGTCTTCGAGCGGTTGTCGGAGTGTCTCCAGAACTGAACGGTTGAATTCTGGTAGTTCGTCCATGAAAAGCACGCCATTGTGTGCCAAACATATCTCTCCCGGCATGAAAAGGTTGCCACCTCCCACAAGTGCCACATCAGAAATGGTGTGATGAGGGGAACGGAAAGGGCGTTGGCTGATGAGCGAGGTGTCTCGTTGCAGTTTGCCGGCAATGGAATGGATTTGGGTTGTTTCGAGACTTTCGCTGAGGGTGAGGGGCGGAAGGATGGAGGGTAGGCGTTTTGCCATCATGGACTTGCCGCATCCGGGGCTGCCCACGAGGACGATGTTGTGACCACCTGCCGCTGCCACCTCAAAGGCTCGTTTCACGTTCTCCTGCCCTTTCACTTCATCGAAGTCGTAGGGGAAGGTGAACATCTGCGAATAGAATTCTTCACGGGCATTGACCACTGTGGGTTCGAGTGTGCTCATGCCACTGAAAAACGCCACAATGTCGTTCAGATGGCTCACTCCATACACTTTCAATCTGTTCACCACCGCTGCTTCACGGGCATTTTCGGTAGGGACGAAGAGTGCTTCGTAGCCCAGTTCTCGTGCCTTGATGGAGATGGGCAAGACTCCCTTGACGGGGAGGATGGTTCCATCAAGCCCCAATTCGCCTACAAACATGAAGCGTTCGGGGCATTCTATCTTGAGAAATTCGCAGGAGAGCATCACGCTGATGGCCATAGGCAGGTCGAAACCCGAACCTTCCTTGCGCATATCGGCAGGGGCAAGATTGACCACCACCGACTTGTTGGGCATCTTGTAGCCATTCACACGGAGTGCTGACTGCACACGCTCCTGACTTTCTTTCACGGCATTGTCGGGTAACCCCACAATGGTGAACTTGGCATTGCCACCCCCTTCAAAGTTGTCCACTTCGACGGTGACCACCATGGCGTCCAAACCCTGCAATGCTGCACTGTACACTTTTGAAACCATCTGCCTACCTGCCTTTTATCGTATGTGTTTCTTCAACATCTCGGTCAGCTTGTCCACATTGTCGCCACAATCCACCACCTGATGCTTTCGGTCTGTCAGGATGTAGTAGGGCACGGTGTTGATGCCAAGGAGTTTGATGGCTTTCGATTCGAAGCCCTGCCCGTCGCAGTAATGCTCAATGGTGGTGAGTGTGGTGTCGGGACGAATGGCATCTTCCCAACGGAAGGGCTCCACATCGAGCGAGACAGCCACCACCCGCAATTTTCCACCATCCAGCTGATTGTCGCGCAGGGTGTTGCGTAGCCGCCACAGGAAGTCTGTCCCGTTGGGCATCCATGTTGCCCAAAAAGCAATCAGGTTGTAGTCTTTCGTTGACTGCCAAAGCTTGACGGTCTTTCGGTCTTTTCTGGTGAGGGGAGCATCTGGCAGTTTCTTTCCCACCTCGCGTCGGTCGGCATTGGCAAGCTTGCTTTCGATGTCGAGCAAGGCATGGTGATGGGGGTGCTTTGCCTTCAGCACTTTCAAAAGCTCCTTCAATTCGGCATTGCCCACTTCTTCATTTTGGGCAAAATATTGGTCGAAGAGATAGAGGGCGACGGGCGAAACGGGGTTGTCCTTGATGTAGGTGCGAGCGGTGTTGGTTGTCAGGGATGGGTTCTTCGTATATGTCTCTTCCCTGAATCTGTTCATCAGTTCATTCTCTTCACTGCCGCTCACCACGTAGTTCTTCAGGTCGTTGGCTGTTGCCTCATACTCGATGTCGTCGCCAGGACCTGCAAAGATGACCTGCTCCACACCGTTGGGAAAGACGAGCATGAAGGGAGTCACCTCGTCAGTCTCTCCTCTGTAGCGGAACTTGCCGCCTTGGATGGTCAGGGTGTCGAGACGGGCATTGTCGCCGCTGAGATTGTAGATGTAGAGTTCACCTGCCTGCATGTCACGGAAGCTCCCTCTGATGCGGAAGGAGTTGCCACCGGGACCACATGCCGCTAACAGCGTCATGATAGCCCCACCTATCAACACTTTCATTTTCATTCGCCTCAACTTACATCTCATGTCTCTTGTCACTATAGCATTTCTACTGATTGTAGTCGGAGAATTCGGCATCGTTGGCAGCACGCTTTGCCAATGAAGCATCCATAGCAATCGCCTTGGCAAGGTTGTCCTTCACCTCCGCTTTGTCCTCCATACGTGCTGCAAGAATGGCACGCAGATAGTAGGTCATAGCATCAGGATTCTTGATGTTGCCCAAAATCTGGAGCGCATCGGCATAGTCTTGCGAGAGGATGTGGGAGAGGGCTGCACTGTTATTGGCAGACTTGGCAAACTTGGCAGCAGCCTGTGGATAGCGGCTCTGTGCCACATAGAGATGTCCAAGTGCCTCGTCAAAGTTGTTGGCACTCACACCCTTGGCAATGAATGTCTCAGCATCCTGGAACTGTCCGTTCTGAATGGCGAGCATGCCCAAATTGACATTAGGTTCGGCTGCATTGGCATTGATGCCAAGAGCCTGACGCAGATAAGATTGTGCAGTTTCAGTGTCGCCACGACGCATGGCGAGTTCACCGAGGTTGTTGTAGGCACGGTAGTCGTTGGGGAAGAGCGACACGGTCTTCTTCAGGATAGTCTCCTTTTGTGCATCGCTGGTGGAAAGGATGTTTGCGGCATAGATGAGTTCTTCCACGCTCAACTTGGAGGCATCCCCATTCACCAACTGCATGATAGCTTCATCGCTGCGACCAATCACATCGTAGTTGATGACCATGCGGGCACGGCGCAACTCTGGCAGCACGGCATCAGCGAGTTCCTTATACACCACTGCCACATTGCGTATTTCACGCTCGCGCTGTTCAGGGTCTTGATACATGGAGAGCACTCGCAGGATGATTTCCTTGTCTTGCAAGTTTGACTGTGACACCAAAGCCTGGAAACCTTCCCAGTCTTCAGCCGTGTATTTCGTGTCCACATTGGTGGCAAGCTGATTCTGCTTCAACTGCTGGTTCACATAGCCTTCCGACACCGCTCCACGCTTTTCTGCCAGACGCTCGTTGATGGCATAGGCACCATCAGGAGAGGCATAGGCACTCACCTCAATGTTGTTCAGCACAAGGCTTTGTTCATCGCTCTTGATGTTCTTGAGTGTCTTGATGAAATCCTGCACGGTTTGGGTGTTCAGTTCGCTGCCACGCAGATTTGCCTGGCCAATGAGGAACTTCACGGCAGCCTCCTGCTTTTGGCTGATGATGCGCTGGAAATTGTCGGGAGCCACTCCGAAGTTCGCCGTCTTGGCAGTCTTCGTGATGAGCGATGCGGTGCATTGCGTACCGTAGCCAATCTTCACTGTCGGCATCTTCACCGTCTTCTTGCCCACCTTGGCATTGAACTGCATCATCAGGTCGCTCTTCTCCATGCCGTCAACGAAAGGCACAGAGAAACGCATGGTGGCATGACCGCCATTCTTGAAAGAGATGATGGTGTTGTTAGCCTCCACCTTTTCACCCTGCAAGGTGAACGGGTCTCCTGCCGATGCTCCACCATCCCATTTCAGCACAGGCGTACACTCCACCACTGCCTTCTTGTTCATTGCCTTGGCAGGCACGTTGATGCTGATGGTGGCAGGCACCTCACCCGCCACATACTCCAGTGGGGTGGGCGACACTGCGAAATTGTCCGACACAAATGCTTTCTGTTTGCTGCAACCAGACAGCAGTACCATTGCGCTCGCTGCCGACAGCCAAATAATCTTCTTCATATTGTTTTTGTATTTGTTTAGTTTCTTGTTTGTCTTGTATATTTTCTACTTAAATGTCGCACGGGATACCATACTGAGAGGAACCCGACAGCAATGACCGTCACCAGCACCAGCACGACATCTGTGGCATGCACACTGACGGGATAGGCGTTGATGATGTAGCTCCCTTCGCTGTTGCCGAAACGAATGATTCCGAACTCCTGTTGCAGCCAGCAAAGCAGCAATCCGACAGCGATTCCGATGACTGCTCCCAACAGCGAAATCATCCTGCCCTCCATCATGAAGATGCTGCTGATTTGATGCTCGTTCGCACCCAAATTCCGCAACGTGATGGCATCCTGCTTCTTGTCAATGATGAGCATCGAGAGCGAACCGATGATGTTGAAGCAGGCAATCATCAGGATGAACGTCAGAAAGATGTAGGAGATGAGTTTCTCAATCTGCATGATTTTGAACGTGTCCTCCTGCTGCTCATAGCGGTCTTTCACCACATACTTCTCCCCCAACATCTGTTGCAGACGCGCCTTCACCTTCTTCACATCGGCACCCTCACGCACCTTCATCTCCACAGCCGACACCTCGCCTTCACGTTCAAACAACCGACGCGTGAAGGCTATGTTGGTGATGACATACTGCGAATCATACTTGTTCTGCTTCACCATGAAGCCCACTCTCGGCGAGTACAGTTCCTCCTGATTCAAGCTCTCACGCGGGTCGTTCAGGTCAATGCGCTCACCCTTCCGTGGAGCATACACCTGAATGGGGTCACCGAAATCGGCAGATTGTCCCAACTGCATCAGCAAGTTTGCCCCTAAGATGCCATAGTCAATCACGTCGGCATGGAGTTCAAACACCCCCTCGCCAATCAGGATACGGTCAATGCCTGTCAACTCCTCAAAATTGTCCTCCACACCCTTCACGGTTGCCATCACCTGACGGTTGTTCAGCATCAGCAGCGCTTGGTCTTCCAATGTCTCCGTACACACAGCTATATCCTTGTCAGTTTTCAACGCCCTCAGTTCCTTCACGTCGGCAGCCATGAACTTACCCACCGCAGGCACCACCTTCAGCTGTGGATCCATTGCCGTGAACAGACCAGCCACCATATCCTGAAACCCGTTGAACACCGACAAGATGCACACCAGCGCAGCCGTCGCAATTGCCACACCACACACCGACACACCCGAAATGATGTTGATGGCACTGTGCGACTTCTTCGACAGCAAATACCGCTTAGCTATGTAGAACGAAACATTCATGCACCCTCTCTGTCTCACCCTCCAAGGGGGGAGAGCCCTTCGGAAAGTTAGTTGTCAGCCTCCTTGTCAGAAGATTCGTCAGCTGCACTCTCACCCTCAGAAGAAGAGGAATGAGAAGGAGTCTTCAGCAACTTGTCAATATTCTCCACATAATCCAGCGAATCGTCCAAGAAAAACTTCAGCTCAGGGATGATGCGCAATTGGTGACGTTCCAGTTTGCCCAGCTCAAAGCGAATCTCGCCAGCATGGTCGTTGATGTTCTGCAACACCTCCTGTGCCTTCTCCGAAGGGAAGATGCTCAGATACGCCTTTGCCACACTCAGGTCAGGACTAATCCTCACCACACTCACACTCACCAGCAGATTCCTCGTCTGACGTGTCTGTGCCTGAAAAATGCCCGCCAAATCCTTCTGAATCAGCCGTGCAATCTTATTCTGTCTTGTTGTTTCCATATCTTTGAAAATTAAAAGCGTTTCTTTGCTAATAAAGAACAATCCGAATGGAGGATACCTATACTTTTCACGTTTAGTTTTTCACTTTCTTAATGATTGTCAATCCATCTCTCAGTGGCAGAATCACCTTCTCCACTCTGTCATCCTCCGCCACATGGTCGTTAAACTGCCTGATGCCTTCCGTTTGGGCATCCTTCGTCTCCTCCTCCACCACATGACCATCCCACAGCGTATTGTCTGCCAAGATGTAACCACCCACGTTCAGGTGCCCCATCACCATCTCATAATACTCCACATATTTGCGCTTGTCACCATCGATAAATGCCATGTCGAACCTCAGTCCTAACTTTGGCACCACCTCCAGCGCATCGCCAATGTGCATCGTAATCTTGTCCTTGTAAGGAGAACCTTGAAACCACGGCAACGTGAAGTCCTCCTGCTCATCGTTAATCTCTACCGTGTGAAGATGTCCACCCTCAGGCAGTCCCTCTGCAATGCACAAACCCGAATAGCCGCTGTATGTGCCAATCTCCAGCACCTGCTTGGGTTGCACCATCCCCACCAGCATCTTCAGCAATCGCCCTTGCAGGTGACCGCTCGCCATGCGTCCATACAACAGATGCAACTGCGTGGCACGCCACAGACGATGCAGGTAGTCACTCTCCTTGTCTATATGCTGGAGAATATACTCGTCTATCCTCTCCGTTTCGGTCATCTCTAAACCCTAAACTCTAAACCCTAAACCCTAAGCAGTCCCTCAATCGCCAGTCGGTAGCTGTCCAGTCCAAAACCGCAAATCACACCCACACAGGCACAGCTGATCATCGACTTATGGCGGAACTCCTCACGCTGATGCACGTTCGAGATGTGCACCTCCACCACAGGTGTTTTCACTCCACGTATGGCATCCTGCAAAGCGATGCTTGTGTGCGTGTAAGCCCCGGCATTCAGCACGATGCCGTCCCACGAGAAGCCCACCTCATGAATCTTGTTAATCAGTTCGCCCTCCACGTTCGACTGGTAATAAGCCAGTTCCACATCGGGAAACATCCTCTTCAATTCCTCAAAATACACTTCGAAGCCCTTCGAACCGTAGATGCCTGGCTCTCGTTTGCCCAACAAGTTCAAGTTGGGGCCATTCAGAATTAGAATCTTCTTCATGTTCTTAATACATTCAAGTTTCGCAAGTGCTCAACTTCTTTAGGAGTTAAGGAGTTAAAGGAGTTATCGCTACGCTTAGGAGTTAAAGCCGAATGATATGCTGGTGTCCTTCTCGTGGCAAGGTTACTTAGATTTTTCACT
>ONDH01000044.1 GCA_900316505.1 uncultured Prevotellaceae bacterium
GAATTCCGGCATGCAGGCAGCCCTTGATTTCAGTGAGAAAGTGGTTGCAGCAGACCCTATTTTCAATGAAACGCAGGATGTTCCAGATGAGGATGACGAGGAATGGTGGGATGAAGACGATGATGATGACGATGAAGATGAATGGGGCGATGATGATGACGACGATGACGATGAGGATGAGTGGGGTGATGGAGATGATGACGACGACGATAACGAGGATGGAGATGACGATGATGATGAAGATAACGAAGACGATGTGATTGGTTGGACGGGAACCACATGGAATTTCTCAGGTACGTTGACGGTCAATGATACAGAGGAGCCTGGACCTTATACTGACAATATTTCGATGACCATCGAATTTCCAGAATCTGGCGGCGTGAAGATTTCTGGTGGCGGTGATCTCTCGGAATTGGCGGGTAGTAGTAAGGTCAAGATTGAGTTGACTCGTACAGGTGTGATTATCATCATCAGTGGTTCGTCAACCGAAACGGATAGTGAGGGATCACATACATCAAATTGGGCTTACACCTTGACACTGCACCATACGAGTGCCACCCAAGCCACGATGGATTGGAGTGGTCAGGATGTATATAGTGGATGGCACTATATCCTGAAAGAAAAGCACAGCTATGGTGGTAGACTCACTACCTCAGGTCAATTCACGGGAACACGGACGAAATAAACAACGAAAATAAGTGAAAAGTGAAAGAAACCCTTTCACTTTTCATTTTTTTATACCGTTGAGCACGCTCGAAGGTACTCTCGTTCGGAAAAACTCAAATTTATTTGGTTTTTCTCTCACTTATTCGTACCTTTGCACCGTTTTTCGCGCGTGTGCATGATACGTGCATGCGTATATGATTAGGTAAAAGGATAATTTCTAAAAAATTTCGATATGAATGTTTCATACAAATGGTTGAAGGAATATGTTGACTTCGACATGACGGCTGAGGAGGTGGGCAAGGCGCTCACCAGCATGGGCTTGGAAGTGGAAGCAGTGGAAGAGGTGCAGAGCATCAAGGGTGGTCTGCAAGGATTGGTGGTCGGTCAGGTGCTGACTTGCGAACCTCATCCAAATAGTGACCACATGCACGTGACGACAGTGGATGAAGGTAATGGCGTGGTGGAGCAGATTGTCTGCGGTGCACCTAACGTGGCTGCTGGTCAGAAGGTGATTGTGGCTCAGTTGGGCTGCAAACTGTATGACGGTGACCAGGAGTTTGTCATCAAGAAGAGCAAGTTGCGTGGCATTGAGTCGAACGGCATGATTTGTGCGGAAGACGAGATTGGTGTGGGCACCAGTCATGACGGCATCATCGTGTTGCCAGAGGATGCAGTGGTGGGCACTCCTGCTGCAGAGTACTACGGTTTGGAGAGCGACTATGTGATTGAGGTGGACATCACCCCTAACCACTCTGACGCTTGTTCTCACTGGGGTGTGGCTCGTGACTTCTATGCCTATCTGAAGCAGAATGGTTATGAAACTTCGTTGCATCGTCCATCAGTGGATGATTTCAAGGTGCAGAACAACGACTTGAAGTTTGACGTGGAGGTGGAAGCTGGCGAGGCTTGTCCCCGTTACTGCGCTGTCAGCGTGAAGAACTGCGAAGTGAAGGAAAGCCCGAAATGGTTGAAGGACCGACTGACTGCGATTGGTCAGCGCCCCATCAACAACATTGTGGATATCACCAACTACATCATGATGGCTTACGGACAGCCCTTGCATTGCTTCGATGCCGACATGGTGAAGGGCAATAAGGTGGTGGTGAAGACCTTGCCGGAAGGCACTCCATTCGTCACCCTCGATGGTGAGGAGCACAAACTTTCCGATAAGGACTTGGCTATCTGCAACGTGGAGGAGCCAATGTGTATCGCCGGTGTGTTTGGCGGCAAGGGAAGCGGAACCTACGAGACCACGAAGAACGTGCTGTTCGAGAGTGCTTACTTCCACCCCACGTGGATTCGTAAGAGCGCACGTCGTCATGGCTTGCAGACAGATGCCAGTTTCCGCTTTGAGCGTGGCATTGACCCAGCAGGTCAGATATATGCCCTCAAACGTGCAGCGATGTTGGCGCAGGAATTGGCAGGTGGCGAAATCAGCATGGAGATTGTCGATGTGAAGAACGACACGTTGCCACAGGATGCCATCATTGATGTGGAGTATCAGTATGTGGCTGACCTCATCGGTAAGGAACTGCCCGTGGAGACACAGCAGAGCATCTTGAAGAACCTCGGTTTCGAGATTCTTTCATCTGATGAGAAGCAGATGCAGGTGAAAGCTCCCGCTTTCCGTGTGGATGTGAAGAGACCTTGCGATGTCGTGGAAGAGATTCTGCGCATCTATGGCTATAACAATATCGAGATTCCTTCGCAGGTGCGCTCGTCCCTCACCGTGAAGGGCGAACTGGACAAGAGCAACAAACTGCAGAACCATGTGGCAGAACAGCTGGTGGGCTGCGGCTTCAACGAAATTCTGAACAACTCACTCACGAAGGTCGCTTACTATGAAAATGGTGAGACCTACAAACTGGAGAATTGCGTGAAGCTGATGAACTCGCTGAGCCAAGACTTGGCTGTGCTGCGCCAGACGCTGCTCTTCGGTGGTTTGGAATCGATTGCCCGCAATGCCAATCGTCGTATGCCCGACTTGAAGTTCTTCGAGTTCGGCAACTGCTACTACTTCGATCCCGAGAAAAATCAGGAGAAGGTGGACGAGAACGGCGAGACGCTGAAGGCCAGTGCTGAATCGTCGAAGAAGATTCTGGCTGCTTACAGCGAGGACTACCACTTGGGTTTGTGGCTGACGGGTAAGCGTGTGAACGGCAACTGGGCACATGCCGACGAGGAAACCTCTGTGTATGAGATGAAGGCTTACGTGCTGAACATCTTCAAACGCTTGGGTGTTCCATTCGGCGCACTTGTTTTTGGTGAGGAGAAGAACGACATCTTCTCGATTGCCACCACCATCACGCAGCGTGGCGGTAAGAAGATTGCCGAATTTGGCATCGTGACGAAGAAGGTGGCTAAGAAACTCGATGTTGAGGCTCCCGTCTTCTTTGCCGACATCAACTGGACGAACCTGATGAAGCTCATCAAGAAGGTGACCGTCACTTATTACGACTTGTCCAAATTCCCTGCCGTGAGCCGTGACCTCGCCTTGCTCGTTGATGAAGGCGTAGAGTTTGCTCAGATTGAGGCAGCCGCTTATCAGGCAGAAAAGAAACTCCTGAAGGAAGTGAAGCTCTTCGACGTGTATGAAGGCAAGAACCTCGAAGCCGGCAAGAAGTCGTATGCCGTCAACTTCACCCTCCAAAGCGAGGAGAAGACGCTGAACGACAAGGCCATCGAAGCCATCATGACCAAGATTGAGCAGAACATCTGCAAGGCAACGGGCGCAACTGTTCGTGGAAAATAAGGGATGACGAAGTACCAAGTGTATCAATATCTGTACTATGCACTGATTGTGCTTTGGCTAGTGCAGATTATAGTGGGAGGGTTTAACGTCTATCTGCTGATTCCAACCTTTTGCTTGGTACTCTGCTACTATCTGATGAAAAAGAATAAAAAATAAACATAAATTATACAAGAAAAGAACAAGATTATGGGACGCGCATTTGAATTCCGTAAAGCGAGAAAACTGAAGAGATGGGGTAACATGGCAAAGACTTTCACACGCCTTGGCAAGCAGATTGCCATTGCCGTGGCTGAAGGCGGTCCAGACCCTGACAACAACGCACACCTTCGTGCTGTCATCGCGACTTGTCGTCACGAGAACATGCCTAAGGACAACATCGATCGTGCTATCAAGAACGCCATCGGCAAGGACAAGTCGGCTTGGAAGAGCGTGACTTACGAAGGATATGGTCCTCACGGAGTGGCTGTGTTTGTGGATACATTGACCGATAACACCACCCGCACGGTGGCAGACGTTCGTTCTGTGTTCAACAAGTTCAGCGGCAACATGGGTACGACAGGCTCTCTCTCCTTCCTCTTCGACCACTACAGCCAGTTCACCTTCAAGAAGAAGGATGACATGGATATGGATGAGTTCATTCTTGAAGCCATCGAGTTTGGTGTGAATGATGAATATGATGAGGAGTACGATGAGGAGAAGGATGAGACGACCATCACCATCTACGGTGATCCTAAGTCTTTCGCTCAGATTCAGAAATATCTCGAGGACAACGGTTACGAAATTACAGGTGCAGAGTTCACTTATGTGCCTAACGATTTGAAGGAAGTGACTGACGAGCAGCGTGAGACCATCGAGAAAATGGTGGAGCGTCTGGAAGAGTTTGACGATGTGCAGAACGTCTATACGAATATGAAGTAAAGATGAAAACTGTTTACGAAACGACAGGCACATGCTCTAAAGCAATTGTACTGGATGTTGATGATGCAACAGGCATCATCAACTCCGTTCAGTTTATTGGTGGATGTGCTGGCAACACAGTGGGCATCTCACAGTTGGTGCGTGGCATGAAAGCAGAGGATGTCATCAGCAAGCTGGGAGGAATCCGATGCGGCATGAAGCCCACCAGCTGTCCCGACCAGTTGGCGCATGCTCTCCGCCAAGTTCTGAACAAGTAATATTATTATATATTATGTACGCGCGAGTTTATTTTATATTGCTTCTCTTCGTGTTGATTCTATCTTCCTGTCAGGAAAAGAAAGCAGATTTCTTCGAACGTGATGCCCGAGAATTCACTCAGACACATTGTCCGCAGATGATGGATGATGTCACTCGTATTGACAGCATTGTGTTTGTGAAGAAGGAGGACAGAATGGGTGATTTGCTTTTATACTATTCACTTTTTGTGGACGACGCATCACGTAAGATTCTGATGGATAATCTGGGGGAATTGGCAGACATGAATCTTAAAGATCTCCGTAATTCTGTTGCTTTGGTCAAGTATAAGGAAGAGGGAGTGGAATTCACATATATCTATCGAGATGCAGAAACTGGGGAGAAAATTGTAGAGTACCACTTCACGAAAAAGGATTATCAACAATGATTGTGTGCGCACACAGTAAAATTGTCTTCAAAAGTCGTCTTTTTTCATTATTTATTCTTTTTTAGTCATTTTTTCTATGTTTTTGTGACTGATATTTTGCTTAATTTACTAAAAGGTTGTAACTTTGCATCGGATTTAGGAGAATCGTTGAAATCTTTCTCTTTTATCTCACACATAAGTTAAACAAATTAAAGGTAAGGTTAAAGATTATGTTACAGGAAAAAGCAGGAAACATTGCTGGCATCATTTGGAATGCTCTTGCAGGAGCTGAGTCAGCACAGTCATTTAAGCAGATTAAGAAAGCTACTAAGCTCGCAGAGAAGGATTTCAACCTCGGTCTTGGCTGGTTGCTCCGCGAGGATAAGGTTCGCGCTGTTGAAACTGGTGACGAGAAGGACCCATACGCATACTCTTTGAAGTAATTCGTACTGAATCTTTCAGTGTAATAGTTGCTTAAAACTATAAAAATGCGTTACTCAATTGTTGAGCGACGCATTTTTCTTTTCAAATTTGTAGTGAGTTCTTTCACTTATTACATAAATTTCTCTCTTCGAAAAAGAAAACAAGCTCTCTTTTTCTTCATTTATTCGAAATTTTCGTACCTTTGCAAAAACAAACGCTCAAACATCTTTTTGCGATTATGAAGAAGAACTTTTACAAATGCGTGAGCAAGGTGTGTGCGGTGATACTCACCCTGCTGGGCTTTACAGCCCCCATCACATTGGCATCATGCTATGGTCCCATGCCAGACCGTCATTACACAGCAGAAGAATTGGCTGATTCCATCGATTCGTTGGCTGTGAGTGAAGATGACTCTTTGGCACTGACAGAGGATATGCAGGCAGTTGAAGAAGTTGGTGCAGAAGAGGGTGAGGAGTGATGTGATGAACATGAAGAATATCAGGAATTTCTGTATCATAGCACATATCGATCACGGCAAATCTACTTTGGCTGACCGACTCTTGGAGAAAACCAAGACCATCAAAATCACCCAAGGTCAGATGCTTGACGACATGGATTTGGAACAAGAGCGTGGCATCACCATCAAGAGTCACGCTATCCAAATGGAACATGTGTATGATGGTGACAAGGAGGAGTTCAAGGGACAAAAGTATGTCTTGAACCTTATTGACACTCCAGGACACGTGGACTTTTCTTATGAGGTAAGCCGTTCCATTGCAGCATGTGAAGGAGCGCTATTGGTTGTGGATGCCACGCAAGGTGTGCAAGCACAAACCATTTCCAACCTTTATATGGCCATTGACCATGATCTTGAAATCATCCCTGTCATCAACAAGATAGATATGCCAAATGCTATGCCGGAAGAGGTGGCTGACGAAATCATTGACCTCATTGGCTGTGATTTGGAAGATATCATCTATGCCAGTGGTAAGACAGGCGAAGGAGTGGATGACATTCTCAATGCCGTGGTGGAGCGAGTGCCCCATCCAGTGGGTGAGGAAAATGCGCCTCTGCAGGCACTCATCTTCGATTCCGTGTTCAATTCCTATCGTGGTGTCATTGCCTATTTCAAGATTATCAATGGTGTGATGCGTCCTGGCGAAAAGGTTCGCTTCATTAACACAAAGAAGGAATACTTGGCAGAAGAGATTGGTACACTCAAGATGGACATGGTGCCCAAGAAGGAACTCCGTACAGGCGATGTGGGTTATATCGTGACGGGCATCAAAAATGCAACAGAAGTAAAGGTGGGTGACACTATCACTTCGTTGACCAACCCGACTACAGAAGCCATCAAGGGCTTCCAGGAAGTGAAGCCGATGGTGTTTGCTGGAATCTATCCCATTGAGACGGAAGATTATGAGAACTTGCGCACCTCATTGGAGAAACTACAGTTGAACGATGCCTCATTGACTTTCCAACACGAGAGTTCTGCAGCCTTGGGCTTCGGTTTCCGTTGCGGATTCCTCGGACTTCTTCACATGGAGATTGTGCAGGAACGTTTGGACCGCGAGTTCGATATGGATGTGATTACAACGGTTCCCAACGTAAGCTATATGGTCTATGACAAGCAGGGTGGTGTGCAGGAAGTGCATAACCCGAGTGGCATGCCAGACCCCACAGTGATAGATCATGTGGAAGAGCCATATATCCGTTCCACAGTCATCACGACAGCCAACTATATTGGTCCCATCATGACGCTTTGTTTGAGTAAGCGTGCAGAATTGGTGAAACAAGACTTCATCGCGGGCAACCGCGTGGAGATTGAGTTCCTCATGCCGTTGGGCGAAATAGTGATAGATTTCTACGACAAGCTCAAGAGCGTTTCTCGTGGTTACGCCTCCTTCGACTATCATCCTGCAGGTTTCCGTGAGAGTAAACTCATCAAGCTTGACATCCTCTTGAACGGAGAATCTGTCGACGCTCTTTCCACACTGACTCATGTTGATAATGCTGTGACGTTAGGACGTCGTATGTGTGAACGCCTGAAAGAGCTCCTTCCGCGTCAGCAGTTTGACATCGCTATCCAGGCAGCCATCGGAGGCAAGATTGTAGCACGTGAGACCGTCAAGCAGGTACGAAAAGACGTGTTGGCGAAGTGTTATGGTGGTGACGTTTCCCGTAAACGAAAACTCCTTGAAAAACAGAAACGAGGCAAGAAGCGCATGAAGCAAATCGGCAATGTGAGTGTGCCACAAAAGGCATTTTTAGCAGTGCTGAAACTGGACGACGATTAATGACAAGGGGCTATTCAAAAAGCCCCTTGTTTGTTAAAAAAACTTTAAATACCATCTTGTAATGCCAAAAACATGCTAAAAAGCATAAAAATATTTGGCTCTTTATTCCAAATCGCCTAACTTTGCAGTGCAATTCTATCAAAAATAGGAATTGTAAGTCCGATTATAGGGCTCATGAAGTTTCGCTAATCGTGAGGATTATTTTGAAACCTTCAAATCTATAAACATAAGAATTGTATGAAAAAGTTAGTATTATTTTTTGCATTGTTGACCACCTCCCTGATGGTGACTGCGAAGTCTGACCCACAGGTGGATCTTCAAAAGAAATGGGGTGCTGTCATCCATGCCATTGCTATGGTGGAGAGTCAGGGACAGCCCAACGTCGTATCCAAGAACGGTCTTTATGTCGGTTATCTTCAGATTTCCGAGATTCTTGTTCGCGAGTGTAATCGTATCGTTGGATACAAAAAATACACTTATGCAGACCGTTATGACAAGCAGAAGAGCATTGACATGTTCATTGACTACCAGGAACATTATAATCCTGACGGGAACATGGAACGTGCCATTCGTCTTTGGAACTCCGGCGATTTGAAATGCATGACGCGTAAGGCTCGCACAGAAGGCTACTACCAGCGTGTAATGGCAAAATACACAGCTACAGCCTCTCTGTAATCAACAAAAAATAAAAAGGGCAACTTGGTATATCCAATCAAGTTGCCCTTTTTTATGTATCTCTTATGTATCTCTGTTTCTCGTTTTGAGTGTTATTTCTCGTTTTGAGTATCCCTTCTCGATTGTGAATAATTCTCCTTTTTTAGAAATTGCGGAATTGGGGATTGTCTGCTTTCTTTACAGCCATGCACTCCATCTCGATGAGCCAAGTAGGGCGGCAGACAGGTGCAAGCGTGATGACGTAAGGAATGTTGGGGAATTTCTCTTCAAACAGTTTCTGGACAATCTCATAATCTGCACAGTCACGTAGATAGACGATGATTTGCATCACGTCATCATATGCCATGCCTCCTTCTTCGAGGAGTTTCTCCACATTTTCCCACATGCGATAGGTCTGATGCACAATGTCGCCCACATACACCACTTCACCCTTGTTGTTGATGGAAGCGGTACCCGAGATAAATACATGATTCCGGTCACCATACTGCATGAGGGTGCCACGTTCGAACGTCACGCCATATTCGATGGTTCTGTTTAGGTGTGACAGGGCATGAAGATATCGTTGCTGTTCAGGTTCAAAGCCCGTCATGGCGTAACTGCCCAATTGAACCAACGCTTTTGGGTCAGCCGGTGTGCCACCGATTCCTGTAGAAGCGATGAAATGGGTGTCAGATGTGAGGCCCTGTTCTGCAAAACACTCGCGTCGCGACTTCACCAAACCATTGTATTGTGTGTCCACATCACGCACAAAGAACCAAGTGCGTATGCAGTTGGCTTCCAATGTTGCGTTGAAGTTTTTGAGAATATCAATATAGGCGAAGAGCGTTTTCCATGTTTGCATATAAGAGGTGTCAGCAGTGGAGTTCATGAGTCCCATCGTCCAGATATGCTGATATCCATTGTGTGCAACCACTGTGGATTCATCCATGTTCCTGACGTCTGTGCCACGTTGCAGATAGAGCCATACAGCGATTTTTGAACCATCAAGTGGCGGTTGCTGAATGTAGGAGGTTGTGCAAGGATTCTTCTCATTGATGAGAGGCACCTGATTGGTGGCATCGCTGAGGAAATAGCGCTTGAATACAGCTGTAGCACCAGCCAGTTCCGGCATCGCCATCAAGGCGCTTTCAGCTTGTTGTATGCGTGAAAGCTGACCTTCAAATACATCTCCTTGAGGCTTCACATGGAGGATGGCATGAAACTCTGTCACTTCACCAGCCGTGAAACTGGTCAGTTCGATGCGCGCTCCAATCTCTTCTATGTTGGTTGACTTGTAATCCATAATTAGTTGCAAAGTTAGCAAATTTACGCGTAACTATGCATCCCTCCAAGGAAAAAATTAACTCCAAAGTACGTAATGAGCACAGCGAGGAAGGCTATTGCCATGAAAAGATGGTAATGCACAGGGTTTCTCATCCATTTAATGGAAGAGCTGTGCATGGGTAGGGCATAAATCAGCATGGTGATGAGTGCCCACACCTCTTTCGGGTCCCATCCCCAATAGCGCCCCCAACTCACGTTAGCCCAGATGGCACCGATGAAGATGCCGGCAGTGAGCAGAAACTCTGCAGGGTAGAGGAAGAGCTGTGAAAGCAGGTGCAGCTCCTCAGCTTTCTTTCTGACAATGAGCGCATAGATGCCACACAGACACGTGATGCTGAACAAGCCATATGCCATCATCACGCAACTGACGTGAATGCTGAGCAAAGGCGAAGACAACACGGGCATGATGGGTGTAATCTTGGGGTCCATCTGTCCAAGATGACTGACCAACAGCAGGAAGCCTGACAACAAGAGACCAAATGTGAGTATTACATGGAACTTGCGATACACCAGCAAAGAGGCAAGCATAATCATCCATGCCATGATGAGCATCGTCTCATACCCATTGCTCATGGGGATGTAACCGCTCACAATCCATCGCAATGAGAGGCAGAATGTCAATGCCAGGAACGACAATCCGAGCACGATGAAAGAAAGGCGTTTTATCCATTTCCATCCCAGCAGACTCAACATCGCAAATGTCAGACACACCATGAAAAGAATGGTGGCAAAGGGGATGCTGTTGTAAATGTGCTCAGCTTTCAGACGGGTGGGAGAAGGCAGGTCATCTGCACCATACTTCTGCTGATACAACATCATCTTCTGCATCATGTCATCTGCATTGTTGACTTGGTTTTCAGCAATGTATGAACCCAACACTGATAGAGCGTTTCGAAAATATTCTTTGCGGTCTTCCTCCATTTTTTCGGGCAGACTGTCCGTGGGAGCATACCATTTTCCTTCATATGGGAAGAGCTTCAGTTTCTCCTCTCTCGACACCTGCATGATGAGCATCACCTTGTCATCCACTTTCATCACTTCCTCATGGAACTTGTCGCTGTTTCCCGCATAATATTCCTGAATGAGGTGACCAAGCAGATACCCGTTCTCACCAAACAAAGAGGAGACGGAAATGTATTCTGGCAGTCTCAGACGTTGTCTCACTTCTGCCGACTTGATGCGGATGATTGGTTCTTTGCTCCATTCTTCGCGGAAAAAGATGAAGCCACACAGCACCTGTTCAGCCGTGTAGCCATTATAGGAAGATTTGCCGTAGAGTTTACGGGTGAAATCTAAAGCTAGCGTTTGTACAGGGCAGATGCGGTCGTTCCAGTTGATGCACAGATGTCCGAACTGGTTGCCTTGCTCCTCATTGAGAGTCTCGGTGGCATGCGCTTGCATTGGCAGCAGCAACACCACCAGAACACTCGCCTTCTTGATGAGTTGACGGAAACGTCCCTTCGGATCTACAAGCACGAGCAGCATGGAGAGGAACAGTAGTCCATAACCGAAATACGTGACGGGAATGCCCCATCTGTCATAATTGATGGCAAGCGTACTGCCCATTTCATCCTCGTCATACCCGCTCTGATAAAGGCGCATGCCCTGTGTGGAATAGATGTTGTTCATGGAAGTGACACCCTTCTCCTTCTTTCCGTCCGAAGTGATGGTGAAGTGCGATTCATAATCCGCTGCAGCATCTGTGCCATTGTGGTATTTGATGTTGAAACTGTCCAGTGTGATGGTGAAAGGAAGCTCCCTCAGCATACCTTCACCATTTTCTTCCATGCACAGATTTACATCCAATCCTTCTCTCAGATGCACAGACCCTTGCCATGATGTCAGGTGCGTCAACAAGGCACCCACCAGAATGACGACAAACGAAAAGTGGAGCATGATGACACTCAGTTTTCTCACCTTGCGTTGCAGAATGTATGCAATGCCACCTATGGTCAGCAAAGCCCACAAACCCGTAAACCACCATGAACCATAGATGTTGTTGAGCACGTATGGGGTGCCCTGTGTCTTTTCCACAACAGTAGCCATAGCCATCACGATGATGACTATGGCATAGAGTGTGAATGTGGCTTTTTTTATCATCTTATTGTAAGTAACGTCAGAATCCCCTTGTTATTGTGTCTGAAGGGGGTTAAATGGCACGGAGGAACTTCACCAGAGCATCCCTGTCCTTCTTCGGCAGGTCGTAGAACTTCTTGGCTGCCGAATATCCATCCGACTGTTTGCTGTAGGCATGCCACATGATGGCTTCCACCTCATTGCGCGCACGGCAGTCGTGGAGGCGGTCTTCAGCACCTGTCAGACGTAGAGACAAGCCACGTCCCCAAAGTGGAGTGGTGCGGCACCAGCCCGTGCGGATGTCGTTCTCCATATAGAGACGGTGTTGCACCATGTCGGTGTAGGGCCAGATGGTCTGGTAGGCAAACTTCGGCAAGATGCTGTTCGGGTTCAGATTGTTCTTCTCCGCATGAGCCTTGATGCTGAAATCCACCCAATAGTTGTCATCCTTTGTTTGCCAAGATGGACGGTGACAAGTGGCACAGCCAATCTGGTTGAACACCTGCTTGCCGCGCTGCACCATCGGGTCGTCCAGATCACGTGCAGCAGGCACAGCAAGACCACGATGCCACACCATGAAATCATAGTAGTCCTTGTCGTTCATTTCTGGTTCGCCGAAGGCTGCCGTGTAGTTGTCGCCACCCTTGGCAGCATTGTTCATGCCGAGCAGATTGAGCACTTTCTTGGCAATGCCCTCATCCGTGCTGTCATAATAAGGATGGACCAGCGAAGCAGGGTCGGCACCATTTTGACGAATGTAGCTGATGACTTCGGGGTCTTCACTCATAGCCTGAGCCCATGCCACCGTAGAGTAGAGATAGCGTCGGTCAGAACGCGTCACGTTCGTTATGTTCCAAATGGCATTGGCTCCTGCACCATCCTGCAACGATGCGCGAGTCATGGCATAAGTGAACTTCTTGATTGCTTTGGTGCCGTCAGCCAACGTGTAATAAGCAGAAGCCGCCCAGTCGTTGTTCTCGGCATCCCACATGGAAGGATTGAGTTTCACGAAGCGTGCTTCTTTAGCATACTGTGCCTTCATGTCCTCAGTGCTGATGGCATCGAGCAAACCTGTCCCATAAATGCCGATGGTGGATTCGAGACGCACTTCATAGTTCGTAGGCTTAGGATTTGTGTTGAAGGCAGTCACGGGGATATTCACCTCTGGGTAAATCAATTCATAAGTCTCTCCGTCAGGAAAGTGCAGAGGCAACCCGCTGGGCATCGTGCCTTCCACGTTCTTCCATGTGATGGAGATTTGGTTCTCGTCAATAGGTGCCTTGAATGGGTGCATTGCCTTTGTTTGAGGCATGCCCGTTACCTCGCTGATGTAGCTTGATGGGGCAGTGGTGTAGCGCACACCATCCTCCGTGAATGCCTCGTTCGGATGATAAATCACCAGCAGATAACCATTGCCGATGGTGTTGGCACGATATTCAGTCTGGCGTTTGCCATGACCATATGACGGGTGGCAATGGATGCAGCTGCTGCGTACCCATGCAGGACCCAATCCCTTGCGGGGTTCGTCAGTGTAGGTGTAAAGATGTTCAAAGAAATCTTCACCCTTGTTGAAACTCATCTCAAGCCCCGCTGCAGCAGCACCGGGAGCAATGGCTGAATAGCTGGCTTTTTCTGTAGTACCCAACGCACCTCCAGGATACCATTCTTCAGCACTGAACACTTCGTTGCCCACACCAAACTGGTTCTCTTCTTCCTTCAGTTCGCCAAGGCTTTCGTTTTTGTTGTCATCGCTACATGAAACGAGCATAAAGGCTCCTATCAGAAACAGCAAAGATGACTTTTGTAAGATGTTGTTAACCATAAAGTATTAGGATTTTGTTTGATTATTTATTGATGCCACAATAGCGTTCCGTCTCTTTGACAAGACAGAGCGCTATTTATGACCACCGATATGATCAATTTATTTCGCGGCTTATTCCTCCTCAGGCAGGTCATCAGCTGTGCGGTCATCATTCTCGTAAGGAAGATTCCAGATGGTGCTGCAATACTTCACGAACGGAGCAGGTATGTTGCCAATCTTGTTGATGGCATCGTTGAAGAGCGTCACGATGTTGCTGCTGGTGGCAGACTTGTTGGTCTTCACGAAGAAATCATTGAAATTCTTACCATCAGCACTGCCGCTTCTGCTGCCATACCACACGTTGCGGATGGAGCGGATGTTGTCCTGGAAGTCCGTGATGGAATTGTAGCTGTAAGGAGACTCCACATAGAAGATGTAGCCGGCAGAGAAAGGATTGGCAATCTTGGCAGTGCCCACCTCGTTGGCAATGGCAGCGGCAGAACCCTCGTCGTCAGAGAGAATCTGAGCAATAGCATCCTTCAGAGAAGAGAAGGTGCTGGCAGTTTCACCAGCCTTTTTCATGTTCTCACCGAAACTGATGCCCTTGCTGGTCACATACTCCAAGTCTGCATTCTTTACCACTTGCACACGGTCAGCATTCTTGGCAGTTTCGCCTTCCCATGCCACCTGCAATTGGAATGTGCGCTCCTTCAGCAGTTTGCACACCTGCTGAGCATACAGCAGTTCCTTGGCACCGCTCACACTTGTGAAACCCTTGTAGGTGTCATTGCTCTTGAATTCAGACACATTGCGAGGCTGTCCGTTGCGGAACAAGATGAACTCCAAGGCATGGAAACCCAGAATGGAAGCATCGTCAAGCATATCCTCATCCATGGTGCCCGAGCTGAAGTAGTTGAGCAGCAAAGAACGGTTCAGAGGCCAAGAGTCGATGGTGGGGTCCACATCAAAATCAGAAGCAGCACCACCGAGGAATGCCTCGCTCTGTTCCCAAGTTTTACGAGCCTTCTTGAAGAGGTCGCAAGCCTTGTCCACATCCTTCTGCGAGATGCTGTTCACATCGAGTCCGTTCAGTGTAGCCTCGAGCTGTTCAGTCTCGTCAGCCAGTTCTGTATAAGTAGGCACAATCACGTTGTCCACCAGATTGCTCACCACATCCTTCAGGTAAGCCTCCTGCTCTGCATTGAGTGAAGCAGAAGCAATTACGGCATTGGCGCCTTCAAGACCAGAAACCAATTCGTTACAAGCACTGATGGCATTCTGTCCATAGCTCTTTTCGCTGTAAGCCTCGCTGTTGCCACCATTGTTCTCGTTGTTGTCATCATCACTGCTGCATGATGAGGCAGTGAACGCTACGGCTGCCATCAAAGCCCAGCCAAGCATGGAAATCTTTTTCATCTTCATTGATTTGATATATTGTAATATGTAAATTAATCCCGTTTTTCAATTAACTCTGCGCTACAAGAACCACCCTTGATAAGCCACACCCAAGTTAATGCTTGGCTCGTTGTTGTATTGGCTCTTCAGGAAACGGTGGGAGTAGTCTGCCTTCACTACCACACCCTTCACTGGATGATAGTTCACACCCACAGCCATGCGCTTCACGTTGTTGTAGTCATACTTCTTCATGTTGCTCGACGCACAGGCGTTGTAGTGCTCAAAACGTCCAAACACATACAGCTTCTGACCATTCGCACTCAACTTCTGAATCTGGGAGAATACATCATATCCAGCCTCAATGCCGTAGGCAAATGCGTTCTGACTCACTGCAGTGGAGTGGTGGTAGGGCGATTTCTTGTTGATGCGATTGTAGATGTAGTTCAGTTGCTCTGCATCGCCAATGTAGCCATAGTCAGCTTGTCCACGCACAATCCAGTTGTGGTCGTTGTAGGAAAAGTCGAAGCTGCCTACCACCACGGCACCCTTATATTCGCTGTCCACACCATTCTTGTTTATCGGATAGCTGTTGCCGATGCTGTGTCCATAGTAGCCGCTCAAGCCCAATCGGAGACCTTTTACCGAATAGTTGTCAATGCGCAGCGACGTGCCGTATTTCGTGGCAATCTCAAACTCCAGCGGACTGACAGCACCCTTGTGAATCCATCCAGTCGTCGTGAAGTTGTCGGCATTCAAACCTGCCAGCAGCTGCACCTCGTAGCGCCAATCGCCCGCACGTCCCCAAAAATCCACACCTGTCTGATGCCAAGTGGAGGGTAAGATAGTGTTCTCACCTTCAGGACGATACACGGTGAAGAAATTCAGCGGTTCATGGTGCGCGTTATTCAGACCCACAGGCACCACCAGATGACCAGCCTTGATGTTGGCATACTCGCCGAAAGACTTCTGAATCCAGAATTGCTCCAGTTCCACCTCGCCACCTTTCTCAGTCTCCGACTCCCATTCGCCGCCTTCTTCATCTTCCTTCTCATAAGCCCCGCCAGTGCCGCCATGCTCAAACTCAATTTCCGTGCTCAGCGACCAGCCCTTGCCAAAGTCATATCCCAGATACACCACAGCATGAGGAATGTCAAACCGTCCATGACTCGGGTCATCCTTGTGCTCGTCAGCCAAGCTGTAACGGCTCACGTTGTCGCTATAGAAATTGCGTGAAAGAGCCACTTCGCCATACCCACCGATGTGGAAGCGTGAAAGAGCCCTCTCCAGTTTAGCCACTCTTGAGGTGTCACTATTATTTGTCTGTGCCGACATACTCACAGTCACCATACTCAGGCACCATGCTGCAAATATACTTCTGAATGCTTTTGATAGATCCATTATCCTATGTTTTTTGCTTTAATAATCTAAACCTGAACCTGTTGTTCCGAAATATGATGCAAAGTTACGGACTCTTCCTCGCCACAACAATACCCAAACTTAACCAAATCTCCTGTCATTATTGAGTATTTTCCCCGTTCCTCATACTCACTCCCCACATCCCGATACTCACTTTCCTATCCCCATTACCCAATTGTGGGTATCGAAATAGATGACAATTGGCAGTTTATTGTGGATAGCCTCATTTTTTTACCATGCATTTTGCTTTTTGCTTTCGCAGTGCAGAGTTACGACACAAAAAGTGCGTTTTCAAGTATGTCGCGACATTTCTGTATTTCTTGCGACTGGTCGCGTTTTCGCCCCAAATGCCAGGTGTCTTTCATGTGCTTTTTCTCCTTTATGAATGAGTGAGTGCTGTTTTTACTAAAGAGTGGCTATAGCGTTTACGGCGTGAGTG
>ONDH01000006.1 GCA_900316505.1 uncultured Prevotellaceae bacterium
GAACATCTACCGCTGTGACACGCTCACCGCCTCCCCCCTGATGGAGATAGAGCTGGACAGGCAGGCAATGCCCGAGGGGGTGAACCAGATGACGGTGTTTGACAGCAGGGGCGCGATTATGGCGGAAAGGCTGTTCTTCCTGTGCCCCAAGCCCGACAAGTCAGACAGCATACGTGTCACCGCCATCACCCAGAGGCTGAAGCCCTGCGGCAAGGTGGAGATGGAACTGAAGACACGTCCCAACGCCAACCTGTCCTTCTCAGCGATTGATGCAAAGACGATGACGAACGGCAAGCAGGGG
Source organism: uncultured Prevotellaceae bacterium (assembly GCA_900316505.1). Classification (GTDB taxonomy): domain Bacteria; phylum Bacteroidota; class Bacteroidia; order Bacteroidales; family Bacteroidaceae; genus Minthosoma. The sequence continues at coordinate 302 of ONDH01000006.1, forward strand.
AACATGAAGACTTGGATGCTGCTGAGTTCTGAAGTGAGGGGATATATCAATAATGTGGATTACTACTTCGAGGCAGACGACAAGGAACACAGGCAGAATGCCGACCTGCTGATGCTGACGCAGGGCTGGCGACGTTATGACTGGCGGCTGATGTCAGAACTGTACACCTTCCGAAAGGCGCAGCCCATTGAGGACCAGTTCTACCTGTATGGCAAGCTGAATGTCTATCGCAAACGGAACCCCGTTTCAAACGTGCACATGTATGTGAGCCTCTACAACGAGAAGGGTCAGAGCCTCATTGGCAATGCAGTGACCGATTCGGTGGGCAACTATGCCTTCAAACTGCCGTTCATAGATGGTGAATGGAAGATGAACATCTACACCACAAGAGACATCAAGAAGAAGAACAAGGCAAAAGAAAAGAGGAAGACCTACTATGTGGGCATCGACAGGCAGTTCTCACCCGAAGCGAGGTATCTCACCCCCGAGGAACGGGAGATACTGCATCCGCTCAAACCGAACGCCTTCGTAAAAAAGTTAGGGGAGGAACTGGGTGAAGAAGACGAGTTCATCCCCATCACGGAAAAAGACCACGTGCTGCAGAACGTGACGGTGAAAGCGAAGAGACGCTACTTCACCAATGATGACTGGCGCTTCAAGAATGAGGCGTATGGTCGTCAGTATGCAACATTGTACTATGACATAGATAAGGAACTGGATGATATTCTTGATAGGGGAGATTTAAGTTATGCCATGCTGAACAGATATGACGGACGTAGCATCGACTGGATTATTGACAACAATGATCGTCCTCTTCTGAACATCAGACCGATATGGCAATACTATATGGATGAGGTGAAATCCATGTATATCGTTCCTGATGACCCACGAGCCACAGACAACCGTGTAGCAATCTACATTTACCTGCACACTTTTTTCTCCTCCGAGAGCAACAAGGGACTCCGCCGCACCTACTTTCAGGGCTTCAACCAAGCCTCCACATTCAAGACGGAGGACTACAGCGTGATACCTCCTATGGCGGACTTCCGCCGCACCATCTGGTGGCAGCCCGACATCACCACCGATGCACAGGGCAAAGCCAAGGTGGAGTTCTTCAACTTTATGGATTATGAAACAAATTACTGAAAGACAATGAGTCCATAAAATATTCACAAAACATTTTGACGTGTGAATAATTTCATGTATATTTGCACGACATAAGATAATAGAAAGAGCAACCGACAGCTTTCTCGAAGGTCTCTCGAACTGCAATTCAAAAAATAGACTTCATAGAAGCGAAAGGCTGCCTGCTCACGCATCCACAACGGAGGCGTGGGCTTTGGCAGTTATAACATTCTATGAAAGGTAATTGCAGACCTGAGAGACTTTGTTGTACTCCCAAATCACAGTCCACGCCCTCCGTTTCTTTTCCATTTGTTGTAGAGATTAGAGTTTAGGATTTAGAGTTTAGAGATTTCTCTTTAAGCTTGATTATTTCAACATTAGAAAAATGAATAGTGAGAAAGAAGAGGGTGTCCTCGACTTGCTCAGTCGTCTGTTGGAACGTGCGCAGCAGGCGGCTGAAGACAGGCATGGCTGCCACATCAATCTGGTGTATGTGGCATCGGGAGGACAGCATATAGGAAAGATAGAGAATCAGAATATCTGTCACGGAGAAGCCGTTAAAGATGGTGAGACGAGCCAACGCGTGGAGGATGTGGTGGAGGAGAGGCTCCGTTACCACATCCAAATGGCGGGGGACAGACCGAAGGATGTGCTACGTCCATACGTGGCTGCCCGACGCGCAAAATGTGTGAAGCTGATGTCGGTGGATGAGTTTAATCGGCATTATGCTACCAACGTGGCAAAATCATCTTACTCGGATTGGGTGGGCGAGAATCCAAAGTATTGTTATTCGGATGATGAACTAAAGCCCTACGAGGATGAGTTTCTGCGTTTGAAGGAGGGCACTTTGCCATCTCCGGTTGGCACTTGAATGTTGTGTCCGAACAGAACGGGGACTGTCTCCGAATTTTCCGAACTTTCCGAACATTTTCCGAACCCTTGCGACTTGATGTTGCAGGGGCTTTTTTTGTGCTGTACCTTTGCGGTCAAATTAGTGTGGGGAACTGAATTAGGAGTGAGGAATGTACGATGTACGATGTACGATGAACGATGTACGATGTATGATGGAAGATGGATGATGGATGATGTACGATGAACGATGTACGATGTACGATGTACGATGGATGATGGACGATGGACGATGAGTCTGTCAACTGTCAATTGTCAATTGTCAACTCTCAATTGTCAACTGTCAACTGTCAACTATCAATTGTCAACTAAGTGAAACTTGAATAAAGAAATAATACATACAAAACTTAAATTAAAATAGAATTGACAATGAAAATTAAGGCAAAGGATGTGAAAGCCATTTTATGGATTTTGCGAGAGATTATCACATTATTATTAAAACTTAAAAAGGAGGACAAGAACAATGGGAAAAAACACTTGGATGGAGAGGGTGATTGACACCCAGAAGATGTATCCAAATATCCCGAGAGGGTACAGAAACAATAATCCGCTGAACATCCGTTTCAGTACAAGGAATGATTGGCAAGGTCAACTCGGCAGAGACAAAGGTGGCATGTGCGTGTTCTATGACATGAAGTATGGAGTCCGTGCAGCCATCAAACTGATAGCCAATTATCAGTGGAAATACAACAAACGCACTGTTCTGGACATCATCACAAGATGGGCTCCGAAGAAGGAGAACAACACGGATGCCTATATTAAGCGTGTGTGTGATTGGATGAAGTGTGAGCCGTGGTTTATTCCACGTTTCGGGTTGAATGACGAGCAGGGCGATTGCTGCCGAATGATTCAGGCAATGATGATGGTGGAGAATGGCGTTTTGCGGACAGACTTGTGCAGTTGGCGCACTATTCAAGATGCTTATGAGATGGCTTTCCCGGGTCTGCGGCCTTTCTTCTCTTGCAATGCCCCAGACATTGCAGAGGCGTTGCCCGAAAATGGAGAGGTGGAAGAGGAACGGGTCTTTATCACCTATTATGAGGCGTTTATGGAAGATCGGAACTCGCACTTTGGAATCGTTTAAGGATGGCAATAATTATGAAATGGAACGTAAAAGAGATTTTGTCTGCTGTGGCTCTTGTGGTGGCAAGCATCATTGCTGTATGGGCGATGTTGCTGCCTCCACAGGGAGAGATTGATCAAAGCATCCTTATTACGATAGCACAGTTTCTGGTGTTTGCTGCCACTCTGTTGGGGGTGGACAGCAGTGTTGATCGTATCAAACATATATTAAAGAGATGAGAAGAATGAAGATTTCGGTGTATCGAAAGGAAATGGGTAAGTTGAGAGAAGCTTTCCCTAACATCACCCAGCAAGGTCTCTACAAGGTTTTGCGCTATGAATCTCATTCCATTCAGGCATCGCTTATCCGATGCTATGCGATGAACCATTTGCAGAGAACGATTTTATACACCTCTTATATGTCTATTAAATGATATGCTGAGATTCACATTGACAAGACAGCTGGGCACTCCCTTCTATACATTGGGCGTGTTGGAAGAACCCACTACGGGTTTCCGATGCAAGACATTGGAACGTCCTGTGGAAGAGACGAGGAAGAACCCCAGGAAGCATTTCGTCGCTATCCCTGCAGGTGTGTACATGTTGAAGGTCGTGGCACGTGATACGGACTTCACGATAGGCTTCAGCCTGAATGGAAGTTGGCGCTATGCCGACCTGCGAGGTGATGCGTCTTTTTCGGGAATTCCGGCTGGAAGCATCTGCATCGGCAAGTCGTTCAACGAGGAAACGGGACTGGCGGGTGCAGAAGAGGTGGGCAAGAGGCTGAGTAAATTGATAGAGTACTTGATAGATTCGGGTGTCTTGTCGGGTAAGAGCAAGAAGGGGGAGATGATGATTGAGATTGTGCAGGATGAGTCGTTTGTCATCACTAAGGGGAAAAAACCTGATGCTTCCAAAGGAAAGAGGACGAAACTTAATTGGGATTGTCTTGAAGAAGACGACGAAGAGAACCTTGGCATAGAATGGGAGGACGAGTGATGATGAACGACCTGCACATCAATTTGAAAAAAGTGGAGAGTGCGCGAAACGATGTGGAGTACTGGCTTTACGTCATCCGCGCCATCTACCTCATCTGCCCGAAGGGCTACATCGAACTGCAAGCCCTTTGCAGCGAACTGTATGGGGACAAGGCAGGAAAATATCTGTCTAGGCTGCAACTGGTGGGGGTGAAGGTGAAGGAGCCTGTCTTGATGAAATGGACGGAAGAGGGTGCATCTGTCTTAAAGAACCGCATTCTGGTGCCTTTGGCTTTCGTGGCAGGATGTTACGAGAAACTGATTGCTGCTGACTATGAAAAAGCATATGCTCTGTTTTTGGTGAGCCAATCGTGCCATGAGTTGTAACCTCATCACAAAAAAAAGTAACAACAGAGTAGGGTGGGTGAGGTGTATTTGTTGTAACTTTGCCGCCGTAAAATTAAAACCTATTGACATGAAACGATTATTTTCTTTTGCTGTAATGTGTGTGTGTGCTGTCATCTCAGCGGTGGCTGTGGAGCAGTTTGTGATTTTTGCCCCTCAGGGGAATGCTTTGTGCCTGACTGACCAGAAGGGCGCGATTGTGTATGACCAGAACGACTGGAAGGGTGTACACATCGCCATCGACAACCTGAAGAAAGATTTGTCGAAGGTGACGGGCAGGGAGGATTTCCCGATTGTGATTGGCACGGTGGGCAAGAGTGCTGCCATTGACAAATTGGCGAAGAAGGTGCCTGCCATCAAGGAACTGAAGGGCAAGACGGAGATGTTTGTCATCACGACGGTGAAGAATCAGTTGGTGATTGCGGGCAGTGACAAGCGCGGCACGATATATGGTATCTATGAACTGAGTCAGCAGATTGGTGTGAGCCCTTGGTATGACTGGGCAGATGTGCCTGCTGAGAAGCATGACCGACTCTATGTGAAGAGCGGTGTCTATACGGATGGCGAACCTGCTGTGAAGTATCGTGGCATCTTCCTGAACGATGAGGCTCCTTGTCTGACAGGATGGGTGAAGGAGAATTACGGAGGATATAACCATGAGTTCTATGCCCGTGTGTTTGAACTGGTGCTGAGATTGAAGGGTAATTATATGTGGCCAGCCATGTGGGATGCTATGTTCTATGCGGATGACCCGCTGAACATGCAGACGGCTGATGATATGGGTGTATGCATGGGTACGAGCCACCATGAGCCTTTGGCACGTGCGCACAAGGAGTGGACGAGCCACCGCAGGGAATATGGCGCGTGGAACTACGATACGAACCAGGAAACGCTGGATAAGTTCTGGAAAGGTGGTGTGGAGCGTATGAAGCATACGGACGATGTGGTGACCATCGGTATGCGTGGTGACGGTGACGAGGCGATGGGCGACCATGCTGATGTGGCACTGCTGGAGCGCATCGTGACGAACCAGCGTAAGCTGATTGAGGAGGCAACAGGAAAGCCTGCCAAGGAGACGCCGCAGATGTGGGCACTCTATAAGGAGGTGCAGGAGTATTACGAGAAGGGCATGAATGTGCCAGACGATGTGATTCTGCTGCTGTGTGATGACAACTGGGGCAATGTGCGTGTGTTGCCTGAACAGGAATGGAACAAGGGCACGGGTGCTTTCTCGAAGCGTCATCCCGGTGGTTATGGCTTGTACTACCATGTGGATTATGTGGGTGCGCCAAGAAACTCGAAGTTCCAGAATATCAGTCAGGTGCAGCGCATGTGGGAACAGCTGCAGTTGACCTACACGTATGGTGTGGATAAGCTTTGGATTCTGAATGTGGGTGACTTGAAACCGATGGAGTTCCCGATTGACTTTTGGTTCAAGATGGCATGGAACCCCAACCAGTTCAATGCCTCGAATCTGATGGAATATACGGAGAGTTTCTGCCGTCAGCAGTTTGGTGAGAAATGTGCAAAGGAGGCTGCACGCATCTTGAACCTGCAATGCAAGTATGCGCACCGCCGCACTCCCGAACAGCTGGATGCACGCACTTTTGACCTTGTGTCGGGCGAATGGAAGGAGCGTGTGGAGGAGTATGACAAGCTGGAACGTGATGCCACCATCTTGCGTGAGCTCATGCCTGTGCAGAACCGTCAGGCTTACAATGAGCTGGTTTATCACCCTGTGCGTGTGTTCTGCAATCTTTATAACATGTATTATGCGGTGGCAATGAATGGCTACTATGCCCAGCGCAAGGATGTGCGTGCCAACGAATGGGCAGATAAGGTGGAGCAGTGTTTCAATCGTGCGGCAGATCTGTGTGATGAGTACAACCACAAGATTGCAGGTGGCAAGTGGAACCACATGATGGATGAGATATACATTGGTTACCGCTCGTGGAACAACCCTCGACAGAACACGATGCCTCAGGTGAGACGTGTGGAGGCTTCGGAAGCTGTGGCTGGTGAGGAACTGGCAATTGTGCCGAAGAAGACCATTGCCATCCTCGAAGCAGACGAGTTTGTGGGCAAGCAGGACAGCAAGGAGGCAACATGGCAGGTGGTGCCTGACTTGGGCATCTGGAAGGCAGGTGTGGCTTTGTTCCCCTACACGAAGAGCACGGAAGGTGCTGAAATATCCTTTGAATTCAATGCTTCGGAGGCAACAGAAAAGGCTACTGCCACGATTATCCTTGCCACGAACTTCCCCTTCAACGACGGGCGTGGTCAGCGCATGACGGTGATGCTTGACGGTAAGGAGGTGCAGACAATGAACGTGAACGAGGCAAGCCGCTATGTGGTGCAGATGTCGCATGACCAGAACTTTGAATGGGAGACGACACGCATGAACAAGCAACGTGTGGCATTGCCTGCTCTGACACAAGGCAAGCACCGCTTGGCATTGCGCCCGCTCGACCCCGGTATCGTGATTGAACGCATCGTGGTGGAGTAAAATCCGTTCCATTTTGGAAACAAAAACGGCTTCTGCAGTCGTGATGATGAAAAAAACAGCGTAAAAATGTTCGAAATGAATAATTTTTACTAATTTTGCATCATCAAAGGATATAATGAATTCACACATGGGAAACATTTTGATTGCAGAAGCGATGCCAGCACAGGCAACAGGGCTCTTTTCGCAGGGTTTTGTCTGGGCAGTCTTGTTTGGCGTGTTGCTGATTGCGGTGGTGGCTTATGCGATTTGTCGCTGGATATTGTCGCGTGAACGTAAACGGATGGATGCTGAGTTGCAGAAGATGCGCTTAGAACACCGTTCGGAACTTGAAGAAACAAAACAAGGCGTGTTGAGCGGGGTGAGCAGAGATTTGCTCACGCCCATCACGCTAATCATTAGCCCTTTGCAACAATTGGCATCGGAGCCTTTGGCAGACGATGTGAGAGTGCGCGTCCAGATGATTCTGAGGAACGCGCAATTGTTGTTGCATCAGGTGAATATGCTGCCTGCAGGTGGAAAAGGAAATGTGGTGCCCGCTTTGGTGCCTCCAGTGGATGCTGTGATGACTCCCGTGACAACGCCTGTGGTGAATCAAGGACAACGGACAACTGACAACGGGCAACGGGCAACTGACAATGGACAGCGGAAGGATCCTGTTGGCATTGATGACAGCAATGCAGCAGCATTGGTTACGGAGAGAGGTCAGCTGTCAATGGACAATGGTCAGCAGGAGGAGCGTTTCACGATGCTGATGGTGGATGACAGCCCTGATATGTGCCGTTTTGTGCATGACTATTTCCGCGGGGAGTACACGGTTCTTACAGCCAATAATGGTGAGGTGGCATTGCAGCGTCTGGAGGAGAATGACAATATTGACTTGGTGGTGAGTGACGTGACTATGCCGAAAATGGATGGTTTGGAACTCTGCAAGCGCATCAAGACAGATTTGCGTTGGTCGCACATTCCTGTGATTCTGTTGACGGGAAGAAGGGGTGACCAACTGGAGATGGAAGGCCTGCGATTGGGTGCAGACGACTACATCACGAAACCGTTCAACGTGGAGATGCTGCGCTTGAGAGTGAAGAAATTCATTGAGAAGCGTGAGAACCGTCAGCGTCAGTTCCGTGAGAAGATGGATGTGGCACCCAGCGAAATCACCATCACTTCTGTGGATGAGCAGTTCATCCAGCGTGCCATCAAGATATGTGAAGACCACATGTCTGACACGGAATTTTCGGTGGAGGTGCTGGGACATGAGTTGTCGCTCAGCCGCACTTATCTCTATAAGAAACTCATCAACATCACGGGTAAGGGACCTGCTGAGTTCATCCGCACCATCCGACTGAAGCGGGGCAAGCAGTATCTGGAGCAGTCGATGATGCCTATTGCTGATATCGCTGCCGAGTTGGGTTATGCCAATCCGAAGCGATTCACCGAGAACTTCAAGGCGGAGTTTGGCATGTCGCCATCGGAGTATAGCAAGAAGTTCCGCGAGGAAAAGGCGAAGACGACACAGGAATAGAATTTGGATTCATTCAGAATAGGATAAGCGTTCGGAATAGGATTAGAATCAGATAGGATTTAGAATCAGAATAAAGATATGAGAGATTTTAAGGACATTCAAGTGGCAGTGGCGGGTACCGGTTATGTGGGCTTGAGCATTGCCACTTTGTTGGCGCAGCACCATCAGGTGACTGCTGTGGATGTGATTCCTGAGAAAGTGGACTTAATCAACAACAGGAAATCACCCATTCAGGATGAATATATCGAGAAGTTTCTGGCAGAGAAGGATTTGAACCTGACGGCAACACTCGATGGCAGGAAAGCCTATGCAGATGCCGATTATGTGGTCATCGCTGCGCCCACCAACTATGACCCTGTGAAGAACTACTTCGACACGTCGCATGTGGAGGAGGTCATTGATTTGGTGCTGGAAGTGAACCCCGATGCCGTGATGGTCATCAAATCGACCATCCCTGTGGGTTATACGGAGGGATTGTACAAGAAATATGGTTATGCGATGAAGCTGCTCTTCTCACCAGAGTTTCTGCGTGAAAGCAAGGCATTGTATGACAACCTCTACCCATCGCGCATCATCGTGGGTTCGCCCAAGCGCATTGAGGTGAAGTATGCCGAGGAATTGCGTGCAGCTGCTGACACGTTTGCCAAGCTCTTGCAGGAAGGTGCCGTGAAGGAGAACATTGATGTGCTCCATATGGGATTAACAGAGGCGGAAGCGGTGAAACTCTTTGCCAACACTTATCTGGCACTGCGTGTGAGCTACTTCAACGAATTGGACACGTATGCCGAGGTGAAGGGATTGGATGCTCAGGCAATTATTCAGGGTGTCGGGCTTGACCCCCGTATCGGCACACATTATAACAACCCGTCGTTCGGTTATGGCGGCTATTGTTTGCCGAAGGATACGAAGCAGCTCTTGGCGAACTATCAGGATGTGCCTCAGCAGATGATGACGGCTATTGTGGAGAGCAACCGCACGAGAAAGGATTTCATTGCTGACCGTGTGCTGCAGATGGCTGGCTATTACAGCTATTCCAACCGCATACGTTGGAGCCAGGATGTGGAAAAAGAGGTGGTTATCGGTGTGTTCCGCCTGACGATGAAGAGCAACTCCGATAATTTCCGCCAGTCAAGCATTCAAGGTATCATGAAGCGCATCAAGGCAAAGGGTGCCACTGTCATCATCTATGAGCCGACATTGGAAGACGGCACGACATTCTTCGGTTCGAAGGTGGTGAATGACCTTGACAAGTTCAAGGCACAATCACAAGCCATCATTGCCAACCGCTATGATGCGTGTCTGGACGATGTGCAGGAGAAAGTGTATACCCGCGACATTTTCCGTCGTGACTAACCCCCCATTTGATTTTACATAGAAAAGCCTATTGATATGAAAAAAACAATCTTCACCTTGTTTATGCTGATGGTTTGTTGCCTGACATGGGGACAGACTTATGAATTGCGCCTGCTCAACCATTGGGACAACCCTAATGGCACTGTTGAACGTGGGTTTGCAGGACGTTCTATCTGGAAATGGGAAGAAATCCCTGCAGGAAAGGGTTCGATGCCCAAGGAACTGAAGGCGCGATATGAGGAGTATGGACGCATCAATCAGGCGTATGGCATCAATGGCACTGTGCTCAACAACGTGAATGCAAAGCCTCTCGCCCTCTCGTCAGACATGCTGAAGAAGACAGCGAAGATTGCTGATGTCCTGCGCCCTTATGGCATCAAGGTGTATCTGTCTGTCAATTTCGCTTCTCCGAAGGCATTGGGCGACCTCGACACAGCTGACCCGCTGGATGAGAGGGTGCCGTTGTGGTGGCAGAAGAAGGTGAAGGAGATTTATGGGCTCATACCTGACTTTGGCGGCTTCCTGGTGAAGGCGAACAGTGAGGGAGAACCTGGTCCTATGGATTATGGCCGTACGCATGTGGATGGTGCCAATATGTTGGCAAATGCGCTGAAACCCTACAAAGGCATCGTCATGTGGCGCGCTTTCGTTTATTCAGCCAAGGGTGAAGGAGATGTGCAGAAAACTCCTGCTCAACGTGCATACGAAGGAGACCGTGCCAATCAGGCATACGAGGAGTTCATCCATTTCGATGGGCAGTTTGCAGATAATGTCATCATCCAGATTAAGAATGGTCCTGTGGATTTCCAGCCACGCGAACCCGTCTCTCCTCTCTTCTTTGCTTTGAAGAAGACGAAGATGATGGTGGAGTTCCAGATTACGCAGGAATATACGGGCGAGAGCATCCACACGTGCTTCTTGGCTCCGATGTGGCGTGAGTTCTTCGACACATTGAACTTGGTGGACAAGAATATGCCCAACCTTGTGGGAATGGCAGGTGTTGCCAATATCGGTGACAGCCCTAACTGGACAGCGAATGACCTTGCAATGGCTAACTGGTATGCGTTTGGCAGATTGGCAAATGATGTCAATGTGTCTTCCAAGACGATTGCAGAGGATTTCTTGCGTGACTATTACAAGACCGACAAGGTGGAGTTCATCCGTCCAATGACTCAATTGCTGCTGAAAAGCCGTGAGGCTGTGGTGGATTACATGATGCCACTCGGATTGCACCACATCTTTGCAGGAGGTCATCATTATGGGCCTGAACCTTGGTATGCTCCAAGAGGAGTACGTGAAGATTGGGTACCTCCTTTCTATCACCGTGCCGACTCTATCGGGCTTGGTTTCAATCGCTCCAGTCACGAAGAGGCATGTGTGAAAGGCAATGTGGGTTCCAACAATGCAGGGCAATATCCAGAGCCTTTGCGTACATTATATAATAATATGGGCACATGTCCTGAAAACCTCATTCTCTGGTTCCATCATGTGCCTTGGGATTACACGATGAGCAACGGGTTGTCATTGTGGGACAACCTCTGCTACACCTATGATCGCGGTGTGCGTCAGGCAAATGAATTTGTGAAGACGTGGGAAGCGATGAAGCCTTATGTGCCAGCAGAGCAGTTCAAGGAGCAGCAATGGCGTTTCGAGCGTCAGGCAAAGGATGCACAGTGGTGGCGCGATGCTTGCCTGCTCTACTTCCAGACATTCTCGCATCGTCCATTACCGCCAGATAGTCCTAATTTTCACTTCACGCTGGAGCAGGTGCAGAACTTCCATCTTCGCATGGACAACTATACAGCAGCAGACCCAACGAAGTTGCCATAACGGCGCTTCATTGGGCCTGCCCTTTTTATGCTATTTCAGGAATGTCGGGTTCGGAGAGTGGAACATCCGGGACATCTGGATTATCTGGATTATCCGGGTCGTCTGGGTTATCTGGATTATCCGGGTCATCGGGATTATCAGAATTGTCGGGATCATCTGGGTTATCCGGGTCATCAGGATTATCAGGATTATCCGGGTCATCGGGATTGTCAGGATTGTCGGGATCATCTGGGTTATCAGGGTCGTCTGGGTTATCAGGGTCATCAGGTTCCGTTATCTTTCCTCCATTAATGTCCACAGTGATGGTGCCGTCTTCTTGCTCTGTAATGTTGTTGATGGTTTGTCCAAGTGTTCCTCCCGTATAGACATCGTAGGAGGTGATTTCCGTCACGTTGTTCTCGCCTGGGTAGAGGTCGCCATGTTGTGATTGCACCCACTCCTTGTCCGTCTTTTTGTTGGAAGAGATGAGTTCTTGGTCAGCAGGCACGATGGTCATGCCCTGATAAGTTCCTTTCGACGTGTTCACGGTGTTGCTGTTCCACGTTGACGACTTATAATCCACATGGCTAATCATCAGGCCATGATTGGCACCCATTTCATTGTAATGCGAACTGAGCGCATAGCCAATGTATTGATCCATGCCGATGTTCTGACGGTTCTCAAGGATGAAGTACTCGTCAGGATTGGCTTTGTTCACCACTTTGTATCCTATGCCCCCCTTCTCCAAAGGGTCAATGGTCAGCGTGTATGCCTCATCGGGTTCCAGTTCCACCAATTTCCTCCAACCTAAGAAATCCAGTTCGTAAGCAGAAAGTCCGATGGGCATGCGTCCTTGCAGTTTATAGCATCCAGCATCCATCACATCCCAATAATCCATGCCATACTTCTCGTAGTCATAATCGTAAAAGTCGGGCAAGCCTAATCCGTGACATAACTCATGTACACAGGCACCAATGCCATCAATCTTGCCCTTGTACAGTTCGCAGGCACATCCCGATGCACCAAACGCCACGTTGATGTCATCCCCCTGCACCTTGTAATAAGATGTGGTCTCCTTTGGCCAGATGAGGTCGGTTGCTTGTCCCTTCTGATTCTGTCCATGCCCCGCATAGAGGAAGAACGCGAAATCCACCACACCATTCCCGTCATTGTCATAGAGGCTCCAATCCACATTTTTCTGAATGGCTTGCAAGCATGCTTCGCGATAGAACTCATCCACACGTATGTCCTTCGATTTCCCATTGTCCTCGCCATAGTAGGTATAGCTTTTAGGCAGGGTGACAGGCCCAATCACGTCGAAGTCGGGCGTGAACAATTGGTTTGACTGGTCCTGAAAATAGGTTTTCACAGAACAATAGGAATTGCTGGGATGCACATCCTTCTCAGCATTGAAGAACTCTTGATAGATGGCATTGACAGCCTCTTCGGTTTCAGCCACTGTAAAGGACATGTCAGGAAACTGCACCAGAATCACGGGCACCTTGGGCGAACCCGTGCAAGGGAGTGGGGCAGTGGCAGTGGAACCGATTTTTCGTAATCCCTTTTGCGAGGACGCCGAAGCACTCTCCGTCATGTTCTCAATGCGCCCACGCGTTTCAAACATTTCATCTTGCGCCATGCTGTTCAGTGTCACCACCCACAGCATGGCCATCCATATACTTTTTCTATGTATCATTCTATTTTTTGAAAGACCCTCTCCTCAGTTTTCTTTTCCTCATGCCTCTTGGCTAATCTCTTGAAAATGGACATGGAACCCAGCGCCATCAGGATAATCACGATGGCATAGCCGAAGAAAGCGTAAGGGCTGAGCCATACGGGAGGCTTCACGGTGACGATGATGGAAGCCGCCTCACCCTCCCAACGCTCAGGGTTGAAGCTTGCCTGCAGGGTGATTTTATAAGTGCCTGCCGAGAGGTTTGCCAACTGGATGGGCTGTGCATTGTCCGTCACTACCCACGGCTCATCGGGGTTCAGACGGTATCGGTACCATACCACTTCCCCGCTCCTGTATGACGGAACGGCATAGTAAATCGTGAATGTGTTCTGGTCGCGGCTCAGTGTCAGCTCCTTTGTCATGAACAACGTCTGTTGCAAGATGCCAGTCTCGTCATTTGGCAGGATATGCCTTCCGTTCACATAGAGATTGAGGAAGTAAGGTTTCAGCCTTTCCCTCGACATGATGAACTGGGCGGGATTGAATCCAATCATCCCCTTATATGTGCCGATATACACCGACCCGTCCTTGTCCACAAATCCCGAAGCATAGCTGAGATAGTTCGAAGGCAGCCCATTAGCTGTGGTCACGTGGTTCAGCACATTCTTGCTGAGGTTGTAGCAATAGAGCCCGTTGAATGTGTTAATCCACAACCGGTGATGCGTGTCCTCAACGATGTTGGTCACATACTCCTTGCTCAGTTGTGCCGACTGCTCCCAAGCATCCGTCTCCCCCGTCTTGTCATCATAGCGCATCAGGCCATGCATGTCGGTGCCCACCCAGAAAGTGCCTCGTGAATCCTCAAAAACGGCACTGACACACATGTAGTTGAACGCCGTCTGTTTGCCTTTCCACTGTCCTTTCTTGTCCTGCTCAATCTTCCACAAACCCTTGTCGAACGATGCCACCCACACATTCCCGTGGCGGTCGCCATACAGGCGTTGCGCATGCACATTGCTCATTCCGGGCATGGTGTAGAACTCCTCCGTCTTCTCGTCGAAGATGTAAACGCCACTCCACGACCCTGCAAAGAGGGTGCCGTTCTGGTGGCACAAAGTCTTGATGCTCAGCTTCTGCCCCTGCTGGCTCTTGTTCGTCTTCTCAAATCTGCGTTTCAGGCGCATGGCTTTCGTGTCCACCACATAGATGCCATTCGTGATGCTCGACACCCACAGGTCATCGTCTATCAGCACCATTCCCTGCACATTGAACGGGGCAGGGTTGCCACCCCAATCAATATTCGCTCTGCGCAGCACACTGTTATCTTTATCCATTAGGTACAAGCCGCCATCCTCCGTGCCTGCCCACACATGTCCGAAATTATCTCTATGAATTTCACGCACCACATCCACATCCTCGTCTTCAGCCATGAACAAGGTGAAGTTGTGTTGCGAGGTGCTGATGCGGTCAATGCCTCCAAAGTATGTGCCCACCCATACACCATTCTCCTGATCCACAAAAAGGGTGTGAACAGAATTGTCCGAGAGGGAGTTCAAGGCGTTGCGCGATTGGCGTATGCCTCTCACGTGCTTGTTCCTCATGTTGTAGATAATCACTCCACGTTCCGTTCCAATCCAGAGGTTGTCACCATTGATGGTGGTGGCTGTGTGAGCCACAATTGGCGAACCTTCGTCGTCCCGTGTCAGGAGCATCTTTGCCGTGTATTTATCGGGAGAGAAGATGCAGATGCCGTCGTTGGCACTGGTCAATGCCAGCTGCCCGTTTCTCATTTCAGTGATGCTCACCAGTGATGTGAACGCCTCCGCACCTTCTGGCTCGATGCTGTATGAGCGCAGGCGCAGGGTGGCTGAATCGTAGCGGTACAGCTTGCCTTCGCTGTCGCCCAACCATACCGTTCCGTCCTTGGTCACCGTGATGCAACTGGGCGACACGGTTCCTTCACCCACACATTCGGCAGCGTTCTGCTTCACGTCAATCTTGTACACCTTTCCATTCATGATGCTCCACAGATACCCTTC
This sequence comes from uncultured Prevotellaceae bacterium, assembly GCA_900316505.1. Taxonomy (GTDB): domain Bacteria; phylum Bacteroidota; class Bacteroidia; order Bacteroidales; family Bacteroidaceae; genus Minthosoma. Next base: position 15,684 of record ONDH01000006.1, read on the forward strand.
CTTGTCGAACATCATCTGCAGGACATTCGGGTTCTTTGGCGTTCCATCTGGCGTGACTTTGTGCAGACGCTCCTCGCCCATGCTGAAGTGGTAGATGCCTCGTCTTGACCCCACCCACAGCGTACTGTCCGGTGCAGCTGCCAGCGATGTCACACAACTGAAGTAACCGCCAAGACTATCTTCGTCGGGAATATCGTATTTATACATGTGAGCCCCGTCGAATGCATAGAAGCCGTCCGACGAACCTACCCAGATAAAGCCGTTGATCTGTGCGAAGCGTGTGGCACCACGTGTCTTTAACTCGTCGTTCTTCCCAAAATTCTTGATGTGATACTCATCTTGAGCCCACAAACTCCCCGCCATCATCATCAACAACATCCATAACCAGACAACTTTTTTCATATCGCAAATCGTTTATTAATTTCAATTCCTAACTGTCAACTGTCAACTGTCAACTTTCAACTATCACCTTCCTTTGTCTCACTGCCTCAAACAGCAAGATTGCCGCGCTCACACTCACGTTCAGTGAATCCAGCTGCCCCAGCATCGGAATCCTGATGTGTGCATCTGCAGCTTGTCTCCACACCTCCGTCAGCCCCGTCGCTTCTGTGCCCATCACAATGGCTGTCCCGCATCTCATGTCGGTGTCATAATACAATCGGGAATCCTGCAATTGTGCTGTCAGAATCTGAATGCCGTGTTCCTTCAGGTAGGCGATGCACTCCTCGCTGCTGCACACCACACATGGCACCGTGAACACTGCTCCTATCGAACTTCGGATAAGGTTGGGATTCCACAAGTCTGTCAATGCATCACACACCACCACCGCATCTGCTCCTGCTGCATCGGCACTTCGAAGGATAGCGCCCAAATTGCCGGGCTTCTCCACGCGTTCCACCACCACAATCAAGGGATTCTCGCTGAGCTGCAAATCCTCCAGCCGTCTTTCCTTGCTCTTCACCACTGCCATCACACCCTCCGTGCTCCCACGATAAGCCATCTTCTCATACACTTCCTTCGTCACTTCCCACATGTTGGCTTGCTCCTCCATCTCCACAGCAATCTCTCTGCACACAAAGATTTCCTCCACTTCCAACCCCGTCTCCACACAGTGCTCCAGCTCCCGCTTTCCTTCCACGACAAACAGCCCTGTCCGACGTCTCTCAGCCGACTTCTGCTGCAATGCCACCACTGCCTTCACTCGTGGGTTCTGTACACTTGTTATCAACAAATCTTTCATATCTTACTTCTTAAAAATTACAAAGATAGAGCATTTTCTCCGATTCTCCAAATAATTGTGAGGAAAATTTCATTTCGGGGACTTTAACCTTCTCACGCTGCAAAGTTACGACATAACAATGGCTGGTGCAAGTTTGTCGCAACATACCTGTATTTCTTGCGACAGGTCGCGTTTTTCGCCCATTCTGTCAGGTGTCTTTCGTATGCATTGGTGTCTTTGCGAGTGTGTTACGCATTTCTTTACGGAAGTCTCACGGGCGTCTATGTGGAAGTCTCACAGGCGTCTATGTGGAAGTCTCACTATAAAAAGACCTGCATTTCCAAAAAGGTCATTTTGTCATTTTGTCATTTCGTCATTTTTTTGTCTCTCTCGCTTCACGTGCTATAATAAATATATAAATAATAAAAATAATAAATATATATAATATATATTATTACAGTACTCCCCCTATTAATCATCCCCCAAACCAGTTGAGAAGTGACGAAATGACCAAATGACGAAATGACCAAATGACCACGATATCCCATGTCGAGCGTAGTTGAGTTTTGAGGAGTTGAGGAATTGATGAAGTTGTGGGTTCTTGTCTTGCAAGTGCTTTGCGATGACGTTATATGTGCCTTTTTGCCTGACTGTATGGGTGCTATGCGTGCATCAGAGACTGCCGTGTTACAAAAACGAAAGGAAATGTTACATGAGTGGAAGTGTTTGTTGCAAAAATGCAAGGAGGAACGAAAGAAAAGTATTAACTTTGCAACTTGAATGGGCAATCTGCATTTTTTGCAATCAAATTACTAAACATAAACAAAACCTAAACAAGAAAATGGCAACAGAAAATTCAACTCAGGAAGCAACAGGCTTCTACAAACTCAGCTGGCTTCAGCGCATCGGTTATGGTTCGGGTGACTTGGCTCAGAACCTGATTTTCCAGACGGTGGCATGTTATTTGATGCTCTACCTCACTACCGTTTTAAAGATTAATCCGGCTTTCGTCAGTGGATTGATTCTCTCGGTTCGACTCATTGACTGTTTTTGGAGTCCGGTAGTGGGACGCTATATCGACAACCGCAATCCAAAACTGGGTAAGTATCGTGCTTATCTCCTTTATGGCGGTATCCCTCTCACCGTTGCTGCCTGCCTGCTGATGCTTCCTCAGGCTGCTGAGTGGGACATGACTGCGAAGATTATCTATGCGACAGTGAGCTACACGGTGCTGAGCATGATTTATTCAGTGGTGAATATCCCTTATGGCTCCATCATGGCAAGTATGACTCGCGACAATGACGAGGTGCTCAAACTGACTTCCACACGTATGGTTTGTGCCAATATTGGTCAGATTGTCGTGCAGGCAGGTTTCCCTATCGGACTCGCTATCGTGGCTCATGAGGTGATTGACTGGAATCAGGCTACTTTCATGGCGATTGGTACCATTCCTGCTTTCATCATTTTGCCATCTCTGCCCTTGCTGAAGAGCTGGCTGGGTAAGAAAGGCCTTTATTACCTGCTGCTCACCATCGGCTTTATCGGATTCGTTGCATTGTACATCATCGGTAAGTTCTTCGATGTGGAAAGCTGCAACACCATTGTTCAGACAGCTAAGGTGATGACAGGTGTAGGTCTCTTGGTGGGTTCACTCATGTGGGCGCTTGTTCCAGAGGTAATCACCGAGGCTGAATACCGCACGGGCAACCGTCCTGCCGCTACCGTGAATGCACTTGCGGGTGTGGCTTTCAAGGCTGGTTTCTCTATCGCTGGCTGGATCACTCCACTGGTGATGGGTATGATTGGTTTTGACTTGGCAAGTGAGGAGTCGGCTTTGTCCACAGCTCCAGATGCCTGGTTCATGGTCACTTGTGTGTTTGCACTTGTCGGATTCGTTCTTTTGCTGTTCTGCTTCTCTGGCTGTAAGGAGAGAATCGCTACCACACCTGAGAAACCTGTTACATACGGTGAGATGTTTGCTGAATTCAAGGCAAACAAGAGCCTGCAATTGGTGCTGAGCATCTTTGTGGTGGTGTTCTTGGCTTCATTCATCAGCGCCCCTGTGAATGCCTATTATGTGAAACTGGCAAATTACTCTGAGATTGCTCAGAATGCCATTCTGGTATTCACCTGCATCATCCCAGCTGTTCTTCTTATCATCGTGGGATTCTTGGTTTACAGATATCCTCTCACAGACGAGAGACTTGACGAGATGAACAGGGAGATTGAGGCTCGTTCGAAGAAATAATAACTAATCTATTTAATCATTTATAACCCATAAAACCTAAAAACTATGGAAGGAAAGAAATATCTTTTCCCGGAAGACTACATGGCAGATCCTGCTGCTCATGTATTCAATGGTAAATTGTTCATCTATCCCTCTCACGACTGGGAGGCTGGTGCTGAAGAAGACGATGATGGCGGTCATTTCCAGATGAAGGACTACCACGCACTCTCTTTCGATGACTTGGAGAACGGCAAGGCTACTGACCACGGTGTTATTTTCAGTGTGGAGCAGGTGCCATGGGCAGAAAAGCAGTTGTGGGACAGCGACGTGGTTGAGAAGGATGGCAAGTACTACTATGTATTCTCTGCTAAGGGATATGACGGTGTGTTCCGTCTTGGTGTGGCTGTGGCAGACAAGCCTGAAGGCCCATTCACTCCACGCCCATTCGCCATTCGTGGTTCATTCTCCATTGACCCCTGTGTGTTCAAGGATGATGACGGCACCATCTACACCTACTTTGGTGGCCTGTGGGGTGGTCAGCTCCAGTGGTGGCAGCCACTCTATCATGGTTTCGAGACTATCCCTGGTAAGTATGGCGACCAGAACGGACTGGTTGACTTAGGTCCTGCTCCTGACCGCAAGACACAGCTCTTCGCTAAGCCAGATGCTCCAGCGCTCCCAAGTTGGGTGGTGAAGATGAACGATGACATGGAGTTTGCTGAAGCTCCTCGTTGCGTGCTCATTCTCGACAAGGATGGAAATCCTCTGAAGGCAGGTGACCCACACCGTTTCTTCGAGGCATCATGGATGCACAAGTATAATGGCAAGTATTACTTCTCTTACTCTACTGGCGACAGCCACTTCCTCTGCTACGCCATTGGTGACAATCCTTATGGACCATTCACCTATCAGGGTGTCCTCATGACTCCTGTGGTGGGTTGGACCACACACCACGCTATTGCAGAGTATAAGGGCAAGTGGTATCTCTTCCACCATGACTGTGTGCCATCAAATGACAAGACATGGCTTCGCTCGCTGAAGGTGTGCGAACTGCACTATAACGCAGATGGCACCATCCAGCAGATTGAAGGATTGGACAAATAATTCTAAACTCTATAAATTATGTTACTTTTAGGTTATGACATAGGCACTTCGTCTGTCAAGGCTGCGCTGGTTGATGCGCAGACAGGAAAGACTGTGGCAAGTGCACAGTATCCAGATAGTGAGGCTCCCATCCTTGCCAAGCAGCCAGGATGGGCAGAGCAAGACCCAGAAATGTGGTGGGAGGAACTCAAGCAGGCCACTGCACGTGCAGCAGCCAAGGCTGGTGGTTCGTTGGCAGATGTGAAGGCCATCGGTATCTCTTACCAGATGCACGGACTTGTGTGTGTGGACAAGGCAGGCAAGCCTCTCCGTCCTTCCATCATCTGGTGTGATGGCCGTGCTGTCCCTTATGGCAACAAGGCATTCGAAGGTATTGGCGGTGAGAAATGTCTTCAGCATCTGCTCAACTCTCCTGGCAATTTCACAGCAGCCAAGCTGGCGTGGGTGAAGGAGAACGAGCCCGAAATCTTTGCCCAGATTGACAAGATTATGCTTCCTGGTGACTACATCGCCATGAAGCTTTCTGGCGGTGACAAGAAGACGACTGTCTCTGGTCTTTCAGAAGGCATGTTCTGGGACTTCAAGAACAATGAGGTGAGCAAGGATGTGATGAACTTCTTTGGTTTCTCCAATGACCTCATCGCAGAGATTGTTCCTACTTTCTCCGTACAGAGCACTGTTTGTCAGGCTATTGCTGACGAACTGGGCATCCCTGCCGGTACACCTATCTCTTATCGTGGTGGTGACCAGCCTAATAACGCGCTCTCGCTCAATGTGATGAAGCCAGGCGAAATTGCTGCGACTGGCGGTACATCGGGTGTGGTGTATGGCGTGTTGGGCGAGGTGAACTACGATAAGCTCTCTCGTGTGAACACTTTCGCACATGTTAATCATGGCGAGGGTGGGGCAACCCGTCTGGGTGTGCTGCTCTGCATCAATGGCACCGGTATCTGCAATGCATGGATGCGTCGCACAGTGGCACCTGAAGGCATGAGCTACCCAGAGATGAACGATTTGGCTGAGTCTGTTCCTGTAGGAGCAGAGGGCTTGACAGTCATCCCATTCGGCAATGGTGCTGAGCGCGTGCTCCAGAACGAGAACGTGGGTGCTTCCGTTCATGGCATCAATTTCAACATCCATAAGAAGGCACATCTGATTCGTGCTGCCCACGAGGGCATCGCCTTCTCGTTTGCATACGGTATGGAAATCATGAAGCAGATGGGCATGGAAATCAGCACCATCAAGGCTGGACATGCCAACATGTTCCTCAATCCGCTCTTCTGCCGCACATTGGCAGCTGTCACTGGAGCCACCATCGAACTCTATGAAACGGATGGTTCTGTGGGTGCTGCATATGGTGCTGGCATCGGTGCTGGCATCTACAAGGACAGCGACGAAGCCTTCAAGACACTCAAGCACATGGCAACCATCAAGCCGGAGGCAGACAGCGCACCTTATAAGGCTGCCTACAAGCTCTGGGTGGAAAGACTTGGAAAATGACTCGACAGTTGACTGCAACAGTCAACCCATCCATAAGGGTAGGTGCAGGTTCTTTGTGAATCTGCACCTTTCTTTTTGGACTTTCCCTGCCCGATTTCTCCACATATATATCAAAATCTAAAAAGTAGGTAACATCAGTGACATTCCTATTGCAGAATTTTCTTTACCTTTGCATCACTAAAACTGATTAAAGATAGAACACTCACTTATGGAAAAAAACAATCTTGGAGGCTTGACATGCCTCAGTGTGTTGAAAAACTATGCAACATGGATGATTTGTGTGATGGGCTTTGCTACTGCCAATGCCCAAACGGGTAAGGAATGGGACGACCCTGCTGTGACCAGCCTGAACAGGGAAGGGGCGCACACTCTTGCCATTCCGATGGCTAACGAAACTGATGTGGCTAAGAACGACATGACGGCTTCGCCTTACTATCAGTCACTGGATGGCACATGGAAGTTCTACTGGGTGTCGAACCCCAGCAAGGTGAACGCGAAAATGTGTGAGAAGGACTATAACGATGCTGCATGGAGCGACATCGATGTGCCTTCGAGCTGGCAGGTGTATGGGCTGCACCACAACAAGAATTGGGACAAGCCCCTGTACTGCAATGTGGCGTATCCGTTCTCGTACGACAAGAACACGTACAGTGTGATGGCTGAGCGCCCGGGCTGGTTCACCTATAAGGGTGACATGACCAACCCTGTGGGCACGTATCGCCGTAAGTTCACCATCCCTTCTGACTGGAAGGACAGGGAGGTGTATGTGCGTTTCAATGGAGTGGGACATGGTTACTACCTTTGGGTGAACGGCAAGTGTGTGGGCTACAGCGAGGATTCTTACTTGCCCTCTGAGTTCAATATCACGGACTATGTGACCAAGGGGGAGAACACCATCGCCCTGCAGGTGTATCGCTTCACAAGCGGTTCTTTCATTGAGTGTCAGGACTATTGGCGACTCACGGGCATTCAGCGTCACTGCTTCCTGTGGGCTGCTCCGAAGAGCCAGATACGTGACTACTTCTTCACCACAGACCTTGATGCCACCTACACGAATGCGAAGGCAAACGTGAAGGTGAGCCTGACGGGTGTAGAGGACGTGAAGGGCGGCACAGTGGATGTGAAGATTGAGGAGAACGGGACTGTCATTGCCAAGGCGTCGAAGGCTGTGGAAACTGCATCGGAACTGAGCTTTGACATGGATGTGGCGAATCCGAAGAAGTGGAATGCCGAGGAGCCCAACCTCTATGACCTTGTGCTGACCTTGAAGGACAAAAAGGGCAAGACTGTTGATATCCGTGGGGGCAAGGTGGGCTTCCGTGAGGTGGGCATCCGTTCTGATGGTGCACTCCTCATCAATGGCAAGCGCATGGTGTTCCATGGTGTGAACCGCCACGATTTCTCTCCTGTGAATGGACGTGCCATCACGGCAGAGGAGATTGAAGAGGACATCAAGACCATGAAGCGTCTGAACATCAATGCCATCCGCACATCGCACTATCCGAATGACCCTGTGTTCTACGACTTGTGTGACAAATACGGCATGTATGTGTTGGCAGAAGCCAATGTGGAATGCCACGCCAATATGGGACTGTCTTCTGAACCTAAGTTCCGCAATGCCATGGTGGAGCGTTCGCAGAATCATGTGAAGTGGATGCGCAACCATGTGTGCATCTTCATTTGGTCGTTTGGCAATGAGTCGGGTGGCGGCGACAACTTCAAGGCGGTAGCCAGTGCCATCAAGGCGCTTGACAAGACTCGCCTCACCCATTATGAGGGAAAGAGTGACTTTGCCGATGTGAGCAGCACGATGTATGGCAGTTATGAAACCATCAACTGGATTGGCTCATCGCAGCACAATCGTCCTCACATCCAGTGTGAGAACAGCCACTCGATGGGCAACTCGATGGGTAATGTGCGTGACATGTTCGACCTTTATGAGAAATACCCCTGCCTGACGGGTGAATTCATCTGGGACTTCAAAGACCAGGGACTCCTGACCAAGAGTTCTTCTGGTGTGGAATATTGGGCTTATGGCGGTGACTTTGGTGATAATCCGAATGATGGCAACTTCTGCATCAACGGACTGGTGCGCCCCGACTGGAGCCTGACTGCCAAGTCGTACAACACGAAGAAGGTGTATCAGCCATTGGAATTCAAGGCTGTGAAGAACAAGAAAAACGCTTTCTTGGTGAAGAATAAACTGGCTTTCTTGCCAAGCACCACTTATGACGTGGCTTATGAGCTTGTGAATGAAGAAGGGAAGGTGCTGGCAACAGGTGCGATTGACACGGAAGTGGCTCCTGCTGACAGTGCCACTATCACCCTTGACCTTTCTGCAGTGGATGCATTGGATGCAGAGGAAGAGGCGTTCATTCATTTCACAGCCAAGCAGAAAGTCCAAACGCCCTGGGCTGATGCGGGATATGTGGTGGCAGAGGAAAAGCTGCCTGTGAAGACAGCCACCAAGGGGATGTATGACCTCAAGCAGCTGGCTGACTTTGAGAACATCACTGTGGAGGATGCCACTTCGACACTGACACTCTCCAACGCCAAGTTCAAGGCTGTGTTTAATAAGAATTCTGGCGTGCTCACCAGTTATACTTATGATGACGTGCAATTGATTAACAAACCCCTGCGACTGAATGTGTTCCGTCTGCCAACTGATAATGATGGCCGCCAGAGCGGAAGTTGGGACAACATGGGATTGAGAAGCATGACTGCACGTGCCAAGGGTGTGGAATTTGAGAAAGCAAAGGATGGCAAGACGGTCAATGTCACGCTCAACACTCGTTACACGGGACAGAACAGCACCTACTTCGATGTGCAGATGAGTTTCCTTGTTTGTGCCAATGGCGTGATGATGGTCAATTCTTTCATCAGCCCTTCCAATACGGGCACCATTCTCCCGAAGATGGGATTCCGTTTGGAAATGCCTGCTGAGATGGAGCAGTTCTCTTGGTTCGGCAGAGGACCTTGGGATAGCTATCGTGACCGTAAGGAGGCTTGTCTGCCTGCTATCTATAAGAGTACCGTGAAGGAGCAGTATGAGGGCTATATCTTGCCACAGGAGCATGGCACGAAACAGGAAGTGCGCTGGATGTCGCTGACAAATGAAAAGGGCAATGGACTCCTGTTCGTGGCACCTGACCAGATGGCTGCCTCTGCTGTGCATTTCAGACCGGAAGATAACTACACAGACCGCAATAACCGCAGCAGGCACACCTACCAGTTCAAGACTTGTGACAACACGGTGGTGTCGCTGGATGCTGCCACTCGTGGATTGGGCAATGCAAGTTGTGGACCTGACGTGATGGAGAAGTATGAACTGAAGGCTGCCAACACCGACTTCCGTTTCCTCATCATGCCTCTCACAAAGGAGATGAATGTGGCGAAGGCTGCACGTGTCAACATCCCTGTGTGCCAGTCAGTCAATTGCAAGCGTAGCACCACTGGACGCATCACCATGACTTCTTCCACTCCTCAGGCGACTATCTATTATAGCATCAATGATGGCGAATGGCAGAAATACTCCACCAGCTTCACCCATAACGATGCTTGTAACATCAAGGCTTATTGTACGGCAGAGGGATTGATGGACAGCCCTGTGATGTCCTATGACTTTGATGTTTTCATCAATAAAAGTGGATGGAAGCTTGTGAGCGTGGATAGCCAACAAGGGGGAAATGAGGCAAGCAAGGCTTTTGACAATAACACCTCCACGTTCTGGCATACACAGTGGGGAAGCAATGAGCCTCAATGTCCTCACACCATCGTGATTGACATGACCAAGATTTACAAGGTGACAGCTTTCACCTATACAGCACGTACCGATGGAAATGCCAATGGGATGGTGAAGGCGTATGAGGTGTATTTGAGCCTTGACGGCAAGACGTGGGGAAACCCTGTCGCAACTGGAGAGTTCAAGAATACGACAGCCATGCAGGTGGCAAAACTTTCCACGGCTAAAACAGGTCGCTACCTCAAATTTGTTGCCAAGTCGGAAATCAATGGTAAGGCATGGACATCTGCCTCGGAGATTGGCATACAAGCTGCAGCTGATGTCACTGCTGTTGATGAGGTGTACAATATCGGATTGTTTGATGATGATGTCTATTACACACTTCAAGGTGTGGCAACAGCCACGCCTTCTCATGGCGTGTATGTGTACAAGGGGAAGAAAGTGCTTTTTTGACTCAACTTTGACTTCGTCGAGCTAAAGGTTCGGAAGTTGTTGATGGAGAAGCTAAAGGAGTTAAAGGAGTTAGAGCCCAATGTCATGCTGGCGTCAGGGTATCGTCGCTAACTTCTTTAACTTCGCTAACTTATTCACTTCCAATGACGACGTCAGACTAAAATTATAATAGTATCAATCATGGGAGAAGTTTTGGACTTGGGAAATCTTTGGGAACAGGTGAATGCTGACGATGTGAATATTGCAGGTTCTGTGTTCAAGTTGCTGCTGAGCATGGTGCTCGGAGCGATGGTCGGATTGGAACGCCGTCACAAAGGACAGATTGCGGGTATGCGCACGTTTGCCCTGATTTGTATGGGTGCTACATTGGCGATGCTGGTGTCTATCTACATTCCAGAGCAACTCTTTGGCTGGACGGAAAATGGAGACCCTGGGCGTATTGCGGCACAGGTCATTTCGGGCATCGGTTTCTTGGGTGCTGGTGCCATCATCCAGATGAAGGGATCGGTGCGTGGGTTGACCACAGCTGCGGGCATGTGGATGACGGCATCAATAGGCTTGGCTGTGGGTGCTGGCATGTATGTGGTGGCAGTGACAGCGAGTGTGCTCATTATTCTGGTGCTGACGTTGCTGGAACTCTGCGAAAAGCGTCTGTTCAAGGGAAGGGAACAGAAGATTGTGCGATTGAAGGTGGACTACATCGTGAAGGATGCATCACCGTTTCGCCAGTTCTTCTCGAAACACAATGTCCACATCTCGGATGAATTTCTCCGTTATGACTACACGCAGGAGACTACCATCATCAATTTCATGGTGCGAAGCCACGACAAGACTGACTTCATCAAATTGTTTGACGAAATACATGGGTCAGGCAATGTGCTTTCGCTCACATTGACGAATGAAGTGAACAATTAGTTATCGTACAAAGTAAGAAAACTAACTGTTTGATAAAAAGTTTGTAAAAAAACAAAAAAAAGTTTGTTATTTCTTTGGTGATTGAAAATAAAGGTATAACTTTGCAACCCATGAGTGTCATTGTGAACCCATACGTATCTGTGGATTGTGTGCTCCTCGGTTTTGATGGAGAGCAACTCAATACGCTGATTGTCAGGCAGAGCGGTGGTGGCGAAGAAGAGGGTGTGTACAAATTGCCAGGCAGTTTGATTAACATGGACGAGGATTTGGATGAGGCAGCTCAACGGGTGCTTTGCCAAATGACAGGTCTGATGCAGGTGAACATGATGCAATTTAAGGCCTTTGGTGGTCCTGACCGCCTGAAGAACCCCGCTGACGGTGTGTGGTTGGACAGATTCCACCATGTGGAGAATAGTCACATTGAGCGTATTGTGACGATTGCATACATCTCATTGCTGCGTATTGATCGCCGCATGAGAAGATTGCAGGGAGGATATGAGGCACAATGGATTCCTGTGGGAGAATTGCCACGATTGGCATTTGACCATAACGACATTGTCAGGGAAGCGATAGAATCTGTGAAGCAGAAAGTGACGCTTGACCCTACACTCCTTTTCGACCTCTTGCCCCGAAAGTTCACAGCTGCGCAACTGAGAGTTGCAATGGAAACTGTGAAGGGAGTGACTCTTGATGTGAAGAACTTCCACAAGAAACTGGCAACCATGCCCTATGTGGTTCCATTGGAGGAGAAGGAAGACGGGGTGAAGCACCGTGCAGCAAGATATTATAAGTTCAGGCGCACGCGAGGGAAAATATGAGTATTTACCAGATACCTTTCAGATAGAAAGTAAGTATAATTCATATATTTTTTAATCAACAAAAGTAAGTTTAACATCAAAATCTAAAATTATGGCTAAAGAATTTTTCCCAGAAATTGGTAAGATTAAGTTCGAAGGTAAGGATTCAAAGAATCCAATGGCATTCCATTATTATGATGCAGAGAAGGTAATCATGGGTAAGCCCATGAAGGATTGGCTCCGTTTCGCTATGGCATGGTGGCACACACTCTGCGCTGAAGGTGGCGACCAGTTCGGTGGCGGAACAAAGAAGTTCCCATGGAACAACGGTGCTAATGCTGTTGAAATCGCTAAACAGAAGGCTGACGCTGGTTTCGAAATCATGCAGAAGCTCGGTATCCCATATTTCTGCTTCCACGATGTTGACCTCGTTTCTGAAGGTGCATCAGTAGAGGAGTATGAAGCTAACCTGAAGGAAATCACTGACTATCTCGCAGTTAAGATGAAGGAGACTGGCATCAAGCTGTTGTGGTCAACTGCTAATGTGTTTGGTAATGGTCGTTACATGAACGGTGCTTCCACTAACCCTGACTTCGACGTGGTGGCTCGCGCTATCGTTCAGATCAAGAACGCTATCGATGCTGGTATCAAGCTCGGTGCTGAGAACTATGTATTCTGGGGTGGCCGTGAAGGTTATATGAGCCTCTTGAACACAGACCAGAAGCGTGAGAAGGAGCACATGGCAACGATGTTGACTATGGCTCGTGACTATGCTCGCGGCAAGGGCTTCAAGGGTACTTTCCTCATTGAGCCAAAGCCAATGGAACCATCTAAGCACCAGTATGATGTTGACACTGAGACAGTGATTGGTTTCTTGAAGGCTCACAACCTTGACAAGGACTTCAAGGTGAACATCGAGGTGAACCACGCTACACTCGCAGGTCACACATTTGAGCACGAACTCGCTTGCGCTGTTGACGCTGGCATGCTCGGCTCTATCGACGCTAACCGTGGTGACTACCAGAATGGTTGGGATACTGACCAGTTCCCAATTGACCAGTATGAGCTCGTTCAGGCTTGGATGGAAATCATCCGTGGTGGTGGTCTCGGCACTGGTGGTACAAACTTCGACGCTAAGACTCGTCGTAACTCTACTGACCTCGAGGACATCTTTATCGCTCACATCGCTGGTATGGATGCTATGGCTCGTGCTCTTGAGTCTGCAGCTAAGCTCCTTGAAGAGTCTCCATATTGCGCTATGAAGAAGGCTCGTTACGCATCCTTCGACAGCGGTATCGGTAAGGACTTCGAAGACGGTAAGCTCACTCTTGAGCAGGTTTATGAGTATGGTAAGAAAGTCGGCGAGCCTAAGCAGACTTCTGGCAAGCAGGAGCTCTATGAGGCTATCGTTGCCATGTACGCATAATCTCTATAAGATTGAATAAAAGAATGGCGGAAGACCTTGTGTGGTTTTCCGCCATTTGTTTTTGTGTCACCTTTAAGGGAACATCGCTTTCCTTATTGTTTGCCGAAACTAACAGTGACGCTTGCAGGTTTGTCTGCTGGCTGTCCATTGGTCAAACCTGGACGCCAACGTGGCATGCCCGTGACAATGTTGAAGGCTGCAGTGTCAAGAGTGCTTCCTGCTGACTTGGTCACTTCTGCACCATAGATGTTGCCTTTCTTGTCAACCTTGAAACTAATGACCACATCGCCCTTCCCACTTACATCAGAGTGGAGAAGCTTCTTCTTCAGATATGCTTGCAGGAAGACCTCTCCTCCGGGAAATTCGGGGTCTGTGTCGCCCTCAACTTTGGTTCCTGCTTTGGCGATGCTGTCAGCTTTGGCTCCTTGCAGGATGGCTTCCTTGTTTTTTGAACCGAAACCTGCCATTTGTGCAGCTTTGAGCTTTTCGCTTACTTCTTGTGCGTTGGCTGTGATAGCCACAATGCCCAATGTGAGCATTAGAAAGAACTTGTTCAGTTTCATATTCATCCCTGTTTTAGTTTTTACGGGGCAAAGGTAGGAATTTATTAGGAATTGGGAAGGGGGAAAAAGGATTTATTTGATAGGGAATGAGGAATTTGGGATAGGGATTTACCACTTTTTATGAAAAAGTGGGTTCTGGATAGCAAAATAATTTATTATCAAATGTCAATTGTCAATTAAAATCCGTACCTTTGTGCGCACTTATTGTATCTATTCATCCAAAAAATAACGAAAACTATGAGACTTGATGGAAGAAGAGAGAGTTCCAATGTGGACGATCGCCGTGGTAGTGGTGGCTTTAAGTTGGGTGGCAAGGGTGGCCTTGGCATCGGTGCCGCAATTGTGATAGGCTTGATCGTCTATTTCACGACAGGCGACTTGAATCAGGCGTTTCAAGTGGCAAGCAATACAGGCGACGTGACGAGTGTCATCACGGGCCAGAATGGTCAGAACGGAGATTACCAGCCTACAGCAGAGGAGCAGGAGTTGGCATCGTTTGCCAAGAAGGTGCTTGCCTCAACTGAAGATGTGTGGACTGCTGAGTTCCAGAAGATGGGCAAGACCTATGAACCTCCCACGTTGGTGCTTTTCAGCGGTTCTGTTCAGTCGGGCTGTGGTGGTGCGAATGCAAGCACCGGTCCTTTCTATTGCTCTGCTGACCAGAGCGTGTATATTGACCTTTCTTTCTTCATGAGCATGAAGTCATCACTGGGCTCTGATGGCGACTTTGCCTATGCCTATGTGATTGCACATGAGGTGGGTCACCATGTGCAGTATCTGTTAGGCACATTGGGTAAAGCGCACGAGCAGATGTCTAAACTTTCGCAGAGCGAAGCAAACAAAATCAGTGTGCAGTTGGAACTGCAGGCAGACAACTATGCTGGAGTTTGGGCGCATCACGAACAGAAGATGTTTGGCTCGTTGGAGGATGGAGACTTGCAAGAGGCACTGGGTACTGCACAAGTCATAGGTGACGACTACTTACAGAAAAAGGCACAGGGATATGTGGTGCCTGAGTCCTTCAACCATGGTACGAGCCAGCAGCGCATGAAGTGGTTCAAGCGTGGTTTCGACTCTGGCGACATTGCACAGGGCAACACGTTTGCTTATAGTTACGAAAACTTATAACTAAACTATATACTAAATACTAAACAAAAAAAACAAAGTTTATGGCAAATTTCACGTTAGACATTAGTGGTGCGCTCAGCACCGCATGGGAATATGCAAAAAAATATGGTCTGCTCATCGCAGTGGTTTATCTGTTGCTGGGCATCTTGACAAGTGGTTTGCAGTCAATAGGAGGTCCTTCTTTCAGTATGCAGGATTCTCAGGCTATTGGCGAGGCTATCGGTAGAGGTGACTGGGATAGTGTAGGTAACATTGCACAGGCTTATAGTGGCAGTGTTGGCTCTAACTTCGGAACTATGATTGGAAGCATTATAAGCGCTATTGTGAGTGTAGGTCTATACAATCTGGCATTGGGCTTGATGGGTGGCCGTTTCAACGAGGTGACTTTCGATGCTTTCAAACTTCCATTTGCAACGTATTTGAAGGCATTTGTGGTGAGCTTCATTGTGGGTGCCATAGGTATTGTTGCCCTCTTTTGTTGCGTCATTCCTTTCTTCTTTGTAGCTCCTCGTCTCATCTTGGCACCAGTCTATCAGGTGGAGAATCCAGAAGCAGGTATCTTTGAGTCTATTGGTGCTGCATGGAAAATGACTGCTGACAACACCTTCTCTATGATGGGTTTGGGCTTTGTAGTTGTAGGTATTTGTCTTTTGGGCCTCATGTGCTGCTGCATCGGTCTTTACTTTGCCCAGGCAATTGAATTGTTTGTGTTGATTGCTGCTTACAACCAGTTGAAGGGCAATCTACAATAATCACTAAACATTGACTTAAGTTTGACGGTATCAGAATTAATCAATAAGACCGAAAAGACTGCCTTCTCCTTCGAGGTGTTGCCACCTCTGAAGGGGACAGGCACGTCTGCTCTTTTTAGTACTATTGATGCGCTGAAAGAGTTTGGTCCTGAATATATCAATATCACGACTCACCGCAGTGAGTATGTGTATGTGGAACAACCTGACGGCACTTATTTGCGTCATTTTGTGCGCCGTCGCCCAGGAACTGTAGCGGTGGCAAGTGCCATCATGCAGAAGTATGACATCAAGGTGGTGCCCCATGTGGTGGTGAGTGGAATGACCAGGGAGGATATTGAGTATATGTTGCTCGACCTTCAGTTCCTTGGTATCCAGGATATTCTCATCTTGCGTGGTGACAAGGCAAAGGAAGAGGCTCGTTTCATGCCAGTGAAGGATGGATACAGCCATGCAACCGAACTGATAGAACAGGTGAACCTCTTCAACCAGGGTAAGTTCATTGATGGCACTCCCATCAAGAGCCCTGGCGCACCTTTCTCCTATGGTGTGGCTGCCTACCCTGAGAAGCATGAGGAAGCGCCCAACTTGGAGTTCGACTTGCAAGTGCTCAAAAAGAAGCAGGACATGGGTGCCGACTATGCTGTGACACAGATTTTCTACGACAACGAGAAGTATTTCCAGTTTGTGGCACAAGCTCGTGAAATGGGTGTCACCATTCCTATCATTCCTGGCATCAAACCGATGGCAAAGCTTAGCCAGTTCAATGTCTTGCCTAAGACTTTCCACCTTGATTTACCTGAAGCCCTCTCAAAGGAGATGGAGAAATGCACTACTGACGCAGAGGTGAAGCAATTGGGGATAGAGTGGGGCATCCAGCAGTGTCGTGAACTGATGCAACATCATGTGCCAAGCATCCACTTTTACTCGATGGGTGCCACGGAAAGTATCCGGGAGATAGCAAAAGAAATCTATTAACCCCTCAGCTCTTAACTCTCAACTCTCATGACCTTTGACCAAATCATAGCACAAGACACGGTGAAGCAGCGCCTGCTGGATGAACTTCAGCAAGGGAGGGTGCCACATGCTTTGATGCTCTATGGTCCAGAAGGGTGTGGTGCTTTGCCCATTGCTGTGGCATATGCTCAGCGGTTGTTGGGTGGAGGGCTGATGGCAGAAAAATTGCAGCATCCCGACCTGCATTTTGCATTCCCTATCTACAAGAAGTCCAGTGGTAAGGATACCTATTGTGATGAGTTTCTGAAAGAGTGGCGCGAGCAGTTGCTTACTCATCCTTATTTCGGTATGTCTGAATGGATGGAGATGGTGGGAGCGGAAAATCAGCAGCTTGTGATCTATGCCAATGAGAGTGAAGCGATCTTGCGTAAACTCAGTTTGAAAGCCAGTCAGGGGGGGTATAAGGTGATGCTGATCTGGTTGCCTGAGAAGATGAATACGGAATGTGCCAACAAACTTCTCAAACTGCTGGAGGAGCCTCCAGCTCAGACCGTCTTTCTGTTGGTGAGTGAACAGCCTGACAAGGTGCTGCAGACAGTACGTAGCCGCTCACAGATGGTGGCGGTTCCACGATTGACTGAGCAAGAGGTGGAGCAGGCACTCATTGAGCGTTACAATATCCTGCCTGCCGAAGCTAAGCGCATTGCCCGTTCGTGCAATGGCAACATGGCACAAGCCTTGCGCACCATAACCAGCGATACCGAAGGTGAATATTTCTTTGATTTGTTTGTGGAGTTGATGCGTCTCTCGTATGCACGTAGGGTGAAGGAGATGAAACAATGGAGTGAGCGTGTGGCAGGCATGGGGCGTGAACGCATCAAGTCATTTCTTGACTATTGTCAGAAAATGGTGCGTGAGAATTTTATCTACAACTTTGGTCGTCAGTCCGAACTAAATTACATGACGGAGCAGGAGTCGCAATTTGCTGTCAAGTTCGCTCCCTACATCAACGAACGTAACGTAATCGGCATCATGAATGAACTTTCTCTTGCCCAACGAGACATCGTCCAAAACACCAGCGCCAAAATCGTTTTCTTCGATTTTGCCTTGAAAATGATAGTACTTATAAAAAATAGATAAATGACAGAATTCAAATGTGGACATTGCTGCGGTGACATCAGTGTGAAAGGATGTAGCCGTCATGCAGATAAACTCAATACATACGATTGGCTTGCCGACTTGCCCGACAATGCAGCGGCATGCGATGTGGTGGAAGTACAGTTCAAGCCACCACGTAAAGGCTATTTCCTCAATGTGAACAAGCTCCCGTTGGAGAAAGGCGATGTGGTGGCGGTCGAGGCAAATCCCGGACATGACATTGGCACTGTCACGATGACAGGGCGTTTGGTGCCCTTGCAGGTGAAGAAAGCCAATCTCAAGCCTAACACGGAGTTGAAGAAAATATACCGAAAGGCACGTCAGGCAGACCTTGACAAGTGGAACGAAGCCAGGAAACGTGAACACGAAACTATGATTGAGAGCCGTCAGATTGCGCTCCATCTGGGCTTGCAGATGAAGATAGGTGATGTGGAGTATCAAGGTGACGGCAACAAGGCAATATTCTACTATATCGCCGATGAACGTGTCGATTTTCGCCAGTTGATTAAGGTGTTGGCAGACCGTTTCCGTGTGCGTATCGAGATGAAACAGATTGGTGCCCGTCAGGAGGCAGGACGCATCGGGGGCATTGGTCCATGTGGACGTGAACTTTGTTGTGCCACATGGATGACCAATTTCTCTTCTGTTAGTACGGCTGCAGCACGTTTTCAGGACATTTCCCTCAATCCTCAGAAACTGGCAGGACAGTGCGCTAAGCTCAAGTGTTGCATGAATTATGAGGTGGATCAGTATATGGAGTCGCTCAAGAAGTTGCCATCACGTGAAATTACGCTCTTTACACAAGATAATGAGTATTTCTATGTGAAGGCAGACATTCTTGCCCATATGATTACTTATTCCACCGACAAAAGGATGCTCGTGAACGAGAAGACCATCTCTGCACGACGTGCTTTTGAAGTGATACAGATGAATCGTAACGGACAAAAGCCGGCATCTCTTGACGAGAAAGAAAGACAGGAGGCACCTGCGTCAGTGGATCTCCTTGATCAAGACAACATCAATCGTTTTGACAGTCAGAATAAGAAACGAAAGAAGAAGAAAAAGCGTAGCGGCAATGGTGGAGGACCGAGGGAATGAGCAGAGTCCGTTGTTTGTTGTCCATTGTCATTTTGACGATGTTCAACCTTGTCCTCTTTACGTCTTGTGAGGACAATCTTTATTATTCGCTCTATCAAGATATGCCCCGCATGGAATGGGATAGCAATGAACCTTTGGTTTTCAGTATTCCACCTGCTGAAAACACATTGGATGTGGCTGTTACTTTGGGTGTGCGCACCACCACCAAGTTCCGTTACAAAGACATTGTGGCTCGCGCTGAACTGTTGGATGGGGATTCGGTCATCTCATCTGTTCCCCTGAACATCACCCTCTATCAGGGCAAAGGTGCAACCCGAGAGGGAATCCTCTTGCAAGACAACTATTCCAAACCCCAGTCCTTCCATATGCAGGCGCATCACAACTACACCTTGCGTGTCACCCACCTCATGCGCCTTAACCCTCTGGATGAGGTACAGAGTGTCGGCATCATTGTGGAACGCTGATGTCTTATTCTCCCCACAAAGGCTCGTCCAATCCTTGCGAGAGGAAGGGCTTGAGCATTTGGGCAAATATCTCAGATAGACAGGTCATCCGCCCCATTCCCATCACGTATGGGTTGATGTGTCGCTTTTTCGACACCACAACCTTGGCTCCTGCATGGTCGCCTTTGTGGATGTGATGCAACGCCCTGAATCTCTCCCAATCTTTTCGTGCCTTTTCGTCTTGATGGAGTAGGGCAATAACATCACTTTCCGTCTTGTACAGGTCATCCATTCCAAGCACACCCCGTGAGATGTGTTTGCATAGTAGTTCCGACAATGTTTGCATGGCAAACCTGTCCTCGTCTGCCACATAAATCTTTGAGGTTTCAAGGGCAGCCAAACAAAATGATTCAGCCTTCTTGACATCGTCAAACATCAGTTCATCTTCTCCATCCTCATTTTTCCCTACTACTAAATGACCATACCATTCTATCACCTTTTCTTTCGGTGCAATGCGGTAGTTTACGATGTTTGACAACGTATATTCCAAACGGTCTGCTGAAAGTTTGGGCGAATCATTGTCTGCAATGGGGTATAAATGATAGTCTGCCACCTCTTCTAATGAGATGCTCCATTCCTTCAGACATCCCATGATTACTGACGACGATTCAATCAATGCCTTCGTTCCCCTCTCCGTCGATTCCTGTTTCAGGTGGTCGCCATTCAGAAAATCCACCACATGGGCAAATGTTGGTGTGGCAATGTCATGTAGCAGTGCAGCAATAGTCTGCCGCCTGTCTTGAGTGAAATGCCATACAATCAAGGCACATCCCACACTATGTTTATATCTTGAATAGTTGTCCAGCCCCTCAAACAACGGAAACGATGTGTACTCACATCCGCAGTGCATGCCCACATCTTTCAGTCGTTGCATGGCAGGCGCTTCAGCTAATGACTTGATGAAATCAGGAATGGATGGGTTATATATCTTCCACATGATTGTAAAGTATTTTATCTACAAAGATAAAAAAACTTTTTCATTTTCTCATTCTTTCAATTTTTCATTTCCCCATTTTCTTATTTTTTTTTACCTTTGCATCATTATGAGACGACTTCATCCAATCATGTTGGCAGGAACTGGCAGTGATGTGGGCAAGAGCATCCTTGCCACAGCCTTGTGCCGTATATTCTTGCAGGATGGCTATCATCCCGCCCCCTTTAAGGCGCAGAACATGGCATTGAACTCCTACGCCACTCCCGAAGGTCTGGAGATTGGCCGTGCCCAAGCTGTACAGGCAGAGGCTGCTGGCATTTCTTGTCACACCGACATGAACCCACTTCTCCTGAAACCTCAAAGTGACCACACCAGCCAAGTGGTGCTCAATGGCATCCCCATCGGTAACCGCGATGCCTACGATTTCTGGCGCACATCCCCATCCACCCCCACTTCTCCCACTCTGCCCACTCTGCCTATTCCCCCCACTCAATCTATTGACTTCCGCCAAGAAGTCTGCGCTGCCTTCGACCGCCTCTCTCAACAATACAACCCCATTGTCATGGAGGGAGCGGGCTCTATTTCCGAAATCAACCTCCGCGACCACGACCTTGTCAACATGCCCATGGCACGTCATGCCAATGCCGATGTCATCTTGGTGGGCGATATTGACCGTGGCGGTGTCTTCGCCTCTGTCTATGGCAGCATCGCCCTTCAGACTCCCGAAGACCGAAAACTCATCAAGGGCATCATCATCAATAAGTTCCGTGGTGACCTACGCCTTTTTGAAGACGGAAGGAAAATGCTGGAGGAACTATGTGGTATCCCCGTCTTAGGTGTGGTTCCCTACTACAAAGACATCCACATCGAGGAGGAGGACAGCGTGGCTTTGGGAAGAAAGGCTGGAATTCAACTGTCAACTGTCAATTGTCAACTGTCAACTGTCTCCGTGGCAGTGGTGCTCCTCCACCATCTCTCCAACTTCACCGACTTTAATGTGCTGGAACGTGACCCACGGGTGCATCTTTTCTACACCAACAATACCGATGACCTTCTCAAAAGTGACATCATCCTTATCCCGGGAAGTAAATCCACCCTCAGTGACCTCTACGAACTACGCCGCAACGGAGTGGCACAAGCCATCATCCGTGCGCATCGTCAAGGTGCAACCGTCATGGGTATCTGTGGCGGTTATCAGATGATGGGCATGGAGGTATGTGACCCCCAGCATGTGGAGGGTGATATTGACCGTTTGCCTGGACTTGGACTTTTGCCCACCACAACGACCATGTCGGGAGAAAAGGTGACACGTCAAGTGACTTGCGAGTATGGCAGTGGCTATGAGATACACATGGGCGAGACCCGCCCGCTCCATGCTGCTCCTTCCCCGCTTTTACATCTGGATGACGGCACAGAAGATGGCTATTTCGTGGATGACCACTGCATGGGCACCTACGTACATGGCATCCTCGATAACCCTCCCTTCATCGAAAAACTGCTGGCACCTTTCAAGGACAAGCTGGCACAAACAGCCCAAACCTTCGACTACAAGGCTTTCAAAGAAGAGCAATACGACAAACTGGCTGCCCATGTGCGTCAGCATCTCGACATGCAACGCCTCTACCAACTCCTCACCCCCAATTCCTAATTCCTAATTCTCAATGCTTAACGGACACGGTGACGACATCTACAACTATGAGGGCATTCGGATGAACTTCAGTTCCAACATCTATGCCCATGCCGACCTCTCGGGGTTGGAAGCACATCTGTGTCGCCATATCGACCTCGTTCGTTCCTATCCCGAACCGTCACCTCGTTCGTTGGAGAAGATGATTGCCCAAAGGTGTGGTGTTTCTCCTGATGAAGTGCTGGTGACGAGTGGTGCCACCGATGCCATTTACCTCATCGCACAGGCCTTCCGCTTTGTGCATGCAGTTGCGCCACAGCAACATCTCCCTTCCCTCACCTTCAAGGTCTTTCCTCCCACCTTCTCCGAATATGAGGATGCTTGCCGTGTTTTTGGTTATAAAGAAAGTGATGATGCCGCTCTCTGCTGGCTCTGCAACCCGAACAACCCAACTGGCGAGGTCTTTCCCTTTTCACATATCGAAGAACTCGCCTCCAAACACGCTCTCCTTGTCCTCGACCAGTCCTATGAAGACTATACCCTCGCTCCCATGCTCTCCGCCAAGACCGCCGTCAGCATGGGCAATGTCCTGCAGATTCATTCCATGACCAAGCAATATGCCATTCCTGGACTCCGCCTCGGCTATGTGGTGGGCGCCTCGCTCCTCATCCGTACCCTTCGCACCCACTTCCGTCCCTGGTCAGTCAACGCTCTCGCCATTGAGGGTGCTAAATATCTGTTGCGCCTCAATCCTCCCCTTATCCCCTCTCTCACAGCCTACCTTCAAGAAACCCAGCGCCTCCGCTCCTTTCTCTCCTCCCTTGCTGGCATCGGTTTACCCGATACCATCTGTCCTCCCTCCACCCCCTTCTTCCTTTGCACCATCCATCCCCATACTGCTGCAGAACTCAAAGCCTACTTGGTCAAGGAACACGGCATCCTGATCCGCGATGCCTCCAACTTTCGCAGTCTTACTCCCCATCATTTCCGCATCGCCACCCAATCCCCCGAAGAGAATGACGCACTGGTGGCTGCCATCACTCAATTCCTCCAGCAACGATGATAGCATATCCCTGCATATTACCCTTGCTGATAGGTTGGATTCTTGACCTCCTTCTTGGTGACCCACGGTGGATGCCCCATCCCGTTGTGTGGTTTGGCAAAATGATTTCCTTAGGTGAGAAACGTTTCAACAAAGGTAAGCACCGCAAACTGAAAGGAGCACTCCTTTCCCTCTTTCTTATCTCCTTCGTTTTTGCTGTCACGTGGGCGCTTCTTCATTTCACCTCCTGCATGGCTACAGGAAACTTAAATTTTTCACTTTTCACTTTTCACTTTTCACTATCCTCCCTCCTCTCCGTTCTCCTCATCTTCTACTGCCTGGCTGGTACCACCCTAATTCGTGAAGTGCGCCAGACCTTCTTTGCCGTTGACCGCTCTCTCGAAGAAGGACGCAAGCAAGTGGCTCGCATCGTGGGACGCGACACATCCGAACTTTCTGCCCAAGAAATCCGCACGGCTGCCCTCGAAACCCTTGCAGAAAATCTCAGCGATGGTGTCATCGCCCCTCTCTTTTGGCTCACTATCGCAGGAGTGCCTGGAATGCTTGCCTACAAGATGGTCAACACCCTCGATTCCATGATTGGCTACAAAACAGACCGCTACAAAGACTTTGGCTGTTTCGCCGCCCGCCTCGACGATGTGGCAAACTACATCCCAGCCCGTCTCACCGCCTTCCTCATGGTTCTTGCGTCAGGCAGGTTTTCCCTGCTGAAATTCGTCGCCAAGTACGGTTCCAAGCATGCTTCTCCCAATAGTGGCTATCCCGAAGCGGCCCTTGCAGGCATCCTCAACTGTCGCTTCGGTGGTCCTCATACCTACTTCGGTCAACTCTTTGACAAACCCTATATCGGTGAGAATGACCGTCCCCTTACAACCGATGACATGCGCACCGCCACCCGCGTCAACCGCATCGCTGAATGCCTCGCTATCCTCCTTGTTATTCTCATTTTCTCATTCTTGTATCTTTTCATTTTTCAAATATGAAACATATTATCCTCATCACTGGTGGTCAACGCTCTGGTAAAAGCCAATACGCAGAACGCCTTGCTCTCTCCCTCTCTCCTAACCCTGTCTATGTGGCAACCGCCCATATCTGGGACGATGAGTTTCGTCAGCGTGTCCTTAAACACCAAGAGCGCCGTGGCCCCGAATGGACCAACATCGAAGAAGAGAAGTACCTCAGTCGCCATGACTTGACAGGGCGCGTTGCTGTCATCGACTGCATCACCCTCTGGTGTACCAACTTTTTTACGCCCGTTGATTCTCAACTGTCAACTGTCAACTGTCAACTGTCAACAATTCTCACCGCTCTCAAAAACGAATTTGATCGCTTTACCGACCAAGATGCTACTTTCATCTTTGTCACCAACGAAATTGGCTCTGGCGGTGTGAGTGACAATGCCGTTCAACGCCGCTTTACCGACCTTCAAGGTTGGATGAATCAATATGTAGCCCAACATGCTGATGAGGTTATCCTTATGGTCAGTGGCATCCCCGTGAAAATCAAGTGATATGCACACATTTAATATACAAGCTCCCGATGAGGCTCTTCGTCCCCTCATCCAAGATAAGATAGACAATCTTAATAAGCCCAAAGGCTCGCTGGGTCGTCTCGAGACTCTTGCCATGCAGATATGCCTTGCTCAACACACCTTAACTCCCTCCATTTCTCATCCTTGCCACTTCCTTCTTGGTGGCGACCATGGCATAGAACGGGAAGGTGTTAGCGTTTCTCCCCGTGAGGTGACTTGGCAGCAGATGATTAACTTCACCAAGGGTGGGGGTGGTGTCAACATGTTCTGTCGCCAACATGGCTTCCATCTTCGCATCGTTGATGTAGGTGTTGACCACGATCTCTCCCAAGTCTCTGGCATCCTCCACCATAAGATTGCCCCCGGCACCCGCAATTTCCTCCACGAACCCGCCATGACCGAAGACGAATATAACCGCACCTTCACAGTGGGCATCGATTTAGTCGATGCCGCCCACTCCGAAGGTTCCAACCTCCTTTGTCTTGGTGAGATGGGCATCGCTAACACTTCCCCCTCCTCCATATGGATGAGCCTCTTTTGTGACATTCCCCTTGACGAATGCATCGGTGCAGGAGCAGGTCTCAATGCCTCTGGTATCTCCCACAAACGGTACATCCTCCACCAAGCCCTTGACCACTTCCTGTCAACTGTCAACTGTCAACTGTCAACTGTCAACTGTCAACTGTCAACTGCCTACACCATCCGCTATTTCGGTGGCTTCGAGATGGTCGCGGCTGTATCAGCCATGCTTCGTGCAGCAGAACTTGGCATGCTCATACTGGTTGATGGCTTCATAATGACGGCTTGTGCCTTGGCTGCCTGCCGCCTCTATCCCGAAGCCCAAGCGTATATGATCTTCGGTCATTGTGGCGACGAGAGCGGTCATCGCCGCATGCTCGACGCCCTCGGTGCAGAACCCCTCCTAAACCTAGGCATGCGTCTGGGTGAGGGAACCGGTGCGCTCTGTGCCTTCCCCATCATTGATTCCGCTGTCCGCATGATGAACGAGATGAATAATTTTGACAACGCTCAAATTACCAAATATTTTTAACAAGCAGAAATCTCAAAGGTAAATAGTAAATGATATGTGGGCCAATATCCTAGCATCTTTCATCTTCTTCACCCGCCTTCCTTTCTGGCGACTTTATCAACCCCAAAAGGAGGCCTATGCCACCGTTGTTGAACACTGGCCACTCACTGGTTGGCTCACCGGAGGCATCATGGCAGCCACCCTCTTCGGGGCTTGTCACATTCTGCCATATCCTGTAGCAGTGATTATTGCCATCATTGTTCGTTTGTTCTTGACAGGTGCTCTTCACGAAGATGGATTGGCTGACTTTTTTGACGGGTTTGGTGGAGGCACCGACCGCCAACGCATCCTGACCATTATGAAGGACTCCCACATTGGCACCTATGGTGTTCTTGCCCTCATCTTCTATTTTCTTTTGCTCTGGGGCATCCTTGTTTCATTGCCTCCCATGACTGCCGTCTTCGCCATATTGGCTGCAGACCCTTTGGCAAAGATGTTCTCCGCTCAAATCGTTAACTTCATGCCCTATGCACGTCGTGAAGAAGAAGCCAAGAACAAGACAGTCTATCGTTCCATTTCCTCTCTCTCCACCTTCAGCCTTGCGCTTCAGGGACTTCTTCCTTCCCTCCCCCTCATCTTCCTCACCAATACCGATTGGTGGCTCGCTATCCTTGCTCCAATCTTAATAGTGACCATCCTTTTTCTCGTTGTCTGGCATAAAATTCGAGGCTATACTGGCGATTGCTGTGGAGCTATCTGCCTTCTCGCAGAACTGTCTTTCTATTTAGCACTTTTATTACTTTCATGTTGAAATGAACAACCAAGCACACAGTATCCAAATGAGTACTGTGTGCTTGGTTGTTTTGCAAATAATGAAATGAAGGGATAAACCTTCTTACAATCAGTTATTCTCCCATAATGGTCACCACCAATTTTCTTGCCCCACCATAATTGCGGTATTCGCAAAAGTATATACCCTGCCATGTTCCCATGTTTAGGTGCCCATTGGTGATGGGGATGGTGATGCTCACTCCGCTGATTGTTGATTTGGCATGAGCAGGCATGTCGTCAGGACCTTCTAACGTATGCTCATAGTAAGACTGTCTTTCGGGAACGATGTGATTGAATATGGTTTCCATATCAATTCGTACATCTGGGTCGCAGTTTTCATTGATGCTTAGTCCACAACTGGTGTGCTTCGTGAAGATATTAATGATTCCCGTTTGGGGCAACACGGGCAACTGGCTTATTATCTCGTTTGTCACGAGATGAAAGCCTCTTGATTTTGGCTTGAGTGTTATTTCTACTTGCTGTACCATGTTTTTACATCCATCACCATGCCTCACGTCTAATACTCCTGTCATCCACCTTTGTACGTGGTGTCAGTCCCTTCAATCAGCCGTGCACTGCACCCCGAGTCTTCGTATTAGACACTCAGCCTAATACTCCTCCTCGTCCCACAAGAAGTCTTCTTTTGATGGGTAGTCGGGCCAGATTTCTTCGATGGATTCATAGATGTCGCCTTCGTCTTCGATTTCTTCAAGGTTTTCAATTACTTCAAGCGGAGCGCCAGAACGAGTGGCATAGTCAATCAATTCCTCTTTGGTTGCTGGCCAAGGAGCGTCCTCCAGTTTTGATGCTAATTCGAGTGTCCAATACATAGTTTTGATTGTTAATTATATTTAGGGCGTGCAAAGGTACGAATAAGTGAGTAAAGAACCAAATTTCATTTGAGTTTTTTCGAACGAGAGTACTTTCGGTGAAGCCAAAGGTAGTGTTTATTTTTCTTTTTGCCAAAATATTTCTTCATGTTTTTCATCTGCATTTAATTTTCGTGCTAACACGAAGAGGTAGTCACTCAGACGGTTGATGTAGGCAATGACGTTGCCATCTATTTCAGCCCCTTCTTCAGCTAAGGCAAGAATGCGGCGTTCGGCACGCCGACATATGGTGCGGCATACGTGGCACAATGCGGCAGCTCGGCATCCGCCAGGAAGAATGAAGCAGCGGAAGGGGGGTAGGGTGGCATTGATGACATCTATTTCCTGTTCAAGACTTGCTACCATTTCCTCCTTCACGATATTGCCTGGATGCACGTCTCGTTGGCTGGTGTCGGTGGCAAGATAACCTCCCACGACAAAGAGTTGACCTTGGATGGCCATAAGAAACTCACAGTCATGTGTGTCTGTGCAGTACGTGACGAGCAACCCGATGTGGGAACAGAGTTCGTCAATGGTTCCATAAGATTCGAGTCGGGTACACGTCTTGCTGACTCGCTGTCCTCCTACGAGAGAGGTCTTTCCTTGATCGCCTGTTCTTGTGTAGATTTTCATAGAAAATTCACCGTTTTTAGAGAAGGTAATTTTGTTTGATGCGTTTTTTGTCGAAAATGACCATGCCCCGCTTTCTCATGTCGAAGGTGATGATGGCGCGTGGGTCGTTGACGATGAGACTCCACAAATCTGCATTCTCATCATGGATGTGTTCGACGATGAGGATGGTGTCGGGGGTGGCTGACAGAATCTCGTCTCGACAGAGCACATCAGTGTGTTCCGTCTTATCGTCAATGACGATGATGGGGCGTCCCTTAAAGTGGTTGCGTATACGGTAGAGCTGTTGTTGCAACGGTGTGGTGAGATGCTGCTCTTCGTAGGCATAATAGGGCAAGGACTCAAACAACACATCGCGGACGAGTTCGTATGCCCATGGTGACTGAATACCAAACCCGCGTCGATGAATGGCACGTGGCAAGGAGGTGAGGAGAAGATGAATAGTGCGTCGCAGGTTCATTCTCTATGCGGTGATTTCCTGCAATTGCTCTTGCATGATATCCTCATCATCTTCTTGCTCTATGTGGTTGGGAACGGTGAAGACGAATCGTGCACCGTCCGTGTAGAGCATGTCAAGTTGAATGTCACCGCCTAATGCTCGGGCGATGAGGCGACCTACATAGAGCCCCAATCCGAGCCCGGGGCTATAGTGGTCGAGTTTCTCGAAGTGCTCGAAGATGACGTCTGCTTTTCCCTGTGGTATTCCGGTACCCGTGTCTGTCACCACGAACTGTATGCAGTCCTCTCCTCGTGAAGTGTTGATGGTGATTCTGCCGCTTGTGGTGTTCTTGCAGGCATTGGAAAGGAGGTTCTGAAGCACTTGACCGATGCGCCTCCTGTCAGAATAGAGCGTCATGTTGTTTTCAGAAGGCTCATAGACAAGTTCCACGCCTTGAGGCACCATGTCTCTGTTGTGTTCGATATATTCGTTGCAGAGCTCGTCAATGTCCATCTCTTCAAACTGGAAGTTGAATGTGCCTACCTCCATGTTACTCACGTCGATGATGTCATCCAACGTGGAGAGCAGTTGGTTGTTGCTTTCCTGTATATAACCATTGTATAGGGAACGCTCTTCATCGGAAAGGTCATTCGACATCAATTGGGCAAATCCCATGATAGCATTCAACGGCGTACGGATTTCATGACGCATGTTCTGGATGAACACAGTCTTGATGCGGTCAGCAATGGCTGCTTGATCAAGTGCCTTCTGCAGTTGGTTGGCGCGCCTACGTTCTTCTGCAGCTTGGTTTTGTTTCCACCCAAGGAAGAAGGCAACCAACAATGCCAGAGCTAACAGAGTGAAAGTGATGATGAGCGAGTTGCGCTTCATCTTGCTGTTTTCAGCGAGGAATGCTTTGTGTGCCCTGTAAGATGAGTTGATAAGTGGAAAATATTTCGACACATCTAAGGCGAGTCTTCTGGAGGGGTAGGTGTTCGCATCTTCCATCGTACACATCAAGTAAGTGTATGCACGGTCAATGTCGCCTTCTTCATAAAGGGCATGCACCAGATAAGGCAAGGCCTCGTAAGTGGTATTGCCGTTCATGAGGTTGTTGACAGCAATGTTGGCGAGGTAATAGATGTATTCAGGACGGTTGTTCAGCAATTTATTGGCATTGGCCATTGTCATGCACATTTGGTTGCGGTCTTCCCCCTGAGTCTTCGGAAATCTTTCTGCTAGCGCTTTTGCAGCTTTCTTGGGGTGACCTAGATAGACATCCTTGCAGGCAGTCATAAGGTCTTTCTTGCTGCTTTCAGGCAACAACTCGATAATGTTGTCGTAATAGGTGACCATCTGTTTTTCCTCATCCTGCACAATGCTGATGTCTGCCATGTATTCAGAAATCTTCTCATAGTTGTTTCTGCATGTAAGGTAATAGTGCAGTCGTTCATCTTTCGACAGCTCCGAAGGATTGATGCTTGCGGTGAGGTTGTCTGCTTTGTAATAAAGTCCCATGATTCCGTAGGTTCTCGCTGCGCTCAGCTTCACCCACGCTTGCAGGTTCTTGTCCTTTTGATATTCTTCTGTCCTTTGGATACGTTGCAAAGTTTGCAATGCTTTTCTTCCGTCATAGTCGGACAGAGCTTCATATAATTCCTGACATTTTTCCACATATTGGTTAATATGGCATGAATTGGTCACTTGCTCCAAACTGTCAGCATGCTGTTGTCGCAGGTTCTGATACGTCTTTTTATTGGCAATGACGCTATCAAGTTTAGTAAGTACCTCCTCTATTTCCTGCTTGCTGTGATTGATGTCTTGAGCAAAGCCAAATAGAGTGAAGTTCAACAATAGGCATAATATGATATTACGGGTAATCCGCATAACATAATTTTTAATGTGGTAGGTTAATTTGAATAGGTTTTTTCTCTCACTATCGTGAATTGACGTGGCAAATGTAGGGAATAGTTTGATAAAAACCCAAGAAAAATCTGTTTTTTTCTCTTGCCATCGGCAAAATAATCATTTTTAAGGATGCTTTTCCTGCTTTTTGTACTAACTTTGCACTCAAATTGCAAAGTATGGTTAGCATTTCACGGATTAATCTCCCCACCGTCGATTCCACTAATTCCTTTGTCCGTGCAATGTTGCAGGAAGAAGGGACGGGGCGTGTGGTGTCAGCAGATCCGTTGCCTGGTTTCACCTTGGTGGTGGCTGACGACCAAACGAAAGGTCGGGGGCAGCAAGGCAATGCTTGGGAGACCGAAAAAGGCAAGAACCTGACATTCTCTTTGCTGTGCCATCCTGATTTTCTCCCGGCTTCTCGTCAGTGGCTGCTCTCTCAGTGCATGGCTGTGGCGATTCAGCAGACCATTTCCAGATATGTGGAAGGTGTGGAAGTGAAGTGGCCTAATGATATATATGTGGGCGATGAGAAGATAAGTGGCACCTTGATTGAGTGTGACCTACAAGGCAAGCGCGTCTCCAATTGCATCATGGGTGTGGGCATTAACATCAACCAGACAGTGTTTCGTAGCGATGCACCTAACCCAACCTCCCTGAAACTGCTCACAGGAAGAGAACACGACCGTGAGGAAATCCTCTCTTTGCTGTTGAATCATTTTCAGCATTATTACACCCAACTGCAGGAGGGACACGAGGAGGCCATTCGTCAGTTGTATATGCAATACCTCTATCGTCGTGAGGGCTTTCACCGTTATCGCGATGTTCGTGGCGAGTTTATGGCGGAATTGGCAGATGTGGAACAGACTGGGCATCTTCGCCTGCGTTTTGCTGATGGCAACGTGGTGCGTTACGAATTGAAAGAGGTGCAATTTGTGAAAGACTGAATGTTTGATAGATTGAAGTATTGAAGATGTTGAATCCGAAGAATATACATATAGCTGATTACAACTACGACTTGCCCGACGAGCGCATCGCTAAGTTTCCATTGACGGAGCGCGATGCCAGCAAGTTGCTGATTTATAACCAGGGCGAGGTGAGCGAGGATGTGTTTTCCTCTTTACCCAAATACCTACCCAGTGGTGCCTTGATGGTGTTCAACAACACCAAAGTCATTCAGGCTCGACTTCATTTCCGTAAAATTTCTGTCGATGGCGTGCAAGGAGCACTCATTGAGGTGTTCTGCCTCGAACCCGCTGTGCCTAATGACTACCAGCTGAATTTTTCGCAGAAGCGGATGGTGCAGTGGTACTGTCTCGTGGGTAATTTGAAGAAGTGGAAGGAAGGTAAATTGATGCGTGAGATAGAGATGCCTGATGGTGAGAGGGTGACATTGGCATGCGAACGTAAGGGACTGCATGGCACTTCCCACGTCATTGAGTTCACTTGGGATGGTAACTACACATGGGCGGAACTGCTTGATGCTGTGGGCGAGCTCCCCATTCCCCCCTATTTGAATCGTGAGACACAGGAGAGTGATAAGACGACATATCAGACGGTCTATTCTAAGATCAAGGGTTCCGTGGCAGCTCCCACCGCAGGACTTCATTTCACTAAACGTGTTTTGGATGCCCTTGATGAGGCTGGCATTGACCGTGAAGAACTTACCCTCCATGTAGGTGCAGGCACCTTCAAACCTGTGAAAAGTGAAGAAATTGGTGATCACGATATGCACACCGAACACATTGCTGTGCGACGTCAGACCATCGAGAAACTCATAGCACATGGTGGCGAAGCCATCGCTGTGGGCACGACAAGCGTGCGCACTCTTGAAAGTCTCTACTATATGGGCATTCTCGCCCAACAAGGTGCAGAAGATCTCCATGTCCCCCAATGGATGCCCTACGAACCTACTAACTGTCAACTCTCAACTCTCAACTCCCTCCACTCTCTCCTTTCCTATATGGACACGCATCATCTTGATGTCCTCCATTCCTCCACACAAATCATCATTGCTCCAGGCTACGAATACCACATCGTACGTCGCATGGTCACGAACTTCCACCAACCCCAGTCAACGCTCTTGTTGCTGGTGTCTGCTTTTTTGAAAGGCGACTGGAAGAAAGTGTATGACTATGCTCTCAGCCACGACTTCCGTTTCCTCAGTTATGGTGATTCATCACTCCTAATTCCTTGACAACAATGAAAGATAATAATCAGGAAATGTTCCCCATTGTCGATGAAGAGGGCAACATCACCGGTGCTGCCACCCGTGGTGAGTGCCATGGCGGTAGCATGCTCTTGCATCCTGTGGTGCATCTGCATGTGTTCAATAGCAAGGGAGAACTATATTTACAGAAACGCCCAGAGTGGAAAGATATACAGCCGGGTAAGTGGGACACAGCTGTGGGTGGACATGTGGATCTTGGCGAGTGTGTCGAGGATGCCCTGAAACGTGAGGTGCGGGAGGAGTTGGGCGTCACCGATTTCACACCCGAACGTCTCGCACAATACGTCTTTGAGAGTGCCCGTGAACGTGAATTGGTGTTTGTCCACAAAACCATTTATGATGGCGACATCACTCCTTCTGAGGAACTCGATGGCGGACGTTTCTGGACAGTGGATGAAATACGTGACAACCTTGGCAAAGGCATCTTCACCCCCAATTTTGAGAACGAAATACAACGTGTCAAACTAATATAATCATTAACCTGTTATGAAAAAGATACTTTCATTTCTGTTTTTTAGTTTTTCCCTTTTCACTTCTTATGCCCAACGTGACATATGGATTGACATCAATGGAGTGCGCGACCTCACTTCTGATTCCATCGACATCGCTAACCAGGCACGTCCCGTCCCCGGCAGCAGTCGTAAGGGTAACAATCCTGTGCTTTTTCTTGTTGGTAACAGTACGATGCGCACAGGCACCCTTGGTAATGGAAGCAATGGACAGTGGGGATGGGGATTCTATGCCCATGAGTACTACGATGAAAATAAGATTACAGTGGAGAACCATGCACTTGGCGGCACTTCACCACGAACTTTCTACAATCTCTTGTGGAAACCTGTGCTCGAAGCGGTCCGTAAGGGCGATTACGTTTTTCTTGAACTGGGTCACAACGACAACGGCCCCATCGACTCTGTCCGTGCCCGTTCTTCCTATTATCCTGATGGCAAGCTCGAAGTGAGGGAGGACTCCATCTCCATTTATAATAAAGTGACTAAACAACAGGAAACCGTCTATACCTTTGGAGGCTACACCCGCCGCTTCATCAATGAAATCCGTGCCAAGGGAGCTATTCCTGTCCTCTTTACGCTTACTCCCCGTAATGAATATGAGCCTGATGATCCCAAGAGGATACAGCGCAAACTCACCGACTTTACACCTGCTATCTTTGCTCTTGGAAAAGAGACTGGCACACCCGTCATTGACCTCAACGACATCTCTGCCACCAAACTTGAGCAATATGGCCCGTGGAAGGCTAGTTACCATTTCTACTTGGACAAGATCCATTCTTCTGCCTATGGTGCCCGCATGAATGCGCAGAGTGCAGCTGAAGGTGTTCTTGCCTCCGATGACCCTCAATTGGCATTTCTTAAGACTTGCCTCACCGATAAGGTCAAGCCCAAACGTTGCGATCAGAACCGTCAACAGGGAAAGCCTATGGTCTTTTTGTGCGGTGATTCTACGGGTAAGAATGAAGACTCCAACCCCGATGGCATGTGGGGATGGGGCAGTCAGGGTTACACCATATTTGATCCTGCCAAGTGTGTTTTTCAGAATCAGGCAAAGGCGGGACGTTCCACCCGCACTTTCATCGACGAGGATCGCTGGGAGGAGGTCTACAACTCCCTGCAGCGCGGTGATGTGGTGCTCATTCAGTTCGGTCACAATGACATCGGAGCTATCAAGGAGGGTAAGGAGCGTGGTGTGCTAGCCACTGCCAAGGATTCCAGTGCTGTTTACCGCATGGAAAGCAGCGGCATCTACAAGGTCATCTATTCTTACGGATGGTATCTCAAGAAGATGATACGTGATGCCCAAGAAAAGGGTGCCTATCCCGTACTTCTCTCTCTAACGCCTCGCAACGAATGGCATGAAGGCAATGGCCACTCACGTGGCTTCGTCTATCCTGTCAACGAGAAGCAAGGCAAACTCTACATTGAGCGTCGCAACGAGACCTACGGTTCTTGGTGTCGTGCCGTCGCCCGTGAAACGGGATGCGAGTTCGTCGATGTCCATAACATCACTGCAGATGCTCTTGACAAATTGGGGCAGAAGAAGGCGGCTGCCTATTTCAAAAATGACCACACCCATACATCCCTCAAAGGAGCACAACTCAACGCCCAGAGCGTGGCAAAGGGACTGCGTGATTTAAACAGTCCTGTGGCATTCTTGCTGAGGAAGTAACCTTTTCTCTCGTACGCTGTTCGCTCGCCCGCAGATGTTGAGGTGTCTCACCCATACAGGTGTTAGTGTCTCACCCATACAGGTGCTGGTGTCTCACCCATACAGGTGTTAGTGTCTTACCAATACACCCAACTGTATTTCAAACATAATCCTCCCTTGACTCCTTTTACTCCTTCAAAAACATGCTTCTGAAAGTAGAGTGATGGAATAAAATGATGACAGAGGAATCTGTGAAAACAACAAAAGAGGGAGAGCGCATGCGTTCTCCCTCCTTGGATATGAATGTGTGTCGTCTTATTTGCGGGTCACGTAAGAACCGTCGCGAGTATCCACCTCAATCTGGTCGCCCTCATTGATGAAGAGAGGCACGCGGATTTCCACGCCAGTCTCAAGTGTGGCGGGCTTGGTGGCGTTTGTGGCAGTATTGCCAGCGAAACCAGGCTCAGTGTAGGTCACTGTCAGGATTACCTTGACGGGTGCTTCTGCTGTGAGGATGGTACCTGTGGACTCATCAATGGATGCCATGACCATCGTCTCACCTTCCTTAAGGAAGTCACCGCCAGTGATGAGGTCTTTGGAGATGTTGACTTGTTCGTAAGTGTCTGTGTTCATGAACACCATTTCCTCACCTTCCTTGTAAAGGTACTGGAACTGCTGGTGTGATACCTGCACGTCATCGAGCTTGGCAGATACAATCCAAGTGCGCTCAAGCACTCGACCATCTTCCACGTTGCGGAGCTTGGTGCGCATCACGGTGTTACCCTTGCCTGGCTTTACGTGCAAGAAATCAATTACTACATAAATTTTGCCATCGTCAAGACGGAGGCATACGCCTTTCTTAATGTCGCCTGCTAAAATAGCCATAGAATGATCTTATTTTTGTTTTACTTGTTGAAATCGGGTGCAAAGGTAGGGAAAAAATGTGAAAAGTGAAAGATGGAACGCAAAAAACCCACCTCCAACAAAGTCAAAAACGCAGAATTTCATCAAAATGACAAAAAAACTTTGTGTTTTTTGGTTTTTTCTTTTGCCGATTTACTGAAAATCACTAATTTTGCAGTCGCTTTCCGAAAATGTTGCGGCATTTGAGGCGGTAAGAATGAATGATTAACAATAAAAAAATAAGATAGCACAATGAAAAGAACTTTCCAACCTCACAACAGAAAGAGGATTAACAAACATGGCTTCCGTCTGCGTATGCAGACCGCCAATGGTCGCCGCGTTCTTTCTGCTCGTCGCAGAAAGGGACGTAAGTCTCTCACCGTATCAAGCGAACATCATGGTAAATAAGTAGTAAAAGCAGGAGGAAACTTCTGCTTTTTTTTGTGCACTCAAAAGAGCGAAAAAGTGAGGAGTGAAAAGTGAAAAATCCAAGTAACAGACCATTCGAGTGGCAAGTAACTTAGATTTTTCACTTTTCACTCTTCACTTTTCACTTAAAATGACTAACTTTGTCGCCATAAATAATTATTGTACGCGCGAAAATGGCTTTGAAGAATTTTTTTACAGGTAAATCTGGTGCAAAGTTTTGGGTGAACATCGTTGTGATGGTGCTCATCATTGTAGCTGTACCTATTGTGGCATTGTATTTGTTGGATTCGTTCACCCATCATGGTGAGAAGATTGAAGTCCCGAATGTGGTGGGTAAGTCGATGTATGATGCGGAGACAATGCTGAAAGACCGTGGCTTGATGGCGATGGTGGTTGACTCTGTGTATGACAAACATGCACCGAAAGGTTCTGTGTTGGAACAGACACCGAAATCGGGTTATGAGGTGAAGAGTGGCCGTATGATTTATCTGACGGTGAACCTGAATGGGGAGCCAATGGCTCAGTTACCGGATGTGGTGGGACACGGCTCGCTGCGCGAGGCGGTGGCTCTTTTGCAGTCATTGGGCTTCAAGTTAACTGCTCACAAACCAGTGATGGGCAGACCTAAGGATTTGGTGATTGGTGTGAAGCAGGGTGTTCGTGACGTGCATGCTGGTGAAACAATTCCGCGTGATCGTGCTTTGACGCTGGTGATTGGCGGTGGCGAAATCGACTCGACGATGTACGAGGATGAAGAGGACTTCGATTTGGAAGGACTTGGTATGGATGGTGATTTGGACGAGGAAGACGGAGAAGATTTTGACATTGAGTTGTAAAGAATGGATGCTGACGCATTGGACATTGTCGTAGAGGACGAGGAACTGGAGGATGACGAGACCTCACAACTGTATGAACATCATCGTATCGTAGCTGACAAGGGACAGAAGTTGCTTCGTGTCGATAAGTTCCTGCTCACACAGTTGTCTGGTACCAGCCGTAACCGTGTTCAGAAGGCGGCAGATGCCGGTTTCATCATGGCGAACGGCAAGCCGGTGAAGCGGTCCTATAAGGTGAAACCTGACGATGTGATTCAGGTGATGCTGGATCGCCCGCATTATGAGAACAAAATCACGCCTGAGGATATCCCGTTGAACATTGTGTATGAGGATGGTGACTTGATGGTCATCAACAAACCTGCGGGTATGGTGGTGCATCCAGGGTTTGGCAATTGGAACGGTACGATGCTGAATGCCATTGCCTGGCACTTGAAGGATATGCCGCAATATGACATCAATGATCCGGAGATAGGATTGGTGCACCGCATCGATAAGGATACCAGTGGACTTTTGGTGGTGGCGAAGACGGCAACGGCGAAGACGAGTTTGGGCTTGCAGTTTTTCAACAAGACCACAAAACGTGAGTACAATGCATTGGTGTGGGGTAACTTCACGGAGAATGAAGGCAGAATTGAAGGTAATATAGGGAGAGACCCGAAAGACCGGATGCGCATGGTGGTGTTTCCTCCTGATTCGGAGATTGGGAAAAGTGCTGTGACACATTATCAGATATTGGAGAGATTTGGTTATACGACGTGGGTGAAATGTGTGCTGGAAACGGGAAGGACTCACCAAATCCGTGCCCACATGAAACACATCGGTCATCCGCTGTTCTGTGATGAACGGTATGGCGGTGACCAAGTGCTGAAGGGGGCGAACACCGCGAAATACAGGCAGTTCATTGACAACTGCTTCAAACTCTGTCCTCGTCAGGTGCTGCATGCGAAGACATTGGGCTTTGTGCATCCCAGGACTGGAAAGGAGATGATGTTCGATTCCGAACTGCCCGAGGACATCCAAAAATTGTTGGAGAAATGGAGAGGATATATAATAGTCGATAATTGATCATTAAGAGTATATTATCATTGTTATCGTTAAAGTTAATAAATAGATGAAAAAGGTAATTGCAATCGTGGCTGGGGGTGACAGCTCTGAGCACGATGTGTCGCTGAGAAGTGCGGCAGGGATTGATTCTTGGATTGACAAGGACAAGTATGACGTTTACATCGTGGAGGTGAGCCGTCAGGGATGGGTGGCACATCTGCCAAATGGAAAAAAGTCAACTGTGTATCGTCATAATTTTTCTTTCAAGGACGAATGGGGCAGGGACATCCGCCCCGACTATGCATATATCACCATTCACGGAACTCCGGGAGAAGATGGCATTTTGCAGGGCTATTTCGATTTGCTCAACATCCCTTACTCGACGAGTGGTGTGTTGGTGGAGGCAATGACTTTCAACAAGTTTGCGCTGAACCAATTTTTGAAGGGATTTGGCGTGAAGGTGGCGGAGGACGTGTTGGTGCGTCAGGGTCAGAAAGTGGATGCTCAACAGATTGTGGACAAAGTGGGACTGCCTTGTTTCATCAAGCCCAATGGTGGAGGCTCTAGTTTTGGCGTGACTCGCTGCAAGACCTTGGAAGGAGTGGTTCCTGCTATCGAGAAAGCAATGGAGGAATGCCCGGAAGTGTTGATTGAGAACGAATTGAAGGGCGTGGAAATCAGCAATGGAGTGTATAAGACAAAGGCCGGGGGTATGCATGTGCTTCCTATCACTGAAGTGGTGCCAAAGACGGATTTCTTTGATTACGATGCAAAGTACAATGGTTTGGTGGAGGAAATCACTCCTGCCCGTCTGTCGGAAGACACGACGAAGCGTGTGCAGGCTCTTACGGCTGCCATTTATGATATTCTGGGCGCATCGGGTATCATCCGTATTGACTATATCATCAGTAAGAATGAGACGGGAAATGATGTCATCAATATGCTGGAAATCAATACGACACCAGGTATGACGGCAACAAGCTTCATCCCTCAGCAAGTGCGTGCGGACGGCAAGGATATGAAGGACGTGTTGAACGATATCATTGCGGATAAGTTGACTTCAGACCTCTAACCTCTTACATCTCACATCTTACATCATCCATCATCCATCTTACATCATCCATCATACATCTAACATCCCATGACACTATCTGATTTTGATGATATTCGCCCTTTCTCCGAAGGTGAGATGAAAGACGCTTTCGAGAGCATGCTGGCTGACCGGCAGTTTGACAAGATTCTTGGGGGCATGATACCGTTGCCGAAAGGAATTAGGAACGGATTGCTGAGAATGATGTTCACAGGCATCAAGACACCGCTCGACTTCCAGAAGCGTTTCATGAAGCCGTTGGTGTATTACGTGTTGCACAAGGCGAGCACAGGGTATAGCTTCTTTTTCCCGAAGTCACTTGACCGGAACGGAAACTACACCTTCATGTCTAACCACCGTGACATCGTACTGGATTCTGCTTTTCTTGACACCTTCTTGTTGAAGGATGGTTTTTCTACCACGGTGGAGATAGCCATCGGAAACAACCTGCTTATCTATCCTTGGATCAAAACATTGGTGAAGATGAACAAGTCTTTTGTGGTGAATCGTGGCTTGACACCTAAGGAGATGCTCAAGTCGTCTATTCATATGAGCCAGTATATGCACTTTGCCATCAACGAGAAGAACGAGAACATCTGGATTGCACAGCGTGAAGGACGTGCGAAAGACTCTGACGACCGCACCCAGGATTCTGTGCTCAAGATGCTGAATATGGGAGGTCCCACTTCTGGCAGGACAACTGCTGACATCATAGAGAACCTGCGCCACATGAACATCGTTCCATTGGCAATCTCTTATGAGTATGACCCATGTGACTATCTGAAGGCAAAGGAGTTTCAGTGCAAGAGGGACATTCCGGGATGGAAGAAAGCCAAGCAGGATGACCTCGACAACATGAAAACGGGCATCTGGGGAAAGAAAGGGCATGTTCACTATCAGGCAGCTGATTGCATCAACACCTGGTTGGACACACTTGATCCCGACACAATTGAGAAGGCTGACATCTTCCGCATCGTGGCAGAACATATTGACCACGAGATACATAAGAACTACCGTATTTACGACATTAACCGTGATGCCTTGGCAGGAACAGAGAATGCTTACATCGAGGAACGCATCAAAATGGTGGATGTGGAGAATCCTGATGTGCCGTTCCTCCGCGAGAAACTGACTGCCATGTACGCCAACCCCCTACGTAATTATGAGAAAGCTGTTGGCTGACATCTTCTGTGTGGCGTTCGTGCTGTGTATGGTGGCATGTTCTGAGGGTGACGATGATGGAGACGTGTACATCCCTCCTTATGTCACAGACCTTGTGGTGGCATCGACCGATGCCAACGGAAAGGTGCTGAAGGTCTGTTTAGACGATGGTGCTACCTACAATGTCGCTTCTCAGCAAGTGGATTTGGAACGGAAAGACACCTTACTCCGTTGCATGGCGGTCTATACGTACGACGACGCTAAGAATATCCAATTGTTCAGCCTCCGCCCCATCTTTTCCTCTAAATCCTATCCTGCTTCCTCCATCTATGTGATTATTGATGGTAAAGCTTATAAGGATGTGTCCCTTCTGCCACGCGACCCGATGAAGGTGATTAGTATGTGGAAGAGTGGGGGCTATCTCAATATGCATTTGGGACTGATGACCACTGACAATGGTGCTCATCAATTTGCCTTTTGCGAAGATAGTACAGGGCACTTCTCGCTGTTGCATCAGCGTCCTGCCAGCGATGGTAGTGCCTATACAGAAAACGTCTATATGTCCATGCCGTTACCTCAGGGACTGGATCAGTTTACCTTCACGGTCAAGACTTATGACGGCAATTACACACGGACATTTTAATATTCAAAATTGTCAATAAGAAATGGTCTAATAGTAAATAACTCAACTTTTACTAGTTGAGCGAAAGGGAAAAGAAAGGAATGGGAAAGGAGTTAAAAGGAATGGAAAGGACGATACTCATCAGCAATGACATTTGTCCCTTTAACTTCCAAGCGGTCAAAGACCGCGATAACTTCCCTTCAAATCCCTTTAACTTCCAAAGAAGTTGAGCATGCGAAACTTTATAAAAAAAATAAAATGACAAGAGCAATTATAACTGTAGTGGGCAAGGATACCGTTGGTATCATTGCTAAGGTATGCACCTATTTGGCAGATAATCAAATCAATATACTTGATATATCGCAGACCATTGTGCAGGAGTTCTTCAACATGATGATGATTGTTGACTTGACAAAATCCGTTAAGCCTTTCGACCAACTGAATGACGAGCTGGTGAAGATTGGTAAGGATACAGGGGTTCAAGTGAAATGCCAATTGGAGGACATCTTCGACAAGATGCACCGAATCTAACATCAAAGTGTACTCCTTTAACTCCAACGCATTCAAACATAAATCAAAGAATCGATGATTAACTTGCAGGAGGTCATTGAGACCAATAAGATGATTGAGCAGGAAAATCTTGATGTCCGCACCATCACGATGGGCATCAGCTTGCTCGACTGTGCCGACCACGACCTGAACATCACTTGTGAGAAAATATATAAGAAGATAACAACGCTGGCATGCAACCTTGTCCAGACAGGGGAGGACATTGCCCGAGAATTTGGCATCCCGATTGTCAATAAGCGTATCAGTATCACGCCTATCTCGCTTGTGGGCAGTTCCTGTTGCCGCATCCCAGGTGACTATGTGCAGATAGCCAAGACACTGGATTGTGCTGCCAAAGATGTCGGTGTGAATATTCTTGGCGGCTTTTCCGCTATTGTGTCCAAGGGCATGACACAGAGCGATGAACTGCTCATCCGTAGCATCCCTATGGCATTGGCATGCACCGAACGCATCTGCTCCAGCGTCAATGTCGGTTCCACCAAGACGGGCATCAATATGGATGCTGTGCGTTTGATGGGTGATATCATCCGACAGACTGCTGAGGCGACGCAAGAACGGGATTCCGTTGGATGCACCAAACTCGTGGTGCTCTGCAATGCTCCTGATGATAACCCCTTCATGGCTGGTGCATTTCATGGGGTCAGTGAGGCGGATGCCATCATCAACGTGGGAGTCAGTGGACCGGGTGTGGTGAAGTATGCTCTGGAACAAATTCCTAATGCGGACTTCGAACTTTTGTGTGAGACCATTAAGCGCACGGCTTTCAAAATCACCCGTGTGGGACAGCTCGTCGCACAAGAGGCAAGTAGCCGTCTGGGAGTGCCCTTTGGCATCATAGACCTCAGCCTTGCGCCCACTCCTGCTATTGGAGATTCTGTGGCAGACATTCTGAAGTGCATCGGTGTGGAACACCCGGGCGCACCTGGCACCACAGCTGCACTTGCCCTGCTCAATGACCAAGTGAAGAAGGGGGGAGTGATGGCGTCTTCTTATGTGGGTGGACTCTCTGGAGCCTTCATTCCTGTGAGTGAAGACCAAGGCATGATTGATGCGGTGGAGGCTGGAGCCCTTACCATCGAGAAACTTGAAGCCATGACTTGTGTTTGTTCCGTAGGACTTGACATGATAGCTATCCCAGGGGATACGCCTGCCACCACCATTGCAGGCATCATTGCTGATGAGAGTGCCATTGGCATGGTCAATCAGAAGACAACAGCTGTCCGTATCATCCCTGTGATAGGAAAGACAGTGGGTGATACAGTTGAATATGGTGGACTTTTCGGACATGCTCCAATCATGCCAGTCAACACTTTCTCATCTCAACGTTTTGTGGACAGAGGGGGACGCATCCCAGCACCAATCCATAGTTTCAAGAACTGATATGAAGAAAATAACAATCTTTACCCTGTTCAGCCTTTTCCTGCTCCCTGTCGTGGCGCAGCGTAAGGCCAGCCTCGACATCGGTTGGAAGTTCCATCGTGGCGATGTCGTCAATGCCGAAGTGGCAGAATATGATGATTCGAAATGGCGCACCCTCACCGTGCCCCATGACTTCAGTATGGAACCAGCCTTTGACCTTTCTGACGAGCGTCAGCGCACGGGCGGTTGGGCAGATGTACTGGTGGGTCCCTTCTCTCGACTCAGCATCGGTAATTGGGACACGGGGCAGACAGTGGGTGGTACTGGATGGTATCGCAAGACCTTCATGCTGCCCATTCAAGGCAATGCCACGCTCGACACCTATCTTTCGCAGACGAATGTGAATATCCGTTTCGATGGTGTCTATCATCAGGCAGAAGTGTGGGTGAACGGAGTCAAGGCTGCTGTCAATGTATATGGTTATATGCCTTTCGTCATCAATCTCAACAAGATACTTGCTGATGCCAAGAACCGCAGACATGACAACGAACCGGTGGTGACCGTGGCGGTCAAGGCGGTGAACGAGGGACTTAATTCCCGATGGTATGCCGGTAGTGGCATCTTCCGTCATGTGTGGCTCGAAACTACTGAGAAGTTGCACCTTGATGAGTGGGATGCTTATGTGGATGGTTCAGAACTTATCAACAAGGGTAAGGATGCGAACGTGAAGGTCTTTGCCAAGGTGTTTAACGAAGATGCGCATTCCGCGGTTACCCAGTTCTGTGTGGACATCTTGGATGCAGTGGGTAATCCCGTCGCTCATCATGAAAAGGAATTGACTGTCGGTGCGTCCAACACTACAGGGACTGATGTGGCAATTGAACTGCCAGTTAAGACTCCTCGCCTCTGGTCACTTGAAGACCCTTACAGATACACCGCCAAAGTCTATGTTTCTAAGTCGGGCGAAGAGAAAGATGCACTTTACATCCCCTTCGGTATCCGCACCCTCCATTTCTCTGCTGAAGAGGGCTTTCTGCTGAATGGCAAACCCACTAAACTTTATGGAGGCTGTGTGCATCATGACAACGGACTCTTGGGTGCGGCGGGCATCGACAGGGCGGAGATACATAAGGTGGAGCTGCTGAAAGCACAGGGCTACAATGCTGTGCGGTGCAGCCACAACCTGCCCACAGAGGCTTTCCTCAATGCTTGTGACAGTCTTGGCATGCTTGTCATCGATGAGGTGTTCGACCAGTGGGAGGAACCGAAACGCAGCAATGACTACAGCCAGTATTTCGCCCGTGACTACATGAAGGACATGGCTCTTATGGTGCGTCGCGACCGCAACCACCCCAGCATCATCATGTGGAGCATCGGTAATGAAATAGCACAACGGGCTGACATCCCTCGTGGTAAGGAAATAGCGCTTAACCTCAATCTTGCTGTCAATGAAAATGACCACACGCGTCCCACAACAATGGCAATCAATTCCTTCTGGGACAGACCCCAGTTCACTTGGGAAAAGGACAGCCACCGTGCATTCGACTACATTGAGGTGGGAGGCTATAACTATGAGTGGAAGCATTATGAGGCGGATCATGATTCATTCCCGGATCGCATTATGTATGGTTCGGAGTCCTTCCCTAAGGAGATGGCACAAAATTGGAATTTGGTGGACGAGCATCCCTACATTCTTGGTGACTTTGTCTGGACTGCCATTGACTACGTGGGCGAAGCGGGACTGGGTCACACTTACGAGCGCTCTGACAACCGTTGGATTCAATTCCTCTCTTGGCCTTGGTTCAATGCGTGGTGTGGCGACCTTGACCTTATTGGCGACAAGAAACCACAAAGTTACTACCGTGATGTGCT
This sequence comes from uncultured Prevotellaceae bacterium, assembly GCA_900316505.1. GTDB lineage: Bacteria > Bacteroidota > Bacteroidia > Bacteroidales > Bacteroidaceae > Minthosoma. The sequence goes on from ONDH01000006.1 coordinate 60,358, forward strand.
TTGGAACCGCAGTAAACTCGCCATGGCGGTACGTCCTTCAGTGCCGGATGGTGAGTATGAGGATGTGAATGGCTGGGGATGGACTGCTGAAGAGAACCACTGGAACTTCGGGAAAGCATATCTTCCCATAGAACTTCGTCCCGAAAACTATCAGACATCTAATGTGGTGGGGAACCTGAAACACAATGTGAATGGACATCGCAGCGATTCCTTGCGTGTTAATGTCTATAGCCGCGAACCTCGAGTGCGACTGCTCATCAACGATTCCATCATGGGTGAGAAGGATACGGATCCGGAAACCTATACAGCTACATTCACTGTGGCTTACGAACCTGGGTCGTTGAAAGCCATAACCATTCCACAGGCAAAGAAGGCAAAGCCTGATTCACTTGAGTTTATCACGGCATTGCCACCTGCTCGACTGACATTAAAGGCTGACCGTGTCTCCATCTCCTCTTCACATAATGATCTTGCCTATATAACAATATGTGTGGAGGACGAGGAGGGGCACTTATGTCCTACGGCAGAGATTCCTGTCGAAATCACTGTGTCGGGACCGGCTGCAGTTGTGGCTGGCACAGGACATCCTTACGATATGCATTCCTTCCGTTCACTCCGTCCCACGACCTTCCGAGGAAAGGCACTCGCCATTGTGCAGCCACAAGACCAATCGGGTGAGGTGACACTGACTGTCAGGGCGGAAGGATTGGAAGAGGCTCAGATAACAATAGAAATGAAATAACTCAAGTTTCTTAAGTAGTTAAGTAGTCAGTAGTTAAGTAGTTAAGCCAACACTCAGGCTGGTGGAAATCTCATTTGCAAGGTAACGGCTTTAACTCCTATAACTCCTTAACTCCTGAATTATAATGAAATAAATAATAGACTCTTGATTTACAACTAAAAACCTAATGAAAAAGACTGCTAAAATCATGATTGCATCCATCCTCTCTCTCTGGGGGCAAGGGTGTTTTGCGCAAGACAAGCCTACCATGGGCTGGAGTTCATGGAACACTTTCGCACTCAATATCAGCGAAGAAATCATCAAAGGTCAAGCCACGGCCATGCGTACACAGGGATTTTATAAGGTTGGCTATAACCATATCAATATTGACGATGGTTATTTTGGAGGGCGTGATCCGGAAACGGGAAAACTGCTCATCCATCCCACACGCTTCCCGAATGGTTTGAAACCTGTTGTTGATTATATCCACACCCTCAAGATGAAGGCGGGCATTTATTCCGATGGTGGTAAGAATACCTGCGGAAACTATCATGGAGGTGACAAGATTGCTGAGGGTGTAGGATTCTACGGTCATGACCAGCAAGATGCTGACCTCTTTTTCAAGGAATTGAACTTCGATTTCATCAAGGTGGATTTCTGCGGTGGCGTGGGTTATCATAACAGCGAAAACCTCTATCTCGATGAGCAGGAACGCTACACCGCCATTGCCAAGGCGATTGCAAACACTGGACGTACCGATGTGCGCATGAACGTGTGTCGATGGGACTACCCGGGCAATTGGGTACACGATGTGGCTGCTTCATGGCGCACTACAGGCGACATCAACGCTTCATGGGGTTCTGTGAAAAGCATCCTCAAGGAGAATCTCTACCTCTCTGCTTATTGTTATGATGGTCACTACAACGACATGGATATGCTCGAGGTGGGCAAGGGACTCAACACAGAAGAAGATCGCACCCATTTTGGCATGTGGTGCATTATGTCCAGCCCGCTTCTCATTGGTTGTGACCTACGCAATGTCAAGCCTGCAGCTAAGTTGCTGCTCCAAAACAAAGACTTGATTGCCCTCAATCAGGATGACCTTTGCATTCAGGCATACGTGGTGCAACATGTGGGCGACACATACGTGCTGGTGAAAGACTTGGAGCAGCTTTACGGAAAGACGCGTGCAGTTGCTCTTTACAACCCATCCGACAAGAAAGTGGACATGAGCATTCAGTTTACCGACCTCGACCTTGATGGTGCCGTCAAGGTGCGCGACCTCTATGAGAACGAAGACCTTGGTGAGATGACTGGTCAAATCTCTGTCGCGGTGCCTGCACATGGTACACGCATCTATCGTCTTGATGCTGAAACTCGCTTGGAGCGCAACCTCTACGAAGCAGAAACTGCCTATCTTGGCAAGTATCAGGAAATCGCCAACAACCAGGCTGTCCACTCCGCTGTATATGAAAGCAGCGATGTCTGCTCGGGGAAAGAATATGTTGGATGGCTTGGCAACGATCCCAAAAACGACCTTCAGTGGCGTCATGTCTATAGCGACAATGGGGGCGACTACCAGATGACGCTTAAATTCATGTCGGGCGACAATCGTAACCTTACCCTCAATGTCAATGGCAAGGATGTCCAGACCCTCACCTGCAATTCAGGTGGCTACGACAAGGTGGGGTTCAAAACCCTCAACATCTCCCTCGTTCCAGGGGAGAACCTCATCCGACTCTACAACAAGTCATCCTCAGCCGCAATGCCTAACATCGACTGCATGACCATCCATCCCGTTGGAGTCACCGAGCGCATTGCAGTCGGCATTCATGCCCCTGTGGCTGTCTCTACAGCTAAGACACTTGACGGAAAATATTACACCCTCGACGGCAGAACTGTCAAACACCCCCGTAAAGGACGCATTTACATCCATGACGGGAAGAGTGTTCTGATGAAGTGAGGTGCTGGTTCTACACGAAGGGACTCACATCGATGCTCGTGCATCCATGTGAGTCCCTTTATTTTTACCCCCCCCTAAAACGTAAAATAGAAGAGGAATACTGTAAAAAAACAGAGTCGTTCTATACATTTTTTATATTTTTTTCACCATATCATAAGGATTTACTATCTTTGCATTCAAATTGGGTTCTTTCTCAGGTGAGGAGATTTCAATTTCATGGCAGAAATGTCATGGTGTAGCGTGAAGTAGCATGGCAGATATTCCTGAAAATAATGCTTCCCACGAAACGATAGGTACATCTTTGCGCCAATCGCTCGCCGGAGGCGTACCCGAACGCAAGTGGCTGGTGGCGTTGGTGAGGGCCAAGTACGAAGAATTGTGCCGGAAGCAATTGCAGGACAATGGCTATGAAGCGTACGTTGCTTGTCAGAAGGAAATAAAGGTCTATCGTAACCGCCATCGTCGCGAAGTGACACATATCATCATCAGTAGCATGGTGTTTGTCCACGTCAACGAGCAAGAGCGTCTGCAGGTACTGAAAGACTTCCCTGTCATCAAGTGTTTCTTAACTGACAAAGCGGCTCAACCGAACGAATTTGGCAGGCATCCCTTTGCTGTCATTCCCGATAAGCAGATGGAACGTCTCCAGTTCATGTTGTACAATGCTGACTCTGCTGTCAGCTTCACTTCTGAACCACTCAGTCAGGGCGACCATATTCGCGTGGTGCGAGGTCCTCTCGCCACCTTGGAAGGGCAGGTGATCCGCCAGAATAACTCCTCTTGCCTTGTCGTCACCCTCGATACCCTTGGCTCAGCCATGGTCACCATCTCTCCCGATGATCTCGAGAAGATAAGCTAATCCCCTCTCCACCCTACCCCCTAAACTCTAAACCCTCCTTTCTCCGCACTCAGCGCAATATATATCGTTCTTCCAGCGCATAATATTTCACGCTTCCAGCGCGAAAACACATGCGCACCGTGCGCCCTAGTTGGGACTCATTGAGAATCAAAAAATCAACTCACCCCCTGCACCTCTTTCCTCATCACCCTTGTTCATGTGACCCCAAGGTGCAGATTAAGTTAATATTTAGATTGCGAAAAAGCACGAAAATAAAAAAGCGGTATCTTACAGATGAAGAGTTTTATTTTGGTTGGAGACTTTATAAAAGCAAGCTTTTAATCAATCTTCCCAAGATTGACATCAGATAAGAACAAGATTTTCGCGTATTCCGCGTTTTTAGCATGCTTTCGCAATTAAAATAGAAATGACATTAACGTAGTGATGACGAAGAATACAAACTATATGCCCAATATAGCGAAGAAGAGCAATAACCTGCTACCGGCATTGATGCACGAAGTGGCAGCACTGCATTGCCATAACAATGGAGGAGCATTGATATGATCACGCTTTATCACGGGTCAGATCACATCATAGAAAAACCTGTGTTTGGTGAGGGCAAATCCTATAACGACTATGGAAAGGGATTCTATTGCACTGAGCATGTTGAACTGGCTAAGGAGTGGGCGTGCGCCGCGGGTGGCGATGGCTATGCCAATCGATATCAACTGGAAATGAGTGGACTGAGCGTACTTAATCTTAATACCCCAGAGTACAACATATTAAATTGGCTTGCCATCCTGCTGGAAAATCGTAAGTTCAATGTGGCTGAAGGCTTGCCCCAACGGGCTAAAGCCTATATATTAGAGAACTTCAAGGTCGATTATAAGAAGTACGACATCATTATAGGCTATCGTGCCGACGACTCCTATTTCAGCTATGCTGGCGACTTTGTAAATGGCACACTCTCGCTTTCCGACCTCTCTGAGGCTATGCGCTTAGGTAAGTTGGGCGAACAGGTGGTCTTGAAGTCCCCCAAAGCATTTGACGCACTGACCTTCGTTGAGGGAATAAAAGCCCCACGCGAGGAATATTTTGCCAAGTACAAGCAGCGTGATGAGGAAGCTCGTGGCAAGTATCGTAAGATTGCCACCAAACCCGTAGCTGAGGACGAGACCTACGTGATAGATGTCATCAGAAATAATTGGAAGAATGGCCAGAGCATATAAGAAGACATACCTCAACGGAGCCATGCGCAACCTTGCCGTGATGATGGATTGCGGTGTGCGCAAGTACGGCTACACGATTGGCGAGTTCTACCAGAAGTTCCTGTCGAGCGGAGTCTCGCGCCAGTTTGGTCAGGGCAATCCCCGCTATTTGGTAGGCATGTCAGGAGCCGAGTTGGCAGATTTAGTAGTGCAGGAGTCTGGCGGCAGCATTTCCGACACGAATGACGGCACTTACACCACCGGTCCCGAGTATTGGGCAGGTTGGGTGTTGGCATACTACCAGTGGCTGTCACGTCGCAGTTTTGCCTTCATGCAACGCAAGGGCCTTGGTGCTGATACTGTCGTAACTATGTATCATCCCCTTCACGAGGCCGACCTCTCCAAGTTTGCCGACGTTGCCAATGGCATACTGACCGAAAGGTAAAAGATATTTGGAAGTAAGATGTAAGAAATCGGTGACAAGATTCAAAGCAAGTGTTTGGCTTCTGGCTAATGACTTTAAACAAATATCTGATTGCACAGGTGGTCATATAGTGATGCAGTTCGATACTGCCAGTCAGAACTATCTATATAAAGAAATAAGACAAGTAACTATTAGATCAATATGACAAGAGATGAATTAATATCGAGCCTTATACAGGAGGCATATAATGAGGTGAGCAGACATAATTGCCAGTTCTCTACTGAAGCTGATGCACAACTGCGTGAATTGATTGCAGCTGGAGTTGACCGTATGACGGTAGAAGAACGTTATAATGGAGCAAAGATTGCTGAGGCAGAGCGCAATATGCGCTATCTCTGCGAGCAACTTTGCGAGCGTACCCGTCGAGAGAGTCGAGTGATTGTCGAAAACAGAACTTTTTCGAGCGCACGTATGAGTATTTGTCCGCTGTGGCCTTTCTGCTAGTACCAAATTGTTATGAGTGAAGACCAAAGAATAACAAAATCTTTTGATTTTGCAGCTGATGTGACAAAGCAACTTATTGCCTTGTCTACTGCGATAATATCTTTGTGTGTTGCATTTACGGATAAGATATTTTCGTCATCTGCCGCTCAGTCTCATTCAACAGTATTGCTGATTGCTCTATTGTTTTTCGTGGCTTCAATCATCTTTGGTATTTTTACTCTCATGGCGCTTGCAGGTCACTTAGGAAGACCAAAACAAAAAACTTCTACAGATGCTCAACCATTGCAGGAAGAACAACCGGAAAATCATCAGCCGGGCCAACAAATAAACACACAAACGGCACAAAGTCCTATATATAATGGAAATGTTCGTTTCTTCTCTATGTGGCAAATGACGCTTTTTGTAGCAGCAATTATTGTGGCAATGGTCTATGTCTGGAAAGCATCATCTACACCTGTAGAAACACCTTCTCCAATAAAGGGAACAGAAAAATATATGAAGGTGATACGGGTGTCTGATTACTCAATTGAGAATAGTCGTGTAAAAGATACACTTTTTATAGATCCGAGACCTAATCAATGAGTAATTCCAACAGATACCAATTTATAACAAAATAAGCAATGGCGAAACATTACAGTGGATATTTTAAGAGAAGTCACAAAGATTTTGTGGCAAAAGGTGTCTTTGACGGCTTTGTCGGCAAAGATGCCAGACTACATGTTGACCCATTGTTACTGAAGAGATGTAAGACCCCTGAGTTTGTTGGTGCTTACGAAAAACTATTGGACCATTTTAGGAGGTTATTAACTCTTGTTCCAGAAAGAGATAAGCCAATAACAAATCTCCGCTATAAGTCTATAGTACAACACCTTTCTTTTCCGGAATTTCATTTTATAGGTTTGGGATTTGGAGATAATTCCAGAGCAGGTAAGGGAATCACGGGTAAGAAGGCAGAGCTACTGGCGGAAACAGCTATTGAGATAGTACAGGATGGAGTTGAGGATCCTGAAATATTCCTTTTAGTTAATCTCTTTCAAGAGAAAATAGGGGCCGATGGTATTAGTGATATTATGATCTGGACTCTTCGCAATGAGTTTGTACGATATACTCAGCGTGTGACGGAAGAATTTGGGTTTAAGACGTATAAATTCGATGGCTTATATGACCTTCCTTTCTTTATTAGATCCGACAAGAAGAGGGGCTTGGTAAAAACCCCTATCATATTTGTTCCCACAGAGATTATACGAAATCTGCCTGAAGCAGAGTATCGCGACGGACATTTCTTTAGCGATTATAACAATGAAATTCGTAGGAGAATCAGCAAAGATGTTGGGTTGGCCTTGAGAGATATGCGAGATAAAAAACTTCTTAAGCAAAGGCTTCTTGCCAAACCAGCTGTGATGTCGAAGATGGCAGAGATATATCGTCACCTGAAGGGTAAGGGGTACGACTTTATGCAAGATGACAGCTTTATATATGCCTCTGCAATCATAGAGGAACTTATAGGTCAGGAGCCCCTTCCTTTAGAAGCTAAGGAAGACAATCTTGAAGCTGTGATGTACATTGCTCGTCAAATATGCCTTCAGTTCAAGAAAATGGTTGAAACTAACCGTATGTCTGAACTTCTCTATAACAAGGATAAATTCAAGAATGAGAAGGCACTACAGAGACTTTTCTTGATAATGGCTGATGGATATTGTAATATAAGTGATATTGTATTGAGTCCTGAAACAGACTATGGTGCAGGACCAGTAGATTTTAAATTTTCGAGTGGCCACCATAGTAAGGTTCTTCTTGAGATGAAGCTTGCACGGAATTCTCAGCTTATGCATGGTATTGAGGTTCAACTTCCAACTTATTTAAAAGCAGAAAGCACCTCTAAAGGAATCTATATGATTGTCATTGCTGATAATCATGATGAAGAATTGGTTAATACTCTTTGGAGAAGGCTAAAGACACAAAATATACCAGAATCTCTCATTCAGAATATCATTGCCATCGATGCAAGAAAGCGAAATAGTGCTAGTCGTTTGTAACCTTATTAGCATCAAAGAATATTATGGTAATTGGGAAAAACGAAATATTGAAGTATTTGTCGGATCCTTTTGATATTAAGATTTTAGACGCTGCCTTTAGGAATCTTGACGATACCACGAACCCAATCCGATTCAATAATTTCGCTTATGTGTTAAGAGAGTTGGGGAATAGGGTGATAGATCGACTCGCTCCAAATAAGGATGTTATCGCAGCGAAATGGTGGAAACCATCACCTGATGATAAAATAGCCAATAAAGCAAATAGGAGGCAGCAGATACGATATGCTCTTTTAGATGGAAATCCAGAGGGCTTCGTTATTCAGAAACTTGAGACAGATGTCCAATTCAATAGTCTCAAAGCGGATGCTGAAGAGTTAGTAAAAGTATTAACGCATAGATGTAAGAAACTTGATAATGTGGGTGGTAGTGAGAAATGAAGACATCATCCATCATACTTCACACATCATACATCTCACACACATCATCTGCCAAACATTGAACAATTAACAATTAACAAATTAACATATAGTTTCAAGATTATAGTAAATACCGTTGGAAACCCCCTGTTTTAGCTTTTTAGTGGCAGGTCCTTCGGAACATTATAAACAATTTATTAATAACAAAAAAAGTAAAAGTATTATGAGAGTAATCATCGAACCTGATTATGAGTCCATGTCAAGATGGGCTGCTGACTATGTAGCCAAGCGTATAAAAGAAGCTAATCCGACTCCAGAGAAGCCTTTTAAGTTGGGTTGCCCCACAGGTTCATCACCACTGGGTCTCTATCGTGAGCTCATCAAGAAGTATGAGGCAGGAGAACTGTCTTTCCAGAATGTCATCACATTCAACATGGATGAATACGTAAAGTTGCCAGAAGAGCACCCTGAAAGTTACCACAGTTTCATGTGGACAAATTTCTTCAGTCATATAGACATTAAGAAGGAGAATGTACACATCCTTAACGGAAATGCCGATGACCTCACCAAGGAGTGTGAGGATTACGAGAAGGCCATTGAGGCAGCAGGTGGCATAGACCTCTTCATGGGTGGTGTGGGTCCTGACGGTCACTTGGCATTCAACGAGCCTGGTTCTTCTCTTGCCAGCAAGACCCGAATCAAAACACTTACGACCGACACAATACATGCCAACTCACGTTTCTTTGAAGGCAACCTCAACCTTGTTCCGAAGCAGGCGCTGACAGTAGGTATAGGTACGGTTATGGCAGCCAAGGAGGTGCTTCTTGTATGTAATGGTCACAACAAAGCTCGTGCCCTGAAGCATTGCATCGATGGATACATTTCTCACAAGTGGACATCCTCAATGCTCCAGATGCATCCTCACGCTATCGTGGTGTGCGATGAGGCAGCCTGCGACGAGCTCACCGTAGGCACATACAAGTACTACCTCGACAAAGAACGTGGTAATTTGTAACAAAATTTTCAATTGTCAACTTTCAATTGTCAATTTAATAAGGTTTCTGACTGCACAGGTGGTCGCATAGGTGATGCAGTTCGATACTGCCAGTCAGAACGAATAATCAGTTTTTATTATGAAAAAAGTAATGTTAGTGTTTGGAACACGCCCGGAGGCAATTAAGATGTGCCCGCTGGTGAAGGAGTTCCAGAAGCACCCTACAGAGTTTGAGACTATAGTGTGTGTTACTGGTCAGCACCGTGAGATGCTGGACCAGGTGCTCACCATCTTTGATGTGAAGCCCGATTACGACCTGAACATCATGAAGCAGGGGCAGGATCTCTACGATGTCACTGCCCGTGTGCTCACAGGTATGCGCGATGTGTTCAAGGAGTGCAAACCCGATATGGTGCTGGTACACGGTGACACCACCACCAGTACAGCTGCTGCACTGGCAGCCTTCTACCAGCAGATTCCCGTTGGTCACGTGGAGGCAGGCCTGCGTACACACAACATCTACAGCCCCTGGCCTGAGGAGATGAACCGCCAGATTACTGGCCGCATTGCCACCTATAACTTCTCTCCCACACCCCTCAGCGAGAGCAACCTGAAGGAAGAGAAGGCTCATGGCCAGATCTTCGTTACCGGTAACACCGTCATTGACGCCCTCCATATGGTGGTTGATAAACTGAAGAACGACCCCAAACTTGCTGCAGAGCAAGAGGACGTCCTCAGAGCCGCAGGCTACAACATCAGTCGCCTTGAACCTGACACTTTGAACTTGGAACCTGGAACTAGAAATTCTCGCAAGTTAGTCCTGATAACAGGACACCGCCGCGAAAATTTCGGTGATGGCTTTATCAGCATGGTCACAGCTATGAAGGATCTCAGCGAGAAGTATCCCGATGTGGACTTTGTATATCCTATGCACCTAAATCCCAATGTGCGCAAGCCCATTCACGAAGTGTTTGGCGAGGACTTAACCCGTCCGAACTTCTTCTTCATTGAGCCATTGCAGTACTTGGAGTTCGTTTACCTGATGGAGAAGAGCACTGTGGTGCTCACCGACTCCGGTGGCATCCAAGAGGAGGCACCCGGTCTTGGCAAGCCAGTGCTCGTAATGCGCGACACCACCGAGCGCCCTGAGGCTTTGAAGAGCGGCACTGTACACTTGGTGGGTACCAATCACGACCTCATTGTTAACGAAGTGAGCACCCTGCTCGATGATGCAGCCGCTTACGAACGTATGAGCAAAGCCGTGAACCCTTACGGAGATGGAAAGGCCTGCAGCCGCATTGTACGCGCTCTAAACGGTGAAGCCGTTGACCGTTACGAAGTGAAATAAACCAGCTCCAGGCACATTTGTGGGATAACTCGATTATAAAAAATGGCAGAGCCAATAAAGTTCATACTGAAACCGACGATAGGTGCTATGTACGACATCCTCCACATGGAGTATTGTAAAGTAGATGGCATTAAGGGAATCCCTGCGGTAAATAAGCTTTACGTCAGCCCCGAGCATTTTGATCTAAAGTTTAAAACTACAGTCAGGGCAATGCATCCAGACATAATGCTTGAGAATCTGCCTGCTCTGACTCTTCAAACAGCAAACGCGACCTATAACATCCCAAAGTACAATGCCCACTTCGAGGGCACTATACACATGGATGCTACAGCAGACCAGCCCTTTGACCTTCGTTTCAGTAAATTGACACAATCCACATTGGCCACGGACCAAAATTATTTCTGGCGTTTCATCTATCCCGTTGACAGTAATGAGTGGTTCCTGAAGATTGACGCTTATCCGTACAATGATGATTATGGCACCAGTCATTTCCGCAAGCTGATTATCTGTGATCTTGACGGTCACAAGATGAATCTCTTTGCAAGCAAAGTTGATGACACCAACTGGATGATCATAGAGTCCACGGAACCGGTTACCTACGAGGAAATGGATCATCGAGTGATGTCACTAACTATTGCTCTGGGCTTTGCCCTAGGCAAACGTTATGGTGACTATTGTTTCCATGTGGCCAGCGATGAACCCACGTTCTCGCAGATTACGGGTGTTGAAGCACTTGCATTGAAAGAGACAAAGGGGTGTCCCTTCCGTGTTCTCAACCACAACAACTACTGGGTTGAGCTTTGGCTTGGTGAACACGAGTATCAGCAATATGCATTGGATGAGCTTAAGAAACAGCAGACCGGTGAGGTACGCTGGTATTATAATGACGATGCAGCTCTTACGATGGATGCCTTTAACAAGCTGTCACAACTTTGTTATACATCCAACGACATGATGCTTGCTACCAATATGCTCATCGACGGCACAATGATGAACATAGAGTACCAGAAGCCCTTCTTCCACGTTGTGCTGGAAACCATCACCTCTTCGCTAATGAAGGGCGAGAAGATATCATTGCCACCAACGATGCCCCAGGGGCAATATCAGAATGACGTTGTTCCCGTGCTCTTGGAAGCACTGAACACTATTCCTGGGCTTACAGAAGAAGCCAACAGGATTTTCTCTCAGCGCATTGAGCATAACCTCAATACTGCCCCTAACGCCAACAAACTGGAGATTTGTTTTCCTAAATTTGGCTATACCCTTAGCGAAGCGGATGGTGAAGCTATCAAGAAGCGTAACTCCACCTTCCATGGTCATCTGAGCAATGATGAGCAATTGCTTCATAACCAGTATAACGATATGCTTGCTATGAGCCTCCGGCTCCATAAACTATGTTCTATCCTCCTTTTGAAAGCTGCAGGATTCTCAGGCAAGGTGCTTAACAATGAGGTGCTTTTTGGTATGAAGGCTGCATGTGAGAGAAAGGAATCTGTTTATATTGAAATATAGACAATATGCGGGCATTGTATTTCGTAGACAGCATCCATATAGCTTCCGTTACTGAAGAGAATGCAGGAGAAGCAGCTCAGAGACAAGAGGCAACACTTTCGCTGATAGGTGTAGTGGATGGTATGCAATTAGAGGGCGAGGAGAATGAGAACGTCCCTATTATGCTAACACTTCATCCTAGCCAGTTGCAGTACGACATGCGTGGAGGCAATATACGAGAGGGCTGGTATGTATACTACAATGATGCGCCATCAAACGGAGAGTTGTTCTTCTCTTATGGGAATACTGACTCATATGCCAAGGAAAAGATAGCACTTAACGACGACCTCCGTTATCAGTTACAAGTAGCATCCGCAGGTTTTTTAGATGTAATGACAGAGGAGTATCTTGATGTGCTACTCCACTTAAGCACAGTACGCTCCTATCATGTGAATGTTGGTCATGGTAATTGTAGTTTTTTGCTGATACAGTATATCGGTATATATGAGCTGTGGTGCATAGATTGCTCCTTACATGAGAAACCCAATAAGATAGTTGGCCATACTTATCATCTGCAATCCTTTGACAAGTGTATGCAATCTATTGCTGGCGAGCTGGGGATTGATGTGCAGGATTTACGAATAAACCTTTTTTTCCTGACACACATGCACTATGATCATTTCAATGGTATGAGGTACCTGATAAATAAAGGATACCTTTATCAAAACACCATCTGTTACATCAATCTAAACTATCAGATGCCTAGCAAGAATTTCAATATAGTTTTGCAATTGATGATGAGCAAGGGTATCAATATAATAGTAGAGCTTTTAACGACAACGGGTAATGCTGTCATTCAGATATATTATCCAGACCGTCACTTGTTTAGGAGCCAACATACTGTGAATACTACAGAACCTTATCGCGTTGAAAAGAATGTGAACGACTCCTCTACTGTCATCCGATTTAACTTGGGTAATCATTCAATGGTATTTACAGGTGATATTGAGCAAGATGGAATAAAAGAAATGGCATCATACATGCCTTATGCACCATTTTGTCTTACTGATATTTATGCAATCTCCCATCATGGCAGTGAGACTGGCCATCCTTTAAACATCAATGTGATGCCTTGGCCTTTCCATGGTCTTCGTTGCTGTCCCTGGATATCTATTATTATGGGGCGTGATGGTGCATATAATGGCATCGTTTCGCCTAAAGTAGTTAATGATTTCTGTGCCATTTCCAGACTTGTTACTATGGATGATTTGGTCAAAGGACAGCCTGTTTCATTTGTAACAATAAATTGGAAAAATGGACAAATAGATAAGATAAATTGATTAATAGAGGCAGCGAACCATCAGAACTTACGCTCATTCTGTTTGGCTTTTAACAAGAGGAAAGGAACAGCCATTCACAATGAATCGTGTGCTCGGCTTTTCCGCTTGGCTCGTCCAAGAACCGAAAACCTTTTGTGTGTTGCGATTGGGTAGTCCTAGAATATACACTTTTTGGCCGCCACTAAAAAGAGGTGGATTTTCTCTCATAAAAAGTTGCAAGATAAAGGTTCAATAATCTTGATTACCCACCTTATATCAAGAGCAAAAAAAAGAATAATATGTAAATATTTCATAGTTAGTGTATAGTAAATGAAGAACGATACTAACAGCCTGTTGATTAATATGCTTAGGCCTTTCTTGCTGCTTATTGTCATCATTAATCACTGTACATTAGATTACGGTCAGATAATGGGCGAAACGAGCCATCTGGGGGGGGCAGTATTTCAAGTAATACAGGTGTTTTTGGGAAAGACTATCACACCATCTGCGGTTAATTGTTTCTTTTTGATATCAGGATTTCTTTTCTTTTTGAAATCGCAAGGAACACAAATTGATCTCAAACAGAAGTTGCGAAAGAGATTTCACTCGCTCTTAGTACCTTATTTGATATGGAACGTTTTGGGTATAGTGTGTCTGATTCTACTTGCAGTCCTTAAGGGAAATGGCGTTGATGATTTCACTTTTGGAAGAATTGTGGTTTATTTGTGGTGTAGTAATGTATGGAGTGAAGATACAGTCAATTTATTAGGATGGCCGACACCAATGTATGGTCCAATCGACATTCCGCTGTGGTACTTACGGGATTTAATAGTAGTTACATTGTTTAGTCCTCTTATCTACAGAATTCTCAGATTACTCCGTTATAAGTTCTTGCTTCTGGTGGGATTGTTGTATGTGCTTAATATTTGGACATCTTTACCTGGGTTTAGTATTGATTCTCTGTTTTATTGGAGTGTGGGTGCTTATTTGAGCATGAACAACAAGGGATTTTTTCCCCTTTTTACAAAAGGTATAACCTTTCTCGTTATTGTTGTTACGGTTAGTATCCTTCCCGTAGTAACATGGCTAATGGTTGTGCGCGAACATATAGTTTTGACAGGACTATTACAAAGAATACTCACGATGGGATTGATTTGCGTATACATACAGATCTTTGGATATTTTGCATGGAACAGGAAACAGATAAAAGTCCCGGAATTTATCTTAACCTCTTGTTTCTTTGTATATGCGATTCATGATTTTCCACGAATAAATCCTATTGGAATGGTTAGAAGTTTATGTAGTAATATGCTAAGAGATAATTTACAGATTATCATTTATTTAATAACCCCTATAATGGTCTATGTTTTATCACTCATGCTTTATATAATAACAAAACGCTTCATGCCTAAAATATGTACAATACTGTCGGGGGGCAGAGGGTAATAGACGCATAATGGAAAACAATATTTCAAATAATAAAAGGATAGCGAAGAATACTATCATATTGTATATAAGGCTAGTAATTGTTATGGTATGTGGCCTAATAACATCGAGAGTCGTTCTTGATGCATTAGGCGCATCTGATTTTGGATTATATACTGTTGTAGGTGGTTTTGTTACTATATTTACGGCTATTACATCCTCATTGGCAGCCGCCACGAGTCGTTTTATTACATTTGAACTGGGTAAGAATGATATGGAGCGGTTAAAGTCCGCTTTTAGCCTATCTTTATCAATACATATTGTTTTGGGCGTTATAATCCTTATACTTCTGGAAACTATAGGTGTTTGGTACCTCAATTATAAGATGGTTATTGAACCAGAACGACTAACAGCGGCTAATTATGCTTTACAGTTTTCCATCATTACACTCATGTTTAATCTGTTAAACGTCCCCTATAACGCAGCGTTGATTGCGCACGAACAGATGGATTTCTTTGCTTATGTAAGTATTGGTGAAGTTTTAGTTAAATTAGGCGCTTGTCTTTTGTTGCCCTTCATACCCTATGACTCGCTGATTGTTTATTCACTAATGTTGATGGTGATTTCTATCATTGTTAGACTGGTGTATATGTATTATTGCGGCCGTCATTTTGAAGAATGCAGGTATACTAGGATGAAGGATACGGCAATGCTTAAGGATATGTTGTCTTTTTCCGGCTGGAATTTTATAGGTGCATCATCAGGCATTCTCAAACAACAAGGTAATAACGTGGTCCTTAATTTTTTCTTTGGTACAATCGTAAATGCAGCATATGGATTAACTTCACAAGTGACTGTTGCTGTAGATAGCCTTTCGTCAGGAGTATTAAACGCAATTAATCCTCAAATAATAAAACAGTATTCTGTGCTAAACCTGGAATATATGTTCCGTTTGGTTTTCCTAGCAAGTCGTGCTGCGTTTTATCTAATTATGTTGTTCTCTATACCTTTGTGGCTGAATACAGATATAGTTTTAGGATTATGGTTGAAAGAGGTTCCGGAGAATACGGTATTGTTTCTTCAGATTTCTTTGGCAATTTGTTTAATTAATACTTGGTCGCAGCCGCTAATAACAGCAATGCTTGCTACGGGAGACATTAAGAAATACCAGATTATAGTTGGAGGTGCTGACATCCTTTGCCTTCCTTTGAGTTATATCTGCTTGAAAATGGGTATGTTTCCTGCTGTGGTATATGCTGTAATGCTTGTGATAAGTATTATTACGTTGGTACTTAGGCTCGTATTGTTAAAAGGGATGATTGATCTTCCATGGAGAAGTTTTTTAACGCAGATTGTGGGGCGTTCAACAGTTGTATGTGGTGTCTCGTTAGGCGTGAGTTATCTGCTTTGTCGTACGATTAATTATGTTGGGAGTCCTTTTATTACCCTTGTAATAAACACACTAGTTTGCGTAACAATTACAGTGGCTGCGATAGTTTTAATCGATTCAAGCAAGGGCGAAAGAGAGATGGCTCTGTCGTATATTCAGAACCTCTTTAAGAAAAAGCAATAAGGTTTGGCTGTTATGGATATTTGTGACAGGAAAGAATGCACGGCTTGTGGAGCGTGTATCAATAGTTGTCCTAAGCAATGTATAGGATGGGAGAAAGATGATTATGACACACTCTACCCACATGTTGATGAAGATAAATGTATCAATTGTAAAGCCTGTATCCGTGCGTGTCACAACATTAATAAATCCCTTCAATTATATAAGCCACGAAACGCTTATGCTGCTTGGAGTCTTGATGAAGAAAACAGGAGAACATCTGCTTCTGGTGGTTTGTCTTCAGTACTTTATAAGTATGTAATACAGCAAAGTGGTTTTGCTACTGGTGTTGAGTTTTCTAGAAGAAATGGTGCTCATTATATTGTTCTAAATAACATCGATGATATTCAGAGAGTAAAGAATTCTAAATATGTCTTTTCTCACACTGATGATATTTTCAAGACAATAAAGCAAGAACTTAGGAACGATAGATATGTGCTTTTTATAGGTTTACCTTGTCAGGTGGCCGCTTTAAAGACTTATCTAGGTGTTTTATCTGATTCAGATAATCTTTTGTTGGTTGATTTGCTTTGTCACGGAATAGTGAACGAAACCTATCTTTTTCAATATCTCCAAGATATTGAACGGAAGGTGGGGATGGAGGCAGACGAAGTCTGCTTCCGTGACCCAGCTTTCGGTACTGAAGGGTATCGCTTCACTCTTCGTGTGAAGCGATACCCTTCATCTCAAAGGGTTTCGCCTCGCACTTTGTGCGATGATGATACCATTTTATACAATCAGTCGCATACTGATAATAACTTGTATATGATGGGGTACATGAATGACTTGATTTTTCGAGAGAATTGTTATCAGTGTCATTATGCTAGGAGCGAAAGAGTTGGCGATTTAACTTTTGGCGATTTCGATGGATTGGGAATTGACACCCCCTGCAACTATTCGAGCAAAAAGGTTTCCTTATTGCTTGTTAATACAGATAAGGGTGAACGTGCTTTAAGTAAAATCTCAAGCGAGTTGTTTTTAGAAGAAAGAGATATTAATGAAGCCATCAGACACCAGTCACAGTTGAGAGAGCCAACTAAAAGACATCCTTTACGTCAGGAATTTCTTGAGAACTATAAACAATATCATGATTATTCTAAAGCTGCTTTTCCTCTATTAAAGGCAGAACTAAAAAGAAATAGAATCAGATTAAAAAAAATAAGAATTAAGCAGTTTATTAAGAAGTTTATTCCATCTAGCATATTGTCAAGCTTCAAAGGTCTTTGTTTTTAATATTAAAAGAATCATAATATATCAATATGAAAATAGGCATCTTAACCCATCATTGGGTGTTTAATTATGGCGCTAATTTACAGACTTTGTCTACTGTTTGTTTTTTGAGGAATAATGGTCATGAACCTTTTGTAATAAATTGGGTTCAGGAAGACGCTGAGGAGTATTATTATAAAACTACAGAAACAGAGATGGCGGACATGTTCCGCAAATTTCAAGAAGAATATTATCCATTAACGTTATTGTGTAGATCAGCCAAGGACATTGCAGATGTTATAAAACAGAATGGAATTGAGAAAGTAATAATTGGATCAGATACGGTTTTCATGCTGCATTCCAGACAATTCAGTCTGAGATCATGGAAATGGACACAACCAACGTCTGAATCAGTTTTCCCAAATCCTTTTTGGGGCGAATTCCTTGATTACGGTATTGATATTCCTGTTATTGCATATTCTGCAGCAACCTTAGATTTAAACCTTTCTGCTTTTAAATCAAAGAGAGAGGAAATTGGACGCTATTTGAAACGTTTCAAAATAATAACAACCCGAGATCAGTATACTTCAGAGATTATTTCCTTTTTTACAAGAGGAGCGATGGTCCCAGTTATTACACCGGATCCTGTTTTCTCTTTTAATAATAATTTCATTCAAAATTTGTCTAGAGAAGATTTTTTAAATAAATATCACTTGCCCAACAAATATATACTTGTATGCTTTACTGAGGGTTATCAAAAGAAAGCAACAGCTTTTGTCAATGAATTAAATAACCTTACAAAAAAGAGTGGTTATGAATTAATTGAATTGCCAAGGCAAACAGGTAGGAAACTATTCGATATTAAGCATGTTGACACAATAATGAATCCAATAGAATGGTATAATATGATTCGTTTTTCAAATGGATTTATTGGCCAATTAATGCATCCTATAGTGATTTCTATACATAATTCTGTTCCTTTCTTCTGTATAGATTATTATGGTCGAAGGAAATTACGGGCTACGTTTATTGATTATAAGACAAGCAAAGCTTATCAGATTATAAATCAGGTTGAGAAGGTCAATTGTTATAAAAATATTGCAGGCCGTTTCGATATGATGCCATCTCCTAAATATGTTTTGGAGAGTATTCTCTCACAAATAGATCACCCTGACTATTCAATAACAGAAAAGATGAATAAGAAGAGTGATAACTCAATGAAATTAATGTTGGAATAATATATGAAGAAAAAAATGATATTGTCTTATGATTATGAACTCTTTTTTGGAGATAAATCAGGGACTGTCCAAAAGACGTTAATTGAACCTACAAACATGATTCTTGATGCGATGGAATCAGTAGGGCTTAAAGGCAATTTCTTTGTAGACTGGCAGATGCTGAAATACATTAAGCAGGAAAACGACGAAAGATGTCAAGAAGATTATACCCTTATTGTCACTCAGCTCAAAGATATAATTCGTAGAGGGCATCGCATAGAACTTCATATTCATCCACATTGGGTTGATGCTAAATACAATGGTGATGGAACTTGGAACTTTGATGATTTTACCCACTATAGTCTTCAGAGTTTTAGTCAAAGAGAAGTAACTCAGATGTTTGTTGATGGAACAAACCTTCTGACGAAAATAGTGCAAGAAGTAGATCCATCTTATAAGATTGTTGCATTCCGAGCGGGAGGATGGGCTGTGCAGCCATTTTCTTTGTTAAAAGAGGGCTTTAAAAGGGCTGATATTAAAATCGACTCGTCTCCTTGTAAAGGATTTGTTATAAGAGAATTACACTCAAATTGCGATTTTAGAAACATACCGGACAAGAGTTTGTACCGTTTTAGTGATGACATTTGCAAAGAAGTTGTAGATGGCGAGTTTATTTGTATACCAATTACCCAGTATTATCGGCATATAGTACAAGGGGCATTAGAAAAAATGTCAAAAACCATTACAGGAGAGATGTCTTGTATTACAGATGGAACACATGACAGAAAAGAGAATATGATTGCAAAAAACAAAGGTGAATTGAAGGAGATAAGCCATCCTTTTAGAATGTTATCACTACATACAACTCCTCTATCTGTTCCTTTTATGATGTGGCAACTATGGTGTAAAGATTTACTCTGTGCAATCCAACACCCCAAAGATCAAACCAAGCTAACTGTGAAAGTTATCAAGACTCTTGGAAAATTCGTTAAAACAGTATCATATATTGATTTTGTATAGGTATGAAAAGAAAAATATATATTGTGATGCATAGCGACATCATGAACTATCCACCTATGATATCATTAATTGATATCTTAAAGGAGTTGGGGGAAGACATCGTATATATTGGTGCTTATTCTGATACACCAACAACACGACGATTTAAAGAGATTGGGGTGGAATTTGTCAATATAGTAAGAAGAAAATCGGACTCAAAATTATCCATATTAAAGGCTATGTTTGATTATCGTCGAAAATTGGCTTCGTTTTTTAATAGCCGAAACTTATCGAAAGATGATATATTGTGGTATGTCTTCTGTGACTCAGCCCCAGCAGTGTATGATATTATAGCAAAGCATAGATATATTGTACACTACTATGAATTCGATAGGTTGCAATTTAATTGGCAGTTTCGGATATTGTACCCATCTTTTAATCATGAAAAGTTTGCCAAAGGTGCTTTAACTACTATCCAATGTGAGTATAATAGAGCTCAGATTTTTAGAGGGCTTTTAGGTTTGAACTATGTACCAGATATTATACCCAATAAGCCCTACATTAAAGAAGGTACAATGAACGTCTCAACGATGCCGTCGGATATTAATATTTTATTGGATGATTTGAAAGATAGAACAGTTGGACGAGAGATTGTTTTATATCAAGGTATTTTTGATTCACGAGAAAGAAAACTTGAAGAGTTTTGTGAAGCAATTAACATGATGCCGGAGGATTACATGTTAATAGCAATGGGGAAAGGTGATAAATCTTATGAAATGCTAAAAAATAAATATCAGTCAAATAGAATACTATTTATACCCTTCATTATTCCTCCATATCATTTGCATGTCACAAAAATGTCGTCAGTGGGAGTCTTATCTTATTCTCCGGTTAATAAAACAATAAATGGTGTTATTAACCCATTATACTGTGCGCCCAATAAGATATTTGAATATACTCGATATGGAAAACCAATGATTTCAAATGATATTCCTGGTTTAAAAAACATATTTGATTGTTATCATTGTGGGGAGGTTGTTGAATATCCCCTGAATCCTTCCAAGATAGTCGAAATACTTCTACAAATATTTAATTCTTATGAAAAATATTCAGAAGGGGCTTTTAATTATTACAATTCAGTAGATATAAAGAAATCTATTAGTAATATAATAAAAAAAATTGAATATAATGGTTAAGGTCTCTATCATTTTGCCAGCTTATAATGCATCGAGTACAATCTCTCAGTCTATAGAAAGCATTATTAAGCAAACCTATGAAGATTGGGAATTAATTATAATCAATGATGGATCGAATGATAATACAAAGGATATCATATTGTCTTATAAGGATGATAGAATTAAAATTTTCGATAATCCAGGAAACAAAGGAATTGTATATACTCTAAATAGAGCCCTTTCTATTGCACAGGGGCTATATGTTGCCAGAATGGATTCTGACGATATTTCAATCTCAACTAGAATTGAAAAACAAATTGATTATATTGAGAAATATAATTTGGACTTAATAGGATGTATGACTGAAAGGATAGATATGGAGGGGAATTGCGTTCTCCACATGGCAAACAAGTCTTACTCACCATCCAAAATTACGAGATGTGTTAAATATGACAATTGCATAGCCCATCCAACGTGGTTTGGAAGGAAGTCAATGTTTGAAGAATTGGGTGGGTATAGGAATTTTCATGCGTGTGAAGATTATGATTTTTTACTCAGAGCAATTCGTCACAATTATAAACTAGGCATTTGTGATAGTATACAATTGAAATATAGGGAGAACCTGAATGGCATATCATTCTCTAATTTATTTAAACAGCGATTGTCATCGAAATATCTTCGTGACAATATCAACAGTATTGATAGTATAACGGAAGAGGATTTGAATAGTTATTTGCAGCTTTATAATACCCCTGAACAGGAAACAAAATATATTAAAGGACTGAAATTGTTTGAAGATGGTGTAAATTCTTTACGCCATAAAAAGTTTTCAGGGCTTATATTGATATTTAGAAGTATCTTTATATCGAGATATGTTGGAGTTCGTTTTACGAATCTAGTCAAAATTCAATTAATTAGAATTCTTTAATAAAAATGTTAGGTAGAATAATTGAATTCTTTGTTGTTTTTTGCTATCTTTTTTGTTTCTCTTTACGGGGGGGGCACGGAGTAGATTCATCGATGGTCGTGGCTGCTTATTTGATAATTTACGGGGTGTTTAACCCTGGTTATTCTGCGCGTGTTCTAAAGTTTATTTTTTCCACATATTCAAGGAGGATTTACGCATTATATGTGGTAATAAACATTTGGATAATATTTATTATTTCAGCGACCAATTCGTTTGACTTCTCATATATGTTGACTTTCTTACATATGCTTTTCTTAATAATTGTAGGAATGTTAGTTTTTCTATATTTTTCTTATAGAGGAACGGCGAATCGTATTGTTTGGCTGATGGTTGCGGCTTTTGCGCTTCAATCTGTAATTGAATGGTGTGCTTTTCTCATACCTTCATTTAAGGAAATAATTAATTTTACAAAGAGTGAGGAAACTATAGCTAAAGGCCAAAGTTATGCGGGAGTTCGGGCAAATTGTTTGGCAGGAAGTGATTTCTTTGGCCTGTCGGCAGCATTCTCTGTAATGTATATTATTTTTCTATCTCACAAGAATACATGGTTTGCAACCAATCGGGCTTTGAAATTTTTACTCTTTGTGTTCCTCCTTTCTGGAACATTCTTTGCAGGAAGAACTGGTTATGTTGGCTTGATTGTGGTATTTTTATTTGCTATGTTTAATAAGAGAGAAGTGTTTAGTAAGAGAAAAACTAGCAATAAAGAAAGGTTGCTGTGGGCAATTATCATTGGTTCTTTTTTCACAATTATAAGTACGATAATATTTTTATATAATACAAATGAAGACATACATAATTTACTTAATTTTACCTTTCAGAATATTTTTACATTATTAGAGGAAGGCTCTATGAAAACATCCTCTATGGAAAGTTTGGATAATATGTATTTCACCATAGAGCCCTTAACATTCCTTTTTGGGGCAGGTCAGTATGTAACAAAAGATGGTGGTTATTATATGTCTACAGACGTAGGTTATATGAGAGTGATTTTATATATGGGTGTTATAGGGCTAATGATGTTGTTGTCTATGCAATGCATTATTATGCAATTAAGGAATGGTACAGAGATAAAACTGAAAAAATATCTCTTCTTGCTTTTGTTAATACTCCATGCTAAGGGAGAAGTAATTGTTTGGAATCAAATTGTGCTTGACACTGTTGTACTCTTCTGTCTACAAGACACATTCAATAATAAATTTTGTATTAACAAAAAAGTTGTCCGTTCATGAAAATAAATGTACTCATTTCGTGTATGCATCAAACCGACCATAGCATTATTGATCGTACTAATGTTCAGACAGATGCTATAGTTATTAATCAATGCGATAAGGATGAAGTAGTGGAATATGATTTCGTTAATAGAAAAGGGAACAATTGCCACGTTAAATTTATCGATACAAAGGAACGAGGTCTTTCGCGATCACGAAATATGGCTATAAAAAACGCCTGGGGCGATGTGCTATATATGTGTGATGATGATGAATTATTGGACGACAATTATGAAAAAACGATTCTTGATGCATACCAAAATAAACCTCAAGAAGATATTATTATATTTTCTATAATTAGAAAAGGACACACATATCCAAATACAGAGGGAAAAGTAGGTCTGTCACAAATCTTACGTACGTCATCTGTTCAAACAACATTTAAGCGTCAACGTATTATAGAGAATAACATTCTTTTCGATGTAAAAATGGGTAGCGGTACAGGAAATGGCGCAGGAGAAGAAAATAAGTTTCTTATGGATTGTAGAAGAAAAGGGTTGAAGATGTTTTATGTCCCCTCAATTATTGCAACGGTGAAGAGCGAAAATAGCCAGTGGTTCACGGGATTTGATAAAAAATATTTTATAGACACATTCTGGGCAGCTAGGAGAATTTTAGGCGCACGTTTAGGATTCTTATATCTTTTCTATTGGTGTCTATTTCGCAGTCGTAATTTCAAAATAGAGTTGTCAAAATTCCAGATGTTGAAATATTCATTAACAGGTTTTTTTGAACGAAGATAATTCCTTATGAAAGAAGAGCTTATATCCATCATAATGCCCACTTACAAATGTGGTAAATTTATAGAAGAAAGCATAATAAGTGTACAGTCACAAACTTATAAGAACTGGGAATTGATTATTGTTGATGATTGTTCAGAGGATGGTACAGTAGACCTCGTTTTGGATTACCAAAAGAGTGATGACAGAATAAGCCTGTATCAGAATGCAACCAATAGTGGGGCAGCTGTCACGCGCAACACGGCTTTGAAAAATGCTCATGGTCGCTGGATTGCTTTTCTTGATAGTGATGACCTATGGGAACCATCGAAACTAGAAAAGCAAATCAAGTTTATGAAGGAGAACAACTTTGCGTTCACCTACCATGAGTATGTTGAGATAGACGAGCAAGACAACGAATTAGGTGTTCATGTAAGTGGAAAGGTGCATGTTGGTCAGTTCGATATGTATGCTTGTTGCTGGCCTGGGTGTCTTTCTGTGATGTATGATGCATCAAAGATAGGTCTGATCCAAATTAATGACATCAAGAAGAATAATGATACGGCCATGTGGCTGAAGGTTATTAAGAAAGCAGACTGCTATCTATTACCTGAATGTCTTGGCAAGTACCGTCGCAGAGCAAACTCAATCACTCCAAAACCGATATGGAAGCGTATCTGGGCGCATTATCCATTGTTCCGTGTTGCAGAAGAGATGAATCCTATTTCTGCTACATTCTGGGTAATCATGAATGTGTTTGGGAATGCGTATAAGAAATTCCGCTATGTCAAAAGATATACACCTACTATTTGAGTTGATACGAGTAATTGTTGGGAGACAGAAAAGTCTCTCAAGGATTCCTTCTTCAGATGAATGGCAGGAATTGTATAAACTTTCCAAAAACCATGCCATTACTGGAGTAACTTTTGCAGGCGTTCGTAAATTGAAGCAGAATGGGATTAGTATTCCTTCCGATTTGTATATGCAATGGTTGGGACTTACTTCACAAGTTCAACAGCGCAATGAAGTGATGAACGCTCATTGTGTAGAAGCATGTAAGTGGCTACAACAGGCAGGTTTCAAAACTTGTATTCTTAAAGGTCAGGGTGTTGCTCAATTGTATGGCTCAGAACTATCCATGCTCAGACAATCGGGTGATATTGATCTATGGGTAGATGGTGGAATGCATAGGGCTATGACTTGGGCCAGAAATAATTATGGTGATGTGGCCTTTGACTATATCAATGCGCATGTGCCAATGTTTAAAGAAACAGAAGTGGAATTACATTGGCGAGTAAGGTCCGTGAGCAATTTGATTCAGAACAGGAGGTTACAAAAGTGGATGGAGGAGCATGAGGAGGAATTGTTGAATACGACAATAGAATTGCCAAATGGTGCAGGAATAATTCCAGTGCCTTCATTGACTTTGAATCGTTATTACATCTTATTGCACTGCTATAATCATATCTTCTCAGAGGGCTTGGGACTAAGGCAAATTATGGACTTGTACTTTGTACTTGCTCAAAATAACTTCGACAAAGCAAAAGATACAGAATTCAGGAAGTTCTTCTTCGAAAGCCTGGGCTTGCGAAAATTTGCTTCTGCCATGATGTGGATTATGGGCTTTGTGTTCGGACTGGAAAGGGAGAAAATGCTTTGTGAGCCTGACGAGAAAGAGGGGAAGTACATACTGAATGAGGTGATGCAGAATGGTAATATGGGCCATCATGACCATAGAATCAAACGCGTGAGCAAGAATGCCAAAATACAATCTGTTGCAGCAAGTCTTCAGCATACCTGGCATCTTGCAACCCGTTATCCCTCAGAATTTCTCTGGACTCCCGTGTGGATTGTTTGGCATTTTTGTTGGAAAAAAGCTTGTGTGAGAGTTTAGTGAGAATAGGTGCATCGCCACGATAACGTTAACCTCAACGCTAACAAAGTAATGAAAATCATAGATGATAATCTTCTGAATAAAGTTTCGTCTGAAGCGAAAGATTCACCAAGGCTGAGGATGAACTATAATTTTCATCAGAGTCTTGATGAGAAATGTCATCGATTTTTGAATGCAGTAGAGCCTGGAACGAAGGTTGAGATACATCGTCATCCGAAGTCATTTGTGCTGCTTCGTGGTAGAGTTAGAGTGAATACCTACAATGATGATGGCACAGTGATGGAGAGTGCAGTTCTCTGCCCAGAGGATGGACTCTACGGAGTGGATATTCCCCAGAATGTCTGGCATAATGTGGAATGTCTGGAGTCTGGAAGTGTATTCTTTGAGTGTAAGGAAGGACCGTTTGTGCCGCATAAGGAAGAAGGCGTTTTGCGCCTTCAACGATAACGATAGCCTTGACCTTAACTGAAAGGGTTCGCAAAAAGTTTTACTAATTAAGGATGATGAAAAGATTATTTGATATAGTAGCAAGTGGGCTGGGCCTTATTGTATTGAGCCCACTATTCTTAATACTTGCTATCTGGATAAAACTGGATAGTAAAGGACCGGTGTTTTACCGACAAGTGCGTGTTGGTTATAAGAATAAGGATTTTCGTATCTTTAAGTTCCGTTCAATGAGAGTGGGGGCTGATAAGGGAAGTTTGGTAACTATTGGTGGTCATGATCCACGCGTTACTCGTTCAGGCTACTTTATCCGCAAGTTTAAGTTTGATGAGTTACCACAGCTCATTAACGTATTCCTTGGGGATATGAGTTTGGTAGGCCCTCGCCCAGAGGTGCGCCACTATGTGGATTATTGGACTCCAGAACAGATGCATGTGCTGGATGTCCGTCCAGGTATTACTGATCCGGCATCTATTAAGTTTCGTAATGAGAATGAGTTGATGGAACAGGCTGAAGACCCCGAGAAATATTATATCGAGGTCATTATGCAGGAGAAAATTAAGCTGTACTTGGAGTATGTGGAGAAGCATAGCTTCTGGTATGACTTGGGGCTGATTTTCAAGACATTTTGGGTGATAATAAAAGAAAGATAACATAAATTTGAGTTGTAGAATTATGAACATGAAGTTGAGAAATATTCCTTTTTCGCCTCCCGACATGACGGAGGCAGAGGCTAAAGAGGTGCGTGAGGCTATTCTCTCGGGTTGGATTACTACTGGTCCTAGAACAAAAAAACTGGAAGAGGAAATCTCCGCATATGTGCACACGGACAAGACGGTATGTCTGAACTCTGCAACGGCTGCACTGGAGATGGTGTTGCATCTGCTGGATATTCAGCCTGATGATGAGGTGATAGTGCCTGCATATACCTATACCGCTACGGCTTCTGTTACACAGCACGTGGGCTGCAAGCTGGTGATGGTGGATAGCCAGAAGGACAATGTGGAGATGGACTATGACAAGTTGGCTGCCGCTATCACGGAGAAGACAAAGGTGATTGCTCCTGTGGATCTGGGAGGCATTGTGGCTGACTATGACCGTGTGTTTGAGATTGTGGAGGCAAAGAAAGGTTTGTTTAGGCCTAATAATGCTTTGCAAGCTAAGATTGGAAGAATAGTGGTTTCTGCTGACTGCGCTCATAGCTTTGGTGCCAGCCGCAAAGGTAAGATGGCTGGTGAGATTGCAGACTTTAGTTCGTTTAGCTTCCATGCGGTGAAGAACTTTACTACAGCGGAAGGAGGAGCCCTAACCTGGCATCTTCCCTTTGGGAATGAGCCAGTGTTGGTTAATGGTTCAGGGGTCATGGTTAATGGTTTTGATTATCTTCCCAACGTACCTAAGAAGGAAGGGGAGACTTGGAATGAGTTGTTGTATCGCTTGAGTCAGTTGTTCTCGCTTCACGGGCAGAATAAGGATGCATTGGCTAAGACCAAGTTAGGTGCATGGGAGTATGACATCATTGGTCCTTGGTACAAATGCAATATGACTGACATTATGGCTGCACTGGGTTTGGTTCAGATGGAAAGGTATGAGGGCTTGTTGAAACGTCGTCAGGAGATTGTGGCTAAGTACAACGAGGCTTTAAAGGACTTAAATGTTGCAGTTCTAAATCATAAAGATGTTGACCATAGCAGTTCACACCATCTGTATCTTGTACGTCTGTTTGGTAAGACTCGTGAGGATGCCAACAAGGTGATTGAGCAGATGGCTGAGCGTGGCATTGCCTGCAACGTGCATTACAAGCCACTGCCTATGATGACAGCATATAAGGCTCTTGGGTTTGATATCAAGGATTATCCTAATGCTTATCATCTGTTTGAGAATGAAATCACGTTACCATTACACACAAAATTGAGTGATGAAGACGTTGAATACGTCATCTCTAATTTTGTGGAAATAGTACGTGAACTTTAACGTTAACCTTGACCTTGACTTTTTAATTAACATTAACCTTTACTGATGGGGCCAAGGAACTTTAGGGAGTATCCAGTATGGAATGAGGCGGTCGATTATGCCACCTTTGTATATAAGGTAACTAGCAAAATGCCTTGGTTCGAGAAGAAGGGTCTGTGTGACCAACTACAAAGGGCTGCTGTTTCTATCAGTTCTAACATTGCAGAAGGTGCAGCACGTTCTTCTGATGCTGATTTTGCACACTTCCTCGATTTCGCGCTAGGTTCAGCGTTTGAGGTTGAGACACAGTTGACGATAGCAAAGAATGTGGGTTACTTTGATAACCTTGACGAAAACCTTGATATTAACTTTCAGGAGTTAATGGATAGGGTTCATAGTATCGAACGTCAGTTGAATGGCTTAATAAAAACCATCCGTAATAGTTAAGGTTAACGTTATGGTTAAGGTTGTTCTCAAAGCCCTTTGGCAATTTTGTGGATATCGTGAAGAACCTGTAATGCTTATCGATGAGCAATTTTTGAATATGGTTAGTGCGCAGGCGAAGGAGTAAACGATGTAAGAGGTCAGATGTAAGAAGGCAGATGTACGATGAAACTCATAGATAAACAATTATTAGATGACGTGAGTAGACAGGCTCAAAAGTCTGTGAGGCTGAGGATGAACTATAACTTTCATCAGTCGCTGGAAGATAAGTGCCATCGGTTCTTGAATGCGGTGGAGCCCGGGACTGTGGTACCCATCCATCGGCATCCAACAAAAGACGAGTCGTTTGTGCTACTTCGTGGTAGAGTTAGGGTGACTACTCACAATGATGATGGTAGTGTGATGGAAAGTGTAGTCCTCAGCCCAGAGGAAGGTCTCTACGGGGTGGATATCCCCAAGAATGTATGGCATAATGTGGAATGTCTGGAGTCAGGGAGTGTTATATTTGAGTGCAAAGAGGGGCCGTTTGTGCCGCATGAGGCGGATGGAATACTGGAGCTGTAAGCTCAGGAATCAAGGAACTACGGAAATATGTTCGCGATAACATCGCGACAAACGGGATGAAGAGATTAAAGAGATTACCATATGAGTGAAGAAACAGAAAAAACAATTCCTGCAGACAATAATAAGGGGAAAGCATCCCATAACATATTGGTTGCTTTCTTGAGTGCCCTTTTGTTATGTTGTGGGTTATATGGAATGGCTATATACCTGCATAATGACCATATAGTAGAGGGACAAAACCGTATTATTAGGATTTACACACATCAGATAGAAAAGATGGAGCCGGCAAAGACACCTCTGAACATGAGAGACAGTCAGAGGGAGAAGGAAATGCAGGCATTCCATGAGGAGGTGAAATCGCTATTGGAATTGGAGTTTAACAGAATTCAAAACGAGTTCGAGGCAATAGAAATATGGACAGGCGTTCTCACTGTTATCTTTTTAATATTCAGTTTTTACTCACTATTTAAGACGGAACAACTGGAGAATCAAAGCAGGGATGAGCTGGCAAAGTTAAAGAAACTATTTGAAGATGGACAGTTGAAACTAGGAACGTTTGATACCAATAGTGAATCAGCTTTGAACAGATTAAATGCTTCTGTTGAAGAGATAAAAAAAGCAACTAAAGAACAAATGGACGGTGTATTAAGTAAGGGGCGAGCTGATGCTCTAACAGATATTGACAAGAGGGCAAAGGGTATCTTGGATACATACAAGACACAGATAAAAGAAATGCTTTCAGCAAACCAGCAGTCCATAGAGAAGAGCTATGACCTGTATATCAATAAACTACAGAGCATGATAGATAAAGACATGGTAACGGACGATTATATAGAAGAAGAACTTGACGAGGAGGAATTAAGCAAAGAACAAAATAATGCAGGAAAGGAGGAATGACAGATGGTGATGGTAATTAGAGTCTATAGATATGCCCGGCAGCATGTGGATTTGGCAGAAAAGCAGTTAGCAGAACTAGTGGATATCAGAAAAAAGCTGAATATTAGAGCGGAAAGGGCAGAGAATGCATATACCGATGCCTTAGCGAATGGAGATACTTATGTCCCAATTAGTTTTATGAGGAGCGACAATGAGTTTAACCGATATAAAATGAGGATGGAAAAAATGCAGGCTCAGGTAGTGCTGAATTTAGCTTTGTCGCTTTCTTTTTGTGCCGAACTCGTTTATTTGATGATTCATGATACGACAGAGGAAGCTTTAGGATATAAGGTTCGTGTGAGAAATATCATTGACCGTGTAATTGATGTAGCAACCGATGAGGCTATGAATATGGCTTTGCTAGCCCCATTGGCACCGGCAATCGCAAAAATTGAGAGTGAGATTACACTTAATGACTTTGATAAGCTGAGGCTGATAAAGAGGCGTCTGATGGAATTTAGGGATAGGATATCGTAGATGAAATAAAAGCGGGGAGGAGGTGGAGGAGTATTATGATGACTTGGAACGGATGTGTACGGATTCTATTATGTTGACACCCAATGGGCAGACCGTGGCTCTGAACATTCCTGCTGGGCAGTGGCATACGGTGAAGGCGTTGGAGAGTGGAACCGTGATTCTGGAGGTGAAGGATGGCGCGTATGAACCGATTCAGGACTGCGATGTCCTGAAGATGTAAGATGGCTGATGTATGAAGGAAGATGTAGTGTGTAGGTTAAAAGCTTTCATCGAGGACGAGGCTCGGAGTTGCTCAATGGACTTTGGAGGCATAACTCCTCTTTACGTCTATAGGATGTGGGGTGGAAATGTTGCTATTGATAAGATAGCAACGGGACTATGTGAATTACGGAAACGAGGATTGGCGGCTGTATGACAAGCAACAAGCGATTAATATGGATTAGTTTGGCGGTAAGCATTATCTCGCTTATCGTTAGCATCATTGTGCTTGTGAACTATTGCCCGACGCAGAATCTGAAGTTCGATTATATGGGGGTAATAGTTGGTATACTTGCTTTACTTGTTACCTCGTTGATTGGTGCTCAGGTTGGGCAGTATGTGTTTGTGGATAGGAAGATAGAGAAGATTGCAAGTAAGATAACTCGAATTATCGCTCACAAATCAGCCAATGATGTAGCAAGAAAAACAGCTGCAGAAAGTGTGTAGAAGATGCAAGAGGATCTAAGGCTCTTAGCTATAGCATCGAATAGTATTGTGGAAGCGAAGATTGCATATACACTATGCAATGATACAAAATACGTTGTTAAGGTTTTGGCCACTGTTGAGCAGTATTTGCAAATAGATGATAAAGAGCTTTCTAATAAGCTTATAGATGAGTTTTTGAAGGAACAACTACCAAGGATAGAGCAGATGAAGTCTGACGGAGAACTGAAGGTGCGCGTAGATCATCTGCCAATGATTAAAAAATTTCTTGCTGAATGTGATTTTCCACATAATGAGAAGTTGAGTGAACTATTCCATGATGTGAAGACCATAACTGAGCAAGAGGAAACACATGAGATATCTCATTTTAGGTGTTAAGGAGAAATGGCTATTCTTATAATAGTCAAACTTTGTAATTCTACAGGTATAAAGAGTTCTATAGCCACAAATGATGGAAATCGAACGAATTTAGCAAGTAGCAAGATACAGATAAGTCGGTCATGGAACTATTGGTTTGAGAGAATTTCCAATAGTGATATGGCCGCTTGTCGGTTTTTAGAGAAAGTTGAGGTGTGAAGGCTGAGGAATGCGGAAGCACGTATTGATGGAATTAAGGAAAAACTGAAAGGACATGAGAGTAATAGCGCTGTTTGGAAGAGGAAATGTGGGAAAGACACATTGTTTGGGGCATCTGATAAATCTGATGTACCAAGAGATGTTTGGGCATGGCTGTCTGATAGAAGGACAAGACAAGAGTGTTACTTTCGAATATCATGGTCTACGTATCACAATCTGCACTTTGGGGGACACATCTGAGGATGAACAGAAAAACTTGGATTATATAAGTTGTCAAACTCCAGATATAGCCATAGTGGCCACCAGAACGAAGGGGGGTACGGTGGAATTGGTGAGGCAGTATTGTGAGAGAAAAGGCTGTTCCTTGAAATGGGTGGAGAAATATGTGGCTAACCCCGAGGATGCTTCTGAGCAGGAATATATGAACCATCTGCAGGCACGGCAAATATTGGAATATATCAGGGACGTGATAGAGGGACATCTGTACTATGTGGACTGCATATCGGCCATAGATGTTGAGGGAAAACGGTATCATGTGGCTCTGTTTGGTACGGAGATGACGGACGAGGGATTCCCAAGGTCGTTTTCGATAGAACTGAATGAGAATCAGATGCACTATTTTGCATCGGAGCAGCGCATTAAGGAGGATGACTTTGTTTGGTATCATCCAGACTCTAACCATATGATGCGGTTGGCCAGCGATGCCCCGAGGGCAAATGAACTGAGACGTGAGAGCCAGGCCTTGCGACAGGAACTAATAAAGTTGGAGGTGAATGGCGACGGGGCTTGGGCGATAAGTCAAAGGAAAATAGACAGGGTGAAGTCGTATCATGTGAAGGTGGGGCATGGCAATTGTAGCCTTATCCTGATAAAATATGAGATAGGGTATGACTTGTGGATGGTGGACTGTTCGACGTATGACTATCTGACAAGGTGTGACTATAGTTTAAATCTGCTATGCTGCCTAAAATGTATTGCTGAGGAGGTGGGCGTGGATGTGAAAAACCTGCATGTATCGCGTTTTATGCTGACTCATACGCATTTTGATCATTATAATGGGCTGCGCTACTTAATGAATCATGGCGTGGTGGATGGAAATACTCTGGTATATGCAAATCTCCATTACGACTGCGCGTCGGCTGTATGGTGTGATGTGTTGAAGAGACTGAAGGCCCTTTCATGTAGGTTTGTTGAGCCCATCAGTGATAATTTGCGACAAGGGGTTATTAGGATCCTGCACCCGGAATGCAGGTTATATAAGAATAGTGAATCGGTGGAGGATGGTGTGACGAACAGGGTTGTTGCGAATGCGAATAATGCCTCGGTGGTGTATAGCATCACGCTGCATGGTAAGATGATGACGCTGCCAGGAGATTTGGAAACGGTTGGATTTAAGGAAATGAGCGGACATGCGCCTTGTCAGGGAAATCTTAGTTTGACTCATTATTATGTGGTATCACATCATGGAAGTCTGAACGGACATCCAGATGTGATGTGTATGAGTAAGGGAGCTCCAAATCCCAAACCTCTGACCTGTGTTTCGCAGAATGTGAAGAAGGCGATACTTATGGGAAGGAACGGGGCCTATCGTGGTATATACAGCCAAAGGGTGATAGACTATTGGGGAAATGCAATGGGTGTGTTGGAATATACGGAGAATGCGCTCCACTATCTGGTGCTGGACTGGGAGAATGATAAGGTGGTGATGGGGTAATACTGGATGTAAGTAGATAAGGAGAAACTATGAGGCAAGATGAACGGTGGATGACAAGATATAAGGAGGTGGTTAGTTTCATTGAGGCTAACCATCGGAATCCATCAAAATATGTTGGGGCGGAAAGAGAGCTTGTTAATTGGACGAAACAGCAACGGAAGTTGATGAATGCAGGTGAACTGAAGGAACCAAGGCTTGGGATGTTCAAAGAAATGCTTGAGTTGTCAGAACAATACAAGAGAAAGAACCAATGGATTTAACTCGTATATAAGGTGTGACTATGACTGATTTTTAGACGAACATATGGACGAGATATTGGAAAATATGCCAGATCCATACAACACAATAGAGCAGGAGATAGAAGAAGAGTGTAAAAGAATGAGGACATTTACAATAAGAAAGATAGTTGTACATGACACCTGTGACGAGAAAATCCTGAAGATAATCAAACCAGGCGAGTATGTGTTTACTGATTCGAGATATGACCATTTCTTTCTCGAAGGTGTAACGGTGTGCTCTGTGGTAGGAAAAAATGGTTGCGGAAAGTCGTCGCTGATAGAGATTCTGTTCAGGATGGTTAATAACCTCGGAGCAATGATGCTGAAGGAACTTGATAGGCCTGCGGCAGAGATGCTTTACTTTATAGGAGGGATAGTAGCAGATTTGCACTTTAGCATCGGAGATAAGCAGGGAATGCTCTGTTGTACACGAAATACAGTTGCATTGGAACATGACGGGCATTCGTTTGAATGGAACAAACAGGATGGGAAGTGTGTATATAGGATAAACGGCGAAGAACAGCAGAAGGATGAATTTGAGGTGGCAAAGAATGTGGCTGCCCATTTCTTCTACTTGATTTCGACGAACTATAGCATGCAGGCGTATATAGATGCCGACTACAGATATGAAACGATATACTCATGGCAGCCCAAGAAAGATGAATATGGCGAGATGCTTGCGGACTATGAATGGCATAGGGAAGAAACGGGTAGCTGGATAAATAGCGTGTTTCATAAGAACGACGGGTATATGTGCCCTATTGTGCTTAACCCTTATCGTAACAGCGGCCAGATAGATATGGCTAAGGAGGCACATCTAACCACGAACAGACTATGTGCACTGTTGCTGCAATCAAAAAATGAGTACCAGATAGTTGAAGGATACAGGCTGGTACATATTATATACAGATTCAACCAAAGGTATCTTTTGGAAAAGTTTGACCGCCAGGTGTTGAGGGACATACCAGTGGAAAGTGTCAGCGGAAAGTTTCTATATGCCTATGTGCAAGATAACAGTTATGCCAAGGCGATACTTGACGGATACGGAATAGATGCCAGCCGGAAGATGAACTATATAGAGCTGACACTGAGGCTTTATCTGGTTTATAAGACATTCAGCATCGCAAATAAGTACCCTCAATACAGTTATTTTAAGCCACTTGGAAGCGTGAATAATGCTTTTAAAAATAATTCCAACAAACAGGAGTTACAATTGGTGAAGGAACTGGCTGAAATGATAAATGAAAGGAATACCCATATAGAGCTGAAAGTACACCAAACGATAGACTTGATACGACGTTTGGATAACTTTGAGGATAAGAAAGTGTTTGAGCGCGTATTGGCCTACGAAGAGATATGTGGAATGCTGGGCGTTGATACAAATTGTGAGAGTGTGATGGACAGATATAATACACTGCCACCACCACTTTTCCAACCGACCATTTATCTGATAAAGGACGAAGTGTATAAGGGTATCATGGAAAGTAACCTAGAAGAGACCGAGAAGAAAGCCCTTTTAGCCAAAAACACAATAACGCTGTCGGAACTCAGTTCTGGAGAACGACAGTTTATATATACAACCAGCACATTGCTTTACCACTCGTTTAATATTCTGTCGATACCACAGGCAGAGCGGGTGGCATACAGGAATCTGTGCATGGTGCTGGAAGAGGTGGAGATATGCTTCCATCCCGAGTACCAGCGGACATTCATTAATAGCCTGTTGAAACTGATGGAAAGGACGAAGCTAAACAAAGGTTTTAGAATCTTTGTGATAGTAGTGACACATTCGCCCTTTGTGCTGAGTGATATGCCCAAAGGGAATATACTGTATCTGGATAATGGTAAAAATGTGACCAGTGAGAAACATCTGAATACATTTGGGGCCAACGTGAATGAGCTGCTATGTCAGAGTTTCTTCCTATCAGGAGGTTTTATGGGTGAGTTCGCCAAACAGAGGATAGAATCGCTGGTGAACTACCTGAAGAGCGATAAACCAAATGAAGAATGGAACGCAGAGAATGCCAAAGAGTTGATTGAACTTGTGGGCGATGAGGTTATACAGTACCAGTTGCGGCAATTATATGCTGCGAAATTTGGAGGTTCGGAGAGTTACAGAAACTGGATTGCCAGCGAGGCCAGAAGATTAGGGATGGGCGTATGAGAAGGATTCTGATAACACCACGGATTGAGGACATAGCCAAGAGATATGCGAAGAAGATGGAGGACTGCAACACATTTTCTGGCATGGGCCCAAAAGAAAGGTTGCTGATACTGAGCAATGACCTGAAAAAAGCCAGTGCCTCAATTAGAATAAAGAAGCAAAAGAAAAAGAATGATAGAAAGACTCCATTTTCGCGAAAGAAAGGTAATGAGATGACAATTTTGTCGGACTATGTGAAAGCCATTTATGATAATTATGACGGATTGAATGCATTGCTGCCATCAGAATACCCCCAAAAGATTGCCCGACATGTGGAGCCAAAACTTACAGGGTATAACATCGTCGATATTTGGGTAAAACTGCCTAAAAAGAAACTCCAGAAGTTCGCAGACCTTATAGTGGAAGCGATGCAATATAAAAAGGTACAGAAGGATATCATGCCTGAGTATATCAGGGAGGTGGGGATAAAGACGTGTGTTTATTGCAATGCGCAGTTTGCCACAACGGCATCGCTGCAGGAAATCAAATATGCAAAGAAAGGTATGTACACTGTAAGGACAAAAGATGCAGCCTGTTATGAGTTAGATCATAACCAACCCAAGTCGAAATATCCTTATTTGTGTACCAACTTCTATAATCTGCAACCCAGTTGTGGTTCTTGTAACAGACGGAAGAATGACGGGGAACTGGACTTCTCGCTGTATTACGAAATCGGAGACACGAGGAATAAGCCTGTACACTTTGTTATGAACCCAGCTGATGTAATCCGTTTCAGGACTACTAATAATGGAAAGGGAATAAAACCCTATCTATGTAATGAAGGAACGGATATACCTCCAGTTGTGTCGGACAAAACGACTATGGCAGGGAAGTTTGTTAATATGTTTGGCATACAGGGCGTGTACGAAGAGCATGAGGACATCGTAGAGGAAATATTGTGGAAGCACAAGATTTACTCCAAGGGTTTTATGACGGCGATGGAAAATCAGATCAAGACGCTTGGTATTGCCGGGTTTGACATGAAACGCTTTATTCTGGGTGGGTATTACGATAAAGAGGATGACTTCTTGAAGCGGCCACTTAGCATTATGAAGAATGATTTGTGGGAACAGTTGGAACGAGGATGATTATGGCAAAGAGAAAGATAGGTAGCTGGGAGCTGAAGAGAAAGATTGGCAGCGGTGGTAATGGTGAAGTATGGGAATGCATAGACCAAGCGGGAGCTTCTTTTGCCATGAAAATCCTTACAAGGACAACAGGGGAAGCTTATCAACGGTTTCTTGATGAGGTAAAAGTTATGCTTTCACATCAGGGTAACGATGGTATGTTGCCTGTAATTGACTACAACCTTCCTGAATTAAATGGTTCTGAACTGACTGAGGGGGAGCTTTACTATGTAATGCCTTTGGCCATACCAGCAAAAGAACGCTTGTTCGGATGTATCTTTGAGGAGAAGCAAAATGCCATCAGAGATATACTAAAGATGCTATGCCAACTACATCATCAAGGTATCGCTCACAGGGATATCAAGATTGAAAACATTTTGATGTATCAAGAGCATTATGTGCTATCTGATTTCGGACTTGTGTTTTATCAAGATAAACCACGTGTGACAAAAACGGACGAACGATTAGGAGCCAGAAGAACATTGGCGCCGGAAATGGAACGTCCTGGCTCAAAGAATGCCGATCCGTTTAAGGCAGATGTCTATTCTATAGCGAAAACTATTTGGGTAATACTGACAGAATCACCTGATAGTTTCGAAGGTCAATACAGTAGGAATCAAGTAACCAGACTTGAAGACAATGTGAAGTGTCCGAGAGGCACATATTTTACGCCATTAGGAGATTTGCTTGCAGAATGTACCGATGTGTTACCTGCACTAAGACCAGATATGGATCAAGTGCTTGCAAGGTTTGAGGAATGGGAGAAGATGCAGGATGATTTTGCAAAGAGTAATCGTAGTCAGTGGGTGGAGGTCATTAAGGCATTGTTTCCTTATTCTGTTCCTGCACATGCAGAATGGACGGATATTAAAGAAATCAAAAATGTATTGAACTTAATTAGCCATTATGACAGTCTTAATCATCTGTTTTTTCCATCGGGTGGTGGACTAGATCTTGAAGCCGTTTATGATTCTTATGAG
This sequence comes from uncultured Prevotellaceae bacterium, assembly GCA_900316505.1. Classification (GTDB taxonomy): domain Bacteria; phylum Bacteroidota; class Bacteroidia; order Bacteroidales; family Bacteroidaceae; genus Minthosoma. The sequence continues at coordinate 98,503 of ONDH01000006.1, forward strand.
GAGCATTGTCTGGAAATGGATTTTGGCGGACTTAGACAGATAGTGAACCCAAGGATTCTTACATTTGAGTCTATAGGGAAAGATTTGTTGTGGAACTATTTTCGATTGGAGTGTAATCCAATGAAACCAGTTTTAAAGTCAACACCAGAGAATGAATATGATGAAGGCGTGTCTGAGATATCACCCCTTGAATATGTTGATTATGGCGTAATGGAAGATGGCGACTTGGCAAAACAAAACGGCTATAATGTTACAGATTATTCCCGACAGGTCACAAGACAATTAAAAGGATGCTTTGTGATATTCAGCAAAAATTCTTTTTATAATAGGACAACAGGAACTTATGATGGTAGGCATGAGAAAATGAGTGGTAATGATTTTAGAACTTATATAGAGAAAGTATACGAGAAATATAAGAAGGCACCAGATAATGTATATATTAGTGATTTCTAGAAGTTTGATAATAAGTTGTATCGTGGGTTGAGATTAGCGATATAAAGGCATGGATACCATTTTTGAGCAGGACAAACACATGATGACCTTCATTGAGGGAATTGAGAAGGGTGAAACTGACTTTCTCCTTGGTGTCGATGTACCTACTCGGGTGTATAAAGCTAAGTTTGAAAAGAATGATGAAGATAATTTTGTGTTAAAGTTCTCGGTGCCTGAAGGTAGTGATTTCAATGCGGAGTATTTCTTCTCAAAGCCGGCGGTACTATTTGCTCCAAACAAGATTCAAATTCTGTTGTTGAACACAGATGCACTGAGGTTTACACAAACCATTAACGAGAAAGGGCCGCAAGAGGTTAAGGTAACCTATAAAAGTTTCGGGACTGAGGCAGACCCATCGAAATGGAAGAACTCGAAGCACTGTGCATATATCAGATATAGTAAGGAGGCTTTCAGATACACGGATATGAGCCTGAGATATGATTTTACCACAGATAAGAATCAGCAAAGTAGTTGGAGAAATGCTTTTGTCTTAAGACTTGCAGGAGATAATATAATGATCGTAAGTTTTGAGGAAAGAATGGCGGGCGATGATGCATATTGCGTTTTTCGAGCACAGAAGAAGATGGACATAGCTCTATTTGAAAAAGCTGTGGAGGCTGTGAGAATAGTTTATGGACTGTTTGCTGGATACTGTTTTGCAGATAGAGGCTACTTTATTTCTGATTATACCGGAGAGAAACCCAAGGACAGGGTACCACTCATAGTAAGGTATCACAATAGGGATAAGGCTAAGAAACACAAATACCCATTGCTGGATAAAACTCACTATGTGGATGATGACCATATGCAGTTGGAAATGACAACGGAACAAATGAATGCATTGGTACATTTGTTTGTCAAGAACGAGGAGTTTGCAAGAGCAGCAAAACTTCTGATAGATGCTTCTGCAATTGATGGTACTTCGAGAGGAGTGCTGGCTGTCGTGGCTTTGGAAACGATTGCCAACCAACTTATGCAGAAAGGTCCTCAGGCAAAGTTGATAACTGATAAGACGATTGCATCACAGTTGAATTATGAGTTGAATAAAGGGCTGAAAAAGATTAAAGAAAAAGTCGTTGCTGATGATTATAAGAAATTGGAATCGAAAGTTAATTCTGTGAATAACCTGCCTAATGCAGTGAAACTTGAATCTGTATTTGAGAAGTTATTAATAGAACTTGATGAAGAAGAGCAGTATTGCATTTCATGCAGGAATCAATTTTTGCATGGTTGGTTACCAAAGAATATGAAGTTTAATTTCCTTACGGAACATGAATTAGTGTTTATGGTGTCTCAACGATTAATTATGCTGTCAGCAATGCTACTTTTGAAGAAAACTGGTTATAGCGGTATGGTAAATGACTGGGGGTATACCGAAGTCGTAAAACTACGTGCTATCAGTGAGGGAAGACCTTTGAGACATGTTGGGAATGCACATAGGAAAGTGTAATGATAAAGAAATGCTTCAATCAAGAATACAAAAACAAATACCTGAGAGATTGTCTCATTATACTAATTTAGAAGCTTTGAAAAGTATCCTTTCTGACCAAGATGGAAAGGGTATTTGCTTTAGGGCTTTTTCTAATAGGTGTAAGAATGATGATCAAGAGATCAGAATGGGTGAGTATATGCTCAAACGGGTAAGAGAAGTACTGCCAACGAGTGCTTCTTTGCTAAACCAATTTGGTGGCTATGAGGATTCTGGATCCATATCGTTTATGGAAGGTGAGGTTAATCAGCATATGCTTAAAGAATATGGTTGCTATCGTTTAGAGTTCGATCTTAGGGGTATTGGAGTTGGTTTGCTTGCAAGAGGGCTCATAGATTGTGAATATGTTCCTGAAAGTGAGTTGGAGGAGTTTGCAGATGAATATTGTGAGATGATTAGCCACAAGTTTAACTCTATTCCGACTTCGCAAGAAAAATATGGAAAGTACTCTCCACTCGTTTTTGCTCATTTGGGAGACTTTTTTATGATGGAAAATGACATCATGACAAAGGTGTTTGGTTTGAAAGAACAGCAATGGAGTGAAGAGAGGGAGTGGAGAAGAGTTTTGCCGCTTAATGATAAGGCTAAAATTCTCTATTGTAATAAGAAACCATATATTGAGTATTATCTAGATAAAAAGTATTTGACAGGTATTACGGTTGTTTGTTCGCCAGATACTAAAGGTGGGGCTCAGAAGGACGCTGACGATATTTCGAACTATATATCAGAGAGAAACTATAAAGCAACAGTCCGAGTTGAGGTTTTTGGTAAATGATAATGTGTGACGATGACACAAGAAGAACGTTGGCTAAAACGATATGAAGAGGTGGTTGGCTTTATTGAAACCAATAAACGTAATCCATCAAAGCATGATGAAGAGGAGAGAGGAAATTTCCTCAATTGGCTGAAGGCTAACCGTAAAGCTTTGAATGCTGGTAAGATGAAGCCAGAGAGAGTGGAGAAGTTTAAAAAACTTCTGGAAATGACGGAACAATATAGGAGGAAGAACCAGTATGAATAGTGGTCGCGATAATATCGCAACGTACAGAACAAGATAGAAACTCGATGGGGTCACATCGAGCACACGAGAACAAATAATAAGAATGAGGCAGCTCGACACTACATGTCATAGCGGGATGGCTGGGTATCTGATGGACTTCGGATTTGGCGGGTTCATTGGGTACGGGAAAGGTGTGTCCGTAGGATTGGTGATGGAAGAGCTGAATATAAGAATGAGGTTTTATTAGTTCTATTGACCCTGCGGAGAGGTGCAGGGCTTGGTGACTATCTCAACGGGTGAACCGTTGAGCACTGTTAGTATATGAGCATCCCCCGATTCAGCTTTTCGTGAGCTGGGTCGGGGGATGTCTGTTTTTGGTTACTGGCGGCGGTAGTTGCTAACGACTTTGTAGATCTCTACGATGATGTCCCAAGGCTGAGTTAGTTGCTGTTTACGGACGTAGGCGTATCGGCAAAACATTTCTCATTGATAAGATGTTTGATGCAAAATATGATTTCTATACTACTGGCATCTACGAAGGTACTCGTAAGGAACAACTAATGAACTTTGCTACCCAGCTTGGTATCCCGACAAAGGAATCTGTGGTAGCGTAAACTGTCTGGGCAGGCAAAAACAAGTGATAATAACGTAATTTTGTCAGACTCATGTTAAAATCGCAAAAAGATTTTGTAAAACATCGAATAAGTTTTTGTACTTTTGCAAGTTGAAAGATAAGAAACTAATGTTACAGAAACTATTTGGATTTGACGCTACGCAACATAAGATGCGTACAGAGGTCTATGCAGGTGTGACCACTTTTCTCACCATGGCCTATGTTTTGGCCGTGAATCCAGGAATCTTCAGTGCGCTTGAGCCGCAGGGAATGCCCACTGGTGCGGTATTTACCGCCACTGTATTGGCCTCCGTCGTTGGTTCCTTGGTGATGGCTATTTATGCCAAGAAACCTTTTGGGTTGGCACCTGGTATGGGCATCAACGCTTTTTTTGTCTTTACTGTCTGTCTGGGGATGGGCCACAGCTGGCAGTTCGCGCTGACTGCAGTCTTCATCGAGGGTGTCCTTTTTGTCCTCCTTTCACTTTTCAAAGTCAGGGAGTTGATTGCCAACGCTATTCCAACAGGAATGAAGTCTGCCATCGGATGGGGTATAGGCCTATTCATCGCCTTTATCGGACTGCAGAACTGCGGCATCATCATTGCTGACAAGAGTACACAGGTGGCACTTGCGAACTTTGACAAGCCTTCGGTTGTTCTGTCACTTATCGGTCTCGTTATCTGCGGATTGCTGGTGGTCAGGAATATCCGTGGAGGGCTCCTCTGGGGAATCCTTCTGACAGCGCTTATCGGCATCCCGATGGGCGTGACCCATTTCGGTGAAATCATTTCCTCTCCGCCATCGCTGGCTCCAATCTTCCTTCAGTTTGAGTGGAGCCATATTCTTTCGTGGGACATGTTGGTCGTGGTGATGACCTTCCTCTTTGTCGATCTTTTTGACACCATTGGCACCTTGATTGCTGTTTCTTTGAAGGCTGATATGGTGGATAAGGATGGCAAGGTGGACGGTGTTGGTCGCATGCTGATGGCTGATGCTGTGGCCACCACCGTTGGTGCCTGTCTGGGCACTTCCACCACTACCACCTATGTGGAGAGTGCTGCAGGTGTGGCTGTGGGTGGCCGTACAGGTCTTACTGCCTTTGTCGTGGCATTCTGCTTTGCATTGGCGCTATTTTTCAGTCCTCTGTTCCTCGCCATTCCCGCTGCTGCCACAGGTCCTGCGCTCATCCTTGTGGGCGTCATGATGTGCATGAACACCACCAGTATAGATTGGGGTGACTATACGGAGGTCATTCCCGCCTTCGTCACCATCTTGTTGATGCCGCTGAGTTACAGTATTAGCGACGGCATCATGCTGGGCATTATCATGTTTGTGCTGATGAAGTTCGGTAAGGGTATGAAGGGCATCCGTCAGATTAGCCCCACCATGTGGGTGCTTTTTGCGCTTTTTGTGCTCCGCTATGTGCAAAAGGCTCTGTAGCGTAAAATGATGAAATCATCCTTGATTTTGACGAAATTTTAGGGGGGATGACCATTTTCTTGGAAAAAAATTAAAAATAATGGTGTTTTTTGTGTTGGTGTGGAGAAAAGATTGTAATTTTGTATTCAAATAGTGAATGTTGAATCATGGCGAGTCAGCTGAACCTACTTGTATGGGACAGAATCGCTGAGTGACGAGATGACGGAGAGACGTGATTATTTAATACTATCTATCAAAAAGAGATTTTATGAATACTTGGGTACTGTATATCATTATAGCGGTTGTCTTGGTTGCTGCTGAGTTGGTGTATTTTCGCGTTGCGGATAAGTACAACCTTGTAGAAAAGCAAAAAGAAAATGGTCACATTTCTACGATTACACGTAGAGGTGGTGGTGTCATTTTTTTGCTATCTATCGTTATCTGGGGTCTGATGATGTTGCTGTTGGGGAATGAGATTTTAGATTATATCCCGTTTTTATGCGGATTGTTGCTTGTTGCGGGAATAAGTTTTGTGGAAGAGTTCCGCTCTGTACCTGAATCTGTGCGCGTAGCTATCCATTTTGTTGCCATGGGGCTCATGTTTTGGGGGATGGGCGTCATGTATTGGAATCTGTGGTGGAAACTATTGATTGCTCTCATCGTGTTTGTAGGAGCCATGAATGTCATCGGTTTTATGGATGGCATCAATGGGATTACAGCAGGGTACAGTTTTGTAGTGTTGTTGTCGTTATTCTTGCTGAATAACCAATTCGATGAGCCCTTTATGCTTGACTCCCTCCTTGGAGTGTCAATATTGGGAGTTGTCGTGTTTGGTTTCTATAATTTCAGACCAGGCGGAAAAGCAAAAGCATTTGCTGGTTCTGTGGGTTCAGTGGGGATTTCCTTTATCATATTGTTTGCCATTGGCAAATTGATTATCAAGACGGGTGATGTCACATGGTTGGCATTTCTTTTGGTCTATGGCGTTGACGGCTGTCTGACTATCATTCATCAGGCTATCAAACGTAAGGGTTTAGGACGGGCACACCGCAAGCATGCTTACCAACTGATGGCGAATGAACTGGAAATGAATCATGTGGTTGTGTCTGTTATCTATATGACCATCCAATTGATTATTTCTCTGGCCATGATTTATCTTGTCCCTGACACATTGGAGGCGCATTGGACCTATGTGATTGTTGTGGCATTGGTGCTGAGTGTGGCTTACATACTCTTCATGAAGAAATATTATTATCTTTATGAATTGTATCTACGTCGACTGAAACAAAAAACATGTGACAAAATCACACAAACGCTATTGGGACGTCTTACATCGCAGGCAAAGGCGTCACCAGGACTGCAGATGAACTATGAACTTGGGAATGCTGCCAAGGGCCTTTCCCAAAGGACGCTGAATGCGATAGAACCAGAGTCTGTTGTGCCTATCCATCGACATCAGAAGAGTTCGGAAACTGTAGTGTGTTTGCGAGGACGATTGGTCGTGGAATTTTATGATGTTTTGGAACGTCGTTGTATAGAAACTCAAGAATTATCGCCTAATGGGGCTTTGATTGCATTGAATATAACAGAGGGCCAGTGGCATACAGTGCGAGCACTGGAAAGCGGAACGGTGGTTCTGTTGGTGAAGGATGGAAGGTATGAGGCAATCAAACAGACGCTTGTATATACCAACGGACATTATGAGTTGGTTCGGAACTGAAAATGTGAAGTGATAGGTGTGAAATAAGCTATAATGGAAGATGTATGAAAAATCCATTTGACAAGATATTAAACTGGTATTTTACTAAGAACTCGCTCCCATATTGGAGCATCTTTCTGATTGATTGTGGCACCATTGCGGTGAGTGGTGTGATGGTGTATTGGGCTTTCCATAATGATGACATGCTGGTGGCAAACATGATTCCGCTGTTGAACACCGTGGCTTGTTTCATCGTGCTGAGTATTCCGGGCTTTAAGATATTCCATACGTATTCGGGCTTTATGCGTTATTCAAGTTTTGTTGACTTGATGCGTACGGTGTATAGTAATTCCTTGGCGTTAGTGTTGGCTCTGATAGCACAGAAAGGAATGGATTTGTTGCCACAGGCCCATTTTGTTCATTTCGATGCCACGAAAATTCTTTTACTCTATTTGATCGCCACTATGATGATGTGGGCTCTGAGAGTTTTTGTGAAGACTTTGTATGATGTAGCTTTCTCGAACACGGGGGCGATGCGTGTGTTGATTTATGGTGCCATGTCAGAAGGTGTGGGGTTGGCAAAAAGTATTATGACGGCACGCCCCAGAAAATATGCAGTGAAAGGATTCATCACCCACTATAAGCACACCAAGCATCAGCGGATTATGGGCGAAAAAGTGTACTCGGTAGATGAGGACATCGCCACCATCATCCGTAAGAATAAGATTGAAGGAGTCTTGGTGGCGCCTTATAGAACCAAAGAGTTCCGTAATAATCAGGAGATTCAAGATGTAATTCTTGGTGCAGGGGCAAAGATATTGATGGCTCAGAGTGCCATTGAGATGACAGCTGAAAATGATGGGATGCTCACTGATTTCAGTAACGTGCAGATGCGCGAGGTGAGCGTTGAAGAGTTGTTGCCTCGTTCGGAAATTAGGGTGGATATGAAATCCATAGGCGAATTCTTGGAAGGTCAGCGTGTGCTGATTACAGGTAGCGCAGGTTCCATTGGTGCGGAAATCGTGCGTCAAGTGGCAAAACTGAAACCTGCCGCCTTGATGCTGATAGACCAGGCAGAAACTCCGCAGCACGATATTCGGTTGATGATGAAGAACGAATTCCCCGACATCCCAGCGGAGACTTTGGTGACGAGCATCAGTCATTCCCACAGAATGGATGCTGTGTTTGGTGCATTCCGTCCAGATTACGTGTTCCACGCTGCGGCGTATAAGCATGTACCAATGATGGAGGATAATCCGTGCGAGGCAGTATTGAATAATGTGTATGGCACCAAAGTGATAGCTGACATGAGTGTGAAGTACGGAGCAAAGAAATTTGTGATGGTATCCACAGATAAGGCTGTGAATCCGACCAACGTGATGGGTTGCTCGAAGCGTATTTGCGAAATCTATGTACAGGCATTGGATTTGGACCTGAAGCAGAAGCGTGCTGCCAAGACACAGTTTGTCACCACTCGTTTTGGCAATGTGTTGGGTAGTAATGGTTCCGTCATCCCTCTGTTCCGCGAACAGATTAAGAATGGTGGTCCGGTGACGGTGACAGACGAGCGAATCGTGCGTTTCTTTATGCTGATACCGGAGGCATGTAAGCTGGTGCTTGAAGCTGGTACGAAGGGTAATGGCGGTGAGATATTCGTGTTTGACATGGGTAAACCCGTGAGAATTGCAGATTTGGCTAAACGTATGATTAAACTGTCGGGTGCCAAGAATGTGCAGATTCAGTTCACAGGTTTGCGTCCCGGAGAGAAGCTCTATGAGGAGGTGCTCAATGAACTTGAAGGTACAAAACCCACCTTCCATGAGAAAATCCGCATAGCGGAAGTTCGTGAATATGACTTTGGTCAGGTATGCAACGACATTAACGAACTGATAGAGATAGCGAAACGCTACGATGGGATGGAAACGGTGAGAAAGATGAAGGAAATGGTTCCGGAGTTCAAGAGTAACAACTCTGTGTATGAGGTGCTGGATGGAAAGTGAGATGTGTGAAGTAAGATGTAAGAGGTATGATGTAAGAAGGATGAAGGATGAGGTAGGAGGTGAGAGTAATAAGAAAGGGATGCGATAAGACAAATCGCATCCCTTTCTTGTTATTATTGTGCTCACTTATTCGTACCGTTGAGCTATGCTCGAAGGTTCTCTCGAATGTTGGCTTCGCCTTCCTCAGTCACGACTCGGCATAATTCAAATACATTTGATTCTGCTCTCGCTGCTCTTTCGGTTCGATAATACAAAAGAAAATACTTTTTTCCTTTGTATTATGCTCACTTATTCGTACCGTTGAGCTATGCTCGAAGGTGGGATGCGCCTCAACAATAAAAATAAAATCACTTTTATTTTGTATTGTGTTCGGCTTTCACTACCGTTGAACTGCGTTCGAAGGTTCTCTCGCTCGATAATACAAAAGAAAATACTTTTTTCCTTTGTATTATGCTCACTTATTCGTACCTTTGTGCCCGACTAAGCTAACTAGATTAACCATACATGGCAAAAACCAACTTTTTTGCAGTCGATTTGGGTGCGACCAGTGGACGCACTATCTTGGGGACGATTGTTGAGGGAAAACTCCAACAGCGGGAACTGACTCGTTTCCCCAATCACATCATTGAGACGGGTGGACATTTCTTTTGGGACATCTTCGCGTTGTATCATGAAATCATTCGTGGACTGAAAATTGTGGCGGATGAGGGGATTGTGCTCACCTCCATCGGTATAGATACATGGGGCGTGGATTTTGTGATGATAGGCAAAGACGGGGGTGTGCTACGTAATCCCTATTGTTACCGTGACCCCCAAACTGATGGGGCGATGGATGAATATTTCAAACTGGTGCCCAAAGAACGACTTTATGCAAAGACCGGTATCCAGTTCATGCCATTCAACTCACTTTTCCAATTGGCGACTTTGAGAAAGAACCATGATTCTGCTTTGGATGTTGCGGATAAGATACTGTTTGTGCCTGATGCATTGATGTATATGTTGACGGGAGAGGCAGTGTGTGAATACACCATTCTCTCAACAAGCCAGATGCTGGATCCCCGTACAAGACGGATTGCTCCCGAGCTGATTGAGGTGATAGGATTGAAGGAAAGTCAGTTCGGACGTTATGTGAACCCATGTGACAAGGTGGGTGTGCTGACACCTGAAGTGCAGCGTATGACAGGTCTGGGTGCAGTGCCTGTGGTGGCAGTGGCTGGACATGACACGGGAGCTGCAGTGGCAGCCGTGCCTGCTAAGAACGAACGGTTTGCCTATCTCAGTTGCGGTACGTGGTCGCTCTTGGGCATTGAGACGAAGGAGGCTATCATCTCTGAGCAGAGCTATCAGTATAACTTCACCAACGAGGGTGGGGTGGAAGGAACCATCCGTTTCCTGAAGAATATCTGTGGCATGTGGCTTCTGGAACGTTGCCGCAAAGAATGGACAGATGCTCCTGCTGATGTCAACCAGGTCAACCAGGATAGCATGGAGGTGGCTCCATTCCAGCGCTTTATCTTCCCTGATGCTCCAGATTTCGCCAATCCTGTCAGCATGGTTGAGGCCATACAGAAGTATTGCAAAAAGACAGGGCAGACGGTGCCGCATGATTATAAGACGATGGCGCGCTGCATTTTCGAGAGCCTCGCTATGCGTTATCGTCAAGTGTTGGGCTATCTGAAAGACATGGCACCGTTCCCCATCGAGCGGCTGCATGTCATTGGAGGTGGTTCGCGCAACGGTTATCTGATGCAGATGACAGCCAACAGCATCGGTATGCCTGTCGTGACAGGACCTGTGGAAGGAACAGCCATCGGCAATATCATGTTGCAAGCCAAGGCCGCGGGTTTGGTGAACGATTTGTTTGAGATGCGGAAGATGATAGCTGACAACATCGAGACCAAGACGTTTCTGCCACAAGACACTGCGGCATGGGATGAGGCATATAAGAAGTATGGGGAAAGAATAGGGAGTTAAAGTTGAAGTTAAATAGGGAGTTAATGGAGTTAACGACGATACCCGGTCAATGAAAATTAGGAATGAGGAATTAGGAATGAGGAATTAGGAATGAGGAATTGCCATGCGGGGTGTGACTGTCAATTGTCAACTAAGCAAACGTCGCTCACTTCGAGCGAAGCGCTCACTATGGTAACTTCATGAACTTCATATAAATAAATTAAATAACTAACTAAAACCTAACAAATCAATGAAAGAAGAATTGGTAAAAAAAGCGTATGAGGTGGCGAAAGAACGCTATGCTGAAATTGGAGTGGACACAGAGGCTGTGTTGCAGCAACTTCAAGATTTCCATCTGTCGCTCCACTGCTGGCAGGCTGATGACGTGCATGGATTCGAGGTGCAGGCAGGTGCCATGAGCGGTGGCATCCAGAGTACGGGTGACTTTCCTGGTGCAGCCCGCAACATCGATGAACTTCGTGCAGACATCCTTAAGGCAAAGAGCCTGATTCCCGGCAAGCACCGTCTGAACTTGCATGAGATATATGGTGACTTCAAAGGCAAGGTCGTGGATAGAGACGAGGTGACTGTGGAGTATTTCCAATCGTGGATTGACTGGGCAAAGGAAAATGATACCCTGCTCGATTTCAACTCGTCCTCCTTCTCCCATCCCAAGAGCGGCAGTCTCTCGTTGGCAAACCCGAATAAGGGTATCCGCGACTTCTGGATTGAGCACACAAAGCGTTGCCGCGACATAGCCAATGCAATGGGTGAGGCACAGGGAGACCCCTGCATCATGAACCTATGGGTGCACGACGGATGTAAGGACGTGAGTGTGAACCATGCCATGTACCGCAACTTGCTCAAGCAGTCGTTGGACGAGATTTTCGAGAAGAAGCAGCCCTATATGAAAGACTGTATTGAAGGTAAGGTGTTCGGTATCGGTTTGGAGAGCTTCACCGTAGGATCCCACGATTTTTACACGGCATACGCAGCCAAATACGACAAGATTCTCACAATCGACACGGGACACTATCATCCCACAGAGATGCCGGGTGACAAAGTGAGTGCCGTGTTGCCGTTTGTCAAGGAACTTATGCTCCATGTAAGCCGTCCGGTGCGTTGGGACAGTGATCATGTGACTATTATGGACGACCCCACTCAAGACCTCTTCTTCGAGATTGTCCGTGCTGGTGCTCTTGACCGTGTTCACTATGGTCTCGATTTCTTCGATGGCAGCATCAATCGCATTGGTGCCTATGTCATCGGTTCCCGTTCAGCCCAGAAGTGTATGCTCCGTGCATTGCTTGAACCTCGTGACACCATTTCCGAGTTGGAACTGGCAGGGGAAGGCTATAAGGTGCTTGCCCTTATTGAGGAGCAGAAAGCCATGCCATGGCAGGCTGTCTATGACGAGTTTTGTCTGCGCAACAATGTGCCAGTGGGTGATGGTTTCATTGCAGAGATAGAGCAATACGAGAAAGCTGTGACCAGTAAGAGGTAAATCGTGTGAGACAAATTAGAAAGAAAAAAGAAAATGTATGGAAAAAAGCAGTTTGAAGAGCACCATTGCTGTCTCTCTCACCAACTATCTTGATGCGGGAGCCATTGTGGCAGGTGCCAGCGGATTGACACTTTGGCAAAAATACCTTGGATTGAGTGAGTTGCATCTGGGGTGGCTTAATTTCATTAGTGCCAACTGTCTTGGTGCTGCTCTCGGTGCCATCATTGGTGGCTTTCTTGCCGACAAGTACGGACGCAAGTTTATCTATACCTACAACCTGATTGTGTATATGGTGGGTGTGCTGCTCATTATGTGCTCTGTCAACTTCCCTATGTTGCTGTTCGGTTTTTTGGTGACGGGCATCTCAGTCGGCATTGGTGTGCCAGCCTCTTGGACTTATATCTCCGAGAGTTCGGAAAATGACCGTAGAGGACGTAACATTTGCATTTCGCAGATGTCGTGGGGATTCGGACCCATGATAATCCTTCTCTTGGGTATGTTTTTCGCCCCAGATGGCTACCTGTTTACTTGGGTGGAAGCGTTAGGTCATGCCGTGGGAGGTGCGGGATTGACAGAAGAAGCCCTTAACGTATTCAGTTCAAGAGTGGTGTTCCTGTCCCTCTTCATCGTCGCTTTCATTGCGTGGAATATGCAACGTAAGCTCGAAGAAAGCCATGACTGGAAGGCCAGTAGGGATGCGGTCAAGGCCAAGGGTGAGGACACGGGACTTCTGCACGCATTTGCTGTCCTGTTCTCCAACAAGACGGCAGTAAAGACCGTTTGTTTCCTTGCCACCATCTATCTTACATGGAATCTCGTGGCATCCGTCATGGGATTTTTCCAGCCTCACATTTATGAGACGGCTGGTGGTGTGAGCAATGAACAGGCCAATATGCTCAGTTGTGTGGGCTGGGCCATTGTTGTGGCAATCACCTTCGTGCTGTCGTTCTTTATTGACAAATTGCCGCACAAGCTTTTCTACATACTTGGTTTGGTGGCAGCATTAGCCACGTGGCTCGTGATTATTGCTGGAGTGAATGGTATAGGTAGCCTTTGGGCATTCTCTATCCTTTGGGGCATCAATGGGGGACTCTCTGTACAGATATTCTATGCCCTGTGGGGCTCTGAATTGTTTCCTGCCAAGTTCCGTGCTGGTGCTCAAGGACTTATGTTCTTCATTGTGCGTGGACTCTCTGCCATCTGGGGTCTCGTCTTCACCTATATCTATGGTGAGCAAGGCGAAGGCTTCTCCATTGCTGCCTACTGTATGATAGCCTTGTTGCTCATCTCTCTTGTGGTGGGTGTGATTGGCGCCCCCAATACACGCGGCAAATCTTTGGAACAAATAACGAAGGAACGGTATGGCAGTGATGTTTAGGGTTGAGCGTTTAGCGTTTAGGGTTTAGCGTTTAGGGTTGAGAGTTGAGAGTTTAGGGTTTAGAGTTTAGGGTTGAGGGTTTAGAGTTTAGAGTTGAGGGTTGAGAGTTTAGCGTTTAGAGATTAGTGTTTAGAGTATAAAGTTGAAATATGAAAAGTATATTAACAAATCGTCCTGCCCTCCAAGCAGTGATTGACCAGATAGCTGAAGTGACGTCCTATCTCTGGCAGAAAGGTTGGGCAGAAAGAAATGGTGGCAATATCACGGTGAATGTCACAGAGTTTGTGGATGACGAAATCAAGGCTATGCCTGCTATTGCTCCCGTGAAGCAAATTGGCATGGTGCTGCCTCAATTGAAAGGGAAGTATTTTTATTGTAAAGGTACGGGCAAGCGCATGCGTGATTTGGCTCGTTGGCCCATGAAGAATGGCTCCATTGTACGCATCTGTGAGGATGGCGCCAGTTATGATATCATTGCAGATGAGCCCGTCGTACCCACCTCGGAACTGCCTACCCACTTGGCGCTCCAGAATTATCTCTTAGAGACAGGTTCTTGTTACAAGGCAACCCTCCACACCCATCCCATTGAATTGGTGGCGATGAGTCACATTCCGCGGTTTCTCCGTGAGGGCGAGATGACGCAAGTGCTTTGGAGCATGATACCAGAGACACTTGCTTTTGCTCCCCTTGGCATCGGTATCGTACCCTATGCCTTGCCCTCATCTGTGCAACTGGCAGAGGCAACGCTGGAACAGATTAAGAAACATGATGTGGTGCTGTGGGAGAAGCATGGTACGGTGGCGGTGGGACAGGACATCATGGATGCCTTCGACCAAACAGATGTGCTTTGCAAGGCAGCTAACATCTACATGTGTGCCCGTAACATGGGTAATGAACCCGAGGGCATGACCGATGCCGCCATCAAGGAAGTGCAGGAAGTGTTCAATTTGCCCAAGAAACGTCCTTGTTGAGGACATATCTGTCCCTATTATTCTTTTAAAAATAGAAAAGATAGCAGAATGACAGCAGATGAACGATACATGAAGATGGCGTTGGAAGAGGCGCGTGTGGCATTGGCACAGGATGAGATTCCAGTGGGTGCCGTGGTGGTGGCACACGGACAGGTTGTAGGAAAGGGGCACAACCTGACCGAGACACTACACGACGTGACAGCACATGCGGAGATGCAAGCCATCACTGCGGCGGCTGAAACATTAGGGGGCAAGTACTTGACGGGATGTACATTGTATGTGACAGTGGAGCCGTGTGTGATGTGTGCGGGGGCAATTGGATGGAGCCAATTAGGAAGGCTCGTCTATGGTGCGACAGACGAGAAACGTGGCTTCAAAAAGTTCGCTCCTGAAGCTTTGCATCCCAAAACGGAGGTAGTGAGCGGTGTGCTGGAGGATGAGTGTGCCCAGCTGATGAAGGATTTCTTTAAGAAAAAAAGATAGTGTTCCTGAGGGGGACGATGAACAATCAGTCGAAAGCGTGCTCGTAGAGACTGTCTATCGTGCTTTCGGACAGATTATCATAGCCTCCCATCTCCTCTGCTTTCATTTCCACTTCACGCCAACGGTTGCGTTCTTCGAGCATGTCCCATGCCTGCTGGGCTCCACTTTCGTCAAGGCTGTCAATTCGTGTGATGAAAAGCCTGTTGCCATCGCTCTTCACGGTGTAGTAAAGTTCCTGCACGCCATCCAGCATGCCGTCAGCCCAATAATAGACCTCGAAATGTTTGCGATAACGTCCATCCTTCTCATGGATTGCTGTGATGTTTTTTCGACTGACACAAATCTGTTCGGAGTTGTCGATGCCGGTGAGCAGCCATGTGGCATATTTCGTGCCCTCGTCTGCATCAGTGAAGGATGTTGCCACCAATGCATGGAGGGTGTCAAGCACAGCAGGTGCAAGGTATTTGCGCAGGATGGCTTCATCCCAGTCCCATGCATTCGATTCTTTAGGTGCATGGCTGTAGAATTCCTCGATGAAGGCAATGGCTTCTTCTTCGCTTACGTCTTGCCAATGAATGTTGGCAATGCTGTCTGTTTTGAGACTGTCGGTCACGATTGAGTCGTTATTGTCTGCGACTCCATTGTTTTTGTTGCCCGTACAAGAAAGGATGCTGCTTGTTAGTAGCACCCATGTCCATAATTGTAATAGTTTCATCTTATTCATGACATCAAAAAAGAGAATAGGTGATTTTTTGTTATGAAGAGACGATCGTCTTCAGCCTGTCTTTATTGCAAAGTGTCTGATGGCGGGGTGTCCGTCTGCATGTTGTTGGTCTGCACGTTGATGTTGATCTGTTGGATGCTGTCAGTGTTGAACACAATGGTGTCAGTGCCTTTGTCGCTGCTGATAGTGACTTTGCCACGACAGGAGGTAAGGATTCCTGCTGTCAGTGCTGTTCCTGCAATGAGGATGAGAATGGCTTTTTTCATTGATGGATAGGTTTTTGAGATGAGGTATGTAAACAATAGTGGGGCAAAGTTAATGGAAATTTTTCTTTTTTTTGTAAATTTGTGCGTTTTTCAACTTAAGTATTTCCAATTTCATACGTATAGAGGGTAAAAGCAACCCAAAACAGCATGGACAAAGCTACTTTTGAACAGACGGCAGCGCGATTGCGTCCTCTGATTCTCCGCATCGGAAGGGATTTCTTCGGTTCAGCGGATGATGCAGAAGACGTGGCACAGGAGACGCTCCTGCAATTGTGGCGGTATTGTCAGCAGTTGGACGAGAACCGGAATGTGGAGGCGTTGGCAGTGAGGGTGGCAAAAAACTGCTGTGTGAACCTGAAGCGACGGCAACATCTGACGCTGGTGAGGGAAACGGATGGCATGGGCGAGACGAGTCCGTCGCTACATCTATCCCCACATGAGGAGGTGGAACGAAAAGAGGGACTGAATGCTTTGGAGGAAGCCATCGGACAGTTGCAACCCCGTGAACGCCAACTCTTCGAGATGCGACAGCAGGAAGGACTCTCGACAGAAGAAATCGCCCAACAGACGGGCGTTGCAAAAGCCTCGGTGCAAAGCATGATAGCGATGGCAAGAAAGAAAGTGTTTAACGAAATGAAAAGGAGGATGAACTTATGACACAGCAAGAAGTGAACCGACTCATCGACAAATATATGGAAGGTAAGACCTCTCTCGAGGAGGAACGCCAGCTTGCCATTGAGGTGAATCGTCCCGATGCTCCTGCGGAGTGGAAGATTGTCGCTGAGATGCTGGGTGAACTCACATGGGGCGAAGCGCTCTACGACGAGGAGATGGCTGCAAGGAAGCGGGTTCGTCTGCACCGTTATATCGGTTGGAGTGTGGCAGCGGTGGCAGCTTGTCTGACATTGTGGTTCGTATTGGGGAAGTTCAGTGCTCCGACTCCTCAACAGGATATGATTCCTCAAATAGCGCAACAGCCCACCCAAATGGTGAAGCCTGAGGTACCTGAAGAAAAGGAAGTGCCAACCGTGTTGACTCCGGCATCACCAACAGTAGAGCAAGTGGCATACACCCCTCCTGCAAAACGTGTGAAGAAACATCGTCGTCCTGCCCGTCCCGCAGTGGAAGTGGTGGAACAGGAGGAACTTCCTGTATTACCAGAGGTGAGCGAAGAAGAACTGGCGCAGGTGGAGCGAGACTTCCAGATGTGGCAACTCAAACAAGCCTTCTTGGTGGAGCAGGTGGAATTGGATGCCGCCACTGCCGCTCTGAACAAAAAATATGAGGCATACCTCGCAGAAGCAAGAAATAGCATTGAAATATAATCAACTAAAACAAGCAAGAATATGAAAACAAGTAACATCCGTTATGCTGCCATCTTGTTGGCAACACTCATGAGCCTGAATATGTCAGCTCAGAAGAACGTGCTCAAGCAGTTTGAGAAACTGAAGACCGCGAAAGGCGTGACCGTCACCAACTCCACACGCGAGCAAGGTATGGAGGATGAAAGCCAGGCTCTGTCTTGGCGATGCAATGTGGTGGAATTCAAGGCTTCGAAGGTTTATGGTGCATCGCTCATGATGAAGGAGCTGCAGGCGGCTTTTGAACAGGACAGCCAAGACCCTGACGTGACCTACTTCGGTGAGATGAAGGGACTCTCTGAACGTGCCACCGACGAGGAGAGGGCGAAGTACAAGAAAACCATCGTGCGCTACAATGCCAAGGATGACCCCATTGTGCTGGGAGCGAACACCACCTACAATGTGCTGGTGTTGCGATGCAAGTCGGGTCGTGTCAACCATCGCATTGTGGTAGCGACGGAGTGGAAGATGGATGCACAAAACAATGTCGTCGGTTCGCTCTACGAGATAGAAGGTCCCAACGACTTCGTGAGAACGGCAACGGCATCTGCCGCAGATCAGGAGGCTGACTTGATGGAGGTAGACACCCTGACTGCGGATATGGAGGATGTCGGCAGAATAGATTTTATTACCCGCATGACCTTCTATCGCGACAACTTCACATTGATGTACAATCCAAGCAACAGCGCCTTGATGACGGACATGTTCAACTTTGTTCGTGCCCGTGCTGACGAGTTGACAGCTAATGAGAGGTCAGTGGGGCGTGCCATTCTTGATGAGATGGCAGGGGATAGAGCCGTCTCGGCTGCAGCTCTCAGTTACTTGCGCATGATAGATTATTGTAAAGGTGTGTTGACGCCGAAGGGGGGGGCAGTGGACGAACGATTGGTGCTGGAACGTTTGGACAGCTATTTCCAGGAGTGGAGGAAAGAAACTGTTTATGTTGAGCATATGAAGATTCTTAACCGTATGGCAGAATTTATCCGTGCCCAGCAGGAGAAAGGCCTGAGTGAAAACACTTTCAATAGGGTTGTCAAATTCCTTGGGAACTGGAAGTCCTCTTGTACAGTTTATACCCAGAAAGAGTTTATCTCAAGTCTGCTCACCTCGATGGAGAAGAAGCAGAACGGAACGCAGTAAGAAGTAAAAGAAGGGAAGGCAGCGGTTGCCTTCCCTTTTTGCTTTTAGTTGATGTTTTTACTCTTCTGGTTCGCCGGGATCGTCACCGTCGCCAAGAATGTCACTGAGAAATTCCTCTACTTTCTTCTGCATGACATCTTCAAACTTCTTTTGTACCTCTTCCACCTTTTTCTCTTCATCTGCTGTTGGCTTGAAATCTGGGTATTTCTTATCCAGCGCGTCGAACTTGGTTTCGAAATCCTGACTTATGCTTTCCAGTTCTGTGATGTTCTTTGCTTTCTCCACCTGCTCGGTAGCTTCCTCTATCAGACTGATGGCTTCATCCACAGGACTTGGCTTTGAGCATGCTACAAACAGGAATGTGGCAAATGCCACCATTGGAATTAATAACTTTTTCATGTCAAATTAGGTTTTAGTAAATGCCTACTCCCTTTTAAGCGTTTCGGCTCTCTCTTTATATTATAATGTACATGTATAGGGCTATGAATAGAGGTAGCGACGAATGCTTCGCTTGGGGGTCTTTTCGAATTCCTGTTCTTGCACCTCGATGCCTGCAATGTTAGCAAAGGCGGGAAGGTAGGAGTTGATTTGCCTCTTGTATGTGTCGAGATGTTGCTGGAGCGTCTCGTGGGTGAGCCCGTGATGCTCCAGTGCCGGTTCACTGATATAGACAAGGGCAACGAGTTTCTCACCTCGCTGAACGACAATGCTCTCTTCGAAGATGGTATGGGTGGCAATGACGTCCTCGACCTCCTCGGGATAGACATTCTGTCCGTTGGCTCCAAGGAGCATGGTCTTTTTGCGTCCACGAATGAAGATGTTGCCGCTGCTGTCCATGGTGCCGAGGTCACCAGTGTGAAGCCATCCTTCCTCGTCAATGGCCGTGAGGGTCTCTTCCTCGTTTTTATAATAGCCTAACATAACGTTGGTGCCTTGTGTGAGGATTTCACCTGGTTGGTTCTGCGGGTCAGTGGAGTCTATCTTTACCTTCATGCGTGGAGCAGCCTTGCCACAGGAACCTTGCACAAAGAGGTGCTTGTCTTCGTAGCCAATGATGGGACCACACTCTGTCATGCCATAACCGACGGTGTAGGGGAAACGGATCTGATGCAAGAAATCTTCCACCTCCTTGTTGAAGGCTGCTCCTCCGATGATGCATTCGTAGAAGTTGCCACCGAGAGAGGAATAGAGCTTGTTGCGGATCTGCCGGTACACCACCTGCTTGAGGATGGGGATAGCGGTGAGAGCGCGGACACGGCGGGTGCGCAGGATAGGGAAAATTTGCTTTTGTACAATCTTCTCTAAGATGAGGGGCACCACGATGACCACCACGGGCTTGATGTCTTGAAAGGCTTTGATGACCACGTGGGGCGATGGGGTTTTGGTGAGGAAGTGGATGTGGCAGCCAATGCAGAAGGCGAAGAAGAAATCGTAGGCAAACCCATACATGTGTGCCAAGGGCAGGATGGATAGGGTGTTGTCTCCTGGCATGAAATCCAACACTTCGTCAGCAAAGTGACAGTTGGACCAGATGGAGCGGTAAGGCAGCATGACTCCCTTGCTTCGTCCTGTGGAACCGCTGGTGTAGCTGAGCAAGGCGAGATCCTCAGGCTGCTCACGGAAATAGTGCACATCATCGGGATGAAGGTCGGTGAAGGTGCTCATGTCAATGCCCTGTGACTGGTCTGACATGGTGAAATCGACGATGTTGAGGATGCGTGCCTGGAGTCCCTTGGCGTATTTCTCTCCACAGATGATGAGTGAGGATTCAGAGTGGTCGTAGATGTTCTGAATCTGCTCAATGTTGAATTCTGAAAGGATGGGTACGACAACGGCACCGTAGCTGAATGCGGCAAAAAAGGAGATGGCCCAATGGGCATTGTTTTTGTCGCAGATGGCAATCTTGTTGCCAGGTTCGATGCCCAACTGACGGAACAGCTGGTGCAGACGGGCAATCATTTTTGCCACATCGCCATATGTATAACTGTCGTCTGTGCCATAGTTGGTGACACATGGACGATTCCAATTTTGTTTGAGCGTATTCTCCATCATACCAATGATGGATGTGTCAGTGGGCTTGAATACTCTTGTTTTTGCTTTTGCCAAAATGGTGCTTTTTTAGGGTACTTAGTTCATGTGGAACATCTCTGGTAGTGGAATGGACACGGGACTGTTGTCAGGATTTGTCTCCATGATATCAGCCATATATGCCCACCACTTTTGACAAATCTCAGTGCTGCCAAGGTCTTGGCTGCCACTTTCGCCTTCCAGTTCTTGGTAGGCAAAAAGAATGTTAGTGTCCTCATCAAGATAGATGCTGTAGTTGCGTACGCCGCTCTTGTTGAGTAATGCTTTTAGTTCAGGAAAGAGGTTGGCGTGACGACGCTTGTACTCTTCTTTGCATCCTGGTTTTAGGAACATCTTGAAAGCTTTTCGTTTCATCAATCGGTTCTTTTTGGTTGTTAGAGGATTTGTAGGTCTCCAATTGTCTTGGGCGTGTCTGGTTTCTTCTTGGGTGGAGACTTTACCTTGTGCGACATCATGTGCTCGTTCTTGCGCAGATTGTTTTCAGCTTCCAGCAGGGCTATGCGGGCTTCAAGCTTTTGGATGGTCATCTCGAGATGTGTCACACGAGCCTCCAGTTGTTCGTCCACCTCATCTTCCTCAGCTGGAGCAACAGTTTTCGACTGAAGGTACTCTTTCCCGTTGAGGCTTTGACTTTCTCCCTTCTTGCTCTTCTCATTTCGCTCTGTTGCCAGCTCTGGTTGGACAGATTGGACGCCATACGTCATTTTCGGTGTAGGCTTCTTCTCCACCTTGGTGGTGCCCTCTTCAATCACCACTACTTCGTTCTGTGGCATAGGGACAGCAAAGCCGTCTTCGTCTTCGACCAGCACAATGCCTCCTTGACGGAAACCAGTGATTTTACCGCCACCCACATCGTTCAGAAATCTTACTTTATCACCAATTTTCATAATGGAAGTTGTTTTTGATATGCAAAAGTAAGGAAAATGTGGGAAGAATGAAAAAAATATGATAACTTTGCATCGTTTTTCGTGCGTAAGATGAGTTTTGAGGGCTGATTTTGATTTTTATGCACACATATTATAATAATGTGTAATGAAGAAGAACTATTATAGCATTGCCATCGAACGGTATTTTAGCACTCCCGTGCCTTATTTTCTGATTGGGACAGTTCCTTTGATGCTGTATGGTTACTATGAGAGTGACGTGTGGTTTTGGTTGGGAATGGCGCTGACAGTTGCCGTATTTGCCCTTAACCATTTTATGATGCATTCGCTGACTAGCACGTTTGGGCTGTATGCCACGAAGAAGCAAGTGGACTATGTGAGCAATTTCTGTGTGGGTAAGAATGATGTGTTTTCGGAGCAGGAGAGTAACCGATTGATGGAAATGATTGCGGAACAGTCAGGCAACTCCCGCATCAACATCGAGGATTACATTAACTATATCAATCATCAGTTGGAGGAGAAGTCGAACAATGGTAATGCTGAAGCCACTTATTGGTTGGGAATTTATCATCGTAGTTTGGGTGAGGCAGACAACCATAATATAGTGGCTCGTGAATTGATTGAAAAATCAGCGAAGATGGGTTTTGAACGTGCCAAAAAGCTACAAGAACGTGCCCGGAAGTGGGTTTAATTGCCTGTTTTTGTGAAAAAAATGCCGTAAAGTTTTGTGTTTAAAGAAATTTGCCGTAATTTTGCCGACCGTTGGGAAAATCCCAGCGGTTTTTAATGTTATTTTATAATTAATTTACTAAAAAGAATTGTAATGATTATTGTACCTGTAAAAGAGGGCGAGAACATTGAGAGAGCTCTCAAAAAGTTCAAGAGAAAGGCCGAGAAAACTGGCATCATCAAGGAGGTTCGCAGCCGTAAGCAGTTTAACAAGCCATCTGTTGTGAAGCGCGAGAAGATGCAGCACGCCATCTACGTGAACAAACTCCATCAAGAAGAGGAGTAAGAAGCCTTTGAGGACATAAAACTCTCAGGAATTCGAAAAAAAAGACAGATTAACAAAGTTTTCGGTCGAAAATTTTGTCGTTTGGCGAAAATGTCATAAATTAGTCGCAGAAAACGATGAAACATGGAACTGTGGACTGATTCTTTCCTGGAATATCTGGGTGCAGAGCGGAATTATTCGTCAGCAACCATCGAGTCTTATGCGAAAGACTTGTCAATGTTTCAGGAGTTCCTCGAGGAGCAGAATCCGGACTCTTCATGGACTGCCGTTGAGGCAGAGGATGTGAGGGAATGGGTGATTTACCTGCTTGATGAGCGGAAAATGGAAGCATCCTCGGTCAATAGGAGGTTGAGTGCATTACGCTCTTTCTACAAATATCTTCGTAGAGTGGGGCTGGTGAACATCAATCCGATGGAAAAAGTGGTCGCTCCGAAAAAGAAACGTCCTTTACCTTATTTCGTGAGGGAATCGGAAATGGACAGGCTGCTAGAGTTGACCGCTGAGGACAGAAGTTTTAAGGGCGTCAGAGATAGACTCGTCTTGATGATGTTCTATGAAACCGGAATCAGACGCGCAGAGTTGTTGGGTATGACTGATGCAAGTGTGGATCTTATTGCCAAGCAAATCAAAGTGACGGGAAAACGAAACAAACAACGTATTGTCCCGTTTGGCAAAGAATTGGAAAGTGAAATATGTGCCTATCGGATGGCTCGTGAAGAGACGTTGGGACGGCAGGCTTTCCCGGCCTTGTTTGTGACCGATGAGGGAACACCGATGAATGAGACCCAAGTCTCGAAAATCGTGAAAGATAATCTCTCGAAGGTGACTACTATCAAGAAAAGAAGCCCGCATGTGCTTCGCCATTCATTTGCCACTGCAATGCTGAACAATCATGCTGACTTGACTTCCATCCAGAAGTTACTTGGACATGAAAGTGTTGCCACTACGGAAATCTACACACATGTTTCATTCGAAGAACTGAAAAGTGAGTACAAGAATGCGCATCCGCGCAAGTAAAAATATTGTTCAACTTAAATTATCAGTGACTATGGACATTAACGTAAAGACAATCAAATTCGATGCGACGGACAAGTTGCAGGAATTCATCCAGAAGAAAGTTGGAAAACTGGACAAACTTTGCAACGATATAAGAAAGGTTGAGGTGTCATTGAAGGTCGTGAAACCAGAGACGGCAATGAACAAGCAGGCGAGCCTAACTGTAGTGCTGCCAAAAACGGAGTTGTTTGCCGAGAAGATTTGCGACACATTTGAAGAAGCAATCATGGAATCGCTGGCTGCAATTGAAAAACAGCTTGGCAAATACAAAGAAAAACAGACAAATATTTAAAAAAGTCTGTAAAAAAGTTTTGCATTTGCAAAATAATGCCTAAATTTGCACCCGTTTCGCATGGATTCGTCTGTGCGAACGGTTTTATAAGCCTCTTTAGCTCAGTTGGCCAGAGCACGTGATTTGTAATCTCGGGGTCGTTGGTTCGAATCCGACAAGAGGCTCTGAAACGGGGCGAAAGGCGGGGTGACCAGATTAACTGGAAATACATTATTAATATATAAGGAGAAAAGTGCTTTGTGCACAGAAAGGCTGTTATAGCTCAGCGGTAGAGCACTTCCTTGGTAAGGAAGAGGTCCTGAGTTCAAGTCTCAGTAACAGCTCTCCAAAAGATATAAGAGATCAATAAAAACAAATTTAATAACTCTAAAGAAAAAAGGTTTTTAGCTATGGCAAAAGAAACATTCGTGCGTACCAAACCACACGTAAACATTGGTACAATCGGTCACGTTGACCACGGTAAGACTACTCTTACTGCTGCGATTTCTAAGGTTCTTCATGAGAAGGGCTTCGGTTCTGAGGAAGTTAAGTCTTTCGATCAGATTGACAATGCTCCAGAAGAGAAGGAGCGTGGTATCACTATCAACACTGCTCACATCGAGTATGAAACGGCTAACCGTCACTACGCTCACGTGGACTGTCCTGGACACGCCGACTATGTGAAGAACATGGTAACTGGTGCTGCTCAGATGGACGGTGCTATCATCGTGGTTGCTGCTACTGATGGTCCTATGCCACAGACTCGTGAGCACATCCTTCTTGCTCGTCAGGTGAACGTGCCTCGTCTTGTTGTGTTCATGAACAAGTGTGACATGGTTGACGATGAGGAAATGCTTGAGCTCGTTGAGATGGATATGCAGGATCTTCTTGCTCAGTATGACTTCGAGGCTGAGACTCCTATCATCCGTGGTTCTGCTCTTGGTGCCCTCAATGGTGTTCCAGAGTGGGAAGACAAGGTGATGGAACTCATGGACGCTTGCGACACTTGGATTCAGGAGCCTGTTCGCGACGTTGATAAGCCATTCTTGATGCCTGTTGAGGACGTGTTCTCTATCACAGGTCGTGGTACAGTGGCTACTGGCCGTATCGAGACTGGTGTTGTGAAGGTAGGTGACGAAGTTCAACTCCTCGGTCTTGGTGAAGATGCTAAGTCTGTCGTTACTGGTGTTGAGATGTTCCGTAAGATTCTTCCTGAAGGTATGGCTGGTGACAACGTAGGTCTTCTCCTCCGTGGAATCGACAAGAAGGATGTGAAGCGTGGTATGGTGATTACTCACCCTGGAGTTATCACTCCTCACAAAGGTTTCAAGGCTTCTATCTACGTGCTGAAAAAGGAAGAAGGTGGTCGTCACACTCCATTCAAGAATCACTATCGTCCACAGTTCTATCTCCGTACCATGGACTGTACAGGTGAGATTTCTCTCCCAGACGGAGTTGAAATGGTAATGCCTGGTGACAACGTGGAGATCAAGGTTGAACTTATCTACCCAGTTGCTATCAACGTAGGTCTTCGTTTCGCTATCCGCGAAGGTGGCCGCACCGTTGGTTCTGGTCAGATTACAGAGGTTTTTGATTAATCGATTGATCAACAATACTCAAGATATGGTGTCAAGGGACATTTTGTCGCTTGACACCTAATCTACGGGAATAGCTCAGTTGGCAGAGCACTGGTCTCCAAAACCAGGTGTCGGGAGTTCGAGCCTCTCTTCCCGTGCAAAAATCATGTAAGAATATGAATAGTATTATCACATATTGCAAAGAATCCTACGATGAACTTGTTCACAAGGTGACTTGGCCAACCAACAAAGAGTTGACTTCGCAGGCGATACTTGTATTATCAGCTTCCATCATTATCGCCTTGCTGGTCTGGATCGTAGACACTGCTTTCGAGGAGCTTATGAAGCTCGTGTATTCACTCTTTAATTAATTGTTAGGAGTAATATGGCAGAATCAGATGTTAGAATTGATGAGAAAACAGGCCTTAAGATTTGGGCGAACAAATCTAAGGATGCCCCTGTTTTGAGATGGTATGTCCTCAAGGCTATTAGTGGTAAAGAGGCTTCAGTCAAGGAATACATTGAACTTGACATGAAGAACCATGGATATGAGGACAGAGTGTCTCAAGTTCTCATCCCTCAAGAGAACATTATCAAGGTAGGCGCCAATAATAAGCGTATACCAGCTAAGAGGAATCTTCTTCCTGGCTATGTTCTTGTAGAGGCTGCTCTCGATGGCGAGATTACGCATATGCTTCGAAACACACCCAATGTGCTCGGATTCCTTGGCGGCACTGACAAGCCTTCTCCTGTTCGTCAGGCAGAGGTGAACAGGATGCTGGGTCTTGGAGCTGAGTCAGAGGATGGTTTTGCAGAAGCGGTTGTCAATGTTGACTTCCTTGTGGGTGAGTCTGTCAAAGTGAATGACGGACCTTTCACGGGCTTCGATGGTGTCATTGAAGAGGTCAACACGGACAAGCAGAAACTCAAGGTTTCGGTCAAGATATTCGGAAGGGTGACACCTCTCGAATTGGCCTTCACGCAGGTTTCAAAGGAACTTGCCTGATGTTACGCGGGCATATCCTTTTTATCGTTAAATTATTAAATACAGAATTAAAAAATGGCTAAAGAAGTTGCTGGATTAATCAAATTGCAGATTAAGGGCGGTGCAGCTAATCCATCCCCTCCAGTAGGACCTGCTTTGGGTTCTAAGGGAATCAACATCATGGATTTCTGTAAAGCATTCAACGCCAGAACTCAGGATAAGGCAGGAAAAGTTCTTCCAGTCGTTATCACTTACTATGCTGATAAGTCTTATGATTTCGTAATCAAGACTCCACCTGCTGCTATTCAGCTGATGGAGGCTGCCAAGATTAAGAAGGGTTCTGCAGAACCTAACCGTAAGAAGGTGGCAGAGGTGACATGGGATCAGATTCGTACTATCGCAGAAGATAAGATGCCTGATTTGAATTGCTTTACAATCGAGTCTGCAATGTCTATGATTGCAGGTACAGCAAGAAGTATGGGTATTAAAGTTAAAGGAGAATTCCCTGGTAAATAATTAAAAATTCAATCAAATGAGTAAACTATCAAAAAATCAGAAAGCAGTTGCTGACAAGGTTGAAGCAGGGAAGGAATACACATTGGCTGAGGCATCTCAGTTGGTGAAGGACATTACTTTCACTAAGTTTGATGCTTCTCTTGACATCGACATCCGTCTTGGAGTTGACCCTCGTAAGGCAAACCAGATGGTTCGTGGTGTTGTGTCTCTCCCTAACGGAACCGGTAAGGAAGTTCGTGTCCTTGCACTCGTTACTTCTGATCAAGTTGCTGCTGCTACAGAAGCAGGTGCTGACTATGTTGGTCTTGAAGAATATATCGACAAGATCAAGGGTGGTTGGACAGATATCGATGTCATCATCACTATGCCTTCTTGCATGGGTAAGATTGGTGCTCTCGGTCGTGTCCTCGGTCCTCGTGGATTGATGCCAAACCCAAAGAGCGGCACTGTGACTATGGACGTTGCGAAGGCTATCCGTGAGGTGAAGCAGGGTAAGATTGATTTCAAGGTGGACAAGACTGGTATCGTTCACGCTTCTATCGGCAAGGTTTCATTCTCTGCCGAGAAGATTGCTCAGAACGCTCAGGAGTTTATCAACACCATCATCAAGTTGAAGCCTGCTACCGCTAAGGGTACCTACATTAAGAGCATTTATCTTTCAAGTACTATGAGTAAGGGCGTGAAGATCGACCCTAAGTCTGTTGAATCATAAATTTAGATCAGAATCATGAAGAAAGAAGATAAAGCTTTATTGATTGATAGTCTTGTTGAAAAGCTCAACAACTATCCTCATTTCTACGTTGTAGATGTAACGGCTCTTGACTCTCAGACTACAAGTGACCTCCGTCGTGCATGTTTCAAGAATGAAATCAAGCTTCAGGTTGTGAAGAACACTCTCTTCATCAAGGCTCTTGAGAAGGTGGGTAATCCTGAATTTGAAGCTTTGAAGCCAATCCTTAAGAATACAACTGGTATTATGTTCTGTCAGGTTGCCAACCAGCCTGCAAAACTGATTAAGTCTTTCGCAAAGGATCATGGTGACATGCCTGCACTCAAGGGTGCATTCGCAGAGGAAAGTGTTTACATCGGAGCAGATCAGCTCAGCGCATTGGCATCTATCAAGAGCAAGAACGAACTCATTGCAGAGGTTGTTTCTATGCTCGAGGGTCCTGTCAACAGCGTCCTGTCAGCACTCGATGGTGGCACTACTATTCACGGATTGCTTGACGCAATTGAGAAGAAGGGCGAATAAAAAAATTAAAAAATAATAGTAACACATAAAAAACATTTAAGAAAATGGCAGATGTTAAAGCTATCGCTGAAGAGTTGGTAAACTTGACAGTGAAAGAAGTAAGTGAACTTAAGACTATCCTCAAGGATGAGTACGGAATTGAGCCTGCTGCTGCAGCTGTTGCTGTTGCTGCTGGTCCTGCAGCTGGTGGTGAGGCTGCTGCTGAAGAGAAGACTTCATTCGACGTTGTTCTCAAGAGCGCAGGTGCTGCTAAGCTCCAGGTCGTAAAGGCTGCTAAGGAAGCTCTTGGTCTCGGTCTTAAGGAGGCAAAGGATCTTGTTGACGGTGCTCCTTGCAATGTCAAGGAAGGTGTTGACAAGGCTACTGCTGAGGCAGTTAAGGCAGCCCTCGAGGCAGCTGGTGCTGAGGTAGAGATTAAGTAATTTATCCCCTTTGAATACGATGGTTAAGAATCCTCAGGTTGAGGGTTCTTAACCTTTTTGTGTCTTTTAGGCTACAGCCTAATATCATTATCATCAAATCAACAATAAACAAGATGTCTCAAATCATCAACAACCGAGTAAACTTTGCAACCGTAAAGAACCCGATGCCATATCCTGACTTCTTGGACGTTCAGCTCAAGTCGTTCAGGGATTTCCTTCAGTTGGACACACCACCTGAGAAGCGCAAGAATGATGGACTTTACAAGGTTTTCGCAGAGAATTTCCCTATTGCTGACACACGCAATAACTTTGTGCTTGAGTTCTTGGACTACTATATTGATGCTCCCCGTTATTCAATCGAGGAGTGTCTTGAGCGTGGTCTTACCTACAGCGTGCCTTTGAAGGCAAAGCTCAAGCTCTATTGCTCAGACCCAGACCATGAGGATTTCGACACCGTCATTCAGGATGTGTTCCTGGGTTCGATTCCTTATATGACAGACAACGGTACGTTCGTGATTAATGGTGCCGAACGTGTTGTCGTATCCCAGTTGCACCGTTCTCCTGGCGTGTTCTTCGGTTCAAGCGTTCACGCCAACGGTACACCCCTTTTCTCTGCTCGTATCATTCCTTTCAAGGGATCTTGGATTGAGTTTGCTACGGACATCAACAACGTGATGTACGCGTACATCGACCGTAAGAAGAAGCTGCCTGTGACAACTCTTCTGCGTGCGATTGGTTTTGAGAACGATAGAGACATCCTTGACATCTTTAATTTGTCTGATGAGATTAAGGTGAACGCCACGAATCTCAAAAAAGCAAAGGGTCGTAAGCTCGCAGCTCGTATCCTCCAATCATGGAATGAGGACTTTGTGGACGAAGATACAGGTGAAGTGGTTTCTATCGAGCGTAACGAGATTGTGGTCGACCGCGACAATGTTATTGATGATGATGTTATTGAGAAGATTTTGGATTCAGGTGTTGAAACCATTCTTGTTCAGCGTGAAGATGCCAACACGGCAGACTTCTCCATCATCTTTAACACCCTTCAAAAAGACCCAAGTAACTCAGAGAAGGAAGCTATCACCTATGTCTATCGCCAGCTCCGTAATGCTGACCCTGCAGATGATGCTTCAGCTCGTGAAGTGATTAATGGCTTGTTCTTCTCAGACAAGCGTTATGACCTTGGTGATGTAGGTCGTTACCGCATTAACAGAAAGTTGAACCTTTCTATTGACCCAGAGATTCGTGTCTTGACGAAAGAGGACATCATCGAGATTATCAAGTATCTTGTTGAGTTGGCAAACTCTAAGGCAGTCGTGGATGATATTGACCACCTCTCCAACCGTCGTGTACGTACGGTGGGTGAACAGCTCTCCAACCAGTTTGCCAGTGGTCTCGCTCGTATGAGCCGTACTATCCGTGAACGCATGAATGTGCGTGACAATGAGGTGTTCTCTCCAACCGACTTGATCAACGCGAAGACGATTTCCAGCGTCATCAATTCTTTCTTCGGAACAAACCCATTGTCTCAGTTCATGGATCAGACCAATCCGTTGGCAGAGGTGACTCACAAACGTCGTCTTTCAGCCCTTGGTCCTGGCGGTCTTTCTCGTGAGCGTGCAGGCTTCGAAGTTCGTGACGTGCACTATACGCACTATGGTCGTTTGTGCCCAATCGAGTCTCCTGAAGGTCCAAACATTGGTTTGATTTCTTCTCTTTGTGTTTATGCAAAGATTAATAACCTTGGCTTCATCGAGACGCCTTATCGTAAGGTGATTGACGGTGTGGCTGACATCAATAATGACCACATTGTTTACCTCTCTGCAGAAGAAGAGGAGAACAAGATCATTGGTCAGGGTAATGCACCGTTGAAAGATGATGGTCACTTTATTCGTAAAGTCGTTAAGTGTCGTAAAGATGCTGACTATCCAGTGGTGCCTCCTACGGAAGTGGATTATATGGATGTCGCTCCACAGCAGATCGCTTCTATCGCAGCTGCTCTGATTCCATTCTTGGAGCATGACGATGCTCACCGCGCACTCATGGGATCAAACATGATGCGTCAGGCAGTTCCATTGATTCGTACAGAAGCTCCTATTGTCGGTACTGGTATTGAGAAGCAGGTGTGTGAAGACTCACGCACGATGATTGTGGCAGAAGGTGATGGTGTGGTTGAATATGTTGATGCCACCACTATCCGCATTCTTTACAACCGTACTGAAGATGAAGAGTTCGTCAGCTTCGAACCGGCACTCAAAGAATATAAGATTCCAAAGTTCCGTCGCACCAACCAGAACATGACCATCGACCTCCGTCCTATTTGTGACCGTGGTCAGCAGGTGAAGAAGGGTGATATCCTCACCGAAGGTTATGCAACAGAGAATGGTGAGTTGGCACTTGGTCGCAACCTCCTTGTGGCGTACATGCCTTGGAAGGGTTACAACTATGAGGATGCCATTGTGCTCAACGAGCGCGTTGTTCGTGAAGACCTCCTCACTTCTGTTCACGTGGATGAGTATTCACTCGAAGTGCGTGAGACCAAGCGTGGTGTAGAGGAACTCACCGCAGATATTCCAAATGTCAGTGAAGATGCAACGAAAGACCTCGACGAGAATGGTATCGTTCGTGTGGGTGCCCGCATTGAACCAGGTGACATCCTGATTGGTAAGATCACTCCTAAGGGTGAGTCGGACCCAACACCAGAAGAGAAACTTCTTCGTGCCATCTTTGGTGACAAGGCTGGTGACGTGAAGGATGCTTCTCTCAAGGCAACTCCATCTCTCGCAGGTGTCGTTATTGATAAGAAACTCTTCTCCAAAGCCATCAAGACTCGTGCTTCAAAGGCAGAAGACAAGAAGATTCTTCCTAAATATGACCAAGAATATCAAGACAAGATGGACGGTCTCAAAGAAATCCTCATTGACAAGATTCTTACCCTCACGAAAGGTAAGACTTCTAAGGGCGTGAAGGATTATATGGGTGCCGACATCATTCCTGCGGGTGCTAAGTTCATTGCAGGTGCGCTTCATAACATCGACTACACGGCTGTTCAGCTCAGTGGTTGGACTAAGGATGAGCACACCAACGAACTCATCCGTCAGTTGGTCATCAATTACCTCAAGCAGTACAAGATCTTGGCTGCAGAACTTCACCGTAAGAAGTTTGCCCTCACGATTGGTGATGAGCTCCCATCGGGCATTATCCAGATGGCAAAGGTTTACATCGCCAAGAAGCGTAAGATGGGTGTGGGTGATAAGATGGCAGGTCGTCATGGTAATAAAGGTATCGTGTCAAAGATTGTCCGTCAGGAAGATATGCCATTCCTCGAGGATGGTACTCCTGTAGATATCGTGCTTAACCCACTGGGTGTGCCTTCACGTATGAACATCGGTCAGATCTTCGAAACGGTGTTGGGTGCAGCAGGTAAGAAACTCAATGTGAAGTTCGCCACACCAATCTTCGATGGCGCTCGTCTTGAAGACCTTTGCGAATGGACTGACAAGGCTGGACTTCCACGTTACGGACGTACTTACCTCTACAATGGTGAAACAGGTCTTCGCTTCGACCAGCCCGCAACAGTGGGTGTGACCTATATGTTGAAACTCGGTCACATGGTGGAAGACAAGATGCATGCACGTTCCATCGGTCCTTACTCTCTCATCACTCAGCAGCCACTTGGTGGTAAAGCACAATTTGGTGGTCAGCGTTTCGGAGAGATGGAGGTTTGGGCACTCGAAGCATTCGGTGCATCTCACGTTCTTCAAGAGATCCTTACGATTAAGTCAGATGATGTCAATGGCCGTAGCAAGGCATATGAAGCCATCGTCAAGGGCGACCCGATGCCAACTCCAGGCATTCCAGAATCCCTCAACGTGCTTCTCCACGAGCTTCGTGGCCTCGGTCTCAGCATCTCATTGGATTAACTTATATAAAGACACTTATCTAACATGGCTTTTAAGAAAGAATCAAAAATCAAAAATAATTTCACCAAAATCACCATCAGCCTTGCATCTCCTGAGGAGATTCTCGAAAACAGCTGTGGTGAGGTGCTGAAGCCGGAAACCATCAACTACCGCACTTATAAGCCTGAGCGCGATGGTCTCTTCTGCGAGCGTATCTTCGGTCCTACGAAGGACTATGAGTGCCATTGCGGCAAGTACAAGCGCATCCGCTACAAAGGTATCGTCTGCGACCGTTGTGGTGTTGAGGTGACAGAGAAGAAGGTGCGTCGTGAACGTACTGGTCACATCGCACTCGTTGTGCCAGTTGCTCACATCTGGTACTTCCGTTCGTTGCCCAACAAGATTGGTTATCTTCTCGGTCTTCCCACCAAGAAGCTTGATGCTGTCATTTACTATGAGCGCTACATCATTATTCAGGCAGGTGCTGCTGAAGATGCTGAGAAGAACATCATGAATGGTGAGTTGCTTTCTGAAGAGGAGTATTACGACATCGTCGACAATCTTGACCCCAACAACGAATTGCTTCCTGATGAGGATCCCAACAAGTTCATCGCTTTGATGGGTGCTGAGGCGATTGAGTATATGCTCCAGCGCATTGACCTTGACCATCTTGCCAACGAACTGCGTGCAGCAGCTGATAAGGATGGTTCTGTTCAGCGCAAGACAGAAGCGCTCAAGCGTCTACAGGTGGTTGAGTCCTTCCGTGCAAGCAAGGGCAAGAGCCGTCCAGAGTGGATGATTATGCACAACATCCCTGTGACTCCTCCGGATCTCCGTCCGCTTGTGCCACTGGATGGTGGACGTTTCGCCACATCCGATTTGAACGACCTCTATCGTCGTGTCATCATACGTAACAACCGTCTGAAGCGACTCATTGAAATCAAGGCTCCGGATGTCATTCTCCGCAACGAGAAGCGCATGCTTCAGGAAGCCGTTGACTCTCTCTTCGACAACTCTCGCAAGAGCAGTGCCGTGAAGAGTGAGAGCAACCGTCCTCTGAAGTCTCTCTCCGATGCCCTCAAGGGTAAGCAGGGACGTTTCCGTCAGAACCTTCTCGGTAAACGTGTTGACTACTCTGCACGTTCCGTTATTGTCGTGGGTCCTGAGCTCAACATGGGTGAATGCGGTCTGCCAAAGCTGATGGCTGCTGAACTTTACAAGCCTTTCGTCATCCGTAAGCTCATCGAGCGCGGTATCGTGAAGACTGTGAAGTCTGCCAAGAAGATTGTAGACCGTCGCGATCCAGTTGTTTGGGACATCCTCGAATACGTGATGAAGGGACACCCAGTGCTTCTCAACCGTGCACCTACACTGCACCGTTTGGGTATTCAGGCATTCCAGCCCCGCATGATTGAAGGTAAGGCAATCCAGTTGCACCCACTCGCATGTACGGCATTCAATGCAGACTTCGACGGTGACCAGATGGCTGTTCACCTTCCCCTCTCCAACGAGGCTATCCTTGAAGCTCAGCTTCTGATGCTTCAGTCTCACAATATTTTGTCTCCTGCCAGTGGTGAGCCTATCACTGTTCCTTCTCAGGACATGGTGCTTGGTCTCTACTACATCTCCAAGGTTCGTCCTGGAGCGAAAGGTGAAGGACTTACATTTTATGGTCCAGAAGAGGCTATCATCGCCTTCAATGAAGGCAAGGTTGACGTGCACGCATTGATTAAGTGTGTTGTTCGTGATATTGATGAGAACGGCAATCCATATAAGCATCTTGTTGAGACCACTGTCGGACGTATCACCATCAACGAGGTGGTGCCTGATGAGATTGGTTTCGTCAACGAGGTGATTGGTAAAAAAGCCCTCAAGCGTGTCATCACACGCGTGATTAAGGGTGTTGGTATGGCACGAGCTTGTGAATTCCTTGACGGTATCAAGAACCTTGGCTACCGCAAGGCATACGAGGGTGGACTTTCCTTCGTGCTTGACGATATCATCATCCCTGCAGAGAAGGAGCAGATTGTTCAGGACGGTCACGATGCTGTTGACCAGATCACCATGAACTATCAGATGGGTCTTATCACCGACAAGGACCGTTACCAGCAGGTGGTGGAAACTTGGACGAAGGTGAACGAGAACATCAAGAAGACCCTTATGAAGCAGATGACCGAAGCCGATCAAGGTTTCAACGCCGTCTTCATGATGCTCGACTCTGGTGCCCGTGGTTCTGCGGACCAGATTGCACAGCTCGCTGGTATGCGTGGTCTGATGGCAAAGCCTCAGAAGGCTGGTGCTTCCGACAACAACATCATCGAGAACCCAATCCTCTCCAACTTCAAGGAGGGTATGTCAGTGCTTGAGTACTTCATCTCCACACACGGTGCCCGTAAGGGTCTTGCCGACACCGCCTTGAAGACTGCCGACGCAGGTTACCTCACTCGTCGTCTTGTCGATGTGTCACACGATGTCATCATCAACGAAGAAGACTGTGGCACACTGCGTGGACTTGTCTGCACAGCTCTCAAAGACGGTGACCGCGTGGTGGCATCCCTTGCAGAGCGCATCCTCGGACGTGTGTCTGTTCACGACATCATCAATCCTCAGAACAACGAACTCATTGTTGCCAGTGGTGAGGAAATCACTGACCGCATCGCAGCAGAGATTGAAGCCTGTGGCATTGAGAGCGTCGAGATTCGTTCCGTTCTCACATGCGAGAGCAAGAAGGGTGTCTGCATGAAGTGCTACGGACGTAACCTTGCCACTCAGCGTATGGTGCAGAAGGGTGAGGCTGTCGGTGTCATCGCTGCACAGGCCATCGGTGAGCCAGGTACGCAGCTGACACTCCGTACGTTCCACGCCGGTGGTGTGGCAGGTAACGCTGCAGCCAACGCACAGATTAAAGCAAAGAATAAGTCTAAGATAGAAATCGACGAGTTGCGCACTGTTGCACGTCCTACTGCTGACCATCCAGAAGGTCAGGTGGTTGTAGGTCGTCTGGCAGAACTCCGCTTCCTCGACCTCAACACTGGTATCATCCTCTCTACAGTGCCCGTGCCTTACGGCGCTAACCTCTACGCCAAGTCTGGCGACACCGTTGAGGCTGGTCAGGTCATTGCTGACTGGGATCCATTCAACTCTGTCATTGTCACTGAGTTCGATGGTGTTGCACAGTTCGAAGGTGTGAAGGAAGGTCTTACATACCGAGTGGATGTCGATGAAACCACCGGTCTTCGCGATCTCATCGTCACTGAAGCCAAAGACCGTGCCGCAGTGCCTTATTGCCACATCCTTGACAAGAAGGGTGGTGAACTGCTGCGCACCTACTCATTCCCCATCAATGGTCACATTGTGGTGGAAGATGGTCAGAAGCTCAAGGCTGGTGACATCCTCGTCAAGATTCCACGTTCCGTTGCCAAGGCAGGCGATATCACGGGTGGTCTCCCACGTGTGACCGAGCTGTTCGAGGCACGTAACCCATCTAACCCAGCCATCGTTGCAGAAATCGACGGTGAGGTGACCATGGGTAAGGTGAAGCGTGGTAACCGTGAAATTATCCTCACCTCTAAGGTGGGTGATGTCCGCAAGTATCTCGTGCCACTGTCCAAGCAGATTCTTGTGCAGGAGAACGACTACGTGCGTGCTGGTACACCACTTTCTGATGGTGCCATCACACCAGCAGACATCCTTGCCATCAAGGGTCCTACTGCTGTGCAGGAATACATCGTCAACCAAGTGCAGGATGTCTATCGTATGCAGGGTGTGTCTATCAACGACAAGCACTTCGAGATTATTGTCCGTCAGATGATGCGCAAGGTGCGTATTGAAGATGCTGGCGACACTCGCTTCCTCGAAGAGGGTATTGTTGACAAACTCGACTTCCTTGAGGAGAACGACCGCATCTGGGGCAAGAAGTTCGTTACTGATGCAGGTGACTCTGAGACACTCGAGCCTGGTATGATTATCACTGCCCGCAAGCTTCGTGACGAGAACTCGATGCTGAAGCGTCGTGACCTCAAGCTTGTGCAGACACGCGATGCCATCCCAGCTACTTCCGTACAGATTCTGCAAGGTATCACCCGTGCAGGTCTCGGTAGCAAGTCTTTCATGTCTTCTGCATCATTCCAGGAGACCACGAAGGTGCTCAACGAGGCAGCCATCTGCGGTAAGAGCGACTCGCTCGAGGGCATGAAGGAGAATGTGATTACCGGTCACCTCATCCCTGCAGGTACAGGTATGCGCGACTTCGACAAGATTATCGTTGGTGCCAAGGAAGACTTCCAGGCAGTTGAGCGCCGTCCGTTCGATGCTGACATGGTATTCTCTTCGTTCGACAACGAATTCTAAGCAATACAATCAATAGGAACGAAGGGGCAGAAGCATTCGGCTTTTGCCCCTTCTTCTTTTCAAATCATCAAATAATTCCTCATTCCTCATTCCTAATTCCCAACTTTTCATTATCTTTGCCACACAAAAACTGCAACTTATGAAAAAGACTATCATCTGGATTCTTGTTGGACTGGTGGTGCTGGGCATCGCTGGGTTTGTCGCATGGCGTTTCTGGCCCGTTGAAGCCATCAATCTGGAGGAATACACCCCTTCAGAGGAGTTTGAACCTGCTTATGAAGCGATGGAGGCAAAGACACCAGAATATGATATTGAGGAGACCGTACGTGCGATGAATGCGCTGGAAGTGGCTCAGTGTCAGTCGGAAGACTTCTTGTCTTATCTGGAATATGTGGCAAAGCAGGATTTCAGCAGGGTGGCGCCAGAGGTGCTGGAGCAGAAGAAAAAACTCTTTCCGATTCTGCAACGGCTGTATGAGTTGCAGAAGGAACATGAGGAACTGGATGATGTGTGGATGCTGATGCGAAGTGCAACGAGTGGTGCAAGCACGTTCGTGACAGAAGTGAATCCCGTAGGTGTCATTGGCTCCATGATTACGGGCGATGCCACGCTGAGCACCGTGTCGGTGGGCAGTGGCATGGAAAAGGCTCAAACTGCTGCCTTCGAAGAGTACGAGAAGCAGAAGGAACTCAAGCGCAAGTTGGAGCGTGAGATAGAGGCTGTGCGGATGTCCTACATCGAATATTTGGAGGATTACGCTCCCGTGTATTATAAGTATATGCAGGAATGGGATGCACTGTGCTTAAAGAAAGACAAAGCGTATATAGACCTCTATGGAGGCAATCCTTTAGGTGCTTACAACCAGACACAGGAAGTGCTGAAAGAGTACCCCACCAACCGTGAGGCCTTGTTGCTGAAGGGACTCTCATTGATTCAGATGAGTACCGAGGTTGGACGTGGCGCCCTTCGCTCTGCAGGTGGAGATGGACATTTGCTGCAAGGAGCAGACCAAGCCCTTGCCATGGCAGATTCTGTCCTTGCGGGCGTGTCAGTTGAACGCACGGCTCCTGACGAGCGCACAGAATTACAGATGGAGGCAGAAGCCACCCTCGACCAGTACATCAAGCTCTATCCCTCCCGTTCAGCCCCTGCATTGGTGCTGAAAGGTTTGCTTTATCGCGAACAGGGTGAAGCCGCCAAGGCAGTGTCCTATTTCGACCAGGCATCGATGGAATATCCACGTCAGGCAGCAGCACTGACCGATTTGCTCGACAGTTACAAGGCACGCACTTATCTCAACAAATCAGCAGAGGGAAAGTACCTGCTCCGTCTTTACCGCTCCACCATGGAGGGCTTCGGCATCTTCAGCCCCAATCTGCTGAAGGCGCACTACTATGCCGAGCATGACGACGTGGAGAAGAGTAAGGAGGAAATCTTCAACCACTTCTACCGTCGTGGCAACCAGGGCGTATATGACTGCCTGCTCAGCGACATGCAGTACTGCGAGGAGAACATGTACAGCAGTTTCCGTCAGATCCTTATGGAGCAGTCCTTCCTCGATGTGGCGGTGGAGCCTACGATGAACTGGACCCTCTCCGACAAGGATGACGAGATCAAGGTCACCATCAACAACCGCTCCGACATCGACTTGGAGAACGTGCGCATCTTCCTCTGCCTCCACTACACCGACATGTACAAGGACGAGTATGACGTGCAGAAACTCCCCTCTGTCAACATCATCAAGCATCACGATTCGACTGAGATTGGTGTGGTGAAGCTCAACTACGAAGACAAGAAATACAACGACATCACGCGCATCCGTGCCATTGCCATGACCGACGACAAGATCTGCTGGATTGACAATGTGGATTATAAGTATATGCGTGCATCAGAAGCTGCCGCTCGAGGCTCCAACTCTAAACCCTCAACTCAAAACTCAAAACCATCTTCAGCCAAGCAACAGCTCCTTGACGATTTCAATGT
Source organism: uncultured Prevotellaceae bacterium (assembly GCA_900316505.1). Taxonomy (GTDB): domain Bacteria; phylum Bacteroidota; class Bacteroidia; order Bacteroidales; family Bacteroidaceae; genus Minthosoma. Next base: position 137,296 of record ONDH01000006.1, read on the forward strand.
GGACAACGGCAAGCTTCAGTCCATCATCCAGGAAGGCATGAAGGTGTATGGCACCGTCAGCGACGGCAACATCTGGAACGACGTGAAGCGTGATGTGAAGAACCTCGTCACGGGCAAGGACAAGAAACTGCGCATCGAACTGCCCCGCATCCTCACCCTCATCGACCCCGTATTCTCCCTATATCAACTCAACGACAAGGACAAATCCGTGCGTCCCGAGGAGAACTACCTCTCAGGCTCCAATATCCGTTTGAAGTTCGACTACGAGCCCAAGCAGGACGAGACCATCCCTCTCTACATCTATAGCGACTTCGCCAACTTCAAAGTCACCATCAAGTTCGAGGGTGGCAAACCCGTCGTCAAGAAAGTGGAACTGGTATAAATCTGAGCAGGTATCAGAAAATCAAAGAACGCTTTGTAAAGTTTAGCCGCTATCACCTTTCACGCTGCAAAGTTACGATGTCTGCAATTCACCCCCCAGTCATTATCCAAAAATAGGCTTTGACGGATAATATTATCCAAATCCGCTCCATTTTGGATAATATTATCCATTTGGGCTTCATTTCGGATAAAATTATCCAACTCGTCTCGGGTCTTACCCATTCTCCGCGTTGGGTCTCACCAATAGACCTTAAAGGGGTGCTGAAACGGGTTTTTCGAGGATTTGGTCACAGAGGGGTAGTTTTCCCTTTTAAATAAAATAAATGTACGCGCGAGGAAGCATGAACAAGACGAAAAGTCTATATTATTTAATCAAATATTTATCAATATGATAAAATTCATACATAAAGCGTCCTTTTATTTTCTTTTTCGATAAGAGGGAGAGTCGTGGTGATACGGCTCTTTTTTGTGTGGTAAGAACGTGAATTGTGACCTTCACTTAATCAGGGGTGGGCTATGGTTTCTTGGGTTGTATGTTCAAGCGATAGATGGCATGGAGGATGCCGTAGGAGGGTATCACGTTGTTGAATGTTTCGGTACGTCCCTGTGCGTTCACATAGCGTTGCACGTTGGAGAGGTTGCCCAAGAGGTCGAAGCCGTCGAACATGATGGTGAGTTTGCCTTTCAGCAGACGTTTTGCGACGCGGGCATTCCACACCAGTTCGTTGGTGTTCATGGACTCTTCGCTGTATCCACGGCGGCTGTACATGGTGATGTCGGTTGACACTTGGAAGTTCCAAGGCAGTTCCAACTGAGCCCTTGCTCCGTAGTTGAAGGTATAGACATTCATGGTGGTGAAGCCTTCACGGTCGCTGGTAGAGTGTTGGTAGTTGATTCTGCCGTTGGCACCAAACTCGTATTTGCTGGTGGGACGCCATGTCAGGGAGATGTTTTCGTTGATGTAGTCGTTTTTCACGACAGACTTCATGGCTGAAAGGCTGGCATTGGTGCCGCTCAAATCAACGCTGTTGTTATGGTTGTAGCTGAGTCCTTCCATGATGCGCCATTTGTCATCTTTGTCCAAGGCAAGGTTGGCATTGACATTCATGCCCAAGTTCCAGTTTCCGTTCACGTTTTCGGGGGTGACGGTGCGCACACCTGTCTCTTTATTGTAGATGAAGCCTGATGCCACGGCATTCTCTGTGATGCTGGCATTGATGGCTGAGTTGAAGAACATCTTGTGCCACTTGTCGCGATAGCCTGCTCCGAAGGAGTGCGTACGGGTGTTTTTCAGGTGGGGGTTACCCAACGTGATGAAGAGGGGATTGCTGTCGTCGCGCATGTTGATCAGGCTTGTCATTGCAGGGGCTGTGGTGGTCATGTCGTAGTTGACCGAGAAGCCTCTGTTGCGTTTGTATAAGTCGTGGCTGAAGTAGATGCTGGGGTTGATGAACGCCGTGTTGCGGCTCATCAAGGTGTCCACCTGCATGCCGCGTTGGTAGTCCATGCGTTCGCGCTGCATGGGGGTTGCCAATCTGATGGAGAAGCTGTTGGAGACACTGTCGTTATAGGAGGAGATGGTGTATATCGTGGTTGCGTCGTGGCTGTATTTCGTTGTCTTTGAGTGTGAGCTGTTATTGGCATCGAGTGTGGTGAGCATCTCGTCATACGACGGCAATGTGCCCAGCGGATGGGTGACGCCTGTGGATGAGGATGCAGAACTCCATTCGCTCAGTTTGTTGAGCAGATAGAGGGAGTTGTTGGTGACGTTGTTGTCGTAGCGGAAGTCGTAGTTTACGTCGATGCGGTGTTTGTGGTCTTTGTCGAGCGATACACCAAACACCGCTCCGACATGACCGTTGTTGGAACGGTCTTTAGTGGGGTTGTAGCGGTTGCGGAAGTCTGTGTCGGTGCTGGCTGTCCCATAGAGTGGGGAGGTGTGAGTTGCGGCGCTGGGGTAGTCGAGTTGGTAGTGCTCGTAGTTGTCAGCCTTGCGTTCGGAGAAATTGTAGCCGTAGGTCAGGTTGAAATTGAGGTAGTCGTTGTGGGCGGGCGTGCCAGTCAGAAATCCTTCAATGCCCACGTTGGTTTGGTGTCCCACTCCCTTGCTTGTGCTCATGGTGCGGTTGATGGCGTAGCGGCGCAGCAGTTCTCCAGCATTGGGTGCCATGATGCTGTCCATCCATTCCTTGCCCAACTGCGATGCCACATCTTCGGAAAGGGTGACGCTGCCGTTGTTTCCTCGGTTGTTCCACTTGTTGTAGGAGAAGGTGGGGCGCATGATGAAAAAGATGTGGCGGAACGTCTCCCAAATCTGTTCCCGATGTTCCAAACGCAGGTCTTGGTCAATTCGGATGTCCCAAGCATAGTTACGGCTGTTCTGGAAACTCCTTCCGTAGGTGTCGCCGCCCTCCAGGAAGGTGGCGCTGCTGGTGTGGGAGGCGTTGTCCGTATCGGTGTAGGAGCCTGTCACACTTGCCCCATAAGCGTATTTGTCTTCCTTGTCTGCCATGAAATTGCCGCCCATGTTATAGGTCTTGGTGATGCCACCAGTTTGTTCCAAAGAGGTCCATTCTCCTTCGTAGCCGGGGCTGTCCTGTGCATTCACGTTGTTGACATTGGCAAACAGCATCAGACGTGTGTTTTCGGTGAATCGCAAGCCAAACAATCTGCCCAGGTATTTTGTGTCCAATTCTCCTTTGTCGTTGCGGAAGAATGTGGCGCCCGCACCCCCTTCGGCATTGGCAATCCATCCCGTTGCATATTCCTTTTTCAGTTTCACGTTCATCACAAGCTCCTTCTTCGCTGTCTTTTCCTGTGGAGTGCCTTTAATTTGCTCGGGCACACGCTCATAGGACTGGATGTTTTTCACCATGTAGGATGGCATGTTCTCCAGCAAGAGTTCGCGGTCGCTGTCGAAGAAGTTCTTTCCGTTCAGCAGCAGAGCATCCACCTGCTTGCCGTTCACCTTGATGACGCCGCCCTTTTCCAGTTCCACGCCCGGCAACTTGCGAATCAACTCATTCAGCATGGAACCTTCAGCCATGTTGAACGCATCGGCATCATACACCAATGTGTCGCCATTCATGTAGAACTTCAGCTTCGTCGCCACCACGACCACATCGTCCAATGTGTACTCGTTCTGTTTGGGCACCGTGTGGAGATACACCGTCTTCATAGAGCGGTAGTTCTCGCGCTTGTACAGTTTCTTTACCTCCACTGGCACATACTTCGGCACATAACCTTCAGCTCCCACCTTCAGCAGGTAGTTGCCCGCCTTCTGGATGAGAAACTCCAGCGAGGAACTTTTCCAGTATTCCTCGTTATGGTATTCTGAATGCACCGTGTCAACAAACGAACTGTCGGCTGCCCACAGCAGTTCAGCCTTGATGTCCTTGATAGGGTCGTGCGTCAGATGGTCTTTCACGTCAGCCATCATCAGCAAGCCTCTCAACTTGGTTTTTACGGAGTCCGCATTAGTATTCTGTGCCCCTATCGGCAGCATTGCCAACAAGAGCAGTAATGACATCACAAAACGCATAATCATATTGGATGAAAATGGGGAGAATTCAAAAAACTTCGGCAAAGTTAGCACATTCTGCCGACATGGTGGGTGTCTTTTCATGCTTATTGACTTATGTGTCCTCAATTTAATATTCTTTAATCATATTTCCACCGCATATCCGTGCAGTTTCTTTGTTTTTGGATTTTCATTTTCTCATTTTTTCATTCTTTAATTTTTTTTCTCTACCTTTGCCACAGAAATAAAGTTTAAAGGTTAAAGAAAGAATATGAAAAAGATTAACTACATCATGCTGGTGGTGCTCACAGCCATTCTTGCTAGCTGTGGAACTACCACGCAAGTTCCTGTTACGGGAAGAAAGCAGAGACTTGTTGTTAGCGACCAAGAAGTGATGAGTCTCAGTAATCAGGAGTATCAGAACTACATGAAGTCGGCAAAACTCTCTACCAATGCCACCAACACTGCCATGGTGAAACGTTGTGGACAGCGTTTGGCAACCGCTGTGGAAACCTATCTGCGCAACAATGGCTACGCCAACGAGGTGGCGAACTACAAGTGGGAGTTCAATTTGGTGCAGAACAACCAGGTGAATGCTTTCTGCATGCCAGGCGGAAAAATCGTGGTGTATGAGGGTATTCTCCCTGTTACACAGGATGAGGCTTCCCTTGCCATTGTGCTTGGACACGAAATTGCCCATGCTGTGGCAAAGCACTCCGCAGAGCGCATCAGCAACAGCCAGAAACAGCAGACGGCAGTGTCTGTGCTGGGTGGTGTGGCATCAGCTGCTGGCATGGGGCCTAACACCTCCAGCATTGTGTCGAGTGTCATCGGTGTGGGCACCAAGGCGTGGACGTCAGGTTTTTCACGCAGTCAGGAGAGTGAGGCAGACCATATCGGACTCATCTTCGCTGCCATGGCAGGTTATGACCCTCAGGGCGCATTGGCTTTTTGGCAACGCATGGCTGCTGCAGGCAATAGCTCTAACTCCATCTTTAGCGACCACCCCTCTGACGAGAAGCGCATCAAGCAAATTCAAGGGTGGATTCCTGAAGCGATGAAGTATTACAAGCCAGCGAATGCCACGACCACAACGCCTACGAAGACAACGAAGACCAGCAATTCGGGAAAGACGTTGAGGTATTCAACTAAAAAGTGAAGTAATGTACAATTTGTCAATGTACAATGTACAATTTATTTGACACTATTATTGATTTAACGTGAATGCGGTATAAGAGGTTGCGGCGTTGGTGCCGCAACCTCTTATGTTTACCTGACAGCTGTGAAATTTTCGTTGAGGGTGAAGGTCTTTTCGTAGTCCTTTGTTTTCACCGTGTAGGTTTCGCCCATCTCGAAGAATGGACTGCTGACAAGACTGGCACTGCGTCTGAGAGCGAAGGGGATGGTGATGGTTTCGAGGAGCTTATTTTTGCTATCGTAGAGATAGATGGGTTCTTCCTTCTGGATGTTGATGCCAATGAGCAGGACAGAAGGCTGTTTGGAGGTGTAGTTGGTAGGCACAGAAGGCATTTCACCCATGCCTCCTCCAACGGTGAAGATGGTGCCACCCTCGATGACAAGTGGGGCAAAATCGCAGTCAAGTCCTTCTTCGGGTGAACCAGCTTGACTCCAAGCATAGACGGTGCCGCCTGTGATGACGATGGCAGGGTCAGCGTCTTCTTGATTGTTATTGCCTCCAAAAGGCATGAAGAAGCCGCCTTTGGGGTTGGAATCGACGGCATCGTTGCCCCTGCTTCGGGCAATGACGGTACCACCGTTGAATTCGATGCAAGCGTTGGCATTGATGGCATCGTCGGGAGAATAGACGTCCACGGTTCCTCCATTGACAATGACTCCATCCTTGCCTTCAATGCCTTCGGCTCCAGCAGTGGCTGTCTTCACGGTCACGGTACCACTGTTGATAGTGATTTTTCCCTTCGATGCAATACCCTTAGTGGATGCGACATACTTGTGCTTGCCTCCGAAGCCCATGCCGCCATCTTCATCTTCTTCACCTTCTCCACCTGGGTTTCCGAAACCGCCAAAGCCACCTCCGAATCCTCCAAAGTCGGGCATGCCTCCTCCTCCAAAGTTAGGCATACCGCCTCCGAAGCCACCAAATCCACCTTGGCGGGTGCTGTCGTTAGGTGCACCGAAGCCTCCCATCTGGAAGCCTCCGAAGCCACCAAAGCCCTCTCCGTTCTGCATCCTCTCTTCGAAAGCCTTGCGCATCTCCTCGATACGGGCTTGGTCTTCTTCGGAGAGATTCCCGAAGTTAGGCATACCACCTCCAAAGCCTCCCATCTGGAAACCTCCGAAGTCTCCTTGACGAGTGCTGTCGTTGGGAGCGCCAAAGCCTCCAAAACCACCCCCGAATCCTCCGAAGTCAGGCATTTCACCTCCTCCAAAGTTTCCAAAACCAAACGGCTTTTCGCCCAGGTGGTTACCTGAAGTGGTGACGTTGAGGGTGAGGTCTTCGATGGTGATGTCCTTCTTGGCTTTGATGCCTCTGCAGCCATCACCAGTGGCAATGACATTGAGGGTGCCTTTACCGGAGAGGAGGATTTTATCTTTTGACCAAATTGCGGCAGCCTTGTTGTTGGCAGTGTCGTTGCATGCAGTGATGGTGAGTGTGTTCTCGGTGCCGTCAGCAGCGATGATTTCCACTTTCTTCTTGTTCCTCAAATCGAGCGGTGCACCTTCCTGACTGGTGAGGTTTAGTTTGTTGAGTGTCACCTTTGCCTTACCTGCAGTCTTGAGGACGAGTTGTCCGTCATCGCTCTTACCGCTCAGCAGGACGGTGAGTTTGTGGCTGGTGTATTGGCTTTCAATGTGTACGTTGGCACCCTTCACGGTGACGTTTACACTGTCTTTAGCCTTTTGTTGCACCTTCGCTGTGGAACCGTTGTACTGGATGGTGATGTCTTCTGCATGGCACACACTGCCCATGAGGAGGGGGAGTGCCCAAATAAGTATCTTTTTCATATCGTTTGAATTAAAAGTTAAGAGTTTGTTGCGGCAAGCCGCCGAAGGAAAAATAGGTAAAAACAAGTAAAAATAGAGAAAAATATTTTTATTTATTTTTATGTCTTTTTTTATATTTTTCTTTCGGCGCCACCGGCGCAACCCTTATTTTCTTCGGTTACTTTCATTTTTTATCTTCCGAGAGACATTTAAAGAGTGGTTGAGTTGAATTTGCTTGTTGGATGTTTTGAGGGGTGGAAAAGATTAAGGCGCTACGTTTTTTTTAGCATTATTTATCAAAATCCAAGTGCAGATTTGCAGGTGTCGTGAAAAAGCAGTTACTTTGTGGAAGAATAAAGAAAGCGTATGATGGATTATCTTGATATGGTGGGACAGGAGGATGTGTTTTCGTCTCAGTTGGCTGAGAGTGACGGCGTGCATAACCATGAGATGAATGTGGCGTGGCGATTTGTGACGAGCACGAACGTGTCAGTGTTTCTGACAGGTAAGGCAGGAACGGGCAAGACAACGTTTCTGCGCAAACTTCGTGAAAGGACACCGAAACGGATGGTGGTGCTGGCTCCTACGGGTGTGGCCGCCATCAACGCACAAGGACAGACGATTCACTCGTTCTTCCAGTTGCCATTTGGTCCTATTGTGCCGGGGATGAAGATGGTGGAGAAGAAAGGGCGCTACAACATGAGTAAGGAGAAGAAGAACCTCATCAAGACACTGGACTTGCTGGTGATTGACGAGATTTCGATGGTGCGGTGTGATGTGCTGGATGCGGTGGATCAGGAATTGCGAAAATATCGCGACAGGGGGAAACCCTTCGGGGGTGTGCAGCTGTTGCTGATAGGTGATTTGCAGCAGTTGGCGCCTGTGGCTCAGGAACGGGAGTGGGCATTGTTGTCGCCCTACTATAGCACTCCGTATTTCTTCGGTAGTAAGGCTTTGCAGGAAACGCCCTACGTGACCATCGAGCTAAAGCATATCTACAGACAACAGGATGCAGCGTTCATCGACATCTTGGCGAAAATACGTAACAATCAGGTGGACACGTCAACGATGGCTGCTTTGAATGCCCGTTGTCAGGTGAACTTTGTACCTCCGAAGGATGAAGATTGGATACGTCTGACGACACACAATAAGATGGCGCAAACGTATAATGAACAGCAGTTGGATGCCTTAAAGACGCAGGAAATGACTTTTGTGGCTGAAATACGCAAGAACTTCCCTGAGAGCAGCTATCCTGCAGAGGAACATCTTGTGCTGAAAGAGGGCGCGCAGGTCATGTTCATCAAGAATGATCCTAACCCCGGAAAGGAATATTACAATGGCAAGATTGGTACGGTGAAGGGTGTGTCGTGGGATGACCAGACGGATGAACGGCTCATCGTGGTGCATTGTAAGGAGGATGACCGCACCATCTATGTGCCGCAACTGACGTGGGAGAACACCAAGTATGTGATTGACGAGGAGACGAAGGAGATTCGTGAGGAGGTGGACGGCACGTTCAAGCAATATCCCTTGAGATTGGCATGGGCCATCACGGTGCATAAGAGTCAAGGACTGACTTTCGACCATGCTGTGCTGGACATCACCGATTCGTTCACGCATGGTCAGGTGTATGTGGCATTGAGCCGTTGCCGCACATTGGAAGGAATGGTGCTGGCACGTCCGCTTGCGATGGGTTCTGTCATCACGGATGCCTCGGTGAATGCCTATATCGACAGGGAACTGGCAGAGGCACAACAGACGGAAGGAAAACTGCCCCAGATGATGTGGGAATATTACTATTCGCTGCTGAACGAACTCTTCAACTTCCAACAGCTGAAAAGCGATACGGAGCATCTGATGCGCGTGGTGAACCAACACCTTTATGGTTCTGCGCCTCAGTTGCTGGAAAGCCTTCAACCAGCGCTCTCGAAGTTGGATGTGGAGGTGGTGGAGGTGTCGTTGAAATTCCAGCGCCAATATGCCGCATTGATGCAGCAGAGTGGAACAGCTTTTGCACAAGATGAGAAACTGCAAGAGCGACTGAAGGCGGCGATGCGGTATTTTGAAACGAAATTGCATGAGGTGCTTGACCCCGTGATTCCCCATACCAAAGTGGTCATCAACAACAAGCAGGTGGTCACTCAATACAACAACGCACTTGATGCTTTCATGCTGTCTTATAAGCTGAAAGTGGGCATCCTTGTCCGTCTGTCCCCACAGGGTTTCTCTATCCGTGACTATCTCTCCGCAAAAGCGAAGGCAGCGCTGGATGAGGTGAGTGTGGAGGAAAACAAAGTGAAGGTGAAAAAGAGCAGGAAGGAAAGGGAGAAGGTGGAGAAGCCCAAGAAGGAAAAGGTGGATACGAGGGGATTGACCTACAAGATGTTCCGTGATGGGAAATCTATCAAGGAAATCGCTGCGGAAAGGTCACTCACCATCGGTACGGTGGAGAATCATTTGGCTCATTTCGTGGAGAATGGAGAAATGGATGTTTCTGAATTCGTTAGCACTCAACACCAGAAAATCATTCGTGGCATTGTCAAGTCGCTCAATAGGGGATATTCCATCAGTGAGGTGAAGAGCCTCTTGCCGAATGACTATACGTATGCAGAAGTTAAATTGGTCATTGCAGACATGAATAGGGAATGACAGTTTGGGAGCATCAGCAGAAAAAAATGCACGTTTCTTTTGTTTCTGTGCGTGGAATATCGTACCTTTGCAACTGAATTTGTAAAATCATTAAAAAAGAAAAGATATGGAACAGATGGATTGGTCAAGCCTCGGCTTTGGCTATCACAAGACTGATTACAATGTGCGCTGTTACTTCCGTGACGGCAAATGGGGCGAAATAGAGGTTTGCTCCGAAGAGACAATTCCACTTCACATGGCTGCCACTTGTCTGCACTATGGACAGGAGGCGTTTGAGGGACTGAAGGCGTATCGTTGCCCTGATGGCAAGGTGCGCGTGTTCCGTTCAGATGAGAATGCTGCCCGTCTGCAGAGCACTTGCCGTGGCATTCTGATGCCAGAACTTCCTACAGAGAAGTTTAACGAGATGGTGGATAAGGTGGTGCGCCTGAATGAGCGTTTCATCCCTCCATACGAGACAGGTGCCACTCTTTACATTCGCCCATTGCTCATTGGTACGAGTGCACAGGTGGGTGTTCACCCTTCTCAGGAATATTTGTTCATGATTTTCGTCACTCCTGTAGGTCCTTACTTCAAGGGTGGCTTCTCTTGCAACGACTACGTGATCATCCGTGAGTATGACCGCTCAGCACCTCTTGGTACAGGTATCTATAAGGTGGGTGGCAACTATGCCGCATCGCTCCGTGCCAACAAGATGGCGCATGACCTTGGCTATGCCTGCGAGTTCTATCTCGATGCGAAAGAGAAAAAGTATATGGACGAGTGCGGTGCAGCTAATTTCTTCGGCATCAAGAACAACACTTATGTAACTCCTAAGTCAACATCTATCCTCCCATCCATCACGAACAAGAGCTTGATGCAGTTGGCAGAGGATTTGGGCTTGAAGGTGGAACGCCGTCAGATTCCAGAGGAAGAACTGGCTACTTTTGAAGAAGCTGGTGCTTGTGGTACGGCTGCTGTGATTTCTCCTATCGGCAAGATTGATGACCTCGAGGAGAAGAAGTCATTCCAAATCTCTAAGGATGGCAAGCCTGGTCCAATCTCAGAAAAGCTTTATAACAAATTGCGTGGCATCCAGTATGGTACTGAACCAGACGTACACGGATGGACACGCGTGGTGATTGAATAAAAAACAGACTAATTAACAAAAACTATGAAACCTACTCTATTTCTCCTTGCTGCGGGAATGGGCAGCCGCTATGGTGGCTTGAAGCAGTTGGACGGTCTTGGCCCAAACGGTGAGACCATTATGGATTATTCTATCTACGATGCCATCCAGGCAGGATTCGGCAAGATTGTATGGGTGATTCGTAAGGACTTTGAGGAGCAATTCCGCACTCAGATATTGTCTAAGTATGAGGGTGTTATTCCCTGCGAATTGTGTTTCCAAGGCATCGATAGCTTGCCAGAGGGCTTTAAGTGTCCAGAAGGTCGCGTGAAGCCTTGGGGTACCAACCACGCTGTGCTGATGGGTAAGGATGTGATTAAGGAGCCATTCTGTGTCATCAACTGCGACGACTTCTATGGTCGCGATGCCTTTATGTCCATCGGTAAGTATCTCTCCAACCTGCCAGAAGGTGCGAAGAATAAGTATGCGATGGTGGGTTTCCGTTGCTGCAACACTCTTTCGGAGAATGGCTCTGTGGCTCGTGGCGTGTGCATGTATGACGATAACCGTCATTTGGTGGACGTTGTGGAGCGTACAGAAATCCTGCGTCAGGCAGACAAGGGTAATGCCATCTGCTACAAGGATGAGCAGGGTGAGTGGATTCCACTGGCAGAGAACGTGCCTGTGAGCATGAACATGTGGGGCTTCACACCTGACTACTTCGAGTATTCGGAGGCAGAATTCAAGGAATTCCTCAGTGACCCCAAGAACATGGAGAACCTGAAGGCTGAATTCTTCATTCCACTGATGGTGAACAAGCTCATCAAGAGCGGTACGGCTACGGTGGAGGTGCTCGACACAACATCAGTTTGGTTTGGTGTGACGTATGCTGCAGACCGCGAGGCTACAGTGGAACGCATCGCAAAGCTGGTGGCTGATGGAGTGTACCCCAATAAATTGTTTTAATATAAAATGAAAGAAAAGTAGAGGAGTTACGTGTGGTAGCTTCTCTATTTTTTGTTAAATTCCCCAATACCCATGAAAGGAATAGTGCTCGCTGGTGGGTCGGGTACAAGACTTTACCCCATCACCAAGGGTGTGAGCAAACAGCTCATTCCCATCTTTGACAAACCGATGGTGTATTATCCCATCTCAGTGCTGATGCTGGCTGGCATCAGGGAGATACTGATTATCTCCACACCGTTTGATTTGCCTGGCTTCAAGCGTCTGTTAGGCGATGGAAGTGATTACGGAGTGCATTTCGAGTATGCTGAACAGCCTTCGCCAGATGGTCTTGCTCAAGCCTTCATCATCGGTGAAAAGTTTGTGGGCAATGATGATGTGTGCCTTGTGTTGGGTGACAACATCTTCCATGGACATGGTTTCTCGAAGATGCTGAGGGAATGTGTGGAGAATGCCAAGATGGGCAAGGCGAGCGTGTTCGGCTATTGGGTGCAAGACCCAGAACGATATGGCGTGGCGGAGTTTGACAAGGAGGGTAACTGCCTCTCTATTGAGGAGAAACCGAAGGAACCGAAGAGCAACTATGCCGTGGTGGGGCTTTATTTCTATCCGAACAAGGTGGTGGAAGTGGCAAAGCATATCAAGCCATCGGCACGCGGTGAGTTGGAAATCACGACGGTGAACCAAGAGTTCCTCAATGAGAAGAATCTGAAGGTGCAGCTGCTGGGACGTGGTTTTGCATGGCTTGATACGGGTACGCATGACTCGCTTGCGGAGGCTTCCACCTTCATTGAGGTGCTGGAGAAAAGAACCGGCTTGAAGATAGCCTGTCTGGAAGGTATTGCCTACCGCAATGGCTGGATTACAACAGAAAAACTGCGTGATTTGGCTCAGCCAATGCTGAAGAATCAATATGGACAGTATCTGTTGAAATTGGCTGAAACAAGAGATTTCGGTAGAGTTAACTAAATTAGCGATAATAATTCAATTGGCAATAAAGCAATGAAAGCATTGAAATGGACTGCAGGTGCACTGCTTATGTTGATGGCATGCACAGGAAATAAGGGTGCTACGGCAGAAGCAGCTGTTGCTGATGATTCAGCAGCCGTGCAGGTATCGGACACGTTGGTGTTTGAGAATGTGGATCTGGTTGATTCACTGGCATACAAAATCAAGGTGGTTGATTATAGTGGTGATGAGGAACCGTATCCTTACACAATTGAGACGGTGACGGATTACTACAGATTGTCAACACTCAAGGCTGTGGCTGGTAAACCCAAGGTGGTGGAGTTTATCAATCAATGGCTAACCCTCTCTGCTGCAGGGGAATATATGGAAGAGCCTGCGACTGCAGAGAATGTGGCGAAGCATTATGCTCAGTTGAAGAAAGAAGGCTATGTCGATGTACGCTCTGCTTTTAAGAGAGCGAGTGGCGCCTCTTTGGGAGAGAATGCCAGTGAAGATGAAGAGAATGAGGATGGACTGATGGATATGGGCTTTGCATCAGCTAACGAATGGGATCACAACGTTTCTATCCATTGGCAGACACCCACATTACTTACTTTGTGGAAATCTGGTTACGACTATTCTGCAGGTGCTGCTCATGGAATGCCATGGGATTTTGGCGTGACTTTCGACTTGAAGAACCTGCGTTTGCTCACCTATGATGACATCCTGAAGAAGGAGGGCCGCAAGGCTGTGCTGAAGATGGTGATTGCTGAGTTGCAGGATGAATATGGCGAGGATGACATGCTGAACGCACCTGAAGACATTGAGCTTCCTGCCAATGACCCTGCATTGGAGGCAGAGGGTGTCCGCTTCGACTATGGTGCCTATGAGATTGGTCCTTACGCATTAGGTATGCCTGGTGTGGTGATTCCTTACGAGAAGATGAAACCCTATCTGACAGACGAGGTGAAGGAACTTTTGGGTTTGTAATAGAACAATCAAGTATCTACCTAAATCAGAACCGACAATGAAGAAACTCAAGATTAAATGGTTGGTATGGACGGGCAAAGTGCTATCGTCTATGGTTGCCATGCTGGGTATGTCCTCCTGTTTCTTTCAGCCCAGTATGTATGGCGTGCCTAATCCTAATTGGAATCCTGATTCCACGGCCACCGATTCTACGTCGATGGATTCGGCAAAACGAGCTCCTCAAAAGGAATTCAGGGCAATGTATAGTGTACGCCCCGCTATTTATAAACAGAATGTGATTGACAAAGAGGGCGTGGACATAGAAGTGATGCAGGATTGATGGTATGGCGATTCTCTCTCTGAAACAGAAGGTGGGCTTGGAACTTGACCGCCAAGTACGCAAGACTCACAAGCAGTTGCATCCTCTTCGTCAGCTTTTCTGGGAATGCACGTTGCGTTGCAATCTGCATTGCAAGCATTGTGGCAGCGACTGCAAGACGGAGTCGCTGGCTCCTGATATGCCTGCTGCGGATTTCCTCAAGGTGATTGACGAGCAGGTGACGCCTCATGTGGATACGCATGAGACGATGATTATCTTCTCGGGAGGTGAGCCGTTGGCAAGGAAAGACATCGAGGATATTGGTTTGGAACTGTATAAACGTGAATATCCTTGGGGAATGGTGACCAACGGCATGATGTTCACCGAAGAGCGTTTCAAGCGGTTGTGCGCTTCGGGTTTGAGAAGTGTGGCGGTGAGTCTTGACGGCAAGGAGGAAGATCACAACTGGATGCGTGGACATGAGAGCAGTTTCAAGAATGCCATGCGGGCAATCCGTCTGCTGGCTGGTCAGAAGCAGGTGATTTGGGATGTGGTGACGTGTGTCAATAACCGCAATGTGCAGTATTTGCCAGAACTGAAGGAGATGCTGTATGAGGCAGGAGTGCGCCAGTGGCGACTGTTCACCATCTTTCCAGCAGGACGTGCCAAGCAGCATCCTGACTTGCAGATTTCTGATGAGAAATTCCGTGAATTGATGGAGTTTATTGTGGCATGCCGCAAAGAGGGAAAAGTGCATGCCAGCTATGCTTGCGAAGGATTCGTAGGCGAATATGAAGGAAAGGTGCGTGACCACCTCTACCGATGTGAGGCGGGATTGAGTGTGGCATCCATTCTGATAGATGGCAGCATTTCAGCTTGCACCAGCATTCGTGGCAAATACTATCAGGGAAATATTTATAAAGACAACTTCTGGGATGTGTGGGAGAATGGTTTCCAGAACTACCGCAACCGCGATTGGATGAAGAAGGGTGATTGTGCCACCTGCAAGATGTTCCGCTATTGCGAGGGTGGGGGAATGCACTTGCGTGATGAAGAAGGAAACTTGATGATGTGCCACATGAAGAGGTTGGGACATTGAAGAAGTGAAAAGATAAAAGTTAAACACTAAAAGTATAAGTTACCTTGGCAAACAGGAGATCAACATCCCGAATGGCTGGTAACTTATACTTTTAGTTTTTAGTTTTTAACTTTTAGTTTTTTATTTTTCTGCGAAGCGATTGCCAATCTTGGTCACGCGTCCACCTTGTGCAGGCTTCTCAACAGATGCCTTGTTGGTGTCTTCTGCCTTACGAGTCTTGGCATAGCCATAATCGTAGTAAACGCCGTTGTAGTAGTAGCCGCCATCCCAGCCCCACTCGATGTAGGTGTAGTGGTTGGTTCTGTACAGATAGTCGTAATCGTACCAGCTGTAGTAGTCAGCTATCTTGACGAGGTCGAAGTATGAGTCGGTGTTGCCGAAATAGCCTGTGAAGTGGTTGTTGTTCAGACGATAGTCGCGAATGGTTGTGTTGTACTCTGGATAACCAGGATAAGTCAAGTTGATGCGACCATTGACGACGCTCCAATTGAAACGGTAGCTGAGGCGACTGTAAGGGCTGACATTGCCATTGGCATTTGGTACGTTGCTGTACCAGTCAACTTGGTAACCATAACCATGCGTGGCATAGTCGTAGTCGGGATAGAAGATGAGGTCGGTGTCGTAGGAGTCGAACTCGTCGTAGAATCC
Organism: uncultured Prevotellaceae bacterium; assembly: GCA_900316505.1. Taxonomy (GTDB): domain Bacteria; phylum Bacteroidota; class Bacteroidia; order Bacteroidales; family Bacteroidaceae; genus Minthosoma. The sequence goes on from ONDH01000006.1 coordinate 152,864, forward strand.
GTCGGGGTAGGTGTAGCCGTAGTACATGCCGAAATCACCCTGCCACTGTCCGGAGAGCACCATAGCCTCTTCTGTGTCGTCATTTGAGCACGAAGTGAACATCATGCAGAGTCCTGCTACAGCAATGATGCTGAAAAGAGATAATGCCTTTTTCATATTTGTCTTGTTTTTAATGGTGAATATTCATTGATGGGTTCTCATTCTAAGTTGCATTGTGGTCATTGCTCCTGCTCTGCAAATCGGTTGAAGATGCGGATGGGGCAGTTTTCGCCAGCAGGTTGCACTTTCGTGCCGTCAGGCATTGTGATGGGGCTTGCTGCGGGTGCATCGGTGCTTCGTGTCTTGGCATAGCCGTACCCGTAGTAGTCATCGTAGTAGATGGGTGTTGTGCTGTCCCATGCCCAAAGCAATACTGCCGTAGTGCCGGCGACGGTGCTTGCGGTGTAGAATCCTGCATAGTCATACCACTTGTAGTCTTTCTCCACATTGTAGAGGTCGAAGGGGGTGTTGCCGATGTAACCCGTGAAGTGCTTCTTCTTCATCACATAATCGCGGATGCGGCAGTTGTATTCCGGGTAGCCGGGATAGTTGATGGTGATGGTTTGATGGTCGATGCTCCAATTGAAGTATAAACCGATTTTCTCGAAAGGTCCATCCTGATAGTAGTCCTCTTGATAGCCATAGCCCTGTGTCTCAAAAATCTTGTCTGAGTGAAACTCGATGACTGTGTAATCTGAGTTGTGCTGGATGCCTTCACGGTCAACGTATGACATGCCCCAGCTGCCGCGCCAAGTGCCTGAGAGACGGTTGGACAGTTTCTCGTCCTTGCTGCATGAGGTGCATACCATGCAGAGGCACATGATGGCGATGATGCTCAAGAAACAATTTTTCTTATTCATATATGACGATTTGTGGTAGTTGTTATTGTTGTGAAGGCAAAGGTACGACATTCTTTTGGAATAATGATAGGGAAACAACTAATATTTGTAGGGAAACCTTTGTGCAGTTGGGTGATTTGCCTATCTTTGCAACTTCGGGAAAGGAAGAAGGGCGAGGCTCTTATATTCATAACCTCGAATTGGCCTCTTCCAACACCTCAAAATCGACATCGTCGACATCGGTTTGCCGACATCGTCGACATCGGTTAACCGACGTCGACGACATCGACAAAGAGGTTGTGGAAGCACCCTTTTTGTGGCTTTGAAAGAAAGGAACAGATAGATGCTCCGTTTCCTCTTTTTTCATAGCTTTTATAAATAATGTGGCATAATGTTGTAACAAACTTCTCCAAAGTCTCGTTTGTACAGATAGAAGGGCTCTTGAAACGAAGTATTAACAACTATAATAAATATGAATATGAAAAGAACAATCTTATCTGTCGTATTGATACTCTGTGCTTGTTGCATGTTCGGACAAAACGACGACTTTGCAAAGTTGGCTGAAATCAAGGGAGTGAAGAGACTCCATTTTGATAAGGAACTGTTTGACAAAGGAATGGGTGTGGACCTAGGAAGCTTCCAGATGGATGTAGGAGCAGGAGATGTTGACATGAATTTTGGTGAAATGATGCCTGGCAAGGTGGAGGATTTGCAGATATTCAGTTGTGAGAAAAAGAAGGCATCTGCCCAATTGAAAAAGGAGGTTCGGAAACTTTTGAAGGACAACAAGTATCAGACATTGATGAATGTGAAGGACGATGGGGATGATGGTGCTTTCGTGAACATGTACATGTGTCAAGTGGACGAGAAGACACAAATTGTCATCTTGGGAGAAGACGAGGAAGGAATCAAGTTGATTGTTCTCATGGGTAAGTTTGACTTGTCAGAACTGGTAGCTAAGGCGATGAATGACGAGGAGGAAGCCCAGAAGATGTCGCTCTCTGTGAAGACGCATAATTGGGAGGATGATGACGAGGACGAGAAGGAACCCCGCAAGTACAGGGATTGCCTGATTGTGATTGATGGAAAGATTTATCCCGACCTCCACACGCAGGATGAGGCTGTACGGTATATGTTCGACCACAATATGGATTGGAGTGGAAGTCCCAAAGACATGAATGTGCTGGAGGGAAAAGATGTGAAGAAGAAGTACCCAAGTTCAAAAAAGAAAATGGCATTTGAATATACAACATCTAAAGGTCAAAAATAATATGAAGAAGTTATTATTATCAATGGCAATGGCACTCATGGTGAGTGTCGCCTTCGCACAAAGTAATGCATTTGCAAAGTTGGCTGACATCAAAGGTGTGGAACATGTCGTCATTAACAAAACCATGCTGAACTTGGCTGCCAAGAGTGGAGGTGATTTCGATTTTGGTGACGGTCTCGCCCTTGAGGGAATGTCAGGCGACATGCTCAAGAAATTGGAGAACATCAGTATGTATAATTGCGAAGAAGAGGATGGAGTTGAGGCAATGAGCAAGCAGGTGGCAAGCATCCTGAATGGTCGTGGCTGGGAACCTCTCGTTGTTGGAACAGACGAGGATGGCGAGAAAATGAAAATCAGCCAGTTCAAGAAGGGGAAGAAATCCACCATCGCTATCTTTCATGAAGAAGAAGGTGAATCTTCGCTGATTGTCCTCGAAGGCAAGATGGACTTCAAGAAGATGATTGAAAAACAGGTTGAAATATCCGTAAACGAAAAATAAAATACGCAGAACCTATGAAGCGGACAATCATATTGATGGCAATGGCGCTTATGGTGAGTGTTGCCTTCGGACAGACAGTGAACAAGCTGATTGAGAAGTACAGGCAGCTTCCTAATGCGCAATACATGGATACGAGTAAGGAAACTCTGAAATTCTATGACGAAAATCCTGATCCAGCGTTGACAGAAAAGGAACGTGCTCAATTGAAGAAGAATTTCAAGATGAGTGAGACGGTGCAGTTGGAAAAAGTCGATGAGGAACAACTGGCTCAACTCGAAGAAGACATCAAGGCACTCAAGGGATACGAGATGCTGTTTGTGACCAACAAGAATGGAGGTTCTGATGAAGATGCGAATGTTCTTCGGCAAATGATGTCTGAAGTGTTCAATCCCACGATCAAGCTGCAATGCTACGGAAAGGTGAAGGGAAATAAGGTCAGCGATCTGCTGATGAAGGTGAAAGCCTGGGAAACGGTGGTATTAATGCATATTGATACGAAAGTGGAAAAAGAGCTTGTGGTGAAGTCCATCATGGAGAAAGAAGCCGTCAGCTATGAGCAGGAGAATGGCGGCGATGTGGTGGACATGAAGGACGTGTTGGAAGATGTAAAGAATGGCAATGTGCTCTTTGTCATCAATGGTGAGGAACACCCTGAATTACATTCGACGGACGAAGCAAAAGCATACATGGATGCCAAAGATTTCCATTTTAATAACGAATCATGGATTGTAGGAAGTGCTGTGAAGGAGAAATATCCCAACACGGACAAGAAGGTGGTCATTGAGTGGTGGGATCGAAGTGATTTCTCTAAAATGTCTGCAGAAGAACTGAAAACGGAAATCAAGAATTGTGTCATCCTCTTGAATGGAGAGTATCGTCCTGAATTCCACAATGAAGATGAAGTCATCAAATACTTGAGCGATGAGGATGGTGTGCTGAATGGCGAATATGGCGTCCATTATTATTTCGATCAAGAAAAGGCCTCGAAATATGACAAGACAAAGAAAGTGGTGGCTGACATCACTTTCACAGAGGCAGAGGACGAAGAATGATTGAACTGAATGGACGCACGGGAGTTTAAGCAACGGTTTATGCCTTTCCACAGGCGGCTCTATCGGGTGGGATACCATCTGACGGGCAATGCGCAGGATGCCGAAGACCTGCTTCAGGACACGTACTTGAAGCTCTGGCAGAAGCGTGATGACCTGCGGCATGAGGCAATCACGGAAGCCTATCTCGTGACGCTGATGCAAAACCTCTACAAAGACCAACGGCGACTGAAACGCATCGACACCTCGGAGGACATCGAAGACCACGCTGACCCGCCTGATGAACGCAGCCTCTCTGAAACCTTAGAGGCGAAAGATGAGGCTCAGCAGATAGAAACCCTGATGGACGGATTGCCCGAACGGGACAGCAGCATCCTCCGAATGCATCTGGTGGAAGAAAAGTCCTACGAAGAAATCCAGCGTGACACGGGACTCTCGCAAGGCAACATCCGCGTCATCATGATGCGAACGAAACAGAAACTGAAACAAAAATTCCAAAAACTCACAAAGACATGGAAGGACTGAATTGGAAAGAACTCGAACAAATCCCCATCCCGGAAGGGCTGGAGGAAAGGCTTTCGGCGAAGATAGATGAGTGGGAGAAGGATACCCTCTCCCCAACCCTCCCCCGTAATGGGGAGGGAGACCATCCTGAGTCTTTGTCATTGAGAAGCAAGCCGAATGGCTCTCCCCATTACGGGGGAGATGTCCGCAGGACAGAGAGGGTCTTCCCTTGGCTTGCCATTGCAGCATCTGTTGCCCTCGTTTTTGGAGTGGGGTATTACTTCCTCAACAATAACAAGGAAAAAGTCAACCTTGCCGAGCAGGACACCTACCAAGACCCTGTGGTTGCCCAACAGGAAGCTGAGAAGGCGCTGAATCTCTTGGCGTATAACTTGAACAAGGGGATGGGACAACTGGAAAAGGCAAAGGCCATCAGCGAACGTACCGAAACAACTCTGAACAAACAACTAAACATCTTGAAATGATATGAAACAGATGGTTTTCAAAACAATATTTGTGTTGGCAATGGCGATGATGAGCCTTCAAGCCAACGCCCAGGTGAAGGAGTTTGAAAAATATGCCGACACCAAGAACGTGACCTATGTGTTCATCTCAAAATTCATGCTTCGCATGGCTGGAAAGGCAAACACACCCTCCGTGCCTGGTGTGGACACGAAAAGCCTGATGAACAAACTTACGGGAATCCAGATCATCACCTCTGAAAACGAGGCGGCTTCAGCACGACTGAAGTCAGACGTCCAATCCATCGTCAAGCAGGGCAAGTACGAACTGCTCATGCAGGTGGATGAGGATGACCAGAAGGTGCGCATCTATCACCGTGAGGGCAAGAAGCAGTCAGCCGTTGTCATGATGGCAGACGAAGACGGGGAATTTGCCGTCATCGTCTTCTCCGGCACCTTCACACTGGACGATGTGCAGAAGATGACGAAGTGACGCCATCTACACACACAAATGAGAGAGGGGCGCGACATTCATCGCACCCCTCTCTTTCTTTACGCTTATTCTGAAACGGATAAGGCTATTGTTACTTCATCGAATAGACAACGTCCATGATTTTCTTGCCAATCTCGTCTGCTGCCTCCATCGTGGCTGCCTCTGAATAGACGCGGATGATGGGTTCAGTGTTGGACTTGCGAAGATGCACCCACTTGTCAGGGAAGTCAATCTTCACACCATCGATGTCGTTCACTTCCACCCCTTCCTGTCCTGTGTACATCGTCTTGACCTTTGCGAGGATAGCATCCACGTCGGTGGAAGCATCAAGGTCAATGCGGTTTTTGGCGATGGCATAATCTGGATAGGTGGCACGGAGCTGGCTGACAGTGAGCCCAGGCTTTGCCTCACGCTCGTGTGCCAGATGGGAGAGGAAGAGGGCGATGCCAACGAGGGCATCACGACCATAATGGGCAGCGGGATAGATCACACCGCCGTTTCCTTCGCCGCCAATGACGGTGTTGGTCTCCTTCATTTTGGTCACAACATTCACTTCGCCCACAGCGGCAGCGTTGTACTGCTGACCATACTTGCGGGTGACATCACGCAGGGCACGAGTGGAAGACAGGTTGCTTACGGTGTTGCCCGGAGTGTGCTTGAGAATGTAGTCAGCCACAGTGACGAGGGTGTATTCCTCACCATACATCTTGCCGTCTTCGCAGATGAAAGCAAGGCGATCCACGTCTGGGTCAACTACGAAACCGACATCGTTGCCTCCCTTTGCCATCAGCCCCATAATGTCGGAGAGGTTCTTCTCCAGAGGTTCAGGGTTGTGCTGGAAGTCGCCTGTGGGTTCTGCATAGAGCGGGGTGACGTGTTCAACCCCGAGGGCCTTGAAGAGTTTGGGCAGGATGATGCCGCCCACGGAATTGATGCTGTCAAATGCAACATGGAAATTCTGCTTCTTGATGGCTGGCACATCAACGAGGTCGAGACCCAGCACCATGTCAATGTGCTTTTGGTCGTAGGAGTTGTCCTCAATGTATTTGCCAAGACCGTCAACATCAGCATAGTCGAAGTCTTCTGCCTCAGCAATCTTCAACACCTCGTTGCCTTCGGTGGCATTGAGAAATTCGCCTTTCTCGTTGAGGAGCTTGAGAGCGTTCCAATGACGGGGGTTGTGGCTGGCTGTGATGATGATGCCGCCACAGGCACCTTCCATTGCCACGGCTATCTCAGTGGTGGGTGTGGAGGCAAGCCCGATGTTGACTACGTCGAAGCCCATGCCCATAAGAGTGCCGCAAACAACGTTCTTGACCATCTCGCCAGAGATGCGGGCATCACGACCTACCACAATCTTGTTGCTTTTCACTTTTGTGGTGCGACGAATCAGAGTGGCGTATGCACTTGTGAATTTTACAATGTCGAGGGGATTCAAGCCCTCACCGGCACGTCCGCCAATTGTGCCACGGATGCCGGAAATGGATTTAATCAGACTCATATCTATATTTGTGATTAGTCAAATGATGAATGATGATTTCACTTTTGTTTATCGCTTTCACCTCATCAATAGTTAGGTGGAATCATGTATGTGATTTCGTAGTAATAGGGTTGCACCTTACCAGATGCATAGCTGGTACCAGAGGAATGGGGCACAATGAGACGCACTTTGGCTTCCTCTCCGTCGGTCTTGGTCAGTCGGATGAAATCCAGAGGCTTGAGCCATCCCATCGGTACAACAGAAGATGTGTAGGCCTCTTTCATGGTGCCAATGGTGAACGATGCTGTGTAGCTGCGGCTGTAGTGGCTGTAGGTGCACATCATCTCGTCAATCTTGCTGGTCATGTCTTTGTAGATGGTCAGATTGGTGTTGGTGGTGTCACCTGCCTGAATGTCATATTCCAGAAACTTGCAGAGAATAGGACGGGTGACGGTGGTGTCTTTCCGTGCTTTTGCCAACTCCATCATCGTGGGTCCATTTCCCTTGCGGACAATCTGCATGTAGATGCCATCGCTGTTGAATTTGACAAATTCATTCTTTGAGAGGTCGGTCATGCTGTCCTGTGCATAGAACTGCTCTTCGGTGATAGCATTGATTTTTCCTACGAAGTCGTTGTCCAGCAAGAACTGCCCGATAGCACGTTCCTCTTTCTTCTTTTTCTCAGCGTAGGTCTCACCATCGCTGCAACTGATTGTAAATACGGAAGTGCTCACGACGCACGCCGCGAGCACTAAATAGAGTAATTTCTTCACTGATTATTTCTTCTTTTGGTCATTCTTGACGGTTTCAATCTCTTCTTCGTAGGAGGTGCCTTCCTCTGTGTGTTCGGAAGCTGTCTCCTCTTTTTTCTTTGCCAAATACTCTGGCAATGCAAGGCCTGCTTGGTCGAAGAGTTCGTGGAGTGGGGGAACACTCTTCATCAAGCCGCTGAGGAAATTGGCTGTGCTTCCTTTTCCGTCGGCTGAGTTGCCAGAATCCCAAACGGTGACGTGGTCGATGTTGATGCCCTTGACAGCTTCCACCTGTGTCTTGACCAGCTCTGGCAATTTTTCCAAGAGCAGGAGCATATATGCCTTGTTGGCGTCGCCACCTGCTGCCTGCACCATCTTGTCGTAACCTTGTGCCTGACGAGATAGAATCTCAAAGAGACCGCGTGCTTCTGCTTCCATCTTGGCGTATGCGGCATCTGCTTCACCCTTCGCATTCACACGAATCTTTTCTGCTTCAGCCTCTGCCTCGATAATCTTACGTTTCTTCTCAATCTCTTGACTGACAAGGACATTGGCACTTTGTGTGGCACGTTCACGATTGGCACGGGCTTCCTCGGCTTTCTGTTCTGCAGAATAAGCCTCTTCGAGCGCCTTAGCGGCTGCCACCTTCTCGGCAGCAATTGCCTTACGCTGTGCCTCTGCCTCACGTTCACGGCGGTCAGCATCGGAATTGGCAATCTGCACTTTTGCCTCGTTTTCACCCTGCACGGCTTGTGCATTTGCCTCTGCAGTACGGATACGGGTCTCTCGGTTGGCATCAGCCTTACCAATTTCACCGAACTTCTCCTGTTCAGCCACGCGCACCTTGGCTTCGTTGATGGCCTTAGCTGCAGCTTCCTGACCCAATGCCTCAATATAACCGCTTTCATCATTGATGTCGGTCACATTCACGTTGATGAGACGAAGACCAATCTTTTTCAATTCCACCTCAACGTTGCTGGAGATAGCTTCAAGGAATTTGTCGCGGTCACTGTTCAATTCCTCAATACTCATCGTGGCAATGACCAGACGCAATTGACCGAAGAGGATGTCTCGTGCCAGTTCCTGAATCTGACCGGCCGTAAGACCCAACAAACGTTCGGCTGCTGCAGTCATGCTCTCGCTGTCGGTAGAGATACCCACCGTAAAACGGCAAGGTACATCTACGCGGATGTTCTGACGTGACAGTGCATTGGTGAGGTTTGCATCAATGCTGATAGGAGTCAAACTCAGGTATGCATAGTCCTGAATGATAGGCCAAACAAATGTACCGCCGCCATGCACACATTTGGCTGAGCCTCTGTTTCCTGTTGTTCCATAAACTACCAGAATCTTGTCGGATGGACATCTTCTGTAACGATTGATAATGGAGATGAGAAGCACTATGGCTACCACCACTGCAACAATAATAAGATAGGTCATATTGATTTGTGATTAAATGATTTTACTATTTGTTGATGTTCCTGTTGTAAGAGAGTTGTTATTTCACGAGTACAGTGGAACCGTCAATGACACTGACAACAGTGACTTTCCGCCCGCTGGAGAAAGCTTCTCCATCGGTCATGGCATCAAATTCCTGCACGGAACCATTGATGCTCACCTGCACTTTGCCTTTCCCTTCCCTTTGGGCCGGAATACGCAGATAGACATCCACTGTTTTCCCAACGCAGTCTTCAATGTTGAAGGCGCCGTTGTGCTCCAGCTTCTTGGTCTGTTTTTTTATGAAGAAAAACATCAGTACGAATCCTACACCGACCAGGACTGCGATGAAGGTGAGCAACCACATGTTTTTGATTGCCCCGTTAAAGCAAACGCCTGCCCAGCCGAAACCGACGATGAAATTGACAAAGTTCTTGATGCTGAACAACGAAATGCCGCCACCCAAATCCATGGTGTCGCCACCGTCGAAATCCACATCCATGTCACTACTATCCATACCAATCAGGGTAAGCACCATCTGAATGATGAAGATGATGGAGCCAACGATGGCACATCCCCAGAATACCTGCATCCATGTGTCCATGGATTGATAGGTTTCCAACCACGTCATACTTGCTTCTGACGGGAGGGCAGCATCCAAAAATTCTAACATAGTTCTTAATGTTTTGGTTGAAACTGGCCACAAAGATAGGCTTTTTAATTCATAATTCATCATTCATCATGCACAATTCACATTTTTTTACTACTTTTGCAGGCAAAATAGCAAAATAATACATGATATGAAGATAGGATTTGACAACGAGAAATACCTGAAGATTCAGTCTGAGCATATCAGAGAACGTATCGCCCAGTTTGACGGCAAGCTTTACCTCGAATTGGGCGGTAAACTGTTCGATGATCACCATGCTTCGCGTGTGCTGCCGGGTTTTAAGCCAGACAGCAAATTGCGCATGTTCCAGCAATTGAGTGACAGTCTGGAGATTGTGATTGTGATCAGTGCTGAGGATATCGAGAAGAACAAGATGCGTGCTGACCTTGGCATCACCTACGATGAGGACGTGCTGCGTTTGCGTGATGAGTTCATGAACCGTGGCTTTATGGTGGGATCTGTGGTCATTACACATTATGATGGTCAACGTGCTGCCGACCAATTCCGTCATCGCCTTGAGCGCATGGGCATCAAGTCCTATTGCCACTATTTGATAGACGGCTATCCCCACAATGTGGAACTGATAGCCTCTGACGAGGGTTTTGGCAAAAACGATTACGTGGAGACGACTCGGCCATTGGTTATCGTCACTGCGCCAGGCCCCGGCAGTGGTAAGATGGCGGTGTGCCTAAGTCAACTCTATGGCGAGAACAAACGAGGTGTCCGTGCTGGTTATGCCAAGTTTGAGACTTTCCCTGTTTGGAGCCTTCCATTGAAACATCCTGTGAACATCGCCTATGAGGCAGCCACGGCAGACTTGAACGATGTGAACATGATTGACCCCTTCCATTTTGATGCTTATGGGAAGGTGGCTATCAATTACAATCGTGACATTGAGATTTTCCCTGTGCTTCATGCACTCTTTGAAGGAATCTATGGAGAGAATCCATACAAATCGCCCACAGATATGGGCGTGAATATGGTGGGATTCTGTATCTGCGATGATGATGTTTGCTGCCAGGCTTCTAAAGACGAAATCATCCGACGTTACTATGATGCTACAAACAAATTGGCTGATGGCGCTTGTAATGAAAACGAGATTAGCAAGATACAGATGCTGTTCAATCAGGCAAAAATCACGACGGCAGATCGCCGTGTGACCGTCGCTGCCAATGAAAGGAAGAGCCAGACAGGGGTTCATTGTGCCGCAATGGAATTGGAGGATGGTACTATCATCACTTCCAAAACAGGTGACTTGCTTGGTTGCTGTGCCGCCCTGCTGCTCAACGTGATGAAACACTTGGCAGGTATTGGTCATGACATCAAACTCATTCCTCAAAGCATGATTGAGCCTATCCAAAAGACAAAGATAGACTATTTGCGTGGCACGAATCCGCGATTGCACACCGACGAAGTGCTTGTTGCCATCTCTGTGCTATCCCAACATGACGAGAATTGCCGCCGAGCCTTGGAACAACTTCCCAAACTTCGTGGATGCCAGATGCATACTACCGTGATGTTGGGCGAGGTGGACAGAAAGATACTGAAACGTCTTGGTTGTGGGCTTACTTGTGATCCTGTGAAGAAGAAGTGATCTTCGGCATCGTGGAATGGAAGAAATAAATAATGGAAGGTTGTCAGCCTTCCATTATTTGTTGGATCTTTTCAAAGGTCATCCCTTCAAAACTGTCGAGGACATAGTTGCATCTGTCTTTGATTTCTTCGCGCGTGTGGCCAGTGGGTAGTCCGATGGTGAAGATGCCCGATGCCATGCCTGCTTGCAGTCCTGTGTAGGCGTCTTCGAACACCACACATTCATCAATGCCAGCATCAAACACTTTTGCACCCAGTAGGTAACAGTCTGGGGCTGGTTTCGAAGCTGTGAAGTCTTCAGCAGTGAGCACTTTGTCGAACAGACTGTCAAAATCTGAAATCTGGCGTCTCACACTATCCATCTTAGGAATATTGGAACTGGTCACTACGGCGCATTTCACCCCATTCCTTTTCAAGTCTTTTAGAAAGTCAAGCGCTCCTGGATAAAACTCGTATTTCATCTGCGCTTCCCAAGCATTCAGCCCTACTGTAATCTCTTCTTGCCATTTGGGATTGGGAAAGTAAGTGTCGAAGATTTGTGTGAGAGTGGTGCCTTTGATGAGAAATTCAAGTCGTGGTATATCGGGGCGGAATTTGCGTGCCGTAGCTCCCCAAAAGACAGTGTATTGGTCTTCTGTGTCCACCAATGTGCCGTCTAAATCGAATAACGCTACTTTCAAACGTCTGCGTCGTGGAATGTTTCTGTCACCCTTCACAAACAGCTCACCCCAAGGCGTTGCCGTCTTCTCGTCTTCGATGTCTTCGTTTCGTTTAGTCCAAAATGATGCCATGTTTATAAAAATTTTGATGCAAAGATACTTGTTTTTCATGGATTTTCATTAATTTTGCAACGTTTTTCTTAGTCACATTTAAAACTCAAACACATGAAGAGATTAGTTTTTATTGCAGCCATGCTGCTGGTGGGCATTGCCGGTTTTGCCCAGTCAAAGAACCTTCCAAAACCAAACCTGCAACGTCAAACCCTTTCTGTGATGGAAGCTTACAAACAACGTAAGTCAGTGCGTGAGTTTAGTGCCAAAGACCTTTCTGAGCAAGATTTGAGCGACCTTTTGTGGGCAGCACAAGGCCAGAATCGTGAGGATGGACATCTCACAGCTCCCACAGCCATGAACCGTCAGGAAATTCGCCTTTATGTTTTCACTTCCCAAGGAGCTTCGCTTTATGATCCCAAAGCAAACACTCTTACTCAAGTGGCATCTGGAGATCATCGTGCTCTTATGGCTGCAGGTCAGGCTTTCGCCAAGGATGCCCCTGTGGTTCTTCTGATGGTGGCTGATCTGGACAAGTTCGGCAGCAATAACCAGCATGCACAGAGTATGGCTGCAGTCGATACGGGTATTGTGTGTGAAAACATCAACCTTTTCTGTTCAGCTGCAGGCTTCTCAACAGTTCCTCGTGCTACAATGGACAGCAAGGGAATCAGTGCACTTCTCAATTTGAATGAAAATCAGATTCCACTGATTAACAATCCTGTAGGCTATACGAAATAATACGAACCTAATAAGTGATTACGTGTGATTGGTTGGCTACACCGAGTACCGAGTGCTTCTGTGTGGCCAATCTTTGTTATAGATGTTTTAATGGCATGTACCTTAAAAACAAAAAAAATGAAATCCATCACGGACTTCACTTTCCTTGTCATCTTTCCTCATTGTGAAAGAATGAACCAAAATCTTTTACTAACCTAAAACCTATTGTATAACTTATGTCTAATTCACTGTTTCTTTTATCCTATTGAAAAACAATCTATTTTACCAAAACCAAATTAACCTTACTGAGCCTTTATTTATTCTCACCTTAACACTAATACCTATTATATTATAAAGAATAACAATTCTGTTTTATTTCAAATTCTAATTGATGTCAGTGAACTTTTTTGTGGACTTCGACAAGTCTTTGTTCCTTTTGACGCTGCAAAGGTACGGACTTTTTGAATGAGAGCGCTAATAATTATCGAAAAAACTTCAAAAAGAGTGTCTTTACTTGATATATATCAATGTATGTGTGCGCACACAAGCTGTTTTTTTTGTCACACCTTGATGGTGAATGACTGGTGAATAGGTGGTGTCACGAGATCTACTGATTTCTCATTTTCTTGTTATCCAGAACACCTCGGATTGAACCTTGATTGTTAATTTGAGAGACACAGAGCAGATACACCATAAGATACGTTTATGTTTCCTTTTACGTATGTTTATGTTTCCTTTTTACCTCACTTTTTTGTCCTGTTAATTGTCACGAAATGCCTATTTTTAGGGATATATGTGCGTTTAATCTGCCTTTTTTCATGATATTTACACTTTTTTTGATAAAAAGTTTGGCTATGAAGAGATGATTATCTACATTTGCAAATCAATTTGAACGATGTGAAAATAAGAAAGGAAAGGAGTTGCGTATGAATAGTGTAGTTTTGATGATAATTATAGTGATTTTATTAGTAGCCTTGGCTGTTGTTTTCTATTTATATAAAAAAGAACAAAGCAAAGGTGAAAAGTATAAGCAGGGAATGAAGGCGCAGAAGGAGTATTTGCAGAATATGAGCCATGATATCCGGACGCCGATGAATGCTATATGTGGTTTTTCTCAAATTCTTTGCAACAAGCAAATTCGTGATATGCTTTCCGAAGAAGAAATCTCTGAGTATGGTGTCATCATTCAGAGTAATACGGATTTGTTGAGCACATTAGTGAATGACATCCTTGATATCTCTGACATGGAAAGTGGTAAGTACCGTATGAATATTGGCACCTGCAATGTGAATGATGTATGCAGAAAAGCTATCAGCACTGTGAAATACCGTTGCCCAGCAGGTGTGAATCTGTACATGACTACTGATGTGGATGATGACTATACGATAGAGAGTGATTCGAAGCGTGTAGAGCAAGTGGTGATGAACTATTTGACGAATGCCGAGAAACACACAGATGAAGGTGAGATTCATGTGCATGTGTCGTTGGATGAAAATCCTGGTATGGTCACCTTCTCGGTCACAGACACGGGTGAGGGAGTTCCTCCAGAGAATGCAGAACTTATATTCGGACGTTTTGAGAAGTTCAACACCATCAATGGTGGTACAGGTCTTGGATTACCTATCTGTCGCAAGATTGCCACACAATTGGGTGGTGAGGCAAAACTCGACTTGTCCCATCAAGGTAAGGGTGCACGTTTTATTTTCACCCATCCTGTGAAGAAATAGGAGTTAGCGTAAAGGCTACCCATTCAGTTGGGTGGCCTTTATTGTTTTTATGATGATTTTCCCCAACAAAAAGAGAAGGACTGCCAGCAATAGGTAGCCCACGTGGATGAGTGTTGTCCATGAGACAACGAGATAAACCAACATGCCCGCTCCAATAATTTTGGTGAGGTGGATGATGCCTGGTATGAAATAAAAATGATGATACACTTCGTCAATCACTGCTATGAGTGTGATGATGACGAGCCAGAGCACCACCACGAGCATTGCCATCAATGGAGGCAGGACAAGTGGGTTGAGAGTGGGATGAAAGTAATACTCTTGCCAAAACTCAGGTACGAAGTTTTGTACGGAAGCGTATAGTGAGGCCATTATGGCGATGAACATCAGGAATAAGGCGGGGTAGGGACTTTGCATCTCATCAAGAAAATTGGGAAGGTGGAAGATGTTCCACTTGTTGACGGTCTTCTTTCTTCCAATGATGATGGCGAGCAATCCGAAGGTGACGAGTGCAGACATCCAGATGACACGGCTGCTGGAGAGTGCGTCCAGTATTTCAGAGATGAGGTCGTCGGGAGTTGTTCCCTTCAGCAGTTCGCTTTCGGGAATCCATCCCATGGTTGTTTGGTTGCTTGCCACCTTCACCCAGATGGAGTCGATGGAGTCGCCAGGAATGGTTTTGATGGCAGCCACGGCGATGACATCATCTTTATAGACAAGGCAAGTGTCCATGATGAGGTCACCCTCACGGGGAATCAGTTTCAACGAGTCTGCCTTAACAAGAAAGTTGAAATTCTCGGAGTAGTGGTGTGTAAGTCTGAACACCAAAGAATCCACCTGCTTGGGCGTGATGTCCATCAGCGTTGAATCCTCCGCGATGGCTGTGTCAACGATGTTCACGATGGTGGGCACAGAATCGCTATCCACAGGGGTGCTGTCCGAGGGATACGAAGTTGTTCCTCCTACGCAAGATGCAATCAGCATGCCGAGGATGATATAGAATAACTTTCTCATTGTAGAAATAGTTTCATCATGCAGTTTTTACAGTCGAAATCTAGCAGGAAACTTGCTCCGTTCGCCAGTTTCAGGGAAAGTGTCTCCTTTCTGGGTGAGTTTCTTTCTTTCAGGCACATTCCCAATTGCCGTCTGATGCAGTATTTGGATATCATGACAGGTGTTGCCTTGTCGTGCGTCAATTCGTAGGGTTTCTCCGCCTCGATGCTGATTGGCGAATGGGCTTGTCTCTCCAACGGGTAGAACCTTCTTCGTTCCGTCGTTAAAGCGTCTGACAATGTACGTCGCCATTGGCTTAGCAAGGATGAGGGGATAAAGTGATTCTTTGTCATGAGAATGTTCACTTGCTGTGCTTCGAAAATGGTGTCGCCGAGTTTGCTCAACTGCCGTTCGATATTCTCCTTCTGATGAGTGCGTGCCAGTTCGAACTTTTCCTCAATGTCAACAGATGCTGTTAATCCGTCTTCATCCGTCATTGTGATGTGATCTTCATACACATCGATGTTTACGGCAATCTTTCTTTCTGCCGAGGGCTTGCTGAGCATCTTGTCCCATTCGGTGTCTTGGTTGCGATAGTATTGGATGCCTCGTTGGGGACGGAACGAAGAGGCATTGTTCACACGGAACCCCACCAGTTTTCCCTTGTCGATATAGCAGAGTCCGTCACCATTGTGCAGCACCGTTTCTTTCGTTACAGGTTCGCCCATTGCCTTCGGCGTGTCAATGTTCGCATCGGGCTTGTTCACTGTCTTCACGAACCCCCGATTGAAACTTTTCCGTACGTCAGGCTTGAATTTCAGATGCACATGTCCTGACGAGGCGCGGCAGAACTCCTTCGGGTGTTTAGCAATCACCCTGTCCAATGCTTCTGAATATGCAGCTGTCACATTCTTCACATAGTCAGCATCTTTCAAGCGTCCCTCTATCTTCAGCGATGATGCCCCTGCCGTCAGCAACGCTTCCAGATGGTCTATCTGGCAATTATCTTTCAAGGAGAGCAGATGCTTCTCTTTCATCACAGTTTTCCCGTCAGCCAACAGGTCAAACGCCATGCGGCACACTTGCGCACATTCCCCTCTGTTCGCGCTTCTTCCGAACAGTGCCTCACTGGCATTGCAACGTCCGCTCAAGCTGACACACAATGCTCCGTGTACAAAGACCTCGAGTTTCGTGTCAGGACATTTCTCGTGTATCTCGGCAATCTCATCCAATGTCAGTTCACGTGCCAGCACTACCTGTGGAAAGCCTAAGCCAGCAAGCATCTGCACCTTCTCCACCGTGCGGTTGTCCATTTGTGTGCTGGCATGGAGTGGAATAGGGGGGAGATTGAGTGACAAAAGACGCAAATCCTGCACAATCAGCGCATCCACTTCGATGTCGTGCAATTGCCAAATGAGCCGTTCCACCTCCAGCATCTCATCCTCGAAAATGAGTGTATTCACTGTCACATACACCTTTGCCTTATACAGATGGGCAAACTCCACCAGCCGCTCGATGTCCTCCACACTGTTTCCCGCACTGGCACGGGCGCCATAAGCATGGGCACCTATATAGACAGCATCAGCACCGTGCCTGATGGCCTCGATGCCAATGTCTGCTGTTTTTGCCGGAGCGAGAAGTTCGATGGGATGCATTAGTTGATTTCCTCGATGTTGAACGGTGTTTCTTGATACACGTAGTAGTTCAGCCAGTTGGTGTAGAGCAGGTTTGCTGCAGCGCGCCACCGGACGACAGGTGTTTTCGTGGGGTCATCCTGGGGGTAGTAGTTCAGCGGCAGGTTGATGGGTTTCCCCTTCTTCAAGTCACGCTTGTACTCTCCGTCCAATGTCAGTGGCGAATACTCCAAGTGGCAGGTGATGAAGAACTCTCTTCCGTTTCTTGCCTCCACGATGGTCACGCCCGCTTCTTTGCTGTCTGCGATGATGTGCAGCCCCGGCACTTTCTCGATGTCCTTGCGATACACCTCGCAATGGCGGCTGTGTGGAGCATAGAACACATCGTCAAAACCTCTAAAGATGGGCAGTTCTGGTGCCAGCATCTGGTGCTCGAACACACCGAAAATCTTGTTGGTCGTATTATATTTGGGCACACCATAGAAGTGGTACAACCCCGCAAATGCCGCCCAACACACATAGATGGTGCTGGTCACGTGGTTGTGTGCCCAATTGAACACCTCCTGCAACTCCTTCCAATACGTCACATCCTCATAGTTGATGAACTCCAGCGGTGCTCCCGTCACAATCAGCCCGTCATACTTCTCCTTCTTCATGTCCTCAAAGTTGCGGTAGAACGCCAGCATGTGCTCGATCGGCGTGTTCTTGCTGGTGTGCGACTTGATTTTCATGAATTCCACCCTGATTTGCAGCGCCGAGTTTGAGAGAATGCGAATAAAATCCGTTTCTGTCGTGATTTTCAGCGGCATCAAGTTGAGCACAGCCAAGCGGAGCGGACGAATCTGCTGACTGTCTGCTCGCTTGTAGCCCATCGTGAAGATGTTCTCCTGTTTCAGTTCATCGATGGCAGGGAGTTGATCGGGTAAGATGAGAGGCATTATTTATTTTTAATGTAATCAACAATCCAGGCACCCACTTCCTTCGTGCCGTACTTGGCGCCGCCTTCCACCTGAATTTCAGGCGTGCGCACATTCTGGTCGAGCGAAGCGTTCACTGCCTCACGGATGAGGGCACCCTCCTCCTTCAAATCGAAGTATTCGTAGAGCATGGCAACAGAAAGAATCTGAGCCAGTGGGTTGGCGATGTTCAGGCCCTTTGCTTGTGGCCAACTGCCGTGAATAGGCTCAAACACAGGGGTGTGTTCACCCGTTGAAGCAGATGGGAGCAAGCCCATAGAGCCAGTGATGCAAGAACCTTCGTCGGTGAGGATGTCACCAAACGTGTTCTCAGTCACCATCACGTCGAAGAACTTAGGCTCCTGAATCATGCGCATGGAAGCGTTGTCCACATACATGAAGTCTGTCGTCACGTCAGGATATTGTGGAGCCATTTCTTGAGCCACAGCTCTCCACAGACGGCTTGATGCCAGCACATTAGCCTTATCCACCACTGTCAGGTGCTTTCTTCTCTGACGAGCATACTGATAAGCCACCTTCAAGATGCGCTCCACCTCTGCACGGCTGTAGGCGTTGGTGTCGTAAGCGTAGTCGTTGCCTTCCTTCTTCTCACCGAAGTACATGCCACCCGTCAACTCGCGGATGCAGATGAAGTCAGCGCCACGCACCAGTTCATCCTTCAGTGGAGACTTGTGCACGAGGCAGTCGAAGGTCGTCACAGGACGCACGTTGGCAAACAGACCCAACTTCTTTCTCATTGCCAACAATCCCTGCTCTGGGCGCACCTTCGCATTTGGGTTGTTGTCAAACTTGGGGTCACCCACCGATGCGAACAACACAGCATCAGCATCCATACATGTCTGGAATGTTTCCTCTGGGAATGGGTCGCCCACCTCATCAATGGCATGTGCGCCACAGATGGCTTCCTTGTAACTTACTTCATGTCCAAACTTCTCGGCAACGGCATTGCACACAGCTACGCCCTGCTCCATAATTTCTGGTCCGATACCGTCACCGGCCAGTACAGCAATTTTCAGTTTCATGTCTTTATTTAATTGTAGATTCTTTCGTGTAACACCTTGTCTTCCATGAAGCACGGATGCACAGGGCCATATCCGTGTCCGAACTCATATTCCGCACCTAAAGCAATCGCCTTGCCAATAAACTCCTCGCCTTTCTCCACAGCTTGGCTCAAGTCATAACCTTTTGCCAGATAGGTGGCGATGGCAGACGAGAATGAGTCGCCCGTGCCGTTCACGTTATGTGTGGGAATGCGCCTTTTTCTGAATTCCTTCACCTCGCCCGTCTCGGCATTGTAGAGGAAGTCTGACAGCATGTCCTGTGCGGGCATTCCGCGACCCACCATCACCTGGCTCTCCATGCTCTTCACGATGACGCTGTTGCCCCACTTGCCCAGCTCCTTGATGTCCTCGCTGATGTTCGTGATTTTTCGTTTCAGCAACACCTCTGCCTCACGAAAATTCGGTGTGATGAGCGTTGCTATCGGGAAAAGTTTCTCCTTATAGGCATCAATGCTCTCATTGCTCACCAGCTGCACACCATTCGAGTCAACAATCACGGGGTCTATCACCTTCTTCACGTTCGGATACCGTTTCAGCAACTCGGCCACTCCGTCGATAATCTCTGCTGTAGGTAGCACCCCTGTCTTGACACATTGTGCCCCCACATCGCCCAGAAACGACTCTGCTTGACTCACCACCAGCTCTGCCGGAAGTGGAGTCACGCTCTTCACTTTTCGTGTGTCTTCATCCACGATGCCCGTCAGCGCACAAGCCGCATAGCCTCCACAAGCCGTAATGGCCTTGATGTCAGCCTGCATGCCTGCACTGCCCAGTGGCTCGCTGCCTGCAATCAGAAACACGATGTTGAGTTGCTTCTTCATGTACATTATTTATAATTGGGTGCAAAGGTACGGATAAGTGAGAGAAAAACCAAATATATTTGAGTTTTTCCGAGCGTGAGCACCTTTGGTGGAGCCAAAGGCGTATTTTTTGTAGCACCTATTTAAAAGCGAAAAAGCGCTAATCTCACGACTGGCACTTTTCTGTTCTCAATAAGTATTAATTTTTTTAAGGTAAAAAGATTGTTTTTAGGATGTTGCAAAGGTACGCACTTTTGTGGTTGCAAACAAGCCTTAAAACATGTTTCTTAACATCTGTGTTCGGACACAGCCCATTTTTCAGCACTTTTTTGTTAAAAAATCCCTCTTGGATGAGCCGTATTTTTATCAAATATCACCGAAACGATCCTCGCTTCTCCTTGACTCCGTCGTGCTAGATGTTCCTTATTCCTCATTCATAAATAAGCCTTGCTCACTCGCGCATGCAAGTGTTCCTCACAAACGAACGTAAGTCTTGCCCGTAAACGAACGTAAGTCTTGCCCACAAACGAGTTGCATCCTTTGAAATAGTGCAAGGTTCTCCTTCAATATTTGCAAAAATGCAAGCATTTCATTGTTTTTTGAACTTATTTATATGACCTATATCTTGTTCATCAATTGCGTGCGCACCACGCACCACGCACCATTTCCGATTTTTAATGGTGCGCAACAGGGCATCAAGAGAGTGTATATTAATTTTATATTATTATATATATAATAATATAAGATAACTTGGCACATATATGACGCGCAGATAAAAATTGAAAATGGTGCGTGGTGCGTGGTGCGCTGGTGCGCAGCTTGTCATTTCCACAAGCACATGCAAGTGTTCCTCACAAGCACATGCAAGTGTTCCTCGCAAACACATGCAAGTGTTCCTCGCAAACACAAGCAAGTGTATTCCACAAACGAACGTAAGTCTTGCCCGTAAACGAACGTAAGTGTCCCTCACAAACGAGTTGCAAAACGTAGAATATTCTCTGTTTTATGCCAAAAATCGAGTAGAATATTATTGCCGCCCCATAATATCCACAACGAACCTGCCTTTTACTAGGTGGGAGGAAGTGCTCAAAGATAAAGGTTTGTGCCCTGCACTGGTTGACAGAATATCTCATAAATCATTTTTTGTCAACATAACGGGCACATCATATCGTGTTAAAGAAAAAAATATGTCAACAACAAGTAATGTATAACAAATTTTTTATACCTTTGTAGCACTCAGTCGAAGTGGTATATTTTAAATTATTATTAGGTATACTTTTACGTTATCATTTACAGGCATGGAGCACATGGCATCGTTCGACTACGGCTACAAGATTGCCGCAGTACGCGACTGGCTGTTCAGACAAAGCAAATAGACCTTGGCAAATCCAAACCGACAGATGAAAAGATTATATATTGAGCGTTTCTACTTGAACAGGGCTGATGACGAATACCCTATGACAGTGCGCATCATTCTGCAGATGAGGGATGACGTGGACGGGCATCTGCTCGAAGAAGCAGTGGCAGCAGCACAGACGAGATACCCCTACCTCTGCGTAAAACTCGGTGTCGAATGCGATGCTGACGGCAGCGAACATTATGTTTACCATGACAATCCACTGCCCTGGAAAGTAACCAACAGCCGTCAGCCGGTATGTTTGTGCAGTGAAGAAGCCAACGAGCATCTGATGGCTTTCGCGTGGTGGAATGGCTGTGTGGCCCTGGATTTCTTTCATGCGCTCATCGATGGAACTGCCGCTTATCGCATTCTTCGGACATTGCTCTATGAATACTGCCGCCGACGCTACGATAGTGAATTAGACCCTGCAGGGGTATGGATGGCAGGTGACATCATCGACGAGGCTGAATGGACTGATCCCGCCACACTACAAAGACCTGCGAGCATTCATCCGCATCAGCTGCCTGAACGTCCCCCAGTCATCAATCTGGCTACTGATGCCGTCGTACCCCTTGCTGAAAAGAAGGATGTGGTGCAGATACGTATCTCTGAGGAGCAGATGATGAAGCATGTGCGAGCATGTGGTGCCACGCCGACATCTTTCCTCTCCTTGCTTCTTGCCAGAGCCATAGCCCGTCTGCATCCTGACAGTGCGCCTGCTGTCCCCACCATTACCGTAGCTGTTGACCTGAGGAAGGCACTCGGAACAGATGCGGCACACCACTCGCAAGTAGGCGGACTGTTCCTCGCTCTGACGCAGGAGATACAGCGTGTGGACTTTGAGGCTCAGGTGTCAGCCTTCCGCAGGATGATAGTCGAACAGACTTGTCCGGACAATCTGCAAGACTATTTCTGGCAGACCCAGGACCGTATGGAAAGGGTGGAACAGCTGCCCACGCTTCAAGCCCGCTATCAGGCCTTTGCTCCAACAAACCAATTTAGCCAGCAGTATGGTTCGTGCATGTTCAGCTATGTAGGAAAGGCCAGTCTGGGTGCATCAGAGAGGTATGTCAAGGAAATGCGCACAGAGACTGACTCCGCCTATATGATTGTGGTGGAGGTCAGTGCCGCAGCAGGCGTTTTCAGCATCAGTTTCATGCAACGTTTTACAACCGATGTCTATCTTGACAGCTTCCTCGACGAGTTACGTCAGCAGGGTCTGACTTGCGAGATAGCAGACCGTCACCCGCTACAGATAGCCTTCGTCAATGATTATCGAAATACTAGGCAAAAATGAACATAGAAGACTATCGTGAGTATTGCCTGTCATTAGGCACGGATATTGAAGAGAAACTGCCTTTCACAGCTTTTCACTATGCCAGTGGCGTGTTGGTGTTCTACGTTCATGGCCATATGTTTTCATTCTTTGATTGTGATAATTACAGCGTGATTACGCTAAAATGTCAGCCAGAGCGCATTGAGGAATTGAAGGCAAGACATGATTGCATAGGCAAGCCGTACAATGAATCACCCAAATACTGGATTGGCATTAATGCAAACACTGCCCCTGATGAACTCCTACAGGAACTGACTCGAAACTCATACGAGATAGTAAAAGCCAAATACAAGAAGCATGGGTGAAATGTGGAATCTATGGCACGGCTGCCATAAGAAGAGCGAGGGCTGTCTGCACTGCTATGTGTATCGGCGCGATGCGGAGTTTGAGAAAGACTCCAATGTCGTGACGAAGACTGCCAGCTTCAATCTCCCCATACGTCGAGACCGACAGGGGAACTGGAAGGTTCCATCCGGCTCGCTCGTGTGGACGTGCTTTACTTCGGATTTCTTCATTGAGGAAGCTGATGAATGGCGCGAAGACGCATGGCTGATGATTCAGCGACGGAGTGACCTGCATTTCTTCATGATTACCAAAAGACCAGAGCGTATCGCCCAATGTCTGCCCGATGACTGGGGCGATGGGTATGAAAACGTCACCATCTGCTGTACGATGGAGAATCAGCGGAGAGTAGATGAACGTTTGCCACTTTACCGTGAACTTCCCATACGCCATAAGTCCATCATCTGTGAACCATTGCTGGAGGCCATTGATTTCCACGACGGACTTGGCTCCTGGTGTGAGCAAGTGACAGTTGGTGGCGAGTCAGGACGTGATGCCCGTGTCTGTGATTATGACTGGGTGCTAAAAATCCGTGAGCAATGCATCAAGTCAAATGTCCCGTTCCACTTCAAGCAGACTGGAGCACATTTCCGCAAGGAAGGCAGATTGTATAATATACCAAGAAACCAGCAGATGGCACAAGCCCATCGCGCAGGAATAGACATCAAACAATGAATACCAAACAGATAACAGCAGCCAATGCTGACGAAAAGATAAAACATCTGTATGAAACGGCATTCCCTGAAGACGAACAAATCCCATGGAAGGACTTGATGCGCCTGGTTGAGGAAATGCCGTTGGATTTCACTGCATATTACGATGGCGAAGACTTCATAGGCTTCACCATCGTCTATCCACGTAAGTCTATCAACTGGTTCTGGTACTTTGCCGTGTGCGAAAAACTACGGGGCAAAGGCTATGGTCAGAAGATACTGACTCAGATGATAGAACACTATAAGGGGCAATCCTTTGTCCTGGACATGGAAAGCCCGACGCAGGTCAGTGAGAATATTGACCAACGCAAACGCCGTCAGAATTTCTATCTTCGCAACGGCTTTAGGGACGCAAATGTCTATCGTACCTACAATGACATCACTATGACAATAATGATGAGGGGTGAAGGTACGTTCACCATGAAGGATTGGGATGACATCATCCACGAACTGCAACAGTTCTGGTGGCCTGACGACATCGAAGAAGAGTAGTGTGGCTATTACCGAACAAAACTCTGCCAAATGACCAAACAAAAGAAAGCCAAATAACCAAAAATAATTAAGCCAAATAACCAAGTAAAATTAGGTCAAACAACCAAGTAAAATTAAGCCAAACAACCAAGTAAAATTAAGCCAAACAACCAA
Source organism: uncultured Prevotellaceae bacterium (assembly GCA_900316505.1). Classification (GTDB taxonomy): domain Bacteria; phylum Bacteroidota; class Bacteroidia; order Bacteroidales; family Bacteroidaceae; genus Minthosoma. The sequence goes on from ONDH01000006.1 coordinate 177,064, forward strand.
ATTGTACATAAAATATTCTTTTGTTTCAAGAATAATTGCTACCTTTGCACCGTAAATATAATATGTTATTATTATGGCTGAGAGTACATTCAATTATCGAAAACGAATCGCAGACATTCTTTTAGAAGAGAAATTAGAAGCAATGGGTGCTGTCCTTATTGAAGGACCTAAGGCTTGTGGTAAAACGACTACCGCAGAACAGCAAGCTAAGAGCATTCTGTATATGGATGATCCAGCTAACATACAGCAAAATCTTCAATTGGCGGAAACTAACATCAAACGACTGCTTCAGGGTGATACACCAAGGCTTATTGATGAATGGCAGATAGCTCCTCAAATATGGGATGCGGTGCGTTTTGAAGCAGACCACAGAAAGGATGATGGTTTGTTTATGCTTACAGGCTCTGCTGTTCCTGCAGATAAATCAAAGATTCGCCATACTGGTGCAGGGCGTTTCGCATGGCTCACCATGCGGCCTATGACGTTGTGGGAATCTGGAGAATCTTCGGGAGACGTGAGCATCAAAGCTCTTTTTGCTGAGCCGGAAAAGGTTGATGGAGAGAATGCGTTGAAGATGGAAGACATCGCTTATGCTATTTGTCGAGGTGGCTGGCCTAAATCTCTAACCAAGAAAAGTCAGAAGGCTGCACTTCGTCAGGTTACAGAATATTTTGAAGCCATAACACGCTCTGACATTTCAAGAGTTGACGGAATTGAAAGAGACGAGTTCCGTGCAAAGAGACTTATGCGCTCATATGCACGATTACAAGGAGCAATGGCCAGCATACCCACTATCATCGAGGACATGAAAACGAATGAGCCGGAAGGCATGAGCGACGAAACGGTCTCGTCATATATCAAGGCTTTGAAAAAGATATTCATAATAGAGGACATGCCTGCCTGGAATCCCAATCTGCGTTCAAAAACCTCCATACGGACCAGTGACACACGTTATTTTGTTGACCCATCTTTGGCTATTGCAGCCTTAGGTATAGGACCAAATGACTTGCTGAACGATCTGAATACTTTGGGATTGTTTTTTGAAACCCTTTGTGTACGAGACCTTCGTGTGTATGCAGAAGCTAATGACGGAGATGTATTCCACTATCGCGACAAGAGTGGTCTGGAATGTGACACCGTTGTGCATCTGAGAAATGGAAACTATGGTCTCATTGAGATAAAATTGGGTGGTGATACACTTATTGCGGAAGGGGCTGCAAATCTAAACACTTTAGCAGAGAAGATAGACACGACAAAAATGAAGAAACCATCTTTTAAGATGGTATTAACTGCAGTCGGGCGATATGCGTATATGCGAACCGATGGTGTAATGGTTGTTCCTATCGGCTGCTTGAAGGACTAACGATATTTTGCAAAAGTTTCGGCGTAAAAAAGAGTATAATTTTCATACTCTACCCAAGTATGATAGTTAAAGATACTCAAAGGTACTCATTTTTATGCGGACAGATAGGAATAATTGAAAAAAATAGAGTACCTTTGCAGTGCTTTAGCATTTTGAGCGGGCCATGCGCTCGGCGACATAAGGAGACGCTTGCTTAGGCAAGAACGAAATGTTGCTCTTCTTGTTTATAACAGGAAATGACAGAGCAGCGAGAACAGAATGATGCTTGCATCAATTATGTCGAGTCGTGAGGGAATAAGACGAAGTCAAAGTGAGTCTGCTCACCAGAACGTGAACTGGTATAAATTCATTCCGATGGATCAATGTGCGGAGGGAGTATTAGTCGGAAGATACTTCATTCAACTCCACATAAGAGGCAAAGTTATAACACAATATACCACTTGCGAGAAAAAGGATGCCCCAACCAGCCGTTTTTGTCTCCGTATTTCAAAATTGGTTCTAATGAGAAGGGCAATTAGAACCAACATTTGAGAAAGTAACACAATGTAATACTCTTGTGTTTTTGTTATACAAAGGGCTTTAAATTGACGGTGGAAATTCAAAAAAGTGAGAAAAATTGCAATTAAGTGAAGTTTATTGTTAATTGTATTGGATTCCCACATCGTATTTCAAGAAAAATAAGTACCTTTGTGACCACAATAATAAAATATGTATCATGGATAAAGACATCAACCGCATTAAAGTAGTTCTTGCGGAGAAAAAGAAGACTAACAAATGGTTGGCAGAACAACTTGGATGTGCCCCCACTACAGTATCAAAGTGGTGTACCAACGCTTGCCAGCCTCCGATGGAGACATATATTAAGATAGCGAAGCTGCTGGAGGTGGAATTAGCAGAATTAGTGAATAGCAAATTTGCTGCTACAAATTGATAAATAACATGGAGCAAAGATATACATTTTCCGGACATGAATCATTCCCTTGCAAGACGCTATGGTTGAAGAAGGGGTATGACTTCGTTGTTCAGGGGAAGAACTTTAATAACCCTGACGCCGTTATCGATTTAGGTGTCGGAAAAAACATGGTGGCATCTATACGATACTGGCTCCGAGTCTTTGGCATTTGTGAAGGTGACAAGCCTACATCATTGGGCGATTATCTTTTCAGTGATGCTAACGGCAAAGATAAATACATAGAAGACATGGCAACCCTTTGGCTTTTGCATTTAAATCTTATATTCAATCGACATGCTTCGCTCTATCACATGATTTTCTGCGGCTATCAAAAAGGACATGCACAGTTTGACCGTGAACAGATTGCGACTTATGTAAAATTGGATATGATAGAAGCCGACAAACAGAGCGCATTCAATGAAAATACCGTTAAAAAAGACGTCTCAGTGCTTGTGCAGAACTACTCGCTGCCTCGGAAACCGCAATCAAATGAAGATTTTTCTTCGATGCTGATAGACCTTGATCTGATTAGGCAGAATTTAGAGGGGAAGGGCTATTACTTCAACATTGAAGGCAAACGAAAGGTCACGAAAGAAATATTCATGTATGCTCTTTTGAAGTTGAAAGAGCGTGAAGGTGATAACACACTATCTTACGATACCGTTCAGGATGAGATAGGTCTTGCGTTCTGTATGCAGGATTATGAGACAATAGAAATGCTGAAGCTTTTGGCTAAGGATTATTCTAAATACGTGTCGTACAATGACAATTCTGGCATACGCATCGTGCAATTTACAAAGGAATTGAGTAAGGAACAGGTGTTAAACGATTATTACAATGCGCACATATAGTTTATCTGCAAACATAGCAAACGGTTTTGCTGAAGGTGCACAATACATCGTGACACCCAATGCACAGAAAGCCATTCATAATATCGTGAATGATTTTCAGTCTGGCATACATTCATTTACCATCATAGGTTCATACGGAACGGGAAAGTCCAGTTTCCTTTTGGCCTTAGAGTCTGATTTGAAAAAAACCGGCAAGAAGCCTTTCTTGATAGATTCGAAGGTGCTGCTAAAAGCCTCCGATATAGAGATTAAAAATATCGTAGCCGATTATACTGAACTTTCAACCCTTCTTCGTCGTAGTCTGAATGTTGAGAGTACGACCAATAGTGTGCTTGACGAGCTTAAATCATATTATAACAAATGTCAGAAACAGGGAAAATTCTTGCTGATTGTCATTGACGAATTCGGCAAAGTGCTGGAACATGCTGCCAAGAATAATCCTGAGAAAGAATTGTACTTTATGCAAAAGTTGGCAGAGTTTGTGAATGTTCCCTCTCGCCAGATATTGCTTCTGACTACTCTCCATCAGAATTTCAGTGCATACGCCAAAGGGCTGACAGAAGTCCAAGTCAATGAGTGGAAAAAGGTGAAAGGAAGATTTAAGGAAGTCACCTTTGTAGAACCTATCGAACAATTATTGCATCTTGCTGCCAAGCAAATGCAAGGAAATAAGGGAACGGAAATCCCCGCTTGTGCCAGGTCGCTATATGAGTTGGCCAAAACAACAGGATTCGTATCCAGTGATTTCCCAATCGATACAGCCTTACAACTTTATCCGCTTGACCTATTCTCTGCATACGCCATCACGACTGCCATACAAAGATATGGTCAGAACGAACGTTCCTTGTTCACATTCTTGGCATCGCAGGAGAATGCTTCACGGGAAGCGTCTGTAGATAATCAGACATACAATCTCCAGAAGGTTTATGACTACATTTACTATAGTTTCTATTCCTATTTGAAGGATGCCAATGCCGACTCTATGAATTGGAGCTCTATGCAGGTGTCTATTGAAAGAGTTGAAGGGCAGAGTTGGGATAGCCAAGAGCAGATGCTTCAAGCCATCAATATCATAAAAGCAATAGGCTTAATGAATCTTTTTGGAGTAGCTGGTTTCAGGCTCTCGAAGGAATCGCTGGCAGAATATGCTAAGTTGGCAATGAACATTTCTGATGCCCAACATATCATTGAGCAACTGGAGCAAAAGAAGATTATTCGCTATGCAGCATACAAAGACCGTGTGATGCTGTTTGAAGGAACGGATGTGGACCTTGAGGCGGAAATCCGTGATGCAGGGCTGATGGTTGCGCGCCCTATTGCTTTCGTCGATGAACTTACGGTGTTTTTCAATCATCGTATTTCACCCGTGAAAGCTCACTTCTACCAGAAAGGTACACCACGATTCTTTGATTACAAGTTATATGACGCGCCAGAAGAGTTGGTTCCCAAAGGCGATACAGACGGATATATGGAACTGATATTCTCAACAAGAAAAGATGCACTTAATGAGATCAAGAAGTTTAGCGCAGAATCAGAACACGCTTTGATATTTGCCTACTTCATTGATACGGAAAATATTATAGACCATCTGTATAACATCAAGAAATATAATTATCTAACAGACAAGGTTATCAAGAAAGAAGACCTTGTTGCCGTGAAGGAGATACAAAAGCTGAAAGAATATGAGGAGAATCTACTGAACAAGGCCATCAGCGATAATCTTTTCTCTTACAAGAACCGTGTTGTATGGATATTCGGTGGCAAGGAGCAGAAGGTGGAGTCGCATCGTGACTTCAACAAATTGTTGTCACGTGTCTGCGACGAGATATACAGTGAAACACCTGTGATGAATAATGAACTGTTTAACAAACATAAGTTGAGCGGAACCATCACGGCAGCACGTAAAAGCTATTTGACATATTTGACTGAACACTATACAGAAGAGAATCTGGGATTCCCCGATGACAAGTTCCCACCAGAGAAGACCATCTATTTCTCGCTTCTGAAGAATACCGGATTGCATCAGGGAGGGGATTTCTCAGACAGACCAACAAACGAGGGATTCCTTTCTGTATGGAATGCCTGTGAAGATTTCTTGAAAAGTACGGAAAACAAAGCCAGAAAGATTTCCGAGTTAATTAAACTGTTGTCTGTCCAGCCCTATAAGTTGAAACAAGGATTCCTTGACTTTTGGATTCCAACGTATCTCTTCATTCGCCGTCAGGACTTTGCTCTCTATGATGCATCGAAGGGCGCATTTATGCCTGAGGTGAACATGGAGTTCTTTGACTTGCTCCAGAAGCATCCACAGGACTTTGAGGTGAAGAAGTTTGCTGTTGATGGGGTAAAACTGGGATTCTTCAACCAATACCGTCGCTTCATCAATCTTGGCGAAGAGTTCACCATCACCAAGGATAGTTTCATCGAAACCATCAAGCCATTCCTGAATTTCTATGTGCGGTTGGATGACTATACCAAGCACACCCGCAAGTTCAATCATGGCTCTACGATGAAATTTCGAGATGTGCTGGCACAAGCAAAAGATCCGGAAAAGGCTTTCTTCGAGGACTTGCCAGAGGCACTTGGTTTCAATCAAGAGAAACTAAAACAAGAGGAGTTCATCCGTGAGTACGGAAACATCATCCTACGAGCTATTCGTGAACTTCGCACTTGCTATACGGGACTGATAGACCGCATCGAAGAAAGACTCATTGATGGTTTCGACCTGCAATCAGGTGATTACAACGATTACGTTCAGGAAATTCGCGGTCGTCTTGCCAATGTCAAGACATATCTGCTGACTGATAAGCAACGTGAATTCTATCATCATGTGATGACTGAATACGACAATCGCACTCAGTGGTATCAGTCCATCTGCTACACCATTCTTGAACAACGCCTTGATGCATTAAGGGATGAGCAGGAAGAAAAACTTGTCGATGACCTCATCTACATGTTCCGAACCTGCGAGAAGTATTCATCCATTTCTCAGAAGGCAGATGACTTGGAAAAGAACGATGCTTACTCTTTCGACTTGGTTTCCAACCGAGGTACAGATGTGAGGGCACAAACCTACATTCTGCCACAAAAGGACAAACGACAGTCAGAAGATTTGGAAGGACAAATCAACAAACTGCTATCTGCTTCTGATGACAATATTAGTGTTTGTACGCTGTTATCTTTACTCAATAAGAAAATAACAAAATAAAAAAAGATATTGTATGATAAGCAATGTAACAATCAAAAACTACAAATCCGTTGTAGATGTAAGCTTACCACTTGGAAGATTCAATCTTTTGATTGGTGCCAATGGATGCGGTAAGTCAAACATCCTCGAAGGCATTGCCATGGGGGCAGCTGCCAGTTCTGACAAATTGGATTATGAGTATTTTGCTAATCGTGGCATCCGTGTTGTTGAACCGCGTTATATGTTACCCGCTTTTGAAGATATAAATGCACAGGGTATCTTTATTTCTGTTTTTGATGAAGACAACAATCCGTCAGGTTTTGATATTATATATGAAAAGGAAGCGAAACCTGCACGGTGGATGAATAGAAACAAATACATCAAGTATTTGGGTAAAGATTTCTTCAGGACAGGTATGTCATTTGATATTTCTGACATGAGAAATTACATCCAATCGAAACTAGGTAAAGATTATCCCATAAATTTCAGGATTAATGTGAATCAAGACGGGATGAGAATCATGCCATTTAATTCTGATTTAGAGCAGTTCCTGATTTGTTCTCTTGAAGAAAGCATTCTTCGTAAAACCGATGACTCTAACCGAACTTATCCCTTAGGCCTTCATGGCGAGGGGCTTTTCCCCTATTTGAAAGAATTGTCACAAAGGGAAGATGGTGTCGAGATTTTCAATGAGATTAAGGAGAATCTGAAAGTCCTTGACTGGTTCGATGATATGCAAGTCCCTTCTGGGCAGCTTTCCATGGAATTCAATCTGAAACTCAAGGATAATTATTTGGCAGAAACTCTCAATATGTTTGACCAACGGAGTACAAACGAGGGATTCTTATATCTACTGTTCTATCTCACTCTGGTCATCTCTGACGAAACACCCAAATTCTTTGCTATCGAGAACATAGACACAGCGTTTAATCCTAAGTTATGCCGTGAAGTAACACGTCGGTTGATAGATTTGGCACGAAAACACGACAAACAAATCATCGCCACAACCCACAATGCGGCTGTTCTCGATGGTATGAATATCTTCGAAGATGATGTCAGATTGCATGTAGTTCGTCGTTCTATTGACGGATATACAAAATCAAACAGGGTTACTCTGAAAAGTGAAATGAGTATGCCACTTTCTGAGGCATGGGTAAAAGGCTTTATAGGTGGCCTTCCTGATAACTTCTAATCGAATACTGCTATGGCTTCAATTGCATTAATTTGTGAAGGTGTGTCAGAGGTAAAGATGCTCACTTACATCATCAACCGTTATTTGGGTGATGATATTGTTGTGAATGCTTATCAGCCGTCTCTAAAGCTCTCTCATGGTCAGGAGAAACAGAATAATGATGGCGGCTGGTTGCAAGTGCTGAATCATTGTAAGGACGATATAATTAATGACATCATGGCTGCCAATGATTACATCGTCATTCAGATTGACACTGATACGTGTATCCAACCTAATTATGATGTGGATATATACAATGATAATCATCAAAAGGTAACTGATGACGTTATGTACAATAGAGTCTGCACTCGTATAAAGCGTGATATAAGTGAAGAGGTTTGGAGCAAGTACTCCGACAAAATATTGTTTGCCATTTGCTTTGATGAAACCGAATGCTGGCTACTCCCTCTCTATTACGAAAATGATGCAAAGAAACGTTGTGCTACAAACAACTGCATTTACATACTCAATCAGAAACTTCAGAAAGAAGGGCTTGGAATACCACAAAAGGACAAGAATAGCCCCGAAGCAATCAGTATATATCAGAAGATACTGAAAAAGATGAAGCGGAAGGACATCCCCAACATCTCTCAATACAACTATGGCTTCAAAAAGTTTGTGGAACAGATGAATGCCATTAAAAATGAAATAGCAGAAGCAGAATGAACGTAAGACATATATTAGGTATATCAGGCGGTAAGGATAGTGCGGCACTTGCCATCTATCTGAAGCAGAAGTACCCATCGTTGAAGATTGAGTACTACAATTCAGATACGGGTTGCGAGCTGGCTGAAACGGAAACGCTGATTAACCGACTGGAAGCCTATTTGGGGAAGATAGAACGACTCAGAGCTGCTGAAGGTAGCCCTGAGCCAACGCCTTTCCATCACTTCCTGAAGGCGATGGGAGGATTCCTGCCTTCACCCCAAGCTCGTTGGTGTACCAAGAAGATGAAGCTTGACAAGTTCGAGGAATATGTGGGTGACGACTATGCCGTTTCGTATGTTGGCATCCGTGGCGATGAGGACAGAGACGGCTATATCTCTTCTAAGCCCAACATCCAGGCCATCTTTCCATTCCGCAAGAACATCTGGAGTATAGATGTCATCAACAAGTTTCTGCATAATGAGAACTTGGACCAGATAACGGAAATCTATGAACGGCTTTGCCCTGAGGACTTCCTTCATGAAGAGATATTGGAAACGGTGAGGAGGCCTATCACCAAGCAGTTCTACTACTCGAAGAAGATGAATGCGCTGCTGGACTACGACATCAAACTGTTCAATCATGCTGTGTTCGAGTTCCTGAAAACAACAGACTATCCTGTAGGTAAGCTCGATGTCTTCCCACTGCTTGACAATACAGACATTTTGGTGAAGGACGACATCTTCCGTCTGCTGAGAGAAAGTGGCGTGGGTGTGCCAGCATACTATGAGGAGATTCCTTTCGAAGTGGATGGCGAGAAGGGCACTTATTGCCGCAGTCGTTCTGGTTGCTACTTCTGTTTCTTCCAGCAGAAGATAGAATGGATTTGGCTCTACGAGCAGCATCCAGACCTCTTTAAGAAGGCGATGGAGTTTGAGAAAGACGGCTATACGTGGAATCAGAATGAGAGTCTTGCAGACCTCATCAAGCCAGAACGCATACGCCAGATAAAACTCGACATCATCCGTCGTCAGAAAGAAAGCAAAGCCAACAACAAGGGATTCACCCTTGCTGAAATCCTTGGCGATGATATAATGTGTACAAATTGTTTCATTTAATAACACAATACAGATATGGCAGTACTTAATATTAAAGAGTCCTTTATTACTGAGAACAAAAGTATTTATGACTTTCTCAACCAATCGGAACGTGGATTGTATATACCTCTCTATCAAAGACAATATAGTTGGAGTAAAGATAATATAGAACAATTGTTGGAGGATATTTCAAGGGGAATACAACGCATTGCCTCAAGTGATAAGATTGATGAAACTAAGGAAATTCGCTTTCTCGGAACCCTTATTACCGTCGTTGAACCCGATGGGACACAAATAGATCCTGTCGATAAGGAAGCTATTCCACAAAGAATAGAAAAAGTAATTGATGGACAGCAGCGAGTTTCTACTGTTGCATTAATGGCAACATTGCTTGTAAAGAGATTATCTGAAATAAGAAAAAAAGTCAATGATAAGATGACTATTTACAAAAGTGTTGAGGAAATTTGCGATACCTGGTATGAAAAACTTCTGACTGTATTTGCTTTTGACTTAAGACGAGGTACTCCAAGATGGAAGCCCAAAATAATAAGAGGACAATCTGATTATTGGACAAGAGATGATGCAGAAGACCTAGCATATACTTCTGAATTATCGAATTATTTAGCTCATTTTATAAAAGCTCATTTGGCAAATGAGCCATATCCGTTGTTGTCAGTAAGGCAACATAGATTCTATGACACCTCTGTATATAAAAACGGAAGAATTATCGAATCTTGGTTAAAGAAAGAAGTTGCAGAAGCACATCTTGAACAGGATGACGAGTTTGTCCCTGCATGGAAGATATTCTCTAATTTATCACAATCTTCTATTTGGGAATATGAAAGACAAAATTTACTAGATATAATGAAGCAAAAGGACTTTTCATCTAAAAAGACGGAATCATATATATTATGTGAATTAGTACAGACTTTATCCGTATGTCACTATTTATTAGACAGATGTTGTTTTACTATCATACAACCAACTAACGAAGAATGGGCATTTGATATGTTCCAGTCATTGAATGCGACTGGTACACCTTTGACTGCAATTGAAACTTTCAGACCATTGGTGGTTAATACTGTTGAAAAAACTTTTAATCATAAGTTTAAGGATTCCGATAGCGATATATATTTCAGAAAAGTTGAAGATTTCCTTTCAGACAAAGGTAAGGCTGATGCTCAAACAAAGAACAGAAGGACGAATGATTATCTTACATCATTCTTTATTGCCTATAAGGGAATAACAATCTCTACTCATTTTAGTTTACAGCGTAGAGAACTCATAGATGCTTATAGAGTATTGACTGACTATAATACTAAATTGGATTTTATAAAGAAAATGGGGAATTATGCTGCATTTTATCAAAATTGGATAAAATATGATGGCAAGAATGGCTCTGTTTTCCCTGGAATTGACATCTCTTCCGATTCTGATTTAGCTTCGATGCTAATACTCTTTTTAAAGGCTACCAATCATAAGATGGCTATCACAATACTAGCAACTATGTATAATAGTGTTATTGAAAAGATACCATCATCAGAAGATAACTTTGTGAGTGTTGTTAAAGCAATTGCTGCTTATTATTTCTTGTGGAGATCGACTACTTCTAATTCAGGTTTAGATACTACATATAGAGAATTCTTCAAGCAACATAAAACTTTTACTATAGAAGATGTAAGCTGCTATCTAAAAGGGATCTTGGATAAAAGAGGCATTGGTACGCAAAAGGAATGGAAAAACAAAGCCAAAAACTATTTAAAATATGACTCAACAGGAAAGGAGGTCATTCGATTGGCTCTGTTAATTGTGGCCCATGACACAATTCCAGACGACACAAATAAAGGACTTATTAAGGTCGGACGTGATGGATGTTCCAAACATCTAAGCGTTGAGAAATGGATTTCTGGTGATTTGAGGACAATTGAACATATAGCCCCGCAGACGAATAAAAATTCCATGTGGGATGAAGCATTATATGATACCACAATTGAACCATATCAATCACTTGGGAATCTGACACTACTTCCACAGGATTTGAATTCTTCTGCTGGTAATAAGGGCTGGAAAGAAAAACTCCTCTATTATCAGAGTGTAGCAGAAACAGACCCTGATAAGATCGCAGATTTGGAGCTAAGAGCCAAAGACCTAGGTATTACATTCAATGCAGATACGATACAATTATTGAAAGACTGCAATTTCAATCAACATCTATCGTCAATCTCATCAATGTCCGCAGATGATAACTGGAACAAAGATTTGGTTGACAAACGAACAAACGTAATGCTTGACATTATCTGGAACCGTGTTTCCCAGTGGATTTTCTAATCATTGTTATTCTATTTTTTAGTTTTATATGGACAACTGGATCGTAACTATCATTTCAGGAACTATAGGTGCTATTATTGGCACCTATGGTGGTGCCTTTTTCTTGAATTATTGGCAAAATAGAAAGATTCGGAAAATTAGGAATATTGCTATTAAAGCATTGAAAATCATCTTGGAGTACAAGAAGAAATCATTTTCTAATGCTGAAAATCAGTTTAACACATTAACAATTTCAGAAAAACGTGCAGTGATTGTGGCACTCCATAAGCTTGGTTTGCCTATAGGACTTGCTACCAATGAAATATTTGACATTCGCAATGTTCATTTCCTTGATCGGACTATTGACGAAGACGAAGTGGAAGGCATGATAACTCAAGTAAAACAAGGTAATTGTGACAGTCTTTTCTATATGGATGTTGAGTCGTATTTCACTTCTAATTTTAAGATGTTAGCAAGGCGTAGCGCTGCACGTAGGTATGTAAAGGAAGTGCTTGCAAAGAGTACTGTTAGTCTACAACAAATGCAAATAACCTCTCCACAAAACTGGCCAAGTCTATTCACTTTTGGTGAGTATAAGATAATCTTAGCTTTCCGTGAACAAGTTAATGATAGCTATTTTTTTGAATTGAATGGGAATCCTAACAAAGAAAAAATCGACACATTGTTAAACGATATTGATTTAGGGTTATGGGATGATTATCTTTGTTGGAGTATTGAAGCTTACCAAAATGTCAAGTCGCAGAACATTATGACTCAGATATTAACTGCTAAATTGGCAAATAACGATAATAGTAGCATAGTTGCTAATACAATTCCACCAGAGGAAGAACAAAAGAGTTAATATTTTTATATGTCATACAGAGAGAAATTAGTCGATGCAAGACTATATGCAGAGAAACGACTTTTGGAAGACTATCCAGAAGCTAAGAATATTATGAACAAAACCATAGATTTTTTCACTATTGTTACAAACAAACTTGATGGTATTGTATTCGCAGAAGAGAAGGTACAATACAAATTGTTGCTAATTATCTCCTTTATGCGCACTCATTACGTTATTAATGAACTCATTACATATAGTGAAATCATTGAAGCATCAACACTGATGAGAAAACAATTGGAACTTATCGCACGATTAAAAGAAATAGATGTAAGCGAATTGGAAAGGCTTGACAAGAAAGTTCCCCAAATGAAACATATTCAATGGATGAAAGAATATTATGGAATATGGAGCCAAGTCGCCCATAATGCAAGTTTCGATTCTCTTGATATGTTGGGCTTTAATATGGAGGATGAGAATCATAAACGTTTTTATGTTCAGCCTTCTTATACGGAAAATACAATAGAGGCTTTCAATATGAATATCGGTCTCTTTATGTTGTTTGCAATGGAGGTCGCAAACTTTATGGAAAAGGCCATCCCCGATTATAAACCTATTGAGGAGATGAAGTTCGTTTTGTCGCTTAATGAATATGGAAGCAAAACAAATATTCCCTATTTTAAGTCGCTAAAAGGAATGAGAGTCAGATATGAAGATGAAGCATAAGAGACTTTTGATTATTAGTGCATGCGGAAGTTCCGATGAGCCACATGAATGCAACGGAATATGCGAACAGGCGCAATTATACGGTATTGAGTCTGTCTGCAAGTGCGTTAAGAATAATGAGGACTTAGAAAGCATTCTCTATTCTCATGGACTTTTCGATTATGTCTATCTGAGTGCTCATGGTAATGCAGAAGGTTTTGCAAGCGAAGACGAGAAAGTCAACATGACTTGGCAGAAGCTGGCCATGCTACTATGTCAAAGCAAGTGCATGAACGAAGATAGTATTCTGATGTTGTCATGTTGCAGGGGTGGATTAATGGAAGTGGCATACGATATATTCCTGACCTGTCAGCAGATTTGCTATGTGCTTGGGCCAAGGCAAAGCTTGACCTCGGCTGATATGCATATCTGCTTTGGCATCTTCTTGTACAATATGGAAATGCGCCGTGTTGACCCTGTCGTGGCATGTGAAAAGATTAAACTGGCAACAGACCAGCGATTCTCATGTTATGATAGGGAGGAAGAGAGCATAAGCCTTCAAAATTATAATGAAATGCATTATGGTTATGAATATGATTAAAGTCGATTGAACATTGAGGGGTGTGTTATCATTTTTTATTGACAATATGGATACAGAAAAGATTTTTGAAAATATAGGTATTGATGGGCAGATCGCCATTATGAGGAATGGCCTAGGAACCGTCTGTGATGGATTGTTCCATTTATTCTATAATTGGCATCGTAGTAAGGGTAAAAATGATATATCAGAATCTGATGCTATAGCTCAATGCATACTTCAAATCATTGTTTGCAAGATTCGCTCATTACTTGACATGAGCAATGGAATAAATGTGAGACCAGAGAAGGATACGATTAGGATACTGGATATCCCTTCATTGATTTCTGTCCTGAGGAGTTTGTATGAAATGGCGTTCGTTTTCCACAATATCTATGCAGAACAGGAAACAAAAGAAGAGCGAGACATTGTTTTGTATATTTGGAAAATAAGAGGGCTGAATAATCGGCAGAATATGTCTATCGTTCCTTTGGCGTTTAAAGAGAAAGCAGAGAATGAAAAGAAACAAATAGAGGATTTGAAAAATAGAATTATCAGTATTGTTACGAATCTGGACATGTCTGATGAGATTAGAAAACAATTAATCAATGTCGCGTCCATGAAAACTGTAGAGATTAAAGGCTATCGATTTAGAAAAGATAGTGAGAATAACAGAATCATGGCATTTGAAGACTACCGATATGAGGAGGGAGCTGAAGTGTTACTTAGAACAGATGCTCCTACATATCGCTTTTTGTCAATTCATGGCCATCCCTCATATCTTGGTGTACTTCAGTTTGGACAATTGTTCCATAGTGATACAGACAAAGGGTTTTTAAGGACTATTTTGACTTGTGCTTGTAAACTATCTTCTACCATAGCAATAGATTTCCGTGAGCATATTGATGGTGCCGATGATGTCTTTTCGCAGTTGAATGAGAAAGAGAAAGAAATTATTATAACGCTGCATAATAGCTAAAAGATGGATTTTTAGAGGACGGAAAGAGACTGGTGATTGCCTCACAAGATGGCAGCGGAGGATATTCCAGAAGGGTACGGAAATATAGCAACAGATAATACGTTATACAATATATGAGCAAGATAAGACCAAAGGAATGCCAGAACGTTGAGTTTAAGCGTATCTGGAAAGACGAGTACTTGAAGTGGATTTGCGGTTTTGCGAATGCACAAGGAGCCGTCATATATTTCGGCGTGGACGATGACCATGAGGTTATTGGTCTAAAGGACAGTAAACGACTGTTGGAAGATATTCCCAACAAGGTGGTTAACTATATGGGACTGGTGGTTGATGTAAATCTGTATGAGCGAGACGGCTTAGATTACATAGAACTGACGGTCCTGAATGGCGTTGCCTTGCAGCAGTTTCTTTTGAAGAAGATGGGTCGCTCGTGGGATGACATCACTAACGAGCGTGCCACATTGGAGGACATCGACCGCAAAGCCATAGACTATTTCCTTAAGAAAGGCACAGAGGCACAGCGTATTCCAGAGAGTGAGCGAGACGTTTCCACGAAAGACGTGCTTGAAAGTCTTGGATTGCTTGATGACAATGGCAACTTGAAAAATGCAGCTGTTCTTCTGTTTGGCAAGAATCCCCAAAAGTTCTTCCCAAGTGCCGTATTCAAAATTGGCAGATTTGGCAAGGATGAAGCTGACCTGATGTTTCAGGATGTCATAGAGGGCAACATTATTCAAATGGCAGACCGTGTGATGGAGGCTCTACAAGCTAAATATCTTGTATCACCCGTACGCTTTGAAGGAATGCAGCGTTATGAGACACTGGAGATACCCAAGGAAGCCATGCGAGAAATACTATACAATGCCATCGCTCATAAGGACTATACTGGGCCAGATATTCAGATGCATGTATATAATGACCATCTCGAAGTATGGAACGAGGGTGAATTACCAGGCGGATATGACGGGGCCGTGCTGTATGGCAAGCATTCTTCCAAGCCACGAAACAGAAACATCGCTGGAACCATGTTTAAGGCTGGCTTCATAGACACATGGGGTCGTGGCTTCATAAAAATACGCGAAGGCTTTGAGGGGGCAGGTATGCCCATGCCCAAGGTCGAGAATTTCTGTGGCGGTGACAAATGTCGTAAGTAATGTCACTAGTAATGTCGTAAGTTTGTCGCAAGTTCAACTGACTGATAGACAGAAGAAAATGGTAAATCTCATAAAAGATAATCCCTTTATATCTGCACAAGAAATGTCGGTAGTTTTGTCGGTAGTACATCGTACCATTCAGCGCGACCTTGCTACCATGCAGAAGTTGGGTGTTCTAATTCGCGAGGGCAACACAAGTGCTGGACATTGGGTCATTCTTCAAAAGTAATTTACTGGTATTACTGTATAAATACGCCTTGCGAACACCAAAAGTGTGTTCGCAGGATTTTTCTGTGTTCATGGGATGGTGTTCGCAAAGCAAAAAACAAGGAGCTACATTTTTGATGTAACTCCTTGATTTTCAGTGTGGACCAGCTTGGGCTTGAACCAAGGACCTCCAGATTATGAGTCTGTTGCTCTAACCAACTGAGCTACAAGTCCAATGGAGTGAAAAAATGACACCTTTGGTGCTAGTATGCTTGGGGCGTGAACCTTTAGCATGTGACCTTGGATGCCTTTTCTCGTGGGTTGTGCTACCAGGATTCGAACCTGGAATGACAGAACCAAAACCTGTAGTGTTACCATTACACCATAGCACAATCCTCATTAAAGCGTCCGGACGGGAATAGCCTTGCGAGAGAGTTTTCCCTGACGAGTGGGCTGCCCTTTGCCGAATGCGAGTGCAAAGTTATGGCTTTATTTTGGATTTCCCAAAAAGTTTTAAGGAAAAATGTGGAAAAGTTCCGATTTTGTTTGTGTTTTATGAGAAAATCCCATACCTTTGCATTATAAAGATAGTTGTCATGGCGAAAGAGAAACCGCTTATACATAATAAACGCAGGAATAAAATCCGTCTTCATCATGAGGGAAAGCACACGCTGCTCTATACGGGTTGTCTTGGTGCATTCATCATTGGTTTGGCATGGCTTGCCAAAGATTCTCTTTTCTGGGGGTCGTACATCATCATCGCGATTGTGTTGGTGGTGTATGGCATTTTGCTTAATTTCTTCCGTTGTCCAGTGCGTATGTTCAATGGACCGACGAATAGGTCGATTGTCGCACCAGCCGATGGGCATATTGTCGTGATTGAAGAGGTGGATGAGACAGAGTATTTCCATGACAAGCGATTGATGATTTCCATTTTCATGAGCCTGACGAATGTGCATGCAAATTGGATTCCATGTGATGGTACGGTGATTAAAGTGGCGCATCATGACGGCAATTATATGAAGGCATATCTTCCGAAGGCGAGCACGGAGAATGAGCGTTCGATGGTGGTTATTCGCACACCGCATGGGATTGAGGTGATGGCTCGTCAAATTGCAGGTGCATTGGCTCGTCGCATTGTGACGTATCCGAAGGTGGGTGAGGAATGTTTCATTGATGATCATATGGGTTTCATCAAGTTTGGTAGCCGTGTGGACGTGTATTTGCCGATTGGTTCTGAGGTGTTGGTGAAGATGGGACAGCGCACGGTGGGCAATGAGACGTTGATTGCTCGGCTGAAATAGACCGCAATCCATTTATTCGTAAAGAGAGATGAAAAAGCATATACCAAATATCATTACCTGTTGCAATCTTGTTTGTGGATGCATTGCAACGTATTGTGCATTCCATCATGGCTACCAAGTGGCTTTCCTTTTCATCCTGCTGGGTGCTTTTTTTGATTTCTTCGATGGCAGGATTGCACGTGCCCTTGGCGTGAGTGGCAAGTTGGGATTGGAACTTGATTCTTTGGCTGATTGTGTGACTTTTGGCATGGCACCATCGGCAATGATCTTTACATTGTTCAACCATGTGGCATATCCATCGTTCATGGCTAGTGAATTCGTTTTTCGTGTGATGCCTTTCACGGCATTCTTGATGGCTGCGTTTTCAGCCTTGCGTTTGGCGAAGTTCAACATTGACGAGCGTCAGCATACAGAATTCATCGGTATGCCTACTCCTGCAAATGCAATCTTTTGGGGTGCTTTGATTTCGAGTTGTGAGGCTTGGTTGACAAGCCCCCGATTCAATGCGTTGTTTCTTTTCTTGTTCATGGTGTTGTTCTGCTGGTTGCTGGTGTGTGAAGTGCCCATGTTTGCGTTTAAGGGAAAACTGACATGGTCGGGGGATAAAATGAAAATTATCTTTCTTGTGCTGACCTGTTTGTCGTTGTCTTTAGGGTGCTTTGTGTGTGACGAAGGGTACTGGATTGGCATCTGTCGTGGTGCAGCTGCCAGTATCGGACTTTATGTCTTGATGTCAATCGTGGCATCATTTTTGCCACGAGATGAGGAGTGAGGGAGAACGTACTCCTTTGTCCTAAAACGACTGCATGAATATGTCAGCATTCTTAACAGCCTTATTTATCATTGTTTTCTTTGTATTAGCTATCATCCTGCTGGGTTTGTATCTGATGAGCAAGATGGTTGGTGGCTTCGGTAATCTGCGTGCAATTTATCGTCTTTTCACAGGAAAGGGGAAACAAGGGGCACGGCAACAATCTGCCAAATCGTCATCATCGGGCAGCTCCTCGCGTACATATAATAATCACAGTAAAACGGACACAAAGAATGCCCAAACATCAGGAAAAATGTTTGGGCAGAATGAAGGTACGTATGTGGAGTTTGAGGAAGTGAACGACTGAATGGCAATAGCAATGAATCGAGTGGATATCTCACCAGTCCTTGCGCCATTATATAAGGGCAGGACTTTCGTCAGATGCATACAAGCATGTGTTATTCTGTTGTTTGTGCTTCCCACATGCTTGTGGGGGCAGATACCGTTTACGCATTTGCTTGGTGACAACTTGCGCGACTGGAGCCAAGAAACCAGTATCACTATTCCACAGCCTGACTTCGCCACCATCAATCTGTGCGATGTTGCCCAGATGCCTTTACTTGAAACTGACAGTCTCATTACTTGGGCTGAGGTGTATGATGGACATGGCAACTACTTCAAGAAGCGTGCTCTACTGACGGTGCAGGGTAACTCTTCTCGATCGTTTCCCAAGAAAAATTACAAGATTCTGTTCTACAATGAGGAGGGGAAGGGTAAAACTGACCTCTCTTTGGGTGACTGGATCACCCAAAGCACATTTCATCTAAAAGCCTATTATAATGATTATTTTCGTGGAGTGGCAGTTGTCGGCTACCAACTCTATGATGAGATTGCCCTTGACAGAGGCAGGATGTGGCAACGGGCTGGCTTGCCCAATCCCGACCCCAAGGCTCGTTGCTATCCTGATGGTTTCCCGTGCGCTATTTATGTCAATGGTGACTTCTACGGCATTTATGCATGGCAACTGAAAAAGGATCAGAAGAACATGAACCAGAAGAAAGAAACGGCAACCCACATACACCTTGATGGCATCATCGACACTGGCACTTTTTGGAATACAAAGATAGACTGGTCACGTTTCGAAGTGCGCAATCCTCGGGGGCTTTATTCAATGGATGGTTCCCTCTACGATGGTGATTATCCTACGGAATTGATAGACGAGACCTCTCCATTTTACAACCTGCCCAGCGATGATGTTGTCATGCGTCAAGACAAACAACGTACGGCTCAAGTGAAGCACTGTATTGAGACATTTTCCTATAGATGTAGGCAGATGGGACAACTCTGGCGGTCAGATTCCGACAAGGAGGTTTTGCGTGATACGCTGGCGGTGTGGGTGGACATACCGAGCCTGATTGATTACTACTGTTTTCACTTTGTGGTGGACAACTGCGATGGCTTTTGGAAGAACTGGCAGTGGTTCACATACGATGGTGTTAAGTGGTTTGTGGCACCCTACGATCTTGATTTCACCTTTGGCAACGACTACACAGGCTATGTGTCTTTCCCTGCTGAATGGAACTATGCTGGTTTTACGTATAAGAACATTCCTATGTTAATGGATTCCGATATTTCTACCTACTATTGGGAGGATGTGAAACAACGCTATGCTGACTTGCGCACCAAGGGCATCATTAGTCCCGCTCACATCAAGGATTTGGTTGCTGAATGGCAAAATCGTGTGGGAGCAGACAACTATGCGAAGGAATGGGAGATGTGGTCAGACAGCCGTTGTATTCGTCAAACCGTGTGTGCCGCCAACTGGTCAACCTCTGATGACTGGACAGACTTCGATTCTCTGCCAGTTTATGACCCTTCGGTCACATATCACGAGGGTGACAAGTGTACCATGGCTCGCCGTATTTGGACGGCTACAGGCACAACAACAGGTGTGAAGCCATACAGAGATATTGGCTACACTGATAGTTATTCCCGAGTGTGTGACTGGATTGACCGCCGTATCGAACTGATGGATGACTTCCTTGAATATTCAGAGAGCGATGCCATTGTGGACGAGGAAGCGTTGGTGCATGCTACAGTTGTGGAACGCTATAACATGAACGGACAACGTGTCTTCATGCCGCAACGAGGGGTGAACATCCTACGTATGAGTGACGGAACTGTCCGTAAAGTTCTCGTAAAGTGAAGGAATAAAGAAAGGGAGAGGTTGCTTCTCCCTTTTTGGTTATTTAGGTCTTACTTGACCATCTCCTTCAATCAGCCATTTGTACGTGCAAATTTCCTCCAATGCCATAGGGCCACGAGCGTGGAGTTTCTGGGTGGAGATGCCAATTTCTGCTCCAAGTCCGAATTGTGCACCATCTGTGAAAGAGGTGGGCACGTTGTGATAGACACAGGCGGCATCCACTTGTGCCATGAACTGGTCGGCTGTGGCACGATTCTCCGTGATGATGCACTCTGAGTGTCCAGAACCGAAACGACGAATGTGGCGAATGGCTTCTTCTGCTGATGCCACCGTCTTGATAGCCATTGTGTATGCCTGGAACTCTGTGCCATAACTCTCTTCTGTTGAAGGTTTGAGCAGTTCGGCAGGGTAGTTGCCTTGCAACATAGCCAGTGCTGGCTCATCTGCATAGATGAGCACATTGCTTGCCTTCAAAGGTTCACAGATGGCAGGGAGGTCAGCCAAACGGTCAGCATGAACCAAAGTGCAGTCAAGGGCGTTGCACACACTCACACGACGAGTCTTTGCATTGTTGATGATGCGGGCACCTTTCTCTGTGTCGCCATCCTTGTCGAAATAGGCATGACACACACCTGCCCCCGTTTCAATGACGGGAACTGAAGCTTCCTGGCGTACAAAGTCGATGAGACGTTTGCTGCCACGTGGAATCACTAAATCCACATACCCGTTCGCATGCAGCAAGGCACCTGTTGCCTCATGTGTGGCAGGCAAGAGCGTGATAGAATTCTCATTAATCCCATATTCTTTCAGCACTTCCTTGATGAGGCTTACAATGGCACGGTTGCTGTCATCGGCATCCTTACCGCCTTTTAGAATGCAGGCACTTCCAGCTTTCAAACAGAGTGAGAATACATCGAATGTCACGTTTGGGCGTGCTTCATACACGATACCAATCACTCCGAAAGGAACGCTGACACGTTTAAGGTCAAGTCCATTAGGCAGGGTTGTGTGTTTAAGCACCTTGCCGAGAGGGGAGGGGAGTGTTGCTACATTACGTGTGTCTCCCGCGATGCCTTCTATGCGCTCCTTCGTTAGTTTCAGACGGTCATACATGGGGTTGGATGGATCCATTCGACTGAGATCCTTGGCATTAGCTGCCAAGATGGATTCTGTTTCTTGAATGGCCTTATCAGCTACTGCGAGCAACACCTTGTTGATGGTGTCATTATTGAGAAGTGCAAGGTCAATACTTGCATCTCTCGAGGCTTGAAAAATTTCTTCTAACATATAAATTCAGTGCAAGGGGTGTTCTCCCTGTCGTTCATAAGTTTAATCAGTATGTCGTCTCTCTTTCCGTTAGCGATGATGACGCTAATGCCGGCTGAAGCTGTCTGTATTGCTACATTAGACTTGCTCTGCATACCTCCACGTCCGGCACTCGACTTCTTCTCCTGAATGAATTCGTCCAATCTCTTGCCTGGTTCGATAGTGCGGATGAGCTGGGATGCGGGATTGGAAGGATCACCAGTATAAATGCCGTCAATGTTGCTCAAAATGATAAGCATCTGTGACTGAGTCATCCGTGCGATGAGGCCCGAAAGTTCATCGTTGTCGGTAAACATCAGTTCTGTGACAGACACAGTGTCGTTTTCATTCACAATAGGAAGGACATCATTCTCCAACATCACTTTCATACAGTTCTCCTGATTCCTCCGGTGCTCCGTGTCTGAGAAATTCTCTTTGGTGGTCAGCACCTGTCCCACAGCAATGCCGTATTCCTTGAACAATTCGAAATAGCGGTTAATCAGTTTCGCTTGACCCACAGCAGAAAAGAGTTGTCGTTGGTCAACAGAGTCGAGATCGTGCTGTATGTGTTTCAATTCACTCCTACCGCTTGCCACAGCACCAGAAGACACAAGAATCACCTCATGACCTTGGTTGCGCAGGTTGGCAATCTGGTCAACTAATGCTGACATCCTTGTCACGTCTAGCGAACCGTCCTGACGTGTCAGTACATTGCTACCGATTTTAATTGTAATTCTCATTTTATATTGTTGTGTTATTTTATCCTCCGATCTTGGCGTTCAGCCCATGCTCTTGCAGTATGTGCACAACATATTGCTGCACATCTTCTGACGGTGTGCTCATTCGGAAACCCTCGGGATTGTACGTCGTTCCTATCCGAGCGTGTTTACCTTTTCCCACATCATGATACACCAACAAGTTCACCATTTCGGGCTTCATGGGCAGTGCTGCTAGAAACTGTGCCGTGGCTCTTATGTTCTCTTCGTCCGCATTCACTCCCTCAATTAGAGGAATACGAATCCAAAACGGAAGTTCCATCTCGCTCACCATACTGATGTTAGCCAGTATCTGACTGTTTGGCACACCCGTGTATTGGCGATGCTTTTCGCTATCCATCATCTTTAAGTCCACAAGCATCAGCTCACATCGTTCCGCCACCCTCCTTACGTTTTTGGGAGAGGCATGCAGCGTCGTGTCCACCGTTCTGTGTATATTCCTCTTACCTAACTCATCTAGAACTTCACACAGATAGTCCGTGTGCATCAGTGGCTCACCTCCACACATTGTCACACCCCCACCGCTCTCTTCCATCACTTGCCGTTCTTTTTCCACCTCTTTCATCAAATCTTCCATCTTCCATTCCTTTCCAGCCATCTCCAGTGCCAACGTCGGGCATTCGTCTGTGCATCTTCCACAGATAGTACAATGACCTAAATCCTTGATGCCATCAACTGTCATAACCAAGTTACTTTGCGGGCATACTTCCACGCAGTTCTGGCATCCGATACATTTCTTCTTCGTGTACATTTTCACCGGTCTTTCCTCGATTCCCTCAGGGTTATGACACCATACACATCTTAATGGACACCCCTTCATGAAGATGGTGGTTCTGATGCCAGGCCCATCGTTGATGGCGAACCGCTTGATGTCGAAGATGAGTGCCATGAAATCACTTGTGAATGTAATTCAGCTGCAAAATTACTCCATCTTTCGGAAAGCGCCAAATATTTTTGTTTTTAATTTAAAACTCCGCATTTTCAGTTCTTGCGATAATCTCATTTTGCAGCTGTTCCGTCATATCGTTGAAATAGTCGGAGTAGCCTGCCACTCGGACAAGCAGGTCTTTGTATTCCTCGGGTTGCTTTTGGGCATCGAGTAGGGTTTGGGTGTCCACTATATTGAACTGAATGTGGTGACCTCCCATATTGAAATAGGTACGAATGAGAGAAACAAGTTTGCGAAGGTCTTCATCGCGTTTTAGTAGTGCGGGCACAAAGCGTACATTGAGCAGGGTGCCGCCAGATTTCGTTTGGTCGAGTTTTCCCAGTGACTTAATGACAGCAGTGGGGCCGTGAGTGTCGGCACCATGTGCAGGTGAAGTTCCGTCGCTGATGGCAAAATGGGCTAAACGACCATTTACGGAGGCACCACACACCGAGCCGAAATAGTTGTGGCATGTGGTAGAGAGCATATTGAGTTGCGTCTTGCCACCCCGGGTGTTGGGGTGTCCTTCAATAGCTTCGACGAGGTCATCATAAACCTTAACGGCAATAGAGTCGGCATACTCGTCATCGTTACCGAAGAATGGGGTGCGGTTCAGAATGAACTGTCTCATCTTTTCGAGCTGACAGTTGACAGTTGACAGTTGACAGTTGTCTTCTCTGCCCCAGTTGCAGCCAACAGCCTTAAGTAGTTCATCCATTGTGAACTTCTTGTCCTCGAAAACGTGTTTCTTGAGGGTGGAAAGGCTGTCTGTGATGGTGCCAAGACCAGTGCATTGTATATAAGTGGTATTATATCGTGCACCACCACTGTAGTAGTCACGCCCACGCGTGATGCAGTCATCGATGAAAAGGGAAAGGAACGTGGCAGGGGCATAAAGCGAGAACATACGCTCGATGTAGTTATTCACCGCAAGTTTCATATTGACGAAGTAAACCATCTGCTGGTGATACGCGTCGTAGAGTTGTTCGTAAGTGGTGAATGTGCGTGGATCTCCTGTCTTCAAACCGAGTTTCTTTCCCGTCATGGGGTCGATTCCATTGTTTAACGTGATTTCCAGAATCTTTGGTGTATTGAGATACCCCGTAAGGATGTACGCCTCCTTACCGAATGCTCCCACCTCGATACAGCCAGAACAACCGCCTTCGTTGGCGTCCTCTTGAGTTTTTCCTTGACGTACGAGCTCCTTTGTGTAGACATCAGGGTTGAAGACTGATGGGTAGCCATGGCCTTGTCGGATGACTTTGGCGCCTGCCATCACAAACTCGTCAGGTGTGACCCTCGACACGTGGATGCTTAAACCTGGTTGCAACTCATGCAGCTCCTCTTGAACTTCCAAAATGATGTATGAGAGTTCGTTTACGGCATTATTGCCGTTTTTGTCGATGCCTCCGATGTTGATGTTTGTGAAATCGTTGTAGGTACCTGATTCCAGTGCCGTTATACCTACCTTTGGAGGGGCTGGTTGGTTGTTGAACTTAATCCAGAAGCACGAAATCAATTCTTTGGCTTTCTCGCGCGTCATCGTACCGTCCGCAATTCCTTTCTGATAGAACGGAAAGAGATGCTGGTCTATATGCCCAGGGTTCATGCAGTCCCAACCATTCAGTTCGGTTACAGTGCCGAGGTGGACAAACCAATACATCTGGATGGCCTCCTGCATATCTCTGGGCGCATGGGCTGGTACCCAACGGCAGACGTTGGCTATCTTCACCAGCTCGGCCTTGCGTTGTGGGTTGCTTTCTTCTGCTGCCATCTTCTCGGCGAGGTCGGCATGACGTTCTGCAAAAAGAATGGCAGCATCGCAACTGATGTCCATCGCTTGCAGCTCCTGCTGTTTGTCGGTGGCTTCGGGGTCATTGATGAAGTCAAGCTCGTTGAGGGTTTGGGCAATGAGAGCTTTACAATCAAGTAAACCTCGCTGATACATTTTCCCGTCCATTGCGGTGTGACCACCTGCACGTTGTTCCATAAATTCTGTGAAGACACCGGCATGATAAGCCTCCTCCCACTCCTTGCTTACGTGGCTGAAGATGCGTTCGCGCTGGGTGCGCCCTTCCCAATAGGGAATCACCTCGCGAGCATAGGTGTCGATGTCTTCCTGCGAGATGTGATAGGGCTGTAACTCACGTGTGTTCAGCGTATGTAGGTCTTCCACTGAGTGGCATGTCAGTTCAGGGAAGGTCGGCACAGCTTTGGGTACAGGGCCACGTTCTCCGACAATCAGTTCGTCCTTTCCAATATAAATGGTCTTCTTCTTGCAAATCTCGTAGAAGTTTTTGGCTCGGAGAATGCAGTTTGGCATTTTGCCATAGTTCTCCTTATAGAAGGCTGTTTCAATGAGCGCCCGTTCAATCGTGAGAGTCGTTGGTGTATCAATGCTCTGCCGATGCAAGCGCTTCACGCGGTCGTTCATGCCGCCTTCGTTCTTTGGATTCATAGTTAGTTAGAAATTATAGCGTTGTAAAATGGAAATGCAAAGTTAGTCAAAAGGGTGCATTCCACCAAAAAAAGCCACACTTTTCTTCTTTTACCGTTGCTTCATTCGCTTGAAACTGGCACATTTCATGGTTCCCCTGTAAATGCTTATGCTCTTGACAGCCAGAAACCATTGGCAGGATGAGGAGACATGAATAATATCCACTGCAGGAAACAAGTTTTCTAAAGTTGGGAATTTTTTTTTCAAAGTTTGAAAAAATTTTTTCCAACTTTAGAAATTATTTTTGAAACTTTAGAAATATTGCGAACATTAATATGTGAAATTGGCTTCGCCGAGTTCGTGTTAAATAAACCATATCCAAACATACGAATCTACATATCCAAACATACGAATCGACACACAGGGTTAAGCTGGTGAGCCGTATTTTCAGCAGATGATTCCCCACACAAAGAAAACTCCGTATAAAAAATGTGAATAAAGTGGTAGGAATGGAGTTTTTTTCCTATCTTTGCATATTAAACTGTTTAGACGTAAAAATAACGACAACGATATGGCATTGAAAACATTGATTATAGGAAGCGGTCCTGCCGGTTATACGGCAGCCATCTATGCTTCGAGAAGTTCGCTGGAGCCAGTGCTTTATGAAGGCATGCAACCAGGCGGACAGTTGACACAGACAACAGAAGTGGATAATTTCCCTGGATATCCAGAAGGCACGACAGGAACAGAACTGATGGATGACCTGCGCAAGCAGGCAGAGCGCTTGGGAACGGACATCCGCTATGGTATGATTTCCAAGGTGGAATTGTCAAAGGACGGCTCTGCTCCCCATAAGGTGACCACTGATGACGGCACGGTGTTGGAGGCACATACGTTAATTATTTCCACGGGTGCCTCGGCCAAATATCTTGGTCTTCCTGACGAGACGAAATATGCAGGGCAGGGTGTTTCTGCTTGTGCTACATGTGATGGCTTTTTCTATCGTAAGAAAGTGGTGGCTGTTGTGGGTGGCGGCGACACAGCATGTGAGGAGGCGCAGTATCTGTCAAGTCTGGCGCAGAAAGTTTATATGATTGTGCGTCGTGACGTGTTGCGTGCTTCTGATGCCATGCAGCAGAAAGTTAAGGATGCAGAGAACATCGAAATCCTCTGGAATACTCAGACAGAAGGCCTTTATGGAGACAATGGAGTGGAAGGCGCACATCTTGTGGAGAACAAGGGCAAGGAGGGTGAACGTCGTTACGACTTGCCCATCGACGGGTTCTTCCTCGCCATAGGACATCATCCTAATAGTGAGGTGTTCCGTCCCGATGTGGAAGTGGATGCACAGGGATATATCAAGGTGCAACATCCCACAACAGCCACAAACATTCCTGGCGTATTTGCAGCTGGTGATGTGGCTGACCCTTTGTATCGTCAGGCAATCAGTGCAGCTGGCAGTGGATGCCATGCGGCAATTGATGCGTTACATTACCTGCAAGAGAAGAATATCGTATGAGAAAACTGTTGGCGATATTATTGGCCCTTTGGTGTGTCAGTGTGTCGTATGCCCAGCCCATGAAGCCAGTGAAGGTGAATTCTTCCTTCAAAGTCATTTCAGATACGGAAGGGGTTATCACGTTCGTGGCAACCATCAATAGTGGCTGGCATATGTACAGCACGGAGGATGTGGATGGTCCTACTCCGACTACGTTGACAGTCGAAAAGATTTCGGGTGCCAAGTTGGAGGGTGCTCTGACTCACGTGACCGCTCCCATCAAAAAGTATGAGGAGATGTTTGGCACGGATGTCTATTACTTTGAGAATTCTGCCACCTTCACTCAAAAAGTTAAGTTACTGGGTGGAAAATATGTAGTGGAAGGTTATCTGCGATATGGTGCTTGCGATGATCAGAGCTGTACACCACCTACCTCTGTGGATTTCAGTGTAGAAGGAGAGGCTACTCTTCCTTCCTCCTCTGTATCCATAAAAGAGGAGAGTGACGCTGCTCCTCCTGAAAAAGTGTCTGTTGCATCAGTAATTGACACGTTGGATAGTCTTCCCGTTGCTGAAGGGGCTTTTGGTGGAAAACAAGGGACTTCCGCCCTTATTTGGACGCCAGTCATCGACCAGTTGGCTGCTTTTGATGAGGGAACTGACAACGACACATCTGACACATCCCTATGGCAAATCTTTCTTTTGGGACTTTTGGGTGGTCTGGTAGCGCTCGTCACTCCCTGTGTGTGGCCTATAATCCCCATGACTGTTTCCTTCTTTCTTAAGAAAGGCACCACAAAGAAATCCTCAGATGAGGAGAAAGCAGCTGCCAAGAAGCGTGGCATTCGTGATGCAATCCTCTATGGTATCAGCATCATTGTCATTTATGTGACATTAGGATTAGCCATCACTGCCATTTTCGGAGCATCAGCCCTTAACGATTTGGCAACCAATGCCGTCTTCAACATTCTCTTTTTCCTCATGTTGCTCATCTTCGGCATCTCTTTCATCGGAGGTTTTGAAATCACGCTACCCTCCAAATGGAACACGGCTGTTGACAACAAAGCCAATAGCACCACAGGGCTGCTCAGCATTTTTCTGATGGCATTCACACTTGTGCTGGTCAGTTTCTCCTGCACAGGTCCCATCATCGGTTTCCTCTTGGTGCAGGTAGTCACTTCCAATATTGTAGGTCCGGTTATCGGTATGTTGGGTTTTGCGATAGCTTTGGCATTACCATTCACATTTTTCGCCCTCTTCCCCCAATGGCTCAACACGATGCCGAAGAGCGGCAATTGGATGAATGTGGTGAAAGTCACACTTGGATTCATCGAACTTGCCTTTGCCCTCAAGTTTTTTTCCGTGGCAGATTTGGCATACGGATGGGGACTCCTTGATCGTGAGGTGTTCCTTTCCCTTTGGATAGCCCTTGCTGTCTTGCTGGGTGCTTATCTCATTGGTTGGATACGTTTCCCACACGACGAGGAGGAATATGACGAAATGGGCAATGTAATCATGCATCCCAAAACCTCAATTCCGCGATTCTTTATGGCACTCGTCTCTTTTGCGTTCTCTATCTATATGATTCCTGGTTTGTGGGGCGCACCGCTTAAGGCTGTCAGTGCTTTTGCCCCCCCAATGAAAACGCAGGATTTCAATCTTGCCCCCGAGCAGGACGTGAAGCCAATGTTCACCGATTATGAAGAGGGTATGACCTATGCGAAGGAACACAATCTTCCTGTGATGATTGACTTTACGGGTTATGGTTGTGTGAATTGTCGGAAGATGGAGGCAGCTGTCTTCACCGATCCTACAGTGGCAGACATCATGACCAACAAATATGTGCTCATCCAGCTCTATGTGGATGATAAGACAGCCCTTCCAGAACCAATAATAGTCAGTGAAAACGGAACGGAACGCAAACTCCGCACTGTGGGGGACCGTTGGAGCTATCTTCAGTCACAGAAATTTGGTGCTAATGCCCAGCCTTTCTATGTCCTGCTTGATAACGATGGCAATCTGCTCGCCAAGAATTACTCATACGATGAGGACATTCCTAAATTCATCCAATGGCTTAACAACGGTCTTTCCCGTTATGATAAACTCTAAACTCTAAACCCTAAACTCTAAACCCTAAACTCTCAACTAACATGTATTTAGACGGTAATCTTTATATCGCGCATTGCGATGATGGTCCCATCAATTTGGTGGGTAAAATGTGTAACCGCCATGGTCTTATTGCCGGTGCTACAGGTACGGGTAAGACCGTCTCTCTCCAAGTGTTGGCAGAAACCTTCTCGCAGGCCGGAGTACCTTGCTTCATGGCAGATATGAAGGGTGATCTTTCTGGTATTTCCCAAGCGGGAAAAACATCCTCCTTCATTGAGAAGCGACAGGTGGAGTTCGGTATCAGCAACCCTGAGTATCAAGCGTGTCCCGTGCGTTTCTATGATGTGTTTGGCGAACAGGGATATCCCATGCGTACCACTGTGTCAGCTATGGGGCCGCAGCTGCTCAGCCGCTTGATGAACTTGAGTGATGTGCAGAGTGGAGTCCTCAACATCGTCTTTCGCATTGCCGATGACAAACAGCTCCTTCTTATTGACTTGAAGGACTTGCGTCTCATGCTTGATTTTGTGGGACAGAACACCAATCTCTTCACCACCGTCTATGGAAACATTTCTCCAGCCAGTATCGGCGCCATTCAGCGTGCCGTGTTGGAGATTGAGAGTGAAGGTGGCGACAAATTCTTCGGTGAGCCAGCCTTCAATGTGGAAGACCTGATTGACACGCAGGATGGCAAGGGCGTGATGAGTGTCCTTGCTGCTGACAAGCTCATGCTCAATCCGAAACTCTATTCCACTTTCCTTTTGTGGTTGATGACAGAACTCTATGCCAGTCTTCCGGAAGTGGGTGACTTGCCTGTGCCCAAGCTCGTGTTCTTCTTCGATGAGGCACACATGCTTTTTGACGGGACATCCAAGGCAATGGTGGATAAGCTTGAGCAGGTTATCCGTCTTATCCGTTCCAAGGGCGTCGGAATCTACTTTATTTCACAGTCACCTTCAGATATTCCTGACACCATTCTCGGACAACTTGGCAACCGCATCCAGCATGCCCTTCGTGCCTATACACCTAAAGACCAGAAAGCAGTGCGTGTGGCTGCCCAGTCTTTCCGTGCCAACCCCGATTTCAGCACTGAACAAGCCATCATGGAACTCGGTACAGGTGAGGCACTTGTGTCTGTGCTTGATGAGAAGGGCGCACCCACAATCGTGCAGCGTGCCAAAATACTTTTCCCACTCAGTCAGATTGGCGCCATCACGGAAGGTCAACGTATCGACATCCAGAATGCGGCTCCTGATCACATCAAAGAATATGCTGACTTTTTTGACCGCGAGAGTGCCTATGAAGTGCTCATAGCTCAAAAGGAACAGGAAAATGCAGAGGCGGCTGCCATGTTGCGTCGTCAGGAAGAAGAGAAGCAGCAGAAGGAGGCGGAAAAAGAAGAAGAACGTCTGCGCAAGGAAGAGGAACGTCAACTTCGTGAAGCAGAGAAAGAGGAGGAACGGAAGAAACGTGCTGAAGCCATTGAGGCAGAACGTCGTCGTCGTGAAGAAGAGAAGCTCCAGCGTGATGCTGAACGTGAAGCAGAACGCCAACGCCGTGAAGCAGAACGCGAGGCAGAACGCAAGCGTAAGGAAGAAGAGCGTCTTGCCAAAGAGAAATCCAAGTCTTCCGGCATGTGGAAGCGCACCATTTTTGGAACCCTTATTGGTGCCGTCCTTGGCAGTGTGGGACATCAGGTCGGTACTTCTGTCGGTAAGAAAATCACTGGCAGTAAATCTTCCACAAAGAAGACCTCCACAACAAAGAAAAGCTCTTCGGGAGGCTCGATTCTTGGCAGCGCTGCAAAGACAGCCGCCAACACAGCCACCCGCAAGGTGACCAACGAAATCCTGAAGAACATCTTCAAGTGATGAACTTTAAAGAGCTCTTTTTTATCTCAGGTACTGAAAATTGTTGTGGATGATAGCTTGTACGAGTGCGGCACCATGTGTGTCGTACTCGTTGCTTCTGTCTACTCCCGCAAAATCCATGAGGATAATGCCTGTGGGACCTGCGGGGTGAGTGTGGAGATAATTGAGAAAGGCTTTGTGGGTAAGGGAGGCATTGTCACGATAGCCGTTGCTCAGTGAGATTTCTCTACCAAAAATGTTTTGTACTTTTGAGTAGGCAGAGCCGAAGTTGAACACCCATGCGAGGCTTTGTGGGTCAGATGGGTTCATGTGTGTACTGCTGTCCAGCATTTGAGTGATGGCTTGGATTTTTTGTTTCACTCCACCTTTGTGATGGGTGGCTGAAAAGTCCTGCACGTGGAGTTTCCCTGTCGCATGATGGGGACCCGTGATGCTTCCTGCTGTTTGACGATGCCAGTTGATGCTTCCTGTCCAGTTATTGAAGAAACCTCCTATGGGTGTGTCTGCATAGTGGTTACGGCTGATGATGAGTATTTTTCCTCGTATGTCGCGAACTTGGAGGTCATGCTTGAAGTTGATGAGGAAGCGCTTGAGTTGATCTTCACGAAGCAATTCCTGTATCCGTGTATTGTAGGCATTCTTCACTTTGTCACCATCAGAGGCGTGGAGCAGGTGGATGATGATGAATTCGGAAGGGTTTGCTTGGAGCGAATCACACAGGAGTTGCAGTATCTTGTCAAATCGCATTTTTGTGGGCATGATGCCATGATTAGCGTTGATGTAGTGTTGATAGACAGCAGGACGTAAGTCGAATGCTCTTATCCCGATATGCCATTGTTGGGAAATGTCAAGATCTTGAGTGCGTGCATAGCGGTTGCCGAAGATACCCAACAACCCTTTGAAACCATATCCCGTTGCGGCATCGTGTGCTCCTGGTATGGAGAGTGCTGCCACATAAGCATCATCGGGAAGTCTGCTCATCCAGTTTTCAGCATAAAGAAAAGATGAGTGGAGGAGAAGAGTGATGAGGAGGACAAGTGTTCGGAGCAGCATAGGCTTTACAATATGCTGATGATGTCACGAAGATGATGCACCTCGTATGTGACAGGTTCAGTGGCAGGGTATTCGGGGAAGCGATTGAAGTAGATTGTGTCGAGTCCTGCTTGTTTAGCACCAAGAATGTCTGTGTTGAAGTTGTCGCCAATCATGATGGTTGTGTCCTTGTGAGCACCAGACTTCTGAAAAGCATATTCAAAGAATAGCGGAGAGGGTTTGTTGGCACCCGCATCTTCGCTGAGGATGATGGTGTCGAAGTGGTTGAAAAGTCCACAAGAATGTAGTTTCTTGTATTGCACTTCGTGGAATCCGTTGCTACACATGTGCATGCGGTAGCCCTTGTCTTTGAGGTAATCCATCAGTTCTCTGGCTCCCTCAACAAGTCCAGACTTCTCGGCACAAAGCGAAAGGAACTTGTCGCTGGCTTTGAGGCAGTATTCCCTTGTGGGATTGAGTCCTTTTCCGAGACTCAAAGGGTGGCGGAAACGCTCCACGATGAGCTGGCTACGCTCGATTTCACCTTTGGCGTATTGAGTCCACAGTCGGATGTTCGTGTCCCAATAGTCGTCGTAGAAGATTTTGGGATCGGAGAAATAGTGCTCAAGATGCAGATATTCATACAATTCGCCCAAGGCGATGATGGCATTGCCGTGGGTATCGTAGAGTGTGTCGTCAAAGTCGATGAAGAGGTCGGTATAGCGCATTAGTTGAAGATGGCGTTGAAGCACTTGTCGGCTGCACCGGCATTGGCGTTGATGTATCCTCCTGCCGCCTGTCCTGCTTTCTGCAAGTCGGCAGGCGAGGTGATGAACTTGTCCATGATGGCGGCAAAGCTCTCCGCGTCTTGGTATTCGAAAGAACCTCCGCAAGCCTTCAGTGCCTGCGCCTCGCGGAATTTCTCGTTATTAGGTCCAAAGATGACAGGAATGCCATAGACCGCTGCTTCTGGCACATTGTGGATGCCCACGCCGAAACCTCCGCCAACAAGTGCCACCTTACCGTAGCGGTAGATGGACGAAAGTTTGCCGAAACAATTGACAATCAGTGCTCCAAACTCCGTGGAAAGGGTACTTTCGCCTTTTTCCAGTTCCGTATATCTCAGGTGCGAAATGCCATTGTCATCCAGCAGTTTCTCAATGTCTTTCAAGTGTGTTTCGCTGATGACATGAGGTGCGATGATGAGTTTCCAATCCTTGTGCTTGCCAAAGTAGGGGATATATATTTCTTCATCAGGTCCCCATGAAGAACCTGCGATGAAGCAAGGAGAGTTGCCTGCAAATTTCTCCACAAGCGGTAGTGGCGCGGCAGCATTCTTGATGGCGATGACACGATCCAAGCGGGTGTCACCCACCACTGTCACGCAGTTGATGCCATGCTCAGCCAAAAGTTTCTTGGAACTTTCATTCTGTACAAACAGATGGTCGAACTGTCTGAGAGGCTTGAGTGTCGGGTATTTTCCGAACATGTGCCATCTAAAGAAATATTGGTCAGGACGGAATATGCTGCTCACGCTATAGGTCTTGATACCTTTTCTGCGACACGTAATCAGATAGTTTGTCCAGAACTCGTACTTGATAAAGATGGCTATCTCAGGATGAGCCAGACGTATGAAAGAAAGTGCGTTGCCTGGTGTGTCGAATGGTAAGTAGCAAACGAGGTCTGCCCCTTCATAATCTTTTCTCACCTCATAGCCGGATGGCGAATAGAAAGTCAGCAGAATCTTGTATTCGGGATGCTCCACACGCAGACGTTCCATCAGAGGGCGCCCTTGCTCAAACTCACCCAGCGATGCGGCATGGAACCACACCACGCGGTCGGTATTCTTGATGTGGCGACGCAGTAACAGATACGTCTGTCCGATACCCACCACCATCTTCCTTGCTTTTTTGTGGAAAATGGCAGCAATCAGCATACCTAATACAAAGATGTATATTCCTATCGTGTACATTAGCCGAGTGTTTCAATCGCAAACTTCATTCTCTTCATCACCTCATCCTTGCCCAAGAAAGCAGAGAGTTCGTACATGTCAGGTCCTTGTCCTGCACCTACAAGTGCCACTCGCCAAGCATTCCAGGGCTTGATGCCCGTCTCTTCTGTCCAAGGGTCGATGATGGCTTTCTGTCCCTCCACGCTCCAGTCGTTGATACCTTCCAACACTTTCATCATCTGTATCATGTCATTTGCTGTATTCTCGTTCCAGTTCTTGCGGATGAACTTGTCCCCCTCCTTGTCAAATTCCGTTGGAGCCACAAAGAAGAACTTGGTCAGTGGCCATAAGTCAGAAGGGAAGGATATGTTACGCTTCTTCTTATTGCCCTGTCCATCTGTGTATTCAATCACCTTCAACTTCATCATTCTCACCACTTCTGCCTCCTGTTCCTCTGTGGCGTTGATGCCATTCTCCCTCAACACCTTGTCGAAGGCAGGACACCAATCCTTGTCGGGGCGTTGAATCAGATATTGATGATTGAACCAAGCAGCCTTCACATAGTCAAACTTCGCACCATTCTTCGAGCACTTGCTCAAATCAAAGAGCTTCACCATTTCGTCCAGCGTCATCAGTTCTTGGTCATTGCCTGGATTCCATCCGAGAAGCGCCAAGAAGTTCACCACTGCTTCTGGCAGATAGCCTTTCTCTCGATAGCCAGAACTGATTTCGCCACTTTTCGGGTCATGCCATTCCAATGGGAACACGGGGAATCCGAGCTTGTCGCCGTCACGCTTCGACAACTTGCCGTTACCGATAGGTTTCAGCAGCAGGGGCAAGTGAGCAAAACGTGGCATTGTGTCCGCCCATCCAAAAGCCTCATACAGCAATACATGGAGTGGGGCACTGGGCAGCCATTCCTCACCGCGAATCACGTGTGTGACCTCCATCAAGTGGTCATCCACAATATTTGCCAAGTGATACGTTGGCAGTTCGTCTGCACTCTTGTAAAGCACCTTGTCATCAAGAATGCTGGAGTTAATCTTCACTTCTCCACGAATCAAATCATCCACCAGCACATCCCTTCCCGGCTCAATCTTGAAGCGCACCACATACTGTTCGCCATTCGCAATCATGCGCTCCACTTCCTCTTTCGGCAGTGTGAGCGAATTGCGCATCATGCCGCGCGTACTTGCATCATATTGGAAATTCTCCACCTCCTCGCGCTTCTTGTTCAGTTCCTCTGGGGTGTCGAACGCATAGTAAGCCTTTCTGTTGTCCAGCAGCACCTGCACATATTTCTTATAGATGTCCCTGCGCTCACTTTGACGATAGGGGCCATAATTGCCACCGAAGCTCACGCCTTCATCAAATTTGATGCCTAGCCAGTTGAACGCCTCAATGATGTATTCTTCTGCACCAGGTACAAAGCGAGTGGAATCCGTGTCCTCGATACGGAAAATCAAGTCACCGCCATGCTGTTTGGCGAAAAGATAATTATAGAGAGCAGTGCGCACACCACCAATATGAAGAGGTCCCGTAGGACTTGGTGCAAAGCGCACCCTAACCTTTCTTTCTACCATTTGTGTTTTTTAGTTTGATGGTGCAAAGGTACGAAAAAGTTTAGAGTTTAGAGTTTAGAGTTTAGAGTTTTTTGCTGTTCGGGTTGTTTTTTGTGTTGAGAACAAACTGGATAGCAAAATTATCAATTGTCAATTGTCAATTATCAATTAAAAATGCTTACCTTTGCACGCTGAAATCAATACATCTTTATATATGCAATTCAATTTCAAGAAGATTTTGCCCGACGTGTATTGCGTCGCCTTGTTTGCTGTGATAGCATGGGCTTATTTCATGTCACCGGTGAGCAAGACGATGGTATCAATGTGGAAATCAATGCTTACCGTGATGCACATGATGGGGAAACACCCCGTTGGGTGACGAGTCTTTTCGGTGGCATGCCCACCTATCAGATAGCACCCTCTTACCCCTCCATCAAGCCGATGGCGTTTGTGGAAAAGGCGTATCATCTGTGGTTTCCCGATTATGTCTGGTACATCTTTGCCTCGATGTTAGGTTTCTACATCCTGCTCCGTGCCTTCGATTTCCGTCATTGGATGGCAGCATTGGGAGCCGTGGTGTGGGCATTCAGCAGCTACTTTTTCATCATCATTGCTGCAGGTCACATTTGGAAGGTGATGGCATTGGCATACATACCTCCCACCATTGCGGGCATTGTTTTGTGCTATCGGAAGAAATACTTGCTGGGCACAATAGTGACAGCCATCTTCGCCACGTTGCAGATTCAGGCAAACCACGTGCAGATGTCCTACTACTTCCTCACCATCGAAATCCTGATGGTGGTGGCATTCCTCATACAAGCCATCCAGAAGAAGGAGTTGGCTGCTTTCGGAAAAGCGACAGCAGGCGTGGCATTGGCAGCTGTTCTTGCCATCTGTCTCAACGCTTCCAACCTCTATCACACTTACGAATACTCGAAGGACACCATGCGTGGCAAGAGCGAACTCGTGAAGCAGGGCAAGACGGAAGATCAGACAGATAGTGGTTTGGAACGCAGCTACATCACTGCTTGGAGTTACGGCATTGACGAGTCGCTCACCTTCCTCATCCCCGATGTGAAGGGTGGGGCAAGTATGCCGCTCTCCATGAATAAGACAGCCATGAAGAAGGCAGATGGGCAATTGGATCAGATGGGCATCTATGGTGCCTTCACGCAATATTGGGGCGAACAGCCAGGCACGAGCGGTCCTGTCTATCTCGGTGCTTTGGTGTGCATGCTCTTCGTCTTGGGTTTGCTCGTCATTCCTCACAAGAATCCTCTCAAGTGGGCACTTCTCGCAGCAGGCGTGTTGACCTTGCTGTTGAGTTGGGGACATAACTTCATGCCCTTCACCGACTGGTTCATCGACCATGTGCCCATGTACTCCAAGTTCCGCACGGTGGCAAGCATCCTCGTGGTGGTGGAGTTTGTGGTGCCGTTCATTGCCCTGTGGGGCTTGAAGCTGTGGGTGGAGAAGCCCGAACAGAAACCCCTCTACATCGCCACCATCTTCACGGTGGTCATCTGCTTGATATACGTGCTGTCACCAGGTCTTGGACATGATTGTCTGAGCACCAGCGACAAGGATGCCGTCAATCAGTATGTCGGAGCAGGTTATTTCGATGCCGCCTTCGGACAGAACATCCTGCGCAGCATCTCCGACATGCGTGCAGCTATGGTGAGTGCCGATGCTTGGCGCAGCATCCTGTTCATCCTGTTGGGTGTGGCTGCTATGTGGTGGTATGCGAAGAAAAAGAAGGAAGGTGAACTGAACCCCATGCAGGTGAGCTTGCTGAGCGTGGCTCTGCTTGTCATCTGTTTGGTGGACATGTGGGGCGTGAACAAGCGTTATCTTCACGACGACATGTTTGTGGAGCCTCAAGGAGTTGCCCGCATTCAGAAGACAGATGCCGACCGATACATCATCGAACAGAGTGGGGAAGGGCGCGACTATCGTGTGCTGAACTTCACCGTCTCCACCTTCAACGACAACAACACCAGTGCATTCTACAGCTCTGTGGGTGGCTATCATGCAGCCAAATTGCGTCGCTATCAGGAA
Source organism: uncultured Prevotellaceae bacterium (assembly GCA_900316505.1). Taxonomy (GTDB): domain Bacteria; phylum Bacteroidota; class Bacteroidia; order Bacteroidales; family Bacteroidaceae; genus Minthosoma. The sequence continues at coordinate 214,947 of ONDH01000006.1, forward strand.
CTCATCGAGGCGCATATCGCACCCGAGATGTCGAAAGTGTATGAGGCGCTGCGTCAAGCTCCGATGGACACCATAGCGATGATGGAGCGTCAAACTCCTTATCCAATTTATGACCTCTCTGTGGTCAACACCGACTCCCTCTTCCCTGTCATCAACATGCTCAACACCCGTTGGTTCATCCTCGGTGCTGGCGAGAAAGGTGAGGTGAAGATGCCTGTGGAGAATGTGACTGCGATGGGCAATGCATGGTTTGTCACCAACATTCATTGGGCAGCCAATGCCAACGAAGAACTTGATGCCCTCTCGAAGGTCAATCTGCGCAACACGGCAGTGGTGGCGAAGGACAGCTTCGGCTTCCTGAAGGCAGGGGGCGAAGGTGCGGTCAAACTGACTTCCTACGAAGCCAACGAAGCAAAATATGAGGTAGAATCTGCACAGGGAGGTTTGGTGGTATTCTCCGAAGTTTATTACCCGGGTTGGACAGCCACCATCGACGGTCAGCCAGCCGAATTGGGACGTGCCAACTATGTGCTCCGTGCCCTCAACGTGCCCTCTGGCAAACATGAGGTGGTGCTCACCTTCAAGCCTCAGAGCATTTCGACCACCGAAACCATTGCCTACGTGGCATTGGCAGTGCTCGCCTTGCTTATCGTGGCAGCGATTGTGCTGAAACTAAAAGTTAAAAGTTAAGAACTAAAAGCATTATAAAGTTTAAGGTTTACAGTTTAAGGTTTAAGGACCATGCGGCGAGTTACTCTAAACTCTAACCCCTAAACTCTAAACAATTCTCAATCTAAGAAAGCATGAAAATATCCTTGTTGCAGAACGACATTGTGTGGGGCAATCCTGCTGCCAACCAAGAAAAGATATCAGAAATCCTATGGGGGCTTGACAAGAGTGACGTGTACGTCTTGCCCGAGATGTTCTCCACAGGCTTTTCCGTCAATCCTGAGGGCATTGCAGAGAAAGATGAGAGCTCTCTCACATGGATGAAGAATATGGCTGCAGAACTGAAAGGTGCCATTTGTGGCAGTGTGGCGACAGAGGTGGATGGGCGTTACTACAACCGTATGTACTTTGTCAAGCCCAATGGTGAGGTGATTTCCTACGACAAGCGTCACCTCTTCACCTACGCCGACGAGCACCTTCGCTACACCCGAGGCAACGAGCGTGTGGTGGTGGAATTTCGTGGTTGCCGTTTCCTCCTGCAGGTGTGTTATGACCTTCGTTTCCCCTGCTTCTCACGCAACAACGAGAAGATTCCCTACGATTGTGCCCTCTATGTAGGCTCATGGCCAACCAGTCGTTTGGCGGTTTGGGACACCCTGCTTCATGCGCGTGCCATAGAGAACCAATGCTATGTGGCAGGCGTGAACCGCATCGGCGAGGACCAGAGCGGACGCTATAGTGGTGGAACGCTGATTGTTGACCACTACGGCAACACGATGGCAGCCTGTCCGTTAGGCGAAGATTCAGCCATCACCGTCGAATTGGAACTTCAGAAACTCAAGGAGTTCAGAAGGAAATTCCCTGTGCTGAAAGATGCGGACGGCATCTTTTAAGTGAAAAGTGAAAAATCTAAGTTACCTTTGCAAACGGGACACTAACACCCCACATGGCAGGTAACTTAGATTTTTCACTTTTCATTTTCTCATTTTTTCATTCTTTCATTTTTCCTAAACTCATCCAGCTGCTTGAAGCAGTGTCTGTCGATGATTTCAGCCAGTTGGCGGTCGTGGTTGTGATGAATGGTGGGTCGTGTGCCGCCCAATTCCAGTAATTCGCCATTCTCGGCAGTGTAGGGTTGCCATTTGGGACGCCAATCTTCTGGGTATCTCTCCTCTCCGAGGTTGGGATTGCCGTCATGAGCGAATTTCGCCCAAACCGCACTCATGTAGTTTGCCCATTTCTGGTTTTCTGTAATGCATTTGCCTGCCAATTGGTCTTCATAGTGGTGGAGCACATCGAAGCAGTATTTCAGTTCGGCTCCATGCGCTGAACCCTTGAATTCGTTGTTGTGTGACACATCGTTCACCGTGAACATATACATATATGTGTCAGCCTTGCGCTTGCCACCGATGGCATCAGCCGTGATGAGCGTCTTGGGACGGAAAAGCCAGTCGATGCTCAGCAGGTCTTGGGGAAGACGTTTCTGATCTTGTGCCTTTTGTGGATAGGCCTTCTTGAACGCCTCGATGTAGGCATCTGTTTCCTCTCCAAAAGTCCTTTGCAGTTCTTCACGCGCCTGCTGCATCGTCATGGGCTGGTTATAGCGTTGGCGTTGCAGTTCGTTGAAGGTGGTGCCAATCAAGATGGGGATGTTGTCGCTGAAGTCGGGGAAACCTGGCTGGAAAGGCTGCTGCACCATATCCTCCCCATCGGGAGTAGGACCGAAACCCCACATCATCGGAGTGCCAGGACGACGGGTGCCGATGCTGGCAGCCATGGCGCGCTGTCCTGCGGCATACAGGTCCTTGTAGGGCACATCCTTGATTTTGTCCACCTCATCCTTGCTGATGCCCAATTCCTTCAGTACAGCCTCACCCAGTTCCTCGGTCATCGCCTTCGTGTTCACGTTCAGGATGGTGCCGCTCATGATGATGGCCTTGTGGAAGAGTCCTTTTGCAGGAGGCATACAGAGCAGAGAGCCCACTTTACCACCACCGCCCGACTCACCGAAGATGGTCACGTTGTTGGGGTCACCGCCAAATCGGTGAATATTGCTGCGCACCCATTGCAGTGCCTGCACCACGTCGAGCATGCCCACATTGCCAGAGTGCTTATATTTCTCGCCACAAGTCGATAAGTCCAGAAAACCGAGGATGTTCAGACGGTGCGTCACGCTCACCACCACCACATCCTTCTTTGCCAGCCACATGCCAGGATCCCATGCTGGTGTGCCGCTGTCGAAACCGCCACCATGCAGCCACACCATCACAGGCTTAGGTTCTGCAGGTCTGAGATTCAAACCCGGGCGAGGAGTGGGAGGCACGTTGTTGCTCCACACGTTCAGCACACAGCACTGTTCCGACATCTCATCCTCCGACATCGGACGGCTTGTCTGCTGCATCGCCTGAGGACCCCAATGGTCGCACACCCTCACATCCTTCCAAGCCTTCACTGGCAGTGGGGGCATGCAGCGCTCCACCCTTGCGTAAGGGATGCCGAGGAAAGCGTTGGTGCCCTCCTGCACAATGCCCTGCACAGGTCCCGATGTGGTGTTCACCACCTCCGTCTTCTTGTTTTCCTGTGACCATCCAGCCACCGTCATCATGATTGCCATCAAGGTCAATAAAAGCTGACGGAGCTGGTAGCCCTGTGGCTTTCCCTCCTTGAAACTCAGCCGACTTGCGACCTTGCGCATTTTAACGATTCCCATAATGAAAAGCTTTTAGTTAAACAATAGAGTTAATGAAAACGATGCAAAGATACGATGGTTTATTCTCGCTTCCAAATCTTTCCCCAAAAAAGTGTTTTTATGGGGAATATTCCCCAAACTCGGTCGAAATTAGGTCACTATCCTTATTCGAGCATTGTCCATGTGGGGGAGTGAGCACCGTCCATGTGGAAGAGTGAGCACCGTCCATGTGAGTGTCTGACCTTAACGAAACAAGGAGTGTCATTTTGTCATTTTGTCATTTTGTCATTTTCGCTTGCACGGCAAGCGTACTTGGAGATATATATATTATATATTCTTGGAGATATATATATATTATAATATAAATAATAATTACTCCCCCTATTAATTATCCCCCGTGGGGTGTTGTAAATGACAAAATCACAAAATGACAAAATGACAAAATGACGTTTTTATGTACAGAATTGTTTGTGTATTGTGTTGAATCATAATACCTTATGTGTTTTGAAACCTAAAAGGATGTCACCATCTTTTTTCAAAAAATGCCTCTTTTCCCAGCTTTCATGGAGGTGTTTTTTTACTCCAATACAACTAATTTCGAATACAACGAATACAAAAAAATGATGAAGAATGGCGAAGCTTGCCCATTAAAAACGATTCGCCACATTCGGAATATTCGTTGTTGTTGTTGTTGTTTCGGTGCCAACGGCGCAACCTCTTACACCGAATTCACGTATGATTAACACGTGAATTCTCATTTTCTCAGTTTTAATTGTCGCTTTGTCTTTAACTTTTTTCAATATAATTTTAGAATTTGTAACATATGTACCATTGTTTCAAAAATGTAACATGGGGACAAGTTATTGTATCAATTTTGTTACATGCTCTCATAATCTTCCCATAACTTTGCAGCACAAAAAACAGAAATTCGAGAACAATCACTCATTTTTTTATTAACAACTAAATCTTTTCTAAAATGAAAAAATTATTACTATTAAGCGTAATGCTCCTCGCAACGGGGGGGGTAATTCTAGCACAAGGAGTCGCTCCTACTCGCACTATTAAAACAGAGAAGGAACTAACTGTAAGTGGCTCCACTTTCCCTGCTGCTAATCTCACAAAGTTTTCTGTAGCAAAAGTTCCAGATTTGGCTTTCAACATTTCTTCATTTAGCATTGGCGATTGGGATAGATTTGTGATAGACATTGCTGTCCCGACAACTGTTGGTGATTGGCTGTGGTGCAATGTGCAAGAACCATATGCCCATGGCGGCTGGTGGAAAGAGATTCCCACTGGAACTTCAGGGAAGGTTGTTCTCCCCTCTGAACATAATTCCACGACTAGCCTTGCTCTTCAAGCAGGAAATCCAAATGGCCCACGTGACTTATTTGTAAATGATATATATTTCTCCAAAGGAGAAGGCAGCGAGGAAGTCAAGGAGAGCATCCTTTCTACTTTAGGTGGTACACCTGTGTCAGCAGCTACAGCTGTTGGCACAAAAGCTTTCGAATTAACAGACGTAGATGTTACCGGCTGGAAGAATTTCGTTATTACCTTTTCTTCACCAACAGTTGGCAAGTGGATTGTTGAGTATGATGGAACTACAGAAACCATTGCAGAAGGAACTACCACATATTCTTTTGATGTGTCTGGTAAAACATCGTTGAGCAAGGTAACACTCAGTGTAGGAGATGGTGATTTCCCTCGTTTCAACAATTTTGAAAAAGCAAGCTTGACCTATAGTGAGGTTGTTACGATGGATGCACATGCAAATGCCACAATCTTCTCATTAGACAAAGCAGAGGGTTTTGATATGGAAAACAAAAAATTCTCAGCAACAGGAGGATGGACTTTCGAAACACCTGTAGACATCTCCCAATATCTATATCTTATCATTACCACTACTCAATGTGGGAATAATGGCGCGTGGGGTGTCAACATTACGGACAACAATGGAGTTAAAGTCGGAGAAGAAGATTACGATTGGAAAGAAACTGGTACCAAGGGTGGCAAGATGTGGATTGATAACTGGAATCATAAAAATGCCATTTGCGTGAATTTGTCATATCTTGAAGATGAGAAGGGGCTTGATCTCTCAAAGATTAAATCTTTATCATTCAGAAGAGAAAATGGTGATTTATTTATAAATAATGTTATACTGACCAATTACGCAAGCGATGATTTCCTTGGGAAAGATCAATATCACACTTATACTACAGGTAACCAAACTCGTCCTTATACAAAAGCAACAGATCTCGAAAAATATGGTACAATTTGTCTCCCATACAAAGCAGTTGCATCAGGTGCCTTTATCTATAGTATAGCTGGCAAAAGTGCAGGCGAGATTGCCCTTGAACGAGTAGATGGTATTATGGAAGCAGGTAAACCCTATTTCTACCAAACAACAGATGCTGTTGGACACGGAACCGATAACAAGCAGTGTAATGTCCAGTTCTTCCGTGCAGATTGGGAGGCAGATCTTGCCACTCCTGTTGAAAACAATGGTCTTATTGGTACATTCTCTGCTATCACAGCACCACAGGGAGACAACTTCTACGTACTGAGTGGTAACAAACTATACTACACAACCGATGCCACAGTGAATGTAGGTGCCAACAAGGCATACATTGACAAGACGAAGATTGTGAACAAGGGTGGTGAAGCCAAGGCCTTTATTGACTTCGATGAACCTGAAGCCACAGGTATTGATGCAGTTGCTACTGCCGAGACGCTGAAGGGTGGCAAGTTCTATGACCTTTCTGGCCGTGAGGTAGCCAACCCAACCCGTGGTCTTTACATCGTGAACGGAAAGAAAGTGCTGATCAAATAATCATGCATTCGAGAGTGAAATGAACATTCATCATTAAATATCATATAAATAAAGAAATAACAATGAAAAAAGCATATATCGCTCCCGAACTGAGCGTGGAAACTGTTGAGATGAACTGCATTCTGAACCTCCAGAGCGGTGGTAGTGCAAAAAATAATGGTATCACAGAGGCAGACATCAAGGAACTCCAAGAATTTGAAGAATATATGGAAGAAATGCCACTGTGGTAATTTACACTATTTTTCCATATGCGAAGAAGGGGGTGCGCCGAGCGTGCCCCCTTCTCATGTTATCCCAACAAAATAAACTTAGAGCTCAATCTGTGGTTAAAAATTAAAATCTCCGCTCAATCCGCTCAATCGTTCCGCAGGAACTTGTTTTAACGTGAGTTCGGTATAAGAAGTTGCGCCGT
>ONDH01000005.1 GCA_900316505.1 uncultured Prevotellaceae bacterium
CATCATCGATGGCTATAGTGCCAGCGCAGCCGAGACGCCTGTACGCTTTGTACACAACCATTCGAAGACCCACGCCAAGGTGTATGGTCGCGACAACACCTTGGGATGTGAGCAGACAGGCAACTGCCACGAGGTTCGTCTGCCCCATAGCCACATCACCATGCGCTATCCCACAACGGTCGATGACATCTTCGAGCATCAGTGTCGCTTGAGGAATCCCGGCTACAAGCCCGACGTTATCATCCCCTTGCCTTATCCCAAGCAGCTCACCGACAACATCGACCCTTGGGTGCTGTGGGTGGCAAAGGATTTGAAAAAGAAATAAAACCATACAAATGAAACAAATAATTCTTTTCTTGATGGCATTATGCCTGAATGTGCTGGCAATGCAGGCACAAGATTGCCTTGAACCAATTTCGAAGACAAGAAGTAAAACGCTGGACCTGTCATTCTACGACCAAGAGCTTCAACGGCTGCTAAATCCCAACAATGCGGATTGGGGCGTGCTTCGCTTACCATCCCTCATGACGGAATCTTCCCTCACATATGATGAGAAGGCTCATGCGCTCATCTACACGAAGATAGACGGGATACTATGGGGAGCCGTGCGAAACGCAACGACTGAAGAGGTGGATACAATCATCAATGTGGAGGGATTTGGTTCCACCCATTTCTCAAGGTACATTGATCTCACAGAAGTCAGAGATTATCATGCGCCAGGCACACAGACCTGGAGCCTTCCCATTTCCAAGAAAATGATCAAGACGCTCAGACAACTCTGGAGCATTGCCATCGATGGAGCCCAGAAAAATAACATGATGGTGTTAGACGGATGCCCTCGAATCTTCTTTGTGGGCGAGAAACGTGCCAAGTCACACTATTTCACGAAAGAGTGGCCCAAGATTTCACGACTTGTACAGTTGGTGGACGATATGATGAAGGCCGTTCAGGAGGGCGATGCCGCTCAACTCGCCCCTCTCGAAACCGAAGCAGCAGAACTCTATCAACTCTTTGTGAAAGGAACAATGGTGAATAAATAGAACAAGTAGTCATAAATTTCCTCCCGTCCACGAATAAAAATCTGATCATCCGTACTCAATTCTACGTTCTGCAGTGCAGAATATATATTCAACAGTGCAGAACGTATATTCTATGTTGCAGAATAAATATTCTGCACTGCAGAACGAAGAATCATCAAGGGAGAAAGGGAGAATTGTCTACGATGAATGGAAAAAAAGTGTGTACCTTTGCTTATATATTATCCAAGAAAAGGGTAATATAGAAGTAGAACCAACAAAAAATCACAATCATGAAGAAACTATCATTCATTTTGATTCTGCTTGCCCTCGCATCATGCGCTTGGGCACAGACAAAGGCGCGCTACACAGAGCGTCTTGACAGCATCGTTGTTGACGAATACTGGATGCCGTCCATTGAGAACTTGACGACATACAAGAACTATCTGAAAAGTGAGTTCATCTATAACGCAGAAGGACAAGTGGAACAAATCCTTTATTACAAAAGGTGGGATGATGATGAGGGTGGCTGGTTCTTGACCAACAAAGATGAGTATTTCTATGACGAACAGGGACGTGACACCCTATGTGTCGTTTTCCAGCGAGAAGATGGGCAGTGGGAACTTTCGCAAAAGCGTTACAACACCTATGACAAACATGGGAAAAAGCTACAAGAGCGGACAATGTCATACAAGGATGGCAAGAAGTCATCGCAATCAAGATGGGATTATGTATATAATGAAGGAGGGAAACAAGTGTCAGCAGCCCAGTATAAGGAGAAACAGGGTGTGTGGCAACAAACAATGGCGGTACATGACGAATACGACGCCAAAGGGAACCACGTGAAAGAGATGTATGAATACATGAACGTGCCATCGGCTGAAAAGGGAACGACCATCATGCGTTATGATGAGGAAGGAAGATTGACTGCGGAAATCGATTCCATCTATAATGCTCTGATGGGAGGGAGAGAATGGCAGAGAAAGGATTTCTCGTACGTTGGCCGGCAGTTGAGCGTGATGAAAGACGTGGTCACGACCATCGACCATGATATGGTGCATCAGCGTTTGGATGAATCCTTGTTCGACCCTCAGGGAAACCTCTTGCAGAGACGGTGTTACAGACAAACACACGGGGAGTTGCAGCACACCAGTTCGGAGTCTTTCTTCTATGATCTGAATCAGGAGGGCTCGTCCATCATGGGATATGAATTTGTACCTAAAATCTTAGGATTTGTTTCTAAAAGCCTGGGATTTGAGGAGGAAGGCATATTCCATCATAAGCTCATGGTGACGTCCCAATTCTGGCATCTGGACGAGGAAGAAGATGACGAGGAAGAGGATATGAAAGCTGAAACGCGCTTATATTATACGATATTAGAAAAATAGTTGCTCCTTTGATTATACATTTTCCGAAAAAAGGGGAATATACAAACAGAAAGCAATAAAAACCTTCTTTTTTTTGTTTAACTTTGCCTCTCTTATTCGTTATATAAGTAGAAACAACTAAACAACAACAATATGAAGAAACTGTCATTCATCCTAATCCTAGTTACCCTTGTGCAGATAGCTTGGGCACAGGACAAACTCACTCGTATTGAAAGCAGAGACATTGCCATACGGGCGAACGATTCCGAATTGTCGTTTCACGACCAAGAGATGACACGGATGCTGAATCCAAAGAAGGCAGAGTTCGGTGTGCTTTGCGTACCTTCTTTCACCCCCGAATGGGCAATCACCTTCGATTCCAAGGCACATGCGCTGGTGCTCAGGGAGTCGGAGGAAAACATCTGGTACAAAAAACAGGGCTTCGATCACTGGAACGAATACACCCATAAGGAAGGTGAAACACGCCCTAAGCAATACAAATCTCCCAAGGTCAAGACTTACGAACTCGCTATCGCTGCTGATATGGCACCAATGTTGAGTGTGATCTGGAAGAGCGCCATCGGTACTGCTGTGGAACGAGACCGGAATATTATCATGATGGACGGAACGAGATGGAAATACTTCATCAATGGGGAGCAAGCCGAATCCAGTTATCAAAAGAACCCACTTGTGCAATTCACCAACGAGTTGAAGGAAGCCATCATCACTGGCAACCGAAGCCATGCGGAAGACCTCATTGGTTCAGAATTCCGAAGAGCCGTCTCACATCTTGATCCCGTGATAAATATCCAATAAAAGGCTTGTTTACAGTTCGCCCACATCAATGAGGCCGTTCATGACCACGTAGAGGATGATGTCGGCAAGGGAGCGGGCATGGAGTTTCTCCATGATGTTCTTGCGGTGGGTGATGGCTGTGGTGAGGCTGATGTGAAGCTGATCAGCAATTTCCTTGTTGATATACCCTTTGGCAAGCAGTATCGCCACTTCCACTTCACGGGGTGATAAGTTTCCGACGCCTGAAGAGGGATGGCTGACAGGATGGTGAGGGGCTTCATGGGGATGTCCTTGACGACGGATGGCAAGGATAGACTTGACCAACGCCTGTTCGCTCTGACACACATTGAGGGTGGGCACACCTGCTATCTGCAAATCGCCATTGACCAGCACAATGGCACGACGGGTCTTTTCACGGAAATAGGCTGCATGTTCGAAATAGAGGCGGGATGCCACGAAATAGTGGACGAACTGCCCTTGATCGGCTGCTTGCAGTTCGTCGAACGAAATGAAGATGTGCACCTCAGCCACAGGAATCAGGTCGGTGAGCAAGGGTTGCAAACCGAGGGCAGCCAAGATGTTGGAATCTACAATAGCTATTTCGAAATGAGGCATAAATATTTATTTTTCGCCACAAAGGTAGGAAAAATAAGTGAAAAGTGAAGAGTGAAAAATGAAAAATCTAAGTTACCAGCCATCCGGACAGCATCTCATTCGCATAAGTAACTTAGATTTTTCACTTTTCACTTTTAGTTTTTCACTCAAAAGTTTTACCTTTGCACCCATGTTTACAACCACACTTCTTGACTGGTTTGCCTTGAACGGGCGCGACCTTCCGTGGCGACACACCACCGACCCCTATGCCATCTGGCTGAGCGAAATCATTTTGCAACAGACGCGTATTCAGCAGGGTATGGACTATTGGCTGCGCTTCATGCAGCGATGGCCCAAAGTGGAGGATTTGGCGAAAGCGACGGAGGATGAGGTGCTGCGTGAATGGCAGGGCTTGGGCTATTACAGCCGTGCCCGCAATCTGCACACAGCCGCCCAACAGATTGTAGCACAAGGCAGTTTCCCCACGACACTGGAAGGCATCAAGCAACTGAAGGGTGTGGGCGACTACACAGCTGCCGCCATCGGTTCCATCGCTTTCGGATTGCCTGCCGCTGTGGTGGATGGCAATGTCTATCGGGTGCTTGCTCGCCATTATGGCATCGACACCCCCATCAATACGACAAGGGGAAAGCATCTCTTCACAGAACTGGCGCAATCGCTGTTACCTGCCGACCGACCTGCCGAGTTCAACCAAGCCATGATGGATTTCGGAGCTATTCAATGCACCCCCTCATCACCTAAGTGTGTGGTTTGCCCTCTGCAAGAAACATGTGAAGCCCTGCGCATGGGGCGTGTGGAAGAACTGCCCATCAAGGATAAGAAGCTGAAAATTCAGACTGTGCATCTCACCTATATTTATATAAGATGTGAGGGCAAGACTGCCATCAGGAAAAGGCCGGCAGGAGGTATCTGGCAGGGATTGTGGGAACCGGTAAGCCCCCTCCCAACCTCACCCATGGGGGAGGGGCTGCCATCCGTATGGTTCTCCTCCCATTTGGGGGAGGCTGGGAGGGGGCTTGTCCTTCTTGCCAAGGATGTGAAGCATGTGCTGACGCATCGCCTTCTGCTTGCCGACTTCTATTTGTTGGAGACGGACACCTTCCCCACTCTTCCCGATGAATATATCTGGGTGAATGAGAATGACTTGGAGCAGTATGCAGTGCCACGATTGATAGAGATTCTGCTGGAAAAACTACCGCACTGACATTCGTTTGGCACTCATTCAAAAAGTGCAAATCCTCACAAATAAGGATTGTGAGGTAAGGTAAAAAGCCGTAACTTTGCAGCGATTTTCTGTTCTCATAGGTAAAACGATAGTTTTTTAGGTATGAATTTCTCAGGATTGATCATCGCCGTAACGACATTTCTCGTCATCGGAGTGTTCCACCCCATCGTCATCAAGGCAGAGTATCACCTCGGCACTCGCTGTTGGTGGGCGTTCCTCTTGGCTGGCATCGCCTTCATCGTGGCATCACTGTTCACTGCAAACGATGTGTTGAGTCCCGTGCTGGGTGTGGTGGGCTGTTCGTGCCTATGGAGCATCCTCGAATTGTTCCAGCAGAAGAAGCGTGTGGAGAAAGGATGGTTCCCTATGAATCCCAAGCGGAAAGATGAATATAAACCTCAAAATAGCACAAACAATGAAAGCAATTAAATTTTTCGCATTGATGCTCGTCGCACTGATTGGCATGACCGCATGCAGCGACGACAAGGAGTACACTCAGGAGTGGACCTACACAGGCAACAACACCGTGACCGTTGACAAGGAATATCCACCTGTAAACATCACCTGCAAGGTCACCCTCAGAGAGAATGGCACCATCGAAGTGGAGATGCCTGAGTACCAACTGCTCAACACCACCATCGGTAACCTCACCATTGGCGCTGTCACCATCAAGAACATCGCATACGATGCCCAAAAGGGTTCATACTATCGCGTGTTTGGCAAGGACGATCTGCAGATGCACTACAAGTCTGAAGGGGGGCGTGCTCCGATGGAGGGCGATTACACTTTCAACGAAGACAGCGACATCGACGTGAAACTGATTGAAAACGGCAGTAAGGGTGCCACCATCGTGATGACATACTCTTTCGGCAAAATGCCTTTCAAGATTATCTCCAAATTCGAAGTTGAAGTCAATAAATAAAAGGTACACCTCTGCTCAATGAGACACAAGTTCCTGACGCTTAGCACACTCACATTGTTTTTGTCCTCTCTGTCAGCCTGTCATGGCATCCTCGACGACATCTACGATGATCCGTCGAATGACGTGACCCTGAAAGAGGGGCAATTGTATGTGGATGCTTCCAGTTGGACAGAATGGTACTATATTGACCTGCTGGACACGAACAAGGAATGGGTATCAATGAGCATCCCCACTGAGGAACTTCCAACTCTCAAATCTCAACCCTCAACCCTCAGCCCTCAACCGGGCATCTACACCTATTGGTACGATGTGTTCGGGGCAGGTCTTTCCAACCACGAGTTCCAAAGTTTCACTCCTACAGCCGAGCAGCCAGAGCCTGAAAAATGGCACATCGCCGTGCATCGCAACAATGTGCGCACTAACGGAGGAGCGGCCTATGAAACATCCTATACTTCAATGAGTGAACTGCCCGAAAGCAGCGAGGCATTTGCTGATGCCACCTTCACTCCCGACACATGGAACGAGTTGGATGTGTGGACTATCCGTGAACAGATGCTGCAAGGATTTGTGGGCAATCAGGGCATTCGGGTGAACCCCGTGCTCTCTTCGTGGCTCAAACTCGAAATTCCTCCTGTACCTCCTGCCTTCACACTCAACAACCATGTGTTCATCGTCCGTTTCGACGATGACACCTATGCAGCCATCCAACTGGAAAACTACCAGAATGCGGCAGGTGTGAAGTGTTGCCTCACCATCAACTACAAATACCCGTACTGAGATGACTGCAACCGATTATAACGGAAAAAGTGAAAAAGTGAGAAATCTGTTTCACCAGCCAGAGGCACTCCAATTTCTCATTCTTTCATTTTTTCATTTGTTCATTTTTTCTCACTTCGCTCATGCTCAGCAGCAAGACTCCACTTTCCTGCTCAACGATGTGGTCATCACTGGCACGCGCACACCGAAACTGCTGAAGGATGCTCCTATCCAAACCCGTGTCATCACCACAGCTGACATTGAGAAGGTGGATGCCACAAACGTGGAAGACCTGCTTCAGCAAGAGATGCCAGGTGTAGAATTCTCTTATGCCATGAACCAGTTGAAGCACATGAACCTGTGTGGATTTGGCGGTCAGGGCATTCTCTTCCTTGTGGATGGAGAGCGGTTGGCTGGCGAGACGATGGACGACGTGGATTTCACCCGTCTGAACATGGCGAATGTGGAGCGCATCGAGATTGTGAAGGGTGCTGCATCTGCACTTTATGGAAGCAATGCAGGGGGTGGTGTCATCAACATCATCACCAAAGAAGGGACAGAACCGTGGACACTGAACTTGAATGGACGATTGGCACGCTACAATGAACGGAGATTGGGGGGAGCGTATGGAGTGAATGGAAAGCGGTTGCACAATATGCTGAACGTGAACCACACCTCCATTGACAACATCCATGTAAGCAATGCTGAGAACCCTGCCACGCAAGTCGTGACGACCATCTATGGCGACTGCACATGGAACGTGAAGGACAGGCTCACATTCACCGTGAATGACCAACTGAAACTCATTGGCAGGGCTGGTTATTTCTATCGTGAACAAACGCGTGTAGCCGATGCCCCAGAACGATTCAGAGATTTCAGCGCAGGGCTCAAAGGGCTATGGGACATCAGTAAAGACGACAACTTGGAAATCTCCTATTCGTTCGACCAGTACGACAAGTCTGACTACCACAAAATCAACAAGCTCGATGTGCGTGACTACCGCAACGTGCAGAACATCTTCAAAGGGCTCTACAACCACTATTGGTCGTCAAACGGAATCTTGACTGTGGGGGCAGATTTCATGCATGACTATCTGATGAACAAGAACTTGGGCAGCAAAACGGAAAGTCAGAACACCTTCGATGCCTTTGCGCAATACGACTGGATCATCAACACGCAATGGGAGGTGGTGGGTGCTGTGCGCTACGACTATTTCTCAGACAAGAAGGACTCTCACTTCACCCCGAAGCTCTCCGTACGTTACCAACCCATCAGCAATCTCAACATCCGTTTTGGCTATGGCATGGGCTTCCGTGCACCTGCCTTGAAAGAGAAGTATTACAACTTCGATGCAGCAGGCATCTGGATTATTCGAGGGAATCCTGATTTGAAGGCAGAGCTCAGCCACAATTTCAATGCCTCTGCCGACTATACCAAAGGGCATTACAATTTCACCCTCGCCGCCTACTACAACGAAGTGCACAACAAACTCGCCACAGGTGTTCCCCACTATCTGCCAAACGATGATAAGCAACTCTATCTCGACTACACCAACCTTGCGGGCTACTCCGTTTACGGAGGAGAAGCCGCCATTCAGGCACGATGGGATAACGGATTCAGTGCCAAACTTTCCTACGCCTATACCAACGAGCGTCTGCCGAAAGACAAAGAAGGGCACACCATCAACAACCAGTACATCCCTGCCCGTCACCACTCCCTCACTGCACGGGTAGATTGGGACAAGCAATTCACCCGCAACTACGGTCTCCGTCTCTCACTCAACGGGCGTTTCCTCTCCGATGTAAAGAACGTGGAGTTCATCGACTACTACGACATTTCCAAAGGGACCAGCACCATACACTACCCCGCCTACACGCTTTGGAAATTCTCTGCTGTCCAACAATTCGGCAAGGCTTTCAAGGTGACTGCCGCCATTGACAATCTCCTCAACTACAAACCCCAATACCACTACTTCAACAGTCCCCTCACCGATGGCATCAACCTGATGGTGGGTGTGTCTGTGGATATCGAGAAAATCAAGTGAAAAGCCCATGGTGAAAAATCCGTGTTTCCAACTGCCTGAATGATTGATAACATAGTTTTTTCTCTTTTCACTTTACACTTTACACATTTTTTTGTACCTTTGCATGTTTTTCGAGCATAACCTGCTTGAGAAACATGTTTTTATGTCTTTTACGTAATCACAACAAAACGACAAATATATGAAACAATTACTCTTGGGTGACGAAGCCATTGCATTGGGAGCCATCAACGCCGGACTTTCTGGCGTATATGCTTATCCCGGCACTCCGTCCACCGAAATCACTGAATTTATTCAGACCAACAAAGTGGCACGTGAACGTGGCATCCACAGTCGTTGGTGTACAAATGAGAAAACAGCCATGGAAGCTGCTCTCGGCATGTCGTATGCTGGCAAGCGTGCGTTGGTGTGCATGAAACATGTGGGTATGAACGTATGTGCCGATGCGTTTGTGAATAGTGCCATTACGGGTGTGAATGGCGGTCTCATCGTGTTGGCTGCAGATGACCCATCGATGCACTCTTCACAGAACGAGCAGGACAGCCGTTTCTATGGTAAGTTCGCCCTCATCCCTGTGTTTGAACCATCAAACCAGCAGGAAGCATACGATATGGTGGCTTCAGCATTCGAAATGTCGGAGAGTCTGAAAGTGCCTGTGCTGTTGCGCATCGTGACTCGTCTGGCACACAGCCGTGCTGCCGTAGAAGTTGGTGAACTGGGTGTAGAAAACGCACTCAACCCCAGCACAGACCAGTGGGTGCTGCTGCCTGGCATCGCAAGAAAGAAGTATGTGGATTTGCTGGAGAAGCAGGAAGCATTCCAGAAAGCATCAGAGACATCCACTTATAACAAGAAAGAATCAGCCGGTCAGAAACTGGGCATTGTCGCTTGTGGTATCGGTTACAACTATGTGAAAGAGAACGTGGGTGACAATGCTGACATCCTGAAGGTTTCGCAATATCCTCTCTCTCCTAAGGCTATCAAGGCATTTGCCGCTGAGCATGAGTCCATCCTTGTGGTGGAAGATGGTCAACCCGTTGTGGAAGAGACGATTGCAGGCATGGTGGGTGCCGACTACCCCATCAAGGGACGCTTGACAGGTGACCTGCCACGCACAGGCGAATTGACACCCGACAGTGTGGCCAAGGCACTTGGCAAACCTGCTGGACCTGCATTTGACAATGCCAAGAACCTCGCAGGTCGTCCTCCACAGCTCTGTCAGGGTTGCGGACACCGCGATGTATATACCGCACTGAACCAAGTGCTGGCTGAATATCCCGATTACCGTGTGTTTGGCGACATCGGTTGCTATACGTTGGGAGCATTGCCACCATTCAAGGCACTCAGCAGTTGTGTGGACATGGGTGCCAGCATCACGATGGCGAAGGGCGCTGCAGATGCGGGCTTGTTCCCAGCAGTGGCCATCATCGGTGACTCCACCTTCACGCACAGCGGCATGACAGGTCTGTTGGATGCTGTGAACGACAAGTCAAACATCACTGTGGTCATCTCTGACAACCTGACGACAGGTATGACAGGTGGACAGGATTCTGCCGGCACAAACAAGTTCGAGGCTATCTGTCTCGGTTTGGGTGTGGAACCAGAGCATGTGCGTGTGGTCGTTCCACTTCCCAAAAACATGCCAGAAATCACGCGCATCCTGAAAGAAGAGATTGAGTACAAAGGAGTCAGTGTCATCATTCCTCGTCGTGAGTGCATCCAGACGGCAGCACGCCACGCAAGAGAAAGAGCAAAGGAGGCAAAAAAATGAAGAAAGACATCATACTTTGCGGTGTGGGCGGACAAGGTATCCTCTCCATCGCTACCATCATCGGAGAAGCAGCCACAGAGGCTGGTATCAACCTGAAGCAAGCAGAAGTACACGGAATGAGTCAGCGTGGTGGTGACGTGCAGTCAAACCTGCGCCTTTCTACGGAGAACATCTATTCAGACCTCATTCCACAGGGAGGTGCCGATGTGGTCATCTCCATGGAGCCCATGGAATCTCTGCGATATCTGCCCTATCTTGCCAAGACGGGCACCATCGTGACGAGCAGCAAACCCTTCGTCAACATACCGAACTACCCCGACGAGGCTGCCCTGCAAGCAGAACTTGACACACTGCCATCAGTGGTGAAGCTCGACATTGAGTCTGTAGCCAAGGATGCCGGCAATGCGCGTGGTGCCAATATGGTGCTCCTCGGCATGGCCGCCCCTTTCATTGAGATTCTCACTGTGGAACAGCTCCGCAAGGCCATCTCCGTCATCTTTGCACGTAAGGGTGAAGCCATCGTCGAAGCCAACCTCAAAGCCTTTGACATGGGTGTAGAGGCAAGTAAAAAATAACAACCAAACACAAATTAACACATGATTCACAATCCGAAAATGGAGTGCATGGACAGAGAGTCTATGCGCAAGTTACAGTCTGAACGTCTGGTCAAGACTGTGAAGACTTGTTATGAGAAGGTTCCATTCTACAAAAAGAAGATGGACCGCATGGGCGTCAAGCCCGAAGATATCCGCAGTATAGACGATATCTACAAGTTGCCGTTCACCACCAAGCATGACCTTCGCGACGAATATCCGTTCGGTCTGCAGGCAGTGCCTCAGAGCGAAATTCGCCGTATCCATGCCTCATCAGGCACGACAGGTAAGCCCGTTGTCGGCACCTACACAGAGAACGACCTGAAGATGTGGGCAGAATGCGTGGCACGTGTATTGGCTGTAGGTGACGTAGGTCCTGGCGACATCGTACAGGTGGCTTACGGATATGGACTGTTCACTGGTGGTCTGGGTGCTCACGACGGAGCCCTCGCACGTGGAGCCGTTCAGTTGCCTATCTCTGCCGGTAATTCCGAGAAGCAAATCATGCTGATGAAAGACTTTGGCACGACCGCTCTTTGTTGCACCCCTTCATATGCCCTCCACTTGGCAGAGGTGATCGAGAGAAGCCCCAACATCAAGGCAGAGGATCTGAAACTCAGAGTGGGTTTCTTCGGAGCAGAACCTTGGACATGGGGCATTCGCCGCGAGTTGGAGAAGAAACTGCACATCAAAGCCATCGACATCTATGGACTGACAGAGATGTGCGGTCCTGGTGTGGGTGGTGAGTGCCAGTTCCAAAACGGAACCCACGTAGCTGAAGATATGTTCTATCCCGAAATCATCAATCCCGAGACACTGGAGCCCGTGGCACCAGGTGAAGAGGGAGAATTGGTGTTCACCTCACTTTGCAAGGAGGCGATGCCTATCCTTCGTTATCGTACCCGCGACCTCACACACCTCATCTACGAGCCATGTGAGTGCGGACGCACGACGGTTCGCCTTGGAAAGATTTTGGGTCGCAGCGACGACATGCTCATCATCCGTGGCGTGAACGTCTTCCCATCACAGATTGAGACCGTGTTGACAGAATTCCCTGTCTTCACACCACAATACTTCATCACAGTGGACCGCAAGAACAACGAAGACACGTTCGACCTCGATGTCGAGTTGCGTGCCGAGTACTTCTCTCCAAACCCAGCGAAGCAGATGCCATTCATCAAGCCACTCTACGACCGCATCGTTTCCCTCGTCGGCATCAAGCCGAACATCCACATCAAGGAGCCTGGAAACATCGAACGCTCGACTGGCAAGGCTAAGCATGTGCTGGACAAGAGAACGCTCTTGACAGACTGGAAATAACTATAATATATTATATGACAACCCCATTAGACTATAAAACAGTCACCGAGACCATCGAAGAGATGGCACTGGGTGACTTTTCGCAAGCTACCATCCGCGACCTCCAAGCGCTCTCGAAAGCACTGGAGGAGAAGACGGGACAGACAGTCATCCATTTGGAGATGGGTGTACCGGGCTTGCAACCGTCAGACATCGCTTTGAAGGCGGAACAAAAGGCACTCAGTGAAGGATGTGCCACAACCTACGCTCCCAACGGGGGTATCCCACGCATCAAGAATGCGGCTTCTCGGTTTGTGAAAGCATTCATTGGAGTGGACATTGACCCACTCTGTTGCATTCCTACTACAGGTTCGATGCAGGGCACTTTCGCCACTTTCACGGCTTGGCACCATGCGATGCCAGAGAAGGACACGGTACTGTTCATTCATCCGGGCTTCCCCGTGCAGACCACGCAATGTGACGTGATTGGCTTGAAGCATCTCGGACTGGATATTCACGACTATCGTGGCGAGGCGCTCATTAAGAAGTTGGAGGAGATTTTGGCTGGTGGCAACATCTGCGGCATCGTCTATTCCAACCCCAACAACCCGTCTTGGGTGTGCTTCAACGAGGAGGAACTGAAGGGCATCGCCATGCTGGCTGACAAGCACGACTGCATCATTCTAGAAGACTTGGCTTACTTTGCCATGGATTTCCGCAAAGATTTGAGCCATCCGTTTGAGGCTCCTTATCAAGCCACGGTGGCAAGATATACTGACAAGTACATCTTGGCAGTGTCTGGTTCGAAGGCATTCTCTTATGCCGGTCAGCGCATCGGTGTGGCTTGCATCAGCAACGCACTCTATCACAGGGTGTATCCCGCTCTGGAGAAGAACTTCGGTGTGGGCGAGTTCGGAAACTTCTTCTGCAACCGTCTGATGTACACACTCTCCAGCGGTACGACGCACAGTGTACAGCACGCCATGGCGGCACTGATGGAGGCAGCATGTGATGGGGCATATAACTTCTTGGCAGACGTAAGAGAGTATGGCAGAAGGGCGAAGTTCATGAAGGACGTGCTCTTGGCAAATGGTTTTTACCTCGTATATGATAACGACCTCGGTGCTCCGCTGGCAGATGGCTTCTACTTCACAGTGCAATATCCAGGCATGACAGACCTTGAGTTGACGCGTGAACTGATGTACTACGGCATTGCGGTGTTCCCGCTCGACACAATGGGGTCGAACGAGCAGGGCGTACGCATCTGCACCTCGTTCTTCTCGAAAGAACAAGAACCGATATTCAAGGAGAGAATCGAAGCATTCAATAACAATCATAACTAATGTACGATGAAAGATGTACGATGTACAATGAGCCATGCGGATTGAAAGCATTGCGTTAGCCAACATCGTACATTGTACATCCCACATCGAAAATGAAAAGATGGACGACAAATCACCTTACCTTCATCCGCAGTATGAGACGCTGTCGCATGAAGAACTGAAGAAACTGCAACTGGAGCGGTTGCAGGCAACGGTGAAGCACTGCATGAACTCACCGTTCTACAAAAAGCGCTTTGAGGAAATAGGACTGAAGCCCGAGGACATCAAGAGTCTCGATGATGTTCGGAAGATTCCTTTCACCACAAAGCAAGACCTGAGAGACACCTACCCATTCGGCATCGCCAGTGTGCCACTTCGCCAATGTGTACGTCTGCACTCTTCATCAGGCACGACAGGTAATCCAACCGTGATTCTGCACACGCAGAAAGACCTTGACGAGTGGGCAAATCAGGTGGCTCGTAACCTTTGGATGGTGGGACTTCGTCCTGACGACGTGTTCCAAAACTCATCGGGTTATGGCATGTTTACTGGTGGTCTTGGCTTCCAATATGGTGCTGAGAAACTGGGCATGCTCACAGTGCCTGCCGCTGCTGGCAACTCACTGCGTCAGATTAAGTTCATCAAGGATTTTGGCACCACTGCCATCCATGCTGTGCCTAGCTACGTAACTCGTCTCTATGAGGTGATGCAGGAAGAAGGAGTTGACCCTCGCAAAGACACAAAACTGAAGGTGCTTGCCATAGGTGCAGAACCTCACTCGGAAGAGCAGCGTAAGCGCATTGAGCAGATGATGGGTGTGAAAGCATACAACTCATTCGGCATGAGCGAGATGTGTGGTCCCGGTGTAGGTTTTGAATGTCCTGAGCAGAATGGTCTCCACTTCTGGGAAGACTACTACATTGTGGAGATTGTGAATCCTGAGACTTTGGAACCCGTGCCTGATGGCGAAATTGGCGAACTGGTGCTCACCACCCTCTGCCGCGAAGCCATGCCTTTGTTGCGCTACCGCACTCGCGACTTGACACGTGTGTTGGGTCACACTTGTCCTTGTGGGCGCAACCACGTGCGTCTTGACCGCATGCGTGGACGTTCAGACGACATGATGGTGCTGCGTGGTGTGAACATCTTCCCGATACAGATTGAGAAGATTCTCATGCAGTTCAAGGAACTCGCGAACAACTACCTCATCACCTTGACCACCGACGAGAACAATGACAACATGACTGTGGAGGTAGAACTGGAAGAACTCTTCACCGATGACTTCCCACGTCTCTTGGCATTGGAGAAGGAAATCAAGCGTCGTTTGAAGGACGAGATTCTCCTTACTCCACACGTGAAGCTTGTTCCAAAGGGCAGCTTGCCAGTCAGTGAAGGCAAAGCAGTCAGAGTAGTAGACAAACGTAAAGTATATCAATAGCCATGACCATCAAGCAACTTTCCATCTTCATTGAGAACAAGGGAGGCACCTTGATCAATGTTCTCAACCTGCTGAGCAAGGCAGGCATACAGATTATCGCTTCCACCATTGCCGACACCAAGGGCTACGGCATCTATCGTGTGCTGTGCAACAACCCTGCTCAGGCATATCTCATTCTGAAGGAGGCTGGCATCAACGTACAGCTTTCAGACGTGTTTGCCCTCAGCATCGATGACCAGCCAGGACGTGCCGCAGAAGCCGTGAAGGAGATTTCAGATTCAGGAGTGAGCATCCTCTACCTCTACTCGTTCCTTTGGAAAGGCAAGGGCGTACTTGTGTTCCGTGCCGACCAGAGCGAGAAAGCGAAGGAAACCATCATGCTGAACAAGTTGACATTTTTCACCGAAGACGACTTCCGCGCATGACACTGCTCGATACGCTCAATAAGAACGACCGCTTTGCCGCCAGCATCGGTGCTCAACTGACTGAAATCCGAGAAGGCTATGCCAAAGCGGAACTGACAGTAGCGGAACAGCATCTGAATGGTGCAGGTGTGTGTCAGGGAGGAGTCATCTACACTCTGGCAGACCTTGCCTTTGCA
Source organism: uncultured Prevotellaceae bacterium (assembly GCA_900316505.1). Lineage (GTDB taxonomy): Bacteria > Bacteroidota > Bacteroidia > Bacteroidales > Bacteroidaceae > Minthosoma. The sequence goes on from ONDH01000005.1 coordinate 15,762, forward strand.
GGGGTAGGTAATTGTCACGGCATCCTCACCTTGGGCATCAACAACAGCATCACGTTTCTTAAGTCAGCACAAAAGGGTGACCGCCTCACGGCAGAATGCACCGAACTGCTTGACCACCACAAACTGCCCTACTGCGACATCAAGGTGACCAATCAGCAGGGAGAACTCATTGCTGTGATGACAGGCCTTGCGTATAGGATGAAGAAGGATTTCCCCTTTGAGCAGCTGATGTAAAACAACGATTTGATAGCATTGACAGCTATTGTAGTCCCTATCAAATAAAGGATTTCGGCACTTTTTTCGCACAAACGACGAAAAAAGTGCCGAAATGTTTGGTCAGTAAGAAAAAAAGGCGTACCTTTGCACTCGCTTAACAAAGCTAATTGGTGCCATAGCTCAGTTGGTAGAGCATCGGACTGAAAATCCGTGTGTCCCCGGTTCGAATCCTGGTGGTACCACAAAAGAAGACTCTTGACAAGGAAACTTTGTCGAGAGTCTTCTTTTTGTGCAGAATAACGGGTTTGAAATGCCGTAAAAAAAGTTTCTTGGAAAAAAAATTGGAAAAAACTTTTTCTTTCAAACTTTTATTCCTACTTTTGCAAACTATCTAAATCATACAATTATCAACTACAGCACAATCTATCATTATGAACACACAAATGAGCCTTACAGAGGCGTTGAGTCAAAGCGGACTGGAATCCATCGACTACGTCATCTTGTTCACATATCTCATCATGCTGGTCAGCCTCGGCGTCTTTCTTAGTTTCAACCGTGAAACGAAAAACACCAATGACTACTTTTTGGCAGGAAACACACTGACATGGTGGGCTGTCGGCGCGTCACTCATCGCCGCAAACATCTCAGCAGAGCAACTTATTGGTATGGCTGGTACGGCATATGCCGATGGTATTGCCATCGCTGCCTACGAAATCATGGCAGCCATCGCATTGCTGCTTATTGGAAAATTCTTATTGCCCATTATGATGGAACAACGGATATTCACCATGCCCCAGTTCCTGCGCAAACGCTATAATAGCGGTGTGGGACTCGCATTCTCCATTCTATGGTTGTTCCTCTACATCTTCATCAACCTGACCACTGTGGCATGGCTGGGCGCCCTCGCCATCGAACAGATCATGGGACTACAGGGGCTAATCATTGAAATGGGCTTTTTCCACATTTCTGCACGCATCATCATCATTATCGCCCTATTCACCATTGCCGGCCTCTATTCCATCCATGGCGGCATGACGTCGGTAGCATGGACGGATGTGATGCAGGTGGTGTTCATCATTGGTGGTGGACTTGCCACAGCCTACTATGCTCTGTTAGCTGTAGCAGGCGATGACGGGAGCATCTCCGAAGGTTTCCAAAAACTCTGCAATTTTGCCATTGACCGTGAATATGCCAAAGATGACCACTTCCACCTCATCATCCAAGAAAGCCACAATGCTTCTGCTTATGATAATGTGCCGGGTATCGCTGCCATTGTTGGAGGTTTGTGGTTGACCAACCTTTGTTATTGGGGATTCAACCAATACATCACCCAGAAAGGCTTGGCCGCATACAGTATACATGAGGCACAAAAGGGCTTCTTGTTTGCCGGCATGCTGAAAATCCTCATGCCATTCATCGTGCTCATTCCAGGTATCTGTGCTTTCTACATCACACAATATGGCGACACGAATTTACAGGACACCATAAAGGTATCGGACGAAGCATACCCGTGGTTCATCAAGAACTTCATGCCTACAGGCATCAAGGGACTCTCATTCGTGGCACTTGCCGCCGCTGTCATCTCTTCGTTGGCATCCATGCTTAACAGCACGTCCACCATCTTCACCATCGACATCTACAGGAAATACATCAACCCCGAAGCCTCCGACAGAAAGCTCGTGGTCATGGGACGGACAGCGGCCATCCTCGCCTTGATTATCGCCCTCATCTCTGCAGCCCCACTGCTTGGAGAACTTGACCAAGCATTCCAATACATTCAAGAGTATTCAGCCTTCCTCTATCCAGGCATCGCCATCGTGTTCGGATTAGGCCTGTTGTGGAAACGGGCATCCGGAACCGCAGCCATATGGATAACCATTCTCACCTTACCGCTGGGCATCATCTTCAAGTTCATCTTCCCCAGCGTTCCTTTCCAGTTCCGTGCAGGATACGTCTTCATGATTCTACTCATACTGTTCGTCACCATCTCCTTGAACAGCAAGAAGGTTATACCAAGCCAAAGCATTCTAAAAGCGGCGCAAGACTTGATGAAAAGATGGGGATACATCATGGGAGGCGTTGCCATCGCCAGCGTTGTTGCAGCAACCATTGTCAGTTGCTCCATGCTTTTGCTGCCATCAGATACCACGCCTGAGGACAATGTCTTTGCCTACCTTAACGACATCGGTTTCCAAGCTTTCTACTTCTTCGGATTCTTGGCTGGTGCATGTGCTCTTCTGTGCTTGTCCAACGCAAGAAGTCCATATCAGGATTCCAAGGCACTTCCCATCAACATGGCTCTATTCTCCACCACACGAGGATACACCTATGGCGCCCTTTCTGTATGCATCGTTTCACTTATCATCTACATTATTCTTTGGTAAGAGAATACAGAAAGAAAGTAGGCTGACATAGCCGGAAGAAAGGCTTAAACAAACGGCATTCCAAAAAATCATAAGACGGGGGAGCGGAACCGAAGTTCCACTCCCCCTATAACATCCCCTATATATAATATATATGTGTAGTCGTCTTATTCGAAGTAGTAGAGGAAAGTTGCCAATCCCTCAAGCGCCTGCTTCTTTTGGTTCTCAATCTCCAGCTTGAACTTGATTTGTGCCTTACAGATGCCGCGGATGTTGTTGATGTCGTGCAAGGAAGCCGTCAGGCGTACACGCTGTCCCGCAAGGACTGGCTGTCCGAACTTCATCTGATCCATACCATAATTGACCAGCATCTTCACGTTGTTCACTTGAATAAGCTCCTGCCAGAGATGTGGCAGCAAAGAAAGTGTCAAGTACCCATGAGCAATAGTTGATTTGTAAGGACTTTCCACCTTAGCACGCTCTGGATCCACATGTATCCACTGATGATCGATGGTGGCATCAGCAAAAAGGTTGATGCGTTCCTGTGACACTTCAAGCCACTCGCTCGTTCCTATCACCTCGCCCAGATGAGAGGCAAACTCATCGTATGAATTAACAATCAACTTTCCCATAGTTCTTATACACGTTTGATTTTGGGCACAAAGGTACACCTTTTTTTCATATCATCCAAGCTTTTCAGTACGTTTAGGACAAAAATAATTATTTTCGTACATAATGAACAAAAAAGAGAGAACTGCAAGCAGCAATTCCCTCTATCTTTTGTAAGTTTGTAAAAAGGATTATTAAGCCTCCTCCTTCTTTTTGCCGGAGAGCTTTTCCTTGATACGAGCCTTCTTACCTGTGAGTTTGCGAAGGTAATAAAGCTTAGCGCGACGTACCTTACCAACCTTGTTCAACTCGATAGAATCGATGTTGGGTGAATTGAGTGGGAAGATACGCTCAACACCTACGGTGCCAGACATCTTGCGAACAGTGAAGCGCTTCTTGTCCTCGTGACCAGCGATCTTGATGACAACACCGCGGTAGAGCTGGATACGCTCCTTTGTTCCCTCAATAATCTTGTAAGCTACTGTTACAGTGTCACCTGCCTTGAAATCAGGGAACTGCTTTGGCTCAGAAGTCTTCATTGCTTCCTCAGCCACTTTAATTAAATCTACTGCCATGATGGTTTGATTTGATGATTAAAGAGTTACAGCGAAGCATTCTCCTTTTCAGAACATTGAAACCCTATGTCTCAACTCCTTGGGCTCTCTCCCTATCAGACAGCGGCTTCGCCAAAAACGGATGCAAAGGTAAGAAATAATTAGGAATTAGGAATTAGGAATTAGGAATTATTTGTTGAAAAAAGAGAAAAAAGCAGAAAGAGAGTGCTATTTGCCTTCCAAAGTTTCATTTGGGTAGCCACCTTTCCGTTGGTATCCATATCATTCTGCCAAATTCCTTCGTCGTCTAAGCCTATGAGGTATGCCTATCGGTGACGCGATGAAGTCATGAGAGAAGAGTCAATAATCTTGCTTCCACAACCTCAAAAGGGGTGAGACTCTCACCTATACCATAGGTAAGACTCTGACGTGTACCACAGGTGAGAGTCTCACCCCTTTTGAGGTTGTGGAAGCACCGTTGAGAATGTGATGAGGAAAAGCACAAAAGAAGAGCGGGCGTACCATTGTGGCGCACCCGCTCTATCGTTGAGAGTATGCTATTATTTGTTCACAATCACCAAACCACCATTCTTCGGGATGGTCACTGTGATTTGTTTCTTAGCCTTGACGGTGCTGACGCTGCCATTGAGTTCGGCATCATCGCTATACACCTGCAGTTCCGTATTCTTTTCGAACATGCTGAGGTCAATGTTCTTCTTCACCGTTTCGTTTTGAGCATTGACACCGACAATAAACCACTTGCTGCCTGTGCGACGAGCGATGATGGCGTACTTGCCGGGATAGCCGTCAATGAACTTCACCTCATCCCAAGTGGTGGGCACGTTCTTCATGAAGTCAATTGCCCATGCTGGAGCATCGGTAAGATTGTTAGGCGCGAGAGCAAAGTGCTGCACGGCACTCTGGAAGAGAACTGCCGTAGCAAGGGCATAGACATCAGAAGTGACGCGATGCGTACCACGCTTGTTGTTGGCATCATAGAACTTGTTGAGGGCAGAACCACCAAAGTCCATCGAACCCACCGTATTGCGGATAAATGTGTGCAGTGTGGCATTATGAGCCTCTGCATCGCAAGCGCCTTGTCCGAAGTGGAGGTTCTCAGAAGCGAGCACAGCCTCGCTGGCAGCATAGTTGGGGTACATGCGTTCCCAACCACGTGGCAGGGTGCATCCGTGGAAGATGCAGAGGATACCGAAGTCGTTGGCATCAGAAAGGATGTCTTCATAGAGTTGCATCATGTTCTGCTTGTCGCCACCGAAGAAATCGACTTTGATGCCTCGAATGCCCACACTCTTCATCCACGCCATCTCGGCACGACGCTCACGGCTCTTATCCATCTTGCCGAGAGGTGACTGAGGTGCATCGTTCCAAGAGCCATTAGAGTTATACCATAAGAACAGACCTACACCCTTGGTCTTACCATATGCAGCCAATTCTGCAATCTTCTCATAACCAATTTGCTTGTCCCAAAGGGCATCAACGAGAACTGTCTGATAACCCATCGCTGCGGAGAAGTCGATGTAGCGCTTCTGTTCGTCGTAATTACAGCTGGCATCCATACCGATAATCCAGCTCCAAGAGCCCTTTCCATAGATATATTCCTGTGAAGCCTTGTACTTCTGAGACACGAGGTCGAAAGGCACGGTAGTTTCCACAATAGGAGCCAGTGTTGTACCCAATGTGATGGTGCGCCAAGGAGTTTCGCAAGGCAGTGCCACCGATGCAGAAGTGGAACCCCAGCCATTGCACTCACCCTGCTGAGGGAAGCCAATCTTGTAGAGGCCATCTGTCACATTGAGCAGTCGGCTTGCCACATAACCGCCATCCACGCCTGTTTCGCTGATGAGCACCCAACCTTTGTCGCCCAGATGGAAAAGGCAAGGGAATGAATAGCCCTCACCATGACCGTTCTTACCCATCTTGTCATCATCGGTATAGGATGTCTCATAGCTGGGTGATGTACGTGCGAAACCACCCATTGGACGAGATTGCGGGCACATAAATGTGGTTGTTCCTTCAGGCAGTTTGAAACCACTTGCCTCCTCGTTCACCACACACACCTTTGTGTCGCGCTGTGGCAAGATACGATAGCGGAAAGCCACGTCGCGGTTGCTCACACGGAAGATGACATCCATCACCTTTTTACCCTGCTTCTCGAAACTACATACAGCCTCAGTGGCTTCGTAATCGACGTGACTCTGTTTGATGTTGCGCAGGTCATAAGATTCCTTCACCGTCTTCACTTCACAACCAGCCAAGGTCAGATTTGTCGTGTAATTGCCCATGTTTGTATCCAAGCCCAGCGGTGAATTTTCAATAAAAACAGTGGTGCCCAGATTGACACGATAGGTGGCAATTCCGTTCTGGTCTTCCACCACCACAGTCAATTTTCCGTCAGGACTTGTAAAAGACTTCTCAGTCGCCCATGCAGACGACCAAACGCTTGCCAACGCAAGCATTCCTAAAATAATTTTCTTCATATTGTTTGGTATATAATTAGTTTGTTCTCATTCGAGGGTACAAAGGTAAGCATTATCCACGAAACAAATTAGCAGGTTTGATACACATTCTTTCATATATGTTACAACAGCACCCTAAAATCCGCCTCAAAACGCACTATTTGACACATCTCAAAACAAAAATGATACGGAGAAACAAACACAAATGCCGTTTTTTGTCTAACTTTGCACCAACAATATCATTAACCGAAACAATATGGAAAGAACATGGCGTTGGTTTGGCAAGAAGGACAAAATCACCCTTGCCCAACTGAAACAGATTGGTGTGGAGGGCATCGTGACTGCTCTGCACGACGTACCTCTTGGTGAGGTGTGGACACGTGAGAAGATCCACGACTTGAAAACATACATTGAGAGTTATGGCATGCGCTGGAGCGTGGTGGAGAGTCTGCCTGTGGTGGAGACTATCAAGTATGGCGGCCCTGACCGTGACCATCAGATTGAGGTGTATAAGGAGAGCCTGCGTAACCTCTCTGCGGAAGGCATCCACTGCATCTGCTACAACTTCATGCCTGTGCTCGACTGGGCACGCACCGACTTATTGCATGAGAACCCCAACGGTTCCACCAACCTCTATTTCAACTATGCCGAATTTGCTTACTTCGATATTTACATCTTGAAGCGTGAAGGCGCTCGTGAGGAGTGGGCAAAGTTTGAGTTCCCCGCAGGTGTGGGTGCTGGTCGCAACGTTTTGGCAGAATGCGACGAACTCGCCAAGACAATGACTCCCGAGAAAGACCACAAACTGGTGGAGACCATCATCATTAAAACACAAGGCTTCGTGTCGGGCAACTTCAGCGAGAACGACGAGGCACCTATCCAAAAGTTCCGCGACTTCCTGGATCTCTACAAGGGTATTGACAAGGCACAGCTTCGTGCCAACATGAAATACTTCCTCGAGGCCATCATGCCCACTTGCGAAGAATATGGCATGAACATGTGTGTACACCCTGACGACCCACCTATTGAGGTACTGGGATTGCCACGCATCGTGCGCACCGAAGAGGACATCGAGTGGTTCCTCAACGCTGTGCCCAACAAGCACAACGGACTCACCTTCTGTGCCGGTTCTCTCTCTGCAGGTGCCTACAACAACGTGGTGGAGATGGCGAAGAAGTTTGCTTCACGCACCCATTTCGTACACTTGCGTTCTTGCCATATCTTCCCCAACGGCGACTTCACGGAGGCATCTCACCTTGGAGGACGTGCAGACCTTATCGAACTGTGCCGCATCTTCGAGAAAGAGAATCCACAACTGCCCATGCGTGTGGATCATGGCATGACCTTCACTGACGAGCCTGGCGGCATTATGGACGAGAGTAATCACGGCCACAACTCTGGCTACACACTCCTTGGACGTATGTTCGCGATGGGACAGGTGCAGGGCATCCTCGCCACTGTGGATAGAGAGTTAGGCATCGAGTATAAACAACCTGGATTCTTTGATTAGAATATATTGCGGCAAGCCGCCGAAGAAAAAATAGGTAAAAACAAGTAAAAATATAAAAAAACATATTGCTGCGCAATAATTAAACGAATGGAACAAATAATTTGTTGAATTAGTTAAATTTGCCCGAAGGGCGATGTTTATTTTTATCTATTTTTCTATATTTTTTCTTCGGCGGCTTGCCGCAACCAAACATCTTTACTTATGAGATTAAATGATATATTTAGTGGCAGCTTCAATGCCACAGAATGGGAAGCCAAAGGCTACCAGCTTCCCAAGTTTGACATCCAAGCTGTGCGTGAGAAGACTGCCCAAGAACCCACATGGGTACATTTCGGTGGAGGCAACATCTTCCGTGCCTTCCCTGCCACCATCCTCAACGACGCCCTCAACACGGGCAAATATGACCGTGGTGTGATTGTGGCGGAGACCTTCGACTTTGAAGTGATTGACAAAGCATACGCACCTTACAACAACCTCTCCCTTGCCGTATCACTTTGCAGCAACGGCACCATCGAGAAGAAGGTGATTGCTTCGGTGACAGAATCGCTCAAGGCTGACCCTCAGTTTGCTGATTGGCAGCGATTGGTGGAGATTTTCAAGAAACCATCCTTGCAGATGATTTCTTTCACCATCACAGAGAAGGGCTACACCTACAACGATGCCGACTTGGCACGTGGACTCACTCCTCTGTTCGCTATGGGAAAAGTGTGTGCTTTGCTGTATGAACGCTACAAGGTTGGACAGCTTCCACTCACCATCCAGAGCATGGACAACTGCTCACACAACGGCGACAAGGTGAAGGCTGGTGTCTTCGCTTATGCAGAGAAGTGGGTGGCAGACGGATTGGTTGACAAAGCTTTCCTCGACTATCTGAAGGACGAGACAAAGATTACCTTCCCATGGTCAATGATTGACAAGATCACGCCTCGTCCACACGAGAAAGTGAAGGAGATGCTGGCTGCTGACGGTTTTGAGGACAACAACTACATCGAGACTGAGAAACACACCTTCACGGCTCCTTTCGTCAATGCAGAGGAGGTGCAGTACCTCGTCATCGAGGACAACTACACAAACGGGCGTCCCCCACTCGACCTCGGCGGCGCACTCTACACCACGCGCGAAACGGTGGATAAGGTGGAGACCATGAAGGTGACCACTTGTCTGAATCCACTCCACACCGCCATGAGCATCTATGGCTGCATGTTAGGTTACACGCTGATTTCGGCAGAGATGGCAGACGAAGACTTGCGTCCATTCGTGCAGAAACTCGGCTATATCGAAGCCATGCCTGTAGTGACAGACCCGGGTGTATTGAACCCTTACGAGTTCATTGGTGCTGTCATCAATCGCAGATTGCCCAATCCGTTCATGCCTGATGCTCCACAGCGCATTGCAACAGATACCAGCCAGAAACTCCCCATCCGCTTTGGTGAGACCATCAAGAAATATCTGGCACGTGGACTTGACAAGTCTAACCTTGTGCTCATTCCACTCACGCTCGCTGGTTATGCCCGCTATCTCAAAGGCATCAAGGATGACGGCACACCATTCGAGCCTTCTTCTGACCCATTGCTCGCTGAGTTGCAAGCCATCGTGGCTCCTCTCGAAGTGGGTAAGGCAGAGCAGGACTACAGTTGTCTGAAACAGCTCTATAGCCGTGCCGACGTGTTCGGTGTCAACCTCTACGACGCAGGTTTGGGCGAACAGATTGAGGGTATGGTGAAGGAACTCTACGCAGGCAACGGAGCTGTGCGCAACACCTTACACAAGTACGTGTCTGCAAGATAATCGCACACATCCTATACACTGTACATAATAGCCATGCGGCGTGCTCATTGAAGGGCACGCCGCATGATTGTTTTGTCACGAATGATTTTTCAGAACGTGAAGTCCGTCTTCTCCACTCCCTCTCCATAGATGGTGCGGAAGTCGTCGCGCATGGAGATGACGTGATAGCCGGCTTCGCGCCACTGAGTGCCCAGCGAGAGCGCCTTCTCCCTGTTGGCGTGGTCTCTTGCATCGTCATCGGCAATCAGCATGAAAGCGGCTGACTTGAGGGGATTGCTCAGGCAGTAATTGTGCATGGCGCAGTCACCACCGCTGTTTCCGAACGAGAGAACGGGAATCTTGCCGATTTCCTGACTGATTTGGAAGACCTTGTTGGTTTTCAGGTTCTTGATGATGAGTTCATCCGTGCGGACGAGGTCTTCCTCCTTGCCCATCGTGTAGTTGACGCCCGCTTCCGTGCCCTGACTGGTGGAACGCAGTTTCACATCCATGCCAATCACGCGATTGGGTTTGATACCAAGGGGTTCCACCAATGCCCTGCAGATGAATCGGTCGGAACCAGAAACGACATAAAACGTGAAACCATTCGCCTCCAGATACTCAAACACCTGCAGCATGGGTCTGTAGAAGCCCTGTCCGTTGGTCATGCCCTGGAATCCATTAGCGGGTTTGGCTGCATACGCCTTGACATAGGCATCGAACTCGGCAAGCGTCATTCCCGCATATGCTTTAGCTGCCGCATAGGCATGCTTCATGTCGAAATGATCAGGCAGTTTTTTGCCTTCACGAACAAAATCCCTGATTTCCTGTGCTGTTTCCTTGACATCTTCGGGAGCGATGTCCTTATAAGCAGGGTCTTCCAGCACACGGTATTCCAGCATGTTGTACTCAAAATAGGTGGGATAGAGTTCTGCAACGAATGTGCCATCCATGTCGAACGTGACAATTCGGTCCTCCTCCTTGATGAAATTCGGAGAGTTGGGGTTTGTCACGTCTTCCACATACTCTTTCAGCGCAGTCAGTGCCTCGCAAGAATACCATTGTGTGAAGTAATCCTTCTTGTCAGAATTCATGACGGTATCGTCATCTTTCGAGCATGAAGTGAATACTGCCGTGCTGCAGATGAGGGTGGCGGCAAGCACCCAAGTAAGAATCTTTTTCATGATTGTAATATTCGTGTATTTAATCATTTTGATGTTGGAGACAAGAAACTCCTTGCAATGCAAAATTAGGCATTTATTTTTCAATCGCCAAATAATTCCATTATTATTTCATTATACCCGTTGATTACAAAGAACAAACATAAAACAACGGGGAAGGACAAATCACCCTTCCCCGCTGGTCATATTTACAAGCCTCATCTTCTTCTGATGAGAACCTTGCGTCTGTTCACGATGTAGTAGCCATCTGCCAAGCCATCCAAACTTTCTGACTTGCTGCGCACCTTGATGCCCTGCAGGGTGTAGATGTCGGCAGGTGCCACATTAGCGTCGATGGATGTGATGCCTACTGGTACGGAAACGGTCAACTTACCATTCACATAGGTGATGTCGTAGTTGGCAGCTTCGGCACCACCAATTGTGATGGTGTAGTCGCCAAGAGAAGAGGTCGGTGAGCCCTCTGTCGCACAAACAGGTTGTACGGTGAGCACGCTCTCATCCTCGTCGTTCTTCCAGCCCTCAGCCTTCCATGTCAGCGTCGGCATCACTTCGTCTTGATGCACTTCGATGTCGTCAGCTGTGATGGTCAGCTTCGCCTTGGTGATGGTGAGGGTTCCGTTCACATACGTGTCGTTGTAGTTCGTCACGCCTCCCTTGCTAATCACGATTGGATAAGTACCTGCAGGTGCTCCTTCAGGAATATCGCAAGTGATGGTAGGTGTGCCGACGAGTGCAGCTCCCTCGCTGGTGAATTCGAAGGCTGGCAATTCATCGCCATACTCAATCTCATAGCTCTTCGCTGTGATGGTGACAGGATCTGCTGCCGCGATGGTCAGCGTACCCTTCAAGAAGGTCAATTCATAGTTGGCAGCCTCTGCACCACTCACCGTGATGTCATACGCACCAGGCACGCTGGCTGATGTAGCCTCCGTAGCGATAGCGGCTTGCGTGGTCAACACAGTTTGAGTCTCCTCATTCTTAAAGCCTTCATACTCTATCTCGAGGGCAGGCAATGCCTCACCCTGCTTGATGGTGTAATCCTTTGCCTTAATCGTCAATGGAGCCTTCTCAATGGTGAGCGTACCAGGCACCAGGGTCACGTAAGAGTTGGTGATGCCACTGCCATCAATGCTGACAGCATAGTCGCCCACTCCCGAAGTTGCTGTTGCCTCAGTGGTGAATGCCACCTCACCAGCCACTGCTGCACCTTTGACACTATAGGTGAAGGTTGGATTCGCCTCCCCATATTTGCGAGTTGCGTCAACCACAGCCAGTTCGATAGGCTGAGCCACCTTGATGGTGATGTCGCCGTCTGCTGTTGCACCATAAACCAGTACATAAACCGTAGCCGTTGGCATCTTCATCACGAGCACATCCTTCTCATTGATAGTCTTCGCTTCTGGCGTAATCTTATTGCCATCAGCATCGTAGAAGTCAATCTTCGCATCAACCTCTGTAGTAATCTCCCAGTGGAGCGAGTCACCCACAGCACCAGAATAACTGAAGCCCTGCACATCTCCTCCCTTAGGAACTGCCTTCGTGTCGCTCACCTCATTGTTGAGTGCCACAAAGGCTGGGTCAACTGTGAAACTCATGTTCTCCAGAGTTTCAACGTATGCCTCGGAGCCAACCTCTTCATTGTTGAACACCTGGAAGCCCACTGTGACAGTTTCTGTAGTGATGACCTTCTTTTGAGTAGCATCGAATACATACTCTTCAGAAATGGTTCGTGGCTTCAAATCATCCAATGGGATGACGATGTCATTCTTGTCGATGCTTGCCTGTGCAGGATCAATAGCGATGCGTGTACGTGGCTCGTCATTGAACCAGTAGTCAATCGCAATTAGATTAGCATCCTCCACTATCTTCTTCACGAAGAAACTCTTATAGACAACTGCTGAAGGATATCCAGCCTTGTCAATAGTACGATAGTTGAAGGTATGCATACCCACACCACGATCAGTGATGTCGATGTCAAGGTTCACTACACCATCAGCAGGCACTTCGGCACTCTTGCGGCTATCAAACTCGTCGTCAATCCAGTACTCGTAAGTCACCAAAGCGTTGTCACCCTCCAATTGCTCCAGAACTATAAAGTTCTTCGTCAATACAGAACTGACCTTACCCACCTCATCAATGACACGAATAGCAATATTGTGTAAACCTGGATTCAAAGCAGAGAGGTCATAGTCAAACTCGACCACACCAGTTGCTGGCACAGTTCCACTCTTGCGCTCGTCAAACTGCTGGTCAATCCAGTACTCGTAGGTCTTCAGCGGGTTCAGGCCCGATGCCGTAGTCTCCAACTTAATGAAGTTCTTCGTCAACGCCGAACTAACCCTGCCTACTGCATCAATCACACGAATGGTGACATTATGCAGTCCATAATCCAGAGCCGTGATGTCCTCATCAATGTTGACAATGCCTGTCGCATCGAGCGTTTCACTCTTGCGCTTGTCGAACTGCTGGTCAATCCAATACTCGTAAGTCTTCAGTGGATTCGTGCCTGTTGCTGTCGTCTCCAATTTGATGAAATTCTTCGTCAACGCTGAACTTACCTTGCCAACCGCATCAATCACACGAACGGTGACATTGTGCAGTCCATAGTTCAGAGTCGTCAAATCCTCTTCAAAACTGACAACACCGCTTGCTGGCACTGTTCCACTCTTCCGTTTGTCAAACTGCTGATCAATCCAGTACTCGTAAGTATTCAAAGGATTGATGCCTGTTGACGTACTCTCCAATTTGATGAAGTTTTTCACGAGGGTTGAACTCGCCTGACCATTGCTATCGAAGACACGGAAGGCAATGCTGTGCAAACCATAGCCCATATCGGCAATGGAGATGGAGGAGTCCCAAGTGCCTCCACTCATCGTTGCAGTTATACGACTGTCATATTGCTGGTCAAACCAGTACTCACACTTCGTGACGGAAGGGGCTTGAGCCGTCGCCGTCAAGCAACAGAGCAATGTCAGCAAGGACAGTCCTAATTGTTTCGTTCTGTTCATTGTCTGTCTCTGTTTTGTGTGATTACTCAATTGGACGAGCCTCAGCCTTGATAGACACCTTCAATGTGCCAGGAGTTGTCTTGGCATCAACTGAAGTGCTGATAATGCGTGGAGTAGCAGGAACAGGATTCCAAGGGAAGTCACCACCAGTTACACCACAAGGAGTACCATCTGTGCCAACATAAGTGGCGGGATCTGCAAGTTCCCATGTACGAGGTGTAGACGTATCAGTCAAGAAGAAATTCAAGTTGGCCTGTCCATCTTTAAGAATTTCGCCCCAGTTATTGTTAATATAATAGTTGTTATCACAAGTGGTATCACCATCGCGCTCTAAGCAATACTTGTGACCAACATTATTATAACAAGAACTGCCTGATCCTACCTGCCTACGGTCTTCCCAATTGTAATAATATCTATTGATAAGGTTGTTTCGATAAAGTGCGTAGGAATGCGTACAGTTACCACTTAAGATACAATTGGTTACTGTAATATCACAAGCGGTGGTAAAACCGCTAATCTGGGGAACCCAACAATTGGTAACTAAAAATGATGTAGCCAACTTGTCCTCTCCATAGATTCCCTCACGAGCATAATTCTGTCGAATAGTGGTATTGTTGGTTTCTACACTGTTATAAAATCTCGCAAAACTACACTTCACAATCTCCGTGTTTTTGACAGCCTGAGTTCCTTTAACAACTACATTTCCAGAGAAATAGACACCTTCTGCACGTACCACAGGAGTAATATCATCTGTACTAGTAATGGTGAGGTCACCAATAACACGAGTCTCTGCGATGTTGTTTGCTTCATCTTTCAAAAAACCAGCACCATAAATTTTGAGACTCTTTGAAATTTCACCAGGATTAGCGAAAGCACCTGGAGATAAGGTAATGACACCGTCTGCATTAGGAGCAGCAGATATGGCATCCTTAAATGCATCAGAGCCATAGAACACTGTAGTGGTCTCACCTGCTTGAAGAGTTGCGGACACACCGTCTGAAAGTTGTGCATGGGCTAACATTGTGCCAACCAATGCAACTGCAAAAAGGAAAAATTTTTTCATAATGTTGATAGGTTTTAATGTTAATAATAGGAAAAATAAAGATTTATGTGGCAAAATTAACTAATAAAAAGAAAAAAGGCGTTTCAAATTCCAAGAAAAACATTCTCAAATTCACAGAAATCGGGGTTTATACATGCTTTCGAACATAATCTATTGGAATATTGTGTAAAAAAATGTACCTTTGTGGCATGATTAAAACACTGGCCATATCGCTCCCGATGCTCGTCTGCATCTTCTGGTCCGTTCTGTTGCTTTTGGATTGGTGGGAACAACGCACCCAAGCAAAAGCGCGGATGGTTGTCTTCATGGTGGTGGCTGCCATTTTGTATGGATGTCATTTCATCTATTACAATCATCTGTACGGATGGATGCCTGTCACGGATGTCATTTACTGCATGACGAACTTGTCGGTGTTCCCTCTCTATTACCTCTATATTAAGGAGGTGACTGAAGAGCATAGTCGGAAGCATTGGCAAGTGACGCTGCTGATTCCTGCTTTGTTAGCAGGCTTGACAACAGGAGCGCTCTATCTCTTCATGGATGAGCCAGAGGAGCAGCTGTTCATCGAAAAATTCCTGTATCAAGGCACAACTGATGGGCTTTGCGGTCTTACCATGATACAAGCCATCGTACACATCTGCATCAAAATCATCTTCGCGCTCCAAATCCCGCCCATTCTCGTTAAGGGAATCAAGAAAATCAAACGCTACGACAAGATGGTGGAGACGAACTATGCCGACACGGATCTGCGCAAGATGCATATGGCAAAGTCCATTTTGGTGCTGTTCATCGTGGCATCCATCATCAGCTTCACCGCCAACATCATGGGCAAGGAATATTTCGACAAAGCCCCATGGCTCGTGCTCATCCCTGCCGCAACATTCTTCACCCTGCTCTTCCTGTTGGGTTATGCGGGACACAGGCAAAATTTCACCATGCAGTGCCTGATATTGGAAACCACCAACGACATCGAACTCCCAACCGGCACGGAAGATGTCACCACGGAAATGCAAGAAGAGGAGGCGAATGAAGAGGTGACGGAAGCGACCGAGAAAACAAACGAAGCAATTGAAGCTGCAGAAGAAGAAAAACAGGGAGACCGCATCGAAAGACTCAGAAAGAAAATCATAGAGGCAATAGACACCGAGCGTCTTTTCCTGCAACAAGACTTGAAAATAAACGACATCGCAAAGTTGCTCCACACCAACCGCGATTATATCTACCAAGCCATCAACGTCAGGATGGGTATGTCCTTCTCAGAATACATCAATCGATTGCGTGTGGACTATGCTGCTCAGTTGATGGAGAAAAACCCGAAGATGCCCACCAACGAAGTTGCTTTCCGTTCAGGCTTTTCCTCTCTTGCCTCCTTCTACCGCAATTTCAAGGCATACAAGGACTGCCCACCTCTCACCTACAAGAAAGAGAGCACATCGCAAGACTGAACGCGGGAGATTTCACGAACGAAACTATTTTCCAAAGATGTCAAAGACCTAACGGGAGGGGAAGTTCCTGCAGGTTTATCCCTTTTCCACTGCAAAGTTACGGCAAAATAAGGGGGTGGCAATAATATTCCACGAAAATCGAAAAAAGCGAGAATATTCTCGATTTTTGGCATAAAACAGAGAATATTCTACGTTTTGCAACTCGTTTGTGAGGGACACTTACGTTCGTTTACGGGCAAGACTTACGCACTTGTATGCGTTTGTGAAAATGACCAGGTGCGCACCAACGCACCACGCACGTCATGGGCATTCATAAAATTCTTGCAATACTTCCAAGGATTTCAATTCGGGGAAATTGGGCACATGCAGACGGTAATACTCGTTGAGCACTTGAAGAATGCGCATCCGTTCCCGACGCGACAGACGGAAAAGATGCAAGGTCGCATAATCCATACGGAAAAGCACAGGAAGGACACGTGCCTCTTCATTACGCAGAAAATGGGCATGAAGGGGCTGACGCTCACAATACGAACCTGCGAGAAGGTCGAAGTAGAGTTGAGGGTTAGAGCTCCCTCCAACTCCCCCAAGGGGGAGAGAGGAGTTAGGGTTAAGGTCAAGATTGGGATAGATGCCGATAAAGCGACTGAGGTGCATAAGGAAAGCCAGATGGAAATTGGCTACTGATGCCGGAGCCTCTGCCAAGTCAAGCCATTGGAGGGAAGATTCGATGTAACGAAACAGGGGTGCGTTCTCCTTCTCTTCACGCAAGGCTGCAGAAAGGAACTCTGAAAGAAAAAGAGCCAATGTCGATTTGACGGGCGAAAAAGGGAGATCCATATAATTATAATAGGTACGCACGTCGGAAGGACGGGGAAGCTTTCCGCCATTCGGAAGCAACTCGGCACTGAACTCCACCATCGAGAGGGGTTGCCAGAAGGACACATTGCGCACAGAGCGTTTGGCACGCGAAGTGGAAGCCATGAACGACATGCGTCCATGACTCTCGGTGAAGAGGTCGACAATGATGGAGGTGTCACCATATTTCACCGTCCGTAACACGATGCCACGAAGCGTTTGTTGCATAAAACAATGTGCAAAAATAATGAAAAGTCGGGAGTTGGGAGTCAGAAGACAGGAGTTTTTTGCAAGAGGAAGTAAAAAAAGTCCTCTTTTATTTTGTAGTGTCTAAAATTTGCACTACCTTTGCACTCGCAATTTGAAAAAGTTGCTCAGGTTGGCCCGTTCGTCTATCGGCTAGGACGAGAGATTTTCATTCTCTAAAGAGGAGTTCGACTCTCCTACGGGCTACCAAAAAAGTTGACAATTGAAAGTTGACAATTGACAATTCCATGCGGAATGTTTGCCTTAGGCACAATCGCGTGAGCCCAATTATCAATTCTCAATTCTCAATTTTTTTAAGGAGATGGGTGCGAGGTCACAGCGCCATACCACATCGGACTCCTACAACAATCATTTTTTATTCAACAATTAAAATCAAAAACAAATGGCACATCACAAGTCATGTTTGAAGCGCATCCGTCAA
The DNA here is from genome assembly GCA_900316505.1 of uncultured Prevotellaceae bacterium. GTDB lineage: Bacteria > Bacteroidota > Bacteroidia > Bacteroidales > Bacteroidaceae > Minthosoma. The sequence continues at coordinate 33,498 of ONDH01000005.1, forward strand.
AACGAAAAGCGCAGACTTCACAACCGCTACTACGCAAAGACAATGCGTAACTTCCTCCGCGACATTCGCAACGAGAAAGACAAGGCAACCGCTCAGGAAATGTTCCCAAAACTCCAGAAGATGCTTGACAAGCTCGCTAAGCAGAACATCATCCACTGGAAGAAGGCTGCCAACCTCAAGTCAAACACAGCTAAGCTGATTGCAAAGCTCTAAGTTTGCACACAAAACCAGAACTATTTAGACATAGCTAAATATTCGATAGAGATAAAGGTCGGAACTCTCATGAGTATTCCGACCTTTTTCATGCCTTTTTCGAGCCAAAAACACCTGTTTGAAACTTTTTTCCCCGTAGGGGAACTTTTCTTTGTTTTTCTTTTTGTCATGTCAAAGAAAAATCGTAACTTTGTAACGTTTAAAAGAGAATATAAAAAATGGATGAAACACAGATGAACGGGGCGAATTACTCCGCCAGTAACATCCAAGTCCTCGAGGGCTTGGAGGCTGTAAGAAAACGCCCCGCGATGTATATCGGCGACATCAGCGAGAAAGGTCTGCACCACCTCGTTTATGAAACTGTCGATAACTCTATCGATGAGGCTTTGGCAGGTTTCTGTACACACATCGAAGTAACAATCAACGAAGACAATTCTATCACCGTACAGGACAACGGACGTGGTATCCCTGTGGATATGCACGAGAAAGAGCATCGCAGTGCCCTCGAAGTGGTAATGACCGTGCTGCACGCCGGTGGTAAGTTCGACAAGGGCTCCTACAAGGTGTCGGGCGGTCTGCACGGCGTGGGTGTGAGTTGTGTGAACGCACTTTCGAAGCACATGACCTCACAGGTGTTCCGCGATGGCAAGGTGTATCAACAGGAATACGAAAAGGGTAAGCCACTCTACGACGTGAAGGTGGTAGGCGAAACAGAGTTGCGAGGTACTCGTCAGCAGTTCTGGCCAGATAACAGCATCTTCATCACGACAACGTATAAATATGACATCCTGGCGAACCGTATGCGCGAACTTGCCTATCTGAATGCAGGTATCAAGATCACGCTGACAGATATGCGTCTGGACAAGAACGCCGAGGTGGGCATCGAGGGCATCCGTCAGGAGGTCTTCCATAGCGAAGGTGGTCTGAAGGATTTCGTGCGTTATATCGACTCTACTCGCACCTGCCTGTTCGACGACGTGATTTACCTGAACACAGAGAAGCAGAACACGCCTATCGAAGTGGCTATCATGTATAACACTTCATACAGCGAGAACATCCACTCATACGTTAACAACATCAACACCATCGAGGGTGGTACACACCTGCAAGGTTTCCGTACTGCACTGACACGCGTGCTGAAGAAGTATGCTGACGACAACAAGATTACGGAGAAGCTGGAGAAGCAGAAGATTGAAATCAGTGGTGAAGACTTCCGCGAAGGACTTACCGCAGTCATCAGCGTGAAGGTGGCTGAGCCTCAGTTTGAAGGACAGACCAAGACTAAGCTGGGTAACAGCGAGGTGGCTGGTGCTGTGCAGCAAGCTGTGGGTGAAGCATTGACCTACTATCTGGAGGAACATCCAAAGGAAGCCAAGATGGTCATTGACAAGGTGGTGCTGGCTGCAGAGGCTCGTGTAGCTGCCCGTGCTGCCCGTGAGAAGGTGCAGCGCAAGAACCCGATGACAGGTGGTGGTCTGCCAGGCAAATTGGCTGACTGCTCTGACAAGGATGCGGCTAACTGCGAGATGTTCATCGTCGAGGGTGACTCTGCAGGTGGTTCTGCCAAGCAGGGACGTGACCGCCACTTCCAAGCCATCCTCCCTATCCGTGGTAAGATTTTCAATGTGGAGCGCGTAAAATGGCATCAGGCATTCGAGCACGAAGAAGTGAACAACATCTTCCAGGCGCTTGGTGTGAAGTTCGGACTGAACCCTGAAGACCAGAAGGAAGCCAACTACGAAAAGCTGCGTTACTATAAGACCATCATCATGACCGATGCCGATGTCGATGGTTCACACATCGACACATTGCTCATGACACTGTTCTTCCGCTTCCTGCCACAACTCATCCGTGACGGACGTCTCTATATCGCCACTCCCCCACTCTACAAGTGCACAAAGGGCAAGGTGAGCGAATATTGCTACGACGAGGCAGCCCTCCAACGCTTCATCGACACCTATGGTGAAGGCTCAGAGGACAAGATCAAGGTGCAGCGATATAAAGGTCTTGGTGAGATGAACCCAGAACAGCTCTGGGAGACCACTATGAACCCCGAAACGCGCCTTCTGAAGCAAGTTACCATCGATGATGCAGCAGAGGCTGACTACACCTTCTCCATGCTCATGGGCGAGGACGTAGGTCCACGTCGTGAGTTCATCGAGAAGAACGCAACCTATGCGAACATCGACGCATAATCGCATTTACAATTTGGTCAGTTACAATTTACCATTAGCCTAACGCGGTGTTCCCAAACAACCCGCATGAAAATGGGGAACGGTAAATAATCCAATTGTAAATCACACGAACATTTCATTCAATTCTTACATATATTCTCGTGCCGACCATCCAGAAGTGATTCTAACCGAGTCGGCACATCTTTTTTTTGTAAAAGATAACGTGTAAAGAAAACGTGAGTTCGGCATAAGAGATAGTTACTTTATTGCGGCAAGCCGCAACAATAACTCAATTCCTCACATCGAGCGGACATTCGCAACAATAACTGAACACACTACATCGAGCGGGCATTAAAAGAAAGAGAGAACAAAAAGGTCGGGGCATTTCCGTGATGGAGATGCCCCGACTGTTATATGAGATTTGATGATCCTATCAAATGATAGTACGCTATTCTCTTTCTGAGGGATGAAAATTAGCTGAACAGAATCGTTGTTCCCGGCTCTACCGCATTGTTACGATTGGTACCAATGTCTGTGAGTTGACGCAGCGTCTCTTTTGAACGCTTGTAGGTTGGAGAAGTCTCCACCATACTGATGACATCCTCATTGTCCAAATCTTCCTCTCTGAAGATATAGCTATACAATGGACGAAGAATACGGCTCTGATTCTTGCCAGGACCATAGATGGTCTCACGACGGTGAGCACGCTCAGCCTCTTGTTCAGCACGCTCAGCATCACGCTGCTGTTGCTCTTTATCACGTGCCATCAAGCGGTTATTCATATCCTCCGAATCAATGTCTTCGACACCAAAACCGGTAGCAAGGATAGTGATCTTCACTTGATCTGTCAATGATGGGTCAACCGAAAGTCCCCATTTGGTTTCCACATCATCTCGCTTGATCTTCGCCATAAACTCATGCACCTCGTTCATCTCGTCCATCATCAAGGCGCTTGTGCCTTCACCAGCCTCATCTGGCACCGATATACGAAGCAGAATCTTGTTGGCACGATAAATATCCCTGTCATTGAGCAACGGTGAATTCAAGGCATCTTCAATACCCTTTGTCACGCGGTTCTCACCTGAACCATAACCTGTGCTCATAATAGCCACTCCACCATCTTTCAAAACGGTGCTGACATCGTTGAAGTCAAGGTTGATGACTCCATGCATCGTAATGATTTCAGCGATGGAACGTGCAGCATTACACAACGTGTCGTCAGCTTTGGCAAAAGCTTTGATGACCGTGAAGTCTTGGTAAATCTCACGCAGACGTTCGTTGTTGATGACCAACAATGCGTCAACATTCTTGCTCATCTCCTCCACACCATCCAAGGCCTGGTCAATCTTCTTGTTACCCTCCCAACGGAAAGGAATGGTCACAATACCAACTGTAAGGATACCCATGTCCTTGGCAGTCTTGGCAATGAGAGGAGCAGCACCAGTACCTGTACCACCTCCCATACCAGCCGTGATGAAGGCCATCTTCGTACCATCCGAGAGCATGCTCTTAATGGCCTCTATGGACTCCTCTGTGGCTTTTCGGGCCTTATCAGGACGGTTGCCAGCACCAAGACCTTCGCTACCCAACTGAATCTTTTCAGGCACAGGTGAGTCTTGAAGGGCCTTGTTGTCCGTGTTACATACTACAAATGTGACATCATGAATGCCCTCATTGTACATATGGTTGACAGCATTACTACCACCGCCGCCAACGCCTATCACCTTAATAATGCTTGTGGCGCCTTTCGCAAAGTTGAAAACACCAATGTCTTCGTTATCTGCCATATCTAATCAGAGTTTTTCTTAGTTATTATCTTCGCTAACGATGTCTGAAATCCACCCCTTCGTGCGGCCCCAGAAGCTATTCTCCTTATTTGCCTTATTCACGCTGGTTGTCAGTTCATCCACAGCCACCTTCAAGAGCTCTGCCAAGTCTGCACCTTCTTTCAGGCTCTGCTTGAACTTGTCTTTGCCTTGGAGAGCCTGCGCTGCCTTCTCATACTTTTCGCCAATGGTTTCATCGAGAATATTCAGCGAGAGGTCTTTTGCACGCAGACGCACTTTCTTGTCGCTGCCGTACTTCTTCACCTCTTCGTTCTGTTTCCTCACCTTGTCGATAGCAGAACGAATCTCCGACTTGATGCCGTCGAAGGCAATGGCATCCTGTTCCTCAGCTTTGGCAGCAGCCTCCGCTTCTTCCTGACGCTTACGACGCTCTTCGTCTTTCGTCTGCTGGTCAAAGATATCAGGAGCACGTCCTATGTCTTCTCCACCACAAGGAACTGTGCCTGCAAGGAGAAGGGAAATAATCGTAGTGGTTTCCACACTGTCCATGGAGAAGTTCGATGCATTCGATGTCTTCACCACTATTTGATTGACCTTGTTAGCAACACGCACCTTATCAATCTTCGTATTCTTTGTAAATGCCTTGACAATGTTCTTCATATTGCTGCCACCACCAGTGATGACAATACCTGCCAACAACTTACCACTATAGTCGGAATTGATAATCTGGCTGCTGACATTTGCAATAATCTCACCCATACGTGACTCCGCCACGGTCTTGATGGTGTTGACATCTATCTGACGACCGTCCGATGTGGTGTAATACTGAGTTTCTGATTCCTCTGAAGCTTCAAACTCCTGACATGCATCACCATACTTCAATTTGACATCTTCTGTCTCAGCCTCATCAATAGGCAAAGTGGAGAGGTCCTTGTTGATGTTGTTACTTCCCAGCGGAATCGTCACAAGATAACGCACAATGTTATTCTTATACACAACCAAAGTTGTGGTGTCAGCACCTAAGTCAATCAATGCACATCCCGAACGCTTTTCTGCATCTGTCAACACGTTGTTGGCCAGCTGAAGTGGAGAAATCAACCCTTCTGCAATATCCACGCCTACATTTGCAAACACCGTATCAATATTGGTACGAAGGTTGGTCTTCGCAATCACATCCAAGAACTCACCTTCTATGTTGGTTCCCATCACACCCACAGGGTCAGCAATCACACTCGAATCCACCACATACTCCTGGGGGAAGTTTTCCAACACCTCATAGTCGTTGAAAGGAATCTCATAGCTTTCTTGACGAATTGCATCAATCGCCTCATTCGTGATGTAACTCTGAGTCAGCAGATTACGCTTAATGATGCACTTGTAGGAACGCATCGACTGACCACCCAAACCCACATAAGCACGGGTGATTTTCGTCTTGAGCACAGCCTCCAACTTCGCAATGATGGTATTCACACTCTGATAGGTCTTCTCGATGTTATAAACGACACCCCTCTTCACGCATCCCGCAGTCTTTTCCTCTGCGTATGCGAGAATATGCATCGTTCCATCCTTTTTCTTACCTGCTATGCCCGAAATCTTGGAAGAACCAAGTTCGATTGCAACGATGAAATCTTTATCAGAATTTGTCATATCATGTAAAAACTTTGAAGTTATCGTATTTTATCATTTCTTACTTTTCTCCTACGGCTTGACACACAGCAAGACTCCCTGTCAGCGTTTCGTGCAAATAATCTGGTTGTCGTACTCCAAATTCACTCTCGCATATTTCTTCCAGCCCACTGTTCCGACAGCTTTGTCATAGAAGGTTCTGAGTTTACGTAATTTCTTCTGGTAGTCCTCCAACGCCCCCAGATAGACAATCTGGTCGCCCACTCTCGGCACCAGTTCCACCACACGCTTTCCCTTCCTGTCCTTCATCACATAAACCTGCTCTATCTGGTTATTCCAGAAATCATCCATCTGCAAGAACTGACCAAACTCAGCCAACTCCTTGCTGGCATACTTCTCATCAATGTTACCAGATGCCACCACCAAATTCGTGGCATTGTTTCTATTGGGGATAATCTTACCCTGCGCATCCACAAAGTAACCGTCCTTACCATCAGGAATCACAAAGATGACCGGCACCCTCTGCTCCACACTCACACAAAGCTTTCCATTTGCAGACTTATAGCATTCCACCTTTGAGATAAATTCATTCTTACGAATGGTCTCCTCTATCTTCTCCGTATCCACATCCTTCATCAGCATGCCTTTAGGATACACATTCGCGTTCTTCAGCATCTTCTCAATGTCTCCTGCATCCACAAAAGCGGAAGCACCATTGTCTTTCTTCACTGCCAGTTCCACCGCCACACAACGCTCCTCATCATCTGGAACAGACAAGAAGAACATCGCATAAACGATGTATGCCATCAATCCCAATGAGAGTAATGACAACAGCGTAAACTTGACAATTTTGGACATTTTCTTCATTTTTCTCTGATTCTATTTGGACAATATCTCTGTTATCTGAGGTACAAAGTTTTCTATGTCTCCAGCACCCAACGACATCAGCACATCAAAGTTCCTTTCACGAGCCACATTCAGGATGTCCTCTTTGTGAATAAGATGTTTCTCAATGCCTGGTCGCAGATTATCATAGATGAGTTTGCTTGTCACACCCTCAATCGGCAACTCACGGGCAGGATAGATGTCACAAAGATACACACAATCCAACAATGACAATGCCGAGGCAAACTCACGATAGAAGTCACGGGTACGGGTATAAAGATGCGGTTGGAAAATCGCAGCAATCTTTTTGTCCTGATATAGTTCCCTCACAGACTTCACACTCTGCTCTATCTCATTCGGATGGTGAGCATAATCGCTAAGGAACACCATCTTGTCTGTTTTCACTTTGAAGTCAAAACGACGATCAACCCCTCTGAAGCTCTTCATGCCTTCACGCAACTCGTCATCATTCACGCCATTCAGAATTGCCAAAGCCATGGCGGCAATGCCATTCTCAATATTGATGCTCACTGGCACACCCAGCTGAATGTCCTTCACCACTCCATTCGGATGCACAAAGTCAAACATAATCTCACCGCCACCGATGCGGATATTTTTCGCATGGAAATCACCCGTCTCACGAGCATATTCATACACCTTCACACCCTCCTGCACGTCAGCCTTCATCTCCAGCCCTTGATGGATTATCAGTGCGCCACCTGGCTGAATGAGGGTGGTATATTTGCGGAAGCTCTCCAAATAAGCTTCTTTTGTACCATAAATGTCCAGATGGTCGGGATCTGTTGCCGTGATGACAGTCATGTAAGGGCGTAACCAATGGAAAGAGCGATCGAACTCATCCGCCTCAATCACTACATAATCACTATCACTGAGGATATAGTTCGTTCCGTAATTCTTCGATATACCGCCCAGAAAAGCATTGCAATCCACACTGCTCTGATGCAAAAGATGGGCAGCCATGGTCGAAGTCGTCGTCTTGCCATGTGTTCCTGCCACACACAACCCCTTATGAGACTGTGTCAAGAATCCCAACACCTGCGCCCGTTTCTGAACATCAAAGCCATTCTCCCGGAAATAGACCATCTCTTTGTGTTCAGCAGGAATAGCCGGTGTATAAACCACCAAGGTGCTTTCTTTCTGCTTAAAACAAGCATCAATGGCATCCACATTCTCCTCGTAATGGATTTTAGCGCCCTCCTCTATTAACTTTTCCGTCAACTCACTTGGTGTTTTGTCATAGCCACCCACGTTATAGCCCTTGGTCAGGAAATAACGAACCAGTGCGCTCATGCCAATGCCACCAGCACCTACAAAATACACGGATTTCAACTCTTTCGTCTGCATCAATTCTGTTTGTTTTTATATTCAACAGCCAACTTATATACCTCTTCGGCTATCACATCTGCCGCATTATGGAAAGCCATCATCTTCACATTCCCGCTCAAAGAATCCAACTTCAGGTCATCCATCACGGTTTTGAGTGCAACCCCTATCAGTTCATCCTTTGCATCTTTATCCTTCACGAGAATAGCAGCACCTCTGCCAGAGAGTGCCATCGCATTTTTCGTCTGGTGGTCTTCTGCCACATTAGGCGAAGGCACTAGAATGCAAGGCTTTCCCAACAGGCACAATTCGGAAATAGAACTTGCTCCTGCACGGCTCACCACGATGTCAGCTGCGGCGTATGCATTGTCCATGCTACTGATGAAGTCCATCACCTTCAAATTTTCAACAGGCTCCGCCTTGCTCAATTCTTCCGCAATGTGCTGACTGTAATACTTACCCGTCTGCCAAATGAACTGCACATCGCTTTTGCGTATTTCCTCCAAGTGAGCCAGCACGCTCTCATTTATCGTTCTTGCGCCCAAACTACCTCCCACTATCAGCACCGTCTTCTTGTCAGGTGCCAATCCGAAACTCTCACGGGCATCTTCCTTCGAAATTTTATTGTCAAGCAGATTCTGACGGACAGGATTACCTGTCATCAAAATCTTCTCGGCAGGGAAGAAACGCGCCATGCCGCTGTATGCCACACAAACCACCTTCGCCTTCTTTGCCAACGACTTGTTGGTCACTCCGGCATAAGAGTTTTGTTCCTGAATCAAGCATGGAATGCCCATCGAATAGGCAGCATTCAATGTAGGAGCAGAAGCATAGCCACCCACACCCACTGCAACCTGAGGCTTGAAGTTTTGAAGAATCTTTTTCACCATCTTCTTACTCTTCAGGAAATCCATCATCACGCCAATGTTCTTCGGGTTCCACAGCGGACGGTAAAGTCCACGAACGGGAAGCCCCTCAATCTTATATCCAGCAGCTGGCACACGCTGCATCTCCATACGTCCAAGTGCCCCCACAAACAGGATTTCTGCTTCTGGGTGCTGCTTCTTAAGTGCATTAGCTATCGACACTGCCGGAAAGATGTGTCCACCCGTTCCACCGCCACTGATAATCACTCTCAAAGGTTTGTTTTGTTCCATTTTCCGCTACTCGTTTTCAAGATGGTATTTTATATGTGGCAAAGATACAAATAATTGACGGATAGACAATCATAAACGCCCATAATTTATCTAAAATCCGCGCATTTTTTTTGCACGAATGTCCTTTTGACTTTAAGACATCGCTCCGTCAGTATAATACTCGCTAGTCTCCCCCTCCGGAACAGCCTCCACCAATGGTGCCTTCATCTCTTTTTTCTCGGCATAACGACTCACGCTAAGTATCACACCAATATAGAAACTCGTGATAAGGATGGATGTTCCTCCCTTACTGATCAAAGGCAGCGTCTGACCCGTTACAGGCACCAAACCGACCGCCACACTCATATTGACAAACGCCTGCATCACCATCATAATGCCAAAGCCCAACACAAGATAGGCGGGGAAGAAACTCGTACACTTCTGAGCAATTCGCCCCACGCGAATAAGCAATGCCAAATAGAGGAAGGCAACAAAGAAAGCACCCATGACACCCATTTCCTCCACAATGATGGCATATATGAAATCTGACTCCGCATGCTGCAAGAAGTCACGCTGAATGGAATTGCCCGGTCCTAACCCTATAACATCCGAATTAGCTATGGCTATGGACGCATAGGTGGTCTGTGAGTTTTCATCGTTGAGCAGAATGTCCATCTCGCTTTTACCAGTCTTTTTCCTGTCCTTACCATCACCAATGTTAAACTTACGTTCTATACGGTGTTTAACAGTCACCACACGTTTACAGCCAGGCAGACTGTTCCACGTATCTTCAGGCACAGCCATTACCATCAGCACAAAAAAGGCACCCGCACCGACTATCACCGCCAGTCCTTTGAACATCAAATCATTAGGAACCTGACCGATAAACATCATCACGATAACAACCGTGAAAAGCATCAACGCGGTGGAGACATTATCAAGTATAATCAACCCACAAATCAGAAGTGCAGCCCCACCTACGATGGCAAAAGCAAGATAGCGCTTACCCTTGATGGCACCCACCACTTTACGTTTCTTTCCCCTCACATATTCCTCACGTTCCGCCTGTGTCTTGGCAAGCACCATTGCGGCAGTCATCAAAAGAGCCGCCTTTGCCACTTCCGATGGCTGGAAACTGACGGAACCAATGCTGAGCCAACGGTTTGTTCCGTTAATTTCTCCACCACCAAGCACTGCCATAAGCAGCAGAAGAATGGCTACTGGCAATAAAACAAATGGGAGAAGCATGAACCATTTGCAAGGAATGCGGTGCACGAACAGTATAATCAGAAAGCCAAACAGCAGGAATCCCGCTTGGCTCACCATCGGTGCCCAGTGATGACCGCCCTCGAATGTCAGACGGCTCGAAGCGCTATACACTTCCACCAGCGAGATCATGCAGAGGAAGAAGTATATCATCCACACTCCTTTGTCGCCCTTGAAAAGGCTACCTCCGAACAAGGCGTTCACAAACTTTCCCATATCGTCTTCAATCGTTATTTGTTCTCATTTTTTTCCACTTCTTCACACCTATTCTCCTTCTCATTTCCACTCCAGAATCCCTTACGCCAAGCCTTCCGTACTTCCTCAGAAGTACTGCAATACCATTATGAAAGTACTCCAGTACTGACTAAGAAGTACTCCAGTACTTTTAGAAAGCACCATTTGAAGTACTAAAAGGTTCGTTTCCTCCTCACTAAAGATTCTTCACACACTCCTTAAACTGCTCGCCTCGATCTTCCATGTTCTTAAACAAATCGAAGCTTGCGCAACAAGGACTAAGCAGCACAGTACTACCCGGTTTTGCCATCTTGAAACACTCATCCACACAGTCTTTCATGCTCTTCACATCAGCAATTGGAATGCCGAAACCATCAAATGCCGCATGCAGTTTCGTGTTATCAACGCCCAAGAACACAAGTCCTATGCACTTTTCCTTGACCAAATCGAAGATCTCCGAGTAATCATTGCCTTTGTCCTTACCACCAAGAATGAGCACCACAGGTGTGCGCATGCTATCCAATGCATACCAGCAGGCATTGACGTTGGTGGCTTTCGAGTCGTTGATGAACTCCACGCCACGCACTCTTCCAGCCTTTTCCAATCTGTGTTCCACACCCTCGAATGTCTTCAGTCCTTCACGTATTTGTTCATTGCTCACACCTGCCAAATCGGCGGTGATACCAGCAGCCAGAGAGTTGTAGAGGTTATGCTTACCACGCAAAGCCAATTCTTCCTGTTCCATGTTGAAAGGCGTGGGACCTTCAATCACATATTCATCCTTGTCCACATAACCAATCACACTGTTGCTCTTGAATTCACTGAAAGGACAGAGACGAGCCTTGATGTTGTATTTCTTCAGTTCCTCTGCCACGATGGGGTCATCATTCCAAAAGACGAAAGCGTCCTGAGGTGTCTGATTCTGAATGATGCGCATTTTCGCATCAACATAATTCTGCATCTTGAAATCGTAGCGGTCGAGGTGATCTGGCGTGATGTTCATCAACACGGCAATATCAGCCTTGAAATCATACATGTTGTCCAATTGGAAACTACTCAATTCAATCACATAATAATCATGCTCTTCCTCAGCCACCTGCAGGGCAAGGCTACGACCGATATTACCGGCAAGACCCACGTTGTAACCCGCATTCTTCAGGATGTGGTAGATAAGCGAAGTCGTCGTTGTCTTACCATTACTACCCGTGATGCAAATCATCTTCGCATGGGTGTAGCGACCTGCAAATTCAATCTCTGATATGATGGGAATTTTCTTTTCCTTGAGCTTCAGAATCATCGGTGCATTCTCCGGAATGCCGGGGCTCTTGATGACCTCATCAGCATTCAGAATCAGCTCCTCCGTATGGTGTCCTTCCTCCCAAACAATCCCATGACTGTTAAGGAGTTCCTTATATTTGTCCTTGATGGTTGACATGTCACTGACGAACACGTCAAAACCCTTCTTCTTTGCCAGCACTGCAGCACCTGCACCGCTTTCTGCTGCACCTAATACAACGATTCTTTTCATCTTTTATATTGTATTAATCTCTAAACACTATCTAATCTTCAATGTAATGATTGTGATGGCGGCAAGCAGGATGGTGACAATCCAGAACCTTGTCGTAATCATTGATTCAAACAACAATCCATGCGGACGCTTGATGAGGTATTTCACTCCGTCTTCCATACGGTGGCGATAATGGTCATGGAAAGGCGCACGCTTGAACACCCTCCATTTCTCGCCTCTCGCATTGCCCTTCTTGGCATATGCCACCTGAAGCATCACGGAAACACTCTCCATCAAGAAAATGCCACACATGATGGGCAGCAGCAGCTCCTTGTGGATAATGATGGCTGTCACCGCTATCACTCCACCAATGGCAAGACTTCCCGTGTCGCCCATAAACACCTTAGCCGGATAGGCATTGTACCACAAGAAGCCCACCAATGCACCCACAAAAGCACTAAGGAACACAAGCACCTCTTCTGTTCCCGGTATGTACATGACATTCAGATAGCCGGCAAACTGGATGTGACCACTCACGTATGCCAAGATTCCCAACGTCACACCAATGATGGCCGAATTGCCTGCACACATACCATCCATACCATCATTCAGGTTCGCACCGTTGCTGACAGCTGCAATCACAAAAGTGGTGACCAGTACAAACAATATCCATCCGCATGCACGTTTTGTCTTACCATCTTGAATGAAGTTAAACACTTCGTAATAGTCTATGTTATTGCTCTTTACAAAAGGAACCGTCGTCACTGTGCTCTTTCTCGATTCACTCATGTGATACACTTCCACTTTTTCACCAATCTCACGTTCCACATTCTCACGCACCACAGCATCAGGACTCAACCATAAAGTCAAACCCACACTGATACCAAACACAAACTGCGCCAGCAACTTCAGTTTAGGAGGCATACCATCCTTATTACCATCCAACTTTATCTTATCATCGATGAAACCAATCAGACCGAAAAACGCAATCGTGGCGATGAGAAGCACCATATAAACATTGCTCAACTTACCCAGCAAAAGGGCAGGCACCAATACTGCCGCCAAAATCACCACACCACCCATCGAAGGAACACCTTTCTTCTGTACACCATATGGATCAATGGAAGCGTCACGTGCCTCTTCTATATGCTTCTTCTTTCGCATATATTTGATGAAATACTCACCTGCCACCATGGAGATGACCAACGACAGAATCAATGACGTCAAAGACCTGAAGGACACATAGCCGAACATGCCCGCTCCAGGAATGTCAAATTCGTCTAAATATTTGAATAACTCGTATAACATAATCTATTCCAAACGCTAAAACCTAAATGCTAATCCGCTCCACTAAAAGCACGCTCTCACCTCTTCCTTATCATCAAAATGATGCTTCACGCCCTTCACGTCTTGATAATCCTCATGTCCCTTTCCTGCTATCAGGATGACATCACCACTCTTCGCCATCATGCAAGCGGTCTTGATGGCTTGCCTACGGTCAACAATGGATATCACCTTCTTCATCTGCTCCTCATCCAGTCCTGCCAACATATCGTTGATGATGTCCTGAGGTTCTTCAAATCGGGGGTTATCACTTGTGATGATGACACGGTCACTCTGCTTCACGGCTTCCTGTGCCATCAGCGGACGCTTGCCCTTGTCACGATTACCTCCTGCTCCACACACCGTGATGACCTCTCCTTTTCCCTCCAGCACACCATGGATGGCTTTCAAGACATTTTCCAATGCATCAGGCGTATGGGCATAATCAACAATAGCCGTGTAGCCCGAAGGGGAACGGAGTGCTTCGAAACGTCCGTTGACAGGCTTCATGGCACTCAACGCCACCAGCACTTCCTGCTCTTCCTTACCCAACATCACAGCGGCACCATACACTGCCAGAAGGTTGCTGACATTGAACTTTCCAATGAACTGCACACCCACCTCTTTTCCATTGATATTAAGGTACATGCCCTCAAAATGGCACTCGATAATCTTTGCCTTGAAGTCAGCAGGACTCTGCACGGAATAAGTCTTCACCTGCGCCTTCGTGTTCTGCACCATCACCATACCGTTCTTATCATCCACATTTGTGATGGCAAACGCATTTGCTGGCAAGCGGTCGAAGAAGAGCTTCTTTGCCTTGATGTAGTTTTCGAAAGTCTTGTGGTAGTCAAGGTGGTCACGGGTAATATTGGTAAAGAGTCCACCTGCAAATGTCAGTCCACCTATGCGGTTCTGCACGATGCTGTGGCTGCTCACTTCCATGAAGGCATATTCGCATCCCTTCTCCACCATCTGTGCCAAAAGGGCATTCAGCGTAATGGGATCAGGAGTTGTATGCTCCGTTGGTATAGGGGTTCCGTCAATGTAGTTGCACACCGTGGAAAGCAGTCCCACCTTATGCCCCATGTAGCGAAACATCTCGTACAGCACAGTGGCAATGGTCGTCTTTCCGTTCGTTCCCGTCACACCCACCAGTTTCATCTTGCTCGTCGGGTCGCCATAGAAAGTAGTTGCCACCTGTCCCACCACCTGTTCGGAATTCTTCACCTTGATGTAGGTGACATGCTCGTCAACCTCTTCAGGAATCGCCTCACACAGAACAGCAGCTGCTCCTTTTTCCAATGCCTTTCCTATGTAATTATGACCATCGGCCACAGTACCTCTCACAGCGATGAAAAGATGTCCATCAGCCACTTGACGAGAGTCTATCTGTACGCCACAAATGTCACGTTCCAAATCGCCCTTGACTTCAAGGACATCAATTTTGCTTACGAGAGTCTGTAGTTTCATAATTATCTATTATCAATTCAGTTCCAATGTAATCGTCTGTCCCTTAGTCACCTTGCTTCCGCTTGACACACTCTGCCCCACTACTTTTCCTCTACCCTTCATTCGCACTTTCATTCCTCGGTTGCTCAATGCGCAGACGGCATCTCTTGCACCCATGCCCAACACATTAGGTACAATATTATCGCTCACCTTCACGGGCTGAAACTCCACACACGAACTTCCTGCTGATGCCAGGCCCCATTCATAGCCCTTGCCCCCTTCTGATTTCAATCCCAGCTCATGCAACACATACTGTGCCGACACCACATTTCCATTCTTCACATCGGGCACATGCACAGCTGTAGAATCCTTTGCCAGATTGATGTCGGTGGTCACATTCTTCGAATAGATACGTTGTGCAATCTTCGAGAACACGGGGCCAGCTTGACCACCACCACTTGCCACATAATAAGCATGGCGGATAGCCACGATACAAGTGTATTTCGGATCCTCCGAGGGATAGAAACCGCAGAAGCTGACGAGGTGCTCATTGTGTCCAGCCTTATAGCCGCCACCTGTTGCCACCTGCGCCGTACCAGTCTTGCCACTCACATGGAAGTAAGGGTTACCTGCTCGTTTTCCAAGACCATCCTTGTCATTCACCACACGATAGAGAATGGCACGGATATCATCGAGTGCCTCCTGTCGACAAATGCGTGGCTTGATGACTTCCACAGGGAACTCCTCCACCATCTCTCCATTCTTTGAGATGCCTTTCACAAAACGTGGACGCACCATCTTGCCGTTGTTGGCGATGGCATTATAGAAGCTGACCGTGCTGATGGGAGGTATCTGTGTTTCATAACCGATGGACATCCATGCCAAAGCGGTTGCTGACCAGTTGTCTGACATCTTGTACCCACCCTTGCTGTCCTTATGCGGCATACGGATACGCGGATCGGCTGCACCATCGAAAGGCAGCCCCAACGGCGTACCAATACCCACACGGCGCAAACCCTCCACGAACTTCTCCGGTTGGTTATGGTAATACTTGTCAATCAGTTTGCTCACACCCACGTTGCTCGACACCATCAACACATGGGGCACATCAATCGTTCCATATCCACCTCTGTGCCAGTTGTGGTCTTTCATCATCGCTCCATACATGTTGCAGATACCGCTTCCCGTTTCCACATAATCCGTAGGCTTGATGTACCCATCATCCAGTGCCACCAAGATGGAAGCCGTCTTGAATGTGGAACCTGGCTCCATCAAAGCTGCCAAGGCATAGTTACGTGCCTCATAATATTCACCGTCGTCATAGCGCATCAGGTTCACAATCGCCTTCACATCGCCCGTCTTCACTTCCATCAGCACCACCACACCCATCTCGGCATTCAACTCATGCAGTTTCTCACGCAACGCGCTCTCACAGATGTCCTGCATGCTCACATCGATGGTGCTCACCAAGTCATAGCCGTCCACTGGTTCTTGATCCACAATGGAAAGGTATTTCGAAAGCACCTTCTTGTTGTGCACCTTACCAGGAACGCCCCTCAAAAGAGAGTCGTAAGCCAATTCCAAGCCCGAACGGGCAGAGTCTTTGGCACCGAACATCTCACCCAACGTACGACGCGCCAATGAGCCGAAAGGCTTGTTACGGTTATTGCGCTCCTCTGCCACCAAACCGCTGCGATTGCGATTCTTCAAGTTGAAGATAGGGAGTTTCACCAACTGATTATACTGAATGAAGTTCAGCACAGTGTGCGGGCACACCTCCCAATAACGCTTGTGATTCTCCAAACCCTTAACAATGTGCGACTTATATTCCTCGAACGTGTATTTGGGACATATTTCCGCCAACCCACTGCAAATCGTGTCGAGGTTGACTCTCCACATCGAATCCTTCTCTGCCAACTGCACAGGGTCATACACCTTCTGCTTCTTGTTGACACCCAGCGAATCGTACCACCACTCTATGCCAGAAAGGAAGTCGACATACACCTTGTAGTCAGGAAGGCTGCTTGCCATCAACTGTCCGTCAGCACTCAAGATGTTGCCGCGGTTAGGCTTCAGCAGCATCGTGTCGCTCACACTCACGGCACCCACCTTCTTCCATTTCCGGTTCTCCAGCGTGGCCGTCACGACAGCTTGGCCAATGATGGCAATCATCACCAGAGCTGCAATCACCACGATGCCCGTGATGCGTGTGTTGATGTATTTCTTGTCAAACTTCATTGTCCTTCTGTTTTTTTCGTGTCTGAACTCTCTTCCTTCTTCTCTTCTTCCCCTACACTTTCAGTTTTCTTCTCCTCCTTCTTCACGGATTCTTCCTTCTCCGGTTCTTCCATCGGTGCCAATTCCTGCGAATCCACCAGCACCTCCTCTGGAGCTTGCTCTTCCGACGAGCCGCTTCCATCCCCCTTCTTAATCAGGAATGGCGGGGTGATGGAATTATGCAGCAGGCTGTCGGAAGTGGCTCTAAGCGCCTTCTCCACATTCGACTGCCGCGTCAGGTTCATCAGTTCACTCGACTGCGTGAGCACATTGTACTTCACTTCCTGCAACCGACCACGCAGACTGTCAATGAGGATGGCATCCTGCTGACTGTCATAACGGTTGCCCGTATAGAGAATCGTCAGCAGCACGCAGAACATCACAAACATGATCTGCTTAATCATGAACTTGCTCATCAGAAAATCGCCACCAAGTATTGACTTGACCGATATTTCACCGATGTCGTCTTCTTCCTCATCGGTGAACTTCCTAATCGCCTCGATGGCTTCTTGTTCCTCTGTTTTCAGTTCTTCGTCTGCCCCAAAATCATCTGGAGGAGTCATCTTCGACTCTTCCAACTCTAATTTCCGTTTTTCTTCATTCTTACTTGACATACAATTACGTTGGGGCTTTTTCTCAAAAACTTTCTTTTAAATAAATAATGTGTTACTCACTTTATCGCCTTTCTTTGGCGTGGATAATCTCTGTATTTTATTGATAATTTTCAGATTCTTTCTGCTATTCTCAACTTGGCGCTCCGGCTTCTCGGATTTCTCGCCATCTCCTCGTCGTCCGGCACAATCACCTGCCTGTTCACCAAACGGTATGGAGTGTTCACCCTGCCAAAGAAGTCCTTGTCTTCCTCTCCTTCCGCATTGCCCGTCTTCATCACATTCTTCACGATGCGGTCTTCCAACGAGTGGTACGTGATCACCACCAACCTTCCTCCTGGTTTCAGCATCTCCGTTGCACCCTTCAACATATCACGCAAGGCATCCATCTCATGATTCACCTCTATCCTCAACGCCTGAAACACTTTCGCCAGCTCCTTCTTTTCCCGTTCATTACGGAAGAAAGGCTTGACAATGTCCAAGAAATCGCCGATTGTCTCCACCTTCTTTGTCTGTCTTGACTTCACGATAGCGGAGGCTATCTTTCGGCTCTGCTTCAGTTCTCCATACAAATAAAGAACATCTGCCAATTGCTTCTCGTCGTATGTGTTGACCACATCAGCTGCCGTCTTGCCTGCACGTTGATTCATCCGCATGTCAAGTTTCCCTTCAAACCTGAACGAAAACCCCCGTTCGCTGTCGTCAAAGTGGTGGGAACTCACTCCCAAGTCAGCCAGCAGCCCGTCTATTTGCTCCACTCCGTGATATTTGAGGAAGTTTTTCAAAAAGCGGAAATTGCTCCTCACAAACGTGAACCTCTCCGCATCAAACCCCTCCGCATTTTTCTCCGCATCCGCATCTTGGTCAAAACTGTACAGATGTCCGTTGGCATCTAATCTCGACATGATTTCCCTGCTATGTCCTCCACCACCAAAAGTCACATCCACAAAAACACCTCCATTACCGATGTTCAACCCATCCACACTCTCCTTCAGCAACACCGGCACGTGATATGTCATCTCTTGTTCAGTCATCCTCCTTTGGGTTTCAACTGTCAACTGTCAATCGTCAACTGTCAATTATCAACTCCCCCAAACGCTGCCTCCATCTCCTTACCGAGGTCTGCACTGTCATTCATCAGCTCATCCAACGCCTGCTTGCTCCAAATCTCGATTCTGTCCACCATCGCCAAAAAGCGCACATCAGCTTCAATCCCTGCATATTGCAGTTTCCTCTTCGAAATCAGCAATCGTCCGTTACCATCCAGTTCAATGGGTTCCGCATCAGCCTCAAACTTTCTCAACATCATCTGCTGCTTGCTGTTCCACTGGTTCACCTGTCCACGCAACGCATCCAACTGCTCATTCCACACAGATTCAGGATAGAGCACCAGGCATTTCTGGAACACGTCGTTGCGAAGCACGAGACTCTTCTCGCCCTCCGCTTCGAGCACCTTCCTGAACGGTGCGGGCAAGAAAACCCTACCCTTCGCGTCAGTCTTGGCTCCGTAGTCACCGATGAATCTGTTTGTCATTTCTCTTTCCAATTTGTTGGCGCTAATTTCAGTCGTTTTTGACCTTGCGCGTTAAACAATGTGCAAATATAAGTAATATTCCCCACTTTTCCCCACACTTTTACACTTTTTTTTCAAAAAACTTACCAAAAAGGCTATAATTCACCATTTAACCAACTGATTCACAAATAAAAACAACAATAATAAAAAAGTGGGGAACAAAATAGTCACACTACCCCATTTGACAACTCGACTTTACGATACTGCCACTCACGAAAGATGAAAAACAGACAAAATCGAGGAAATTACACAATCACTCCCTCACAATCGCAAACAAGTGACTTCCACTCGCGCATGCAAGTGTTCCCCACAAACGAATGTAAGTCTTGCCCGTAAACGAACGTTAGTCTTGCCCACAAACGAGTTGCAAATTGTAGAAAAGTCTACAAAATCACTTTTTTTATTGAAATATTTCCTTATTCCAAAAAAAAGTGTTTACTTTGCGAGGAAAATCATTTTACTCACATTCTCTAATTTTTACAAACGTATGAAAAAGAACATTTTGAGCCTTGCTGTCATCGTAGCAGCACTCACTTTCGCATTGCCTTCTCAGGCACAAGTTAAGTTCGGTATCAAGGCAGGTCTTAACGTAAACAATTTCAGCGTGAAGAACCTCCCAGTTATGGACAAGAAGAACCGCAATGGTTTCTTTGCCGGTGTCACCGCTGACGTGACCATTCCATTGGCCGGTTTGGGCGCAGACGCTTCTCTGCTGTATGACAACCGTTGCATCGGTTTCGGTGCAAATCCTGCCGATTTTGACGAAGACGCCGAGGATGGATATGAAAAGACACACAAGACTTTCCATTACATTTCACTCCCCATCAACGTGAAGTACACTATCGGTCTTAGCAGTATCGCCAGCGTCTATCTCGCAACTGGCCCTCAGTTCTCTTGGAACATTGGTGACCGTCATTGGAGAGCAGGTAGTCTCGACGACGTAGAAGACTGGCAAGAGGGTTGGGAACTGAAGAGTTCACAGTTCAGCTGGAATGTAGGTTGCGGTGCCACAGTGTTGAGCCATGTACGTGTAGGCTACAACTACAACATTGCACTTGGCAACACTGCTGAGATGACAGTTTGGAGTGCTGGTAAAGATGCCATCAAGGGCAAACTCAAGAACAACACCCACCAGATTTCTCTGACTTACCTGTTCTAATTGATGTTTGCTGACATCACACTCCCTATACCATTCGACAGCTTCACATACCTCGTTCCTTCCGACTTGGAAACACGAGTGATGCGAGGCTGTCGAGTTGTTGTGCCCCTTGGCAAGAACAAGATATATACGGGTGTGGTGCTCCAAACACACAACAATGCTCCGCAAGGAGTGGAAATCAAAGCCATCATGGAGGTGCTTGACGACCACCCCGTGGTGAACGAGCAGCAATTCAAGTTCTGGCAGTGGATTGCCCATTATTACCTCTGTCCATTGGGGGACGTGATGAAGGCAGGACTTCCCGGAGCAATGAAGCCTACTGATGAAAGAGCTTTGAAAGAATCTACGCGCAAACGGAAAGGAAGTAAAGCAACCCTGCCACCCTCTTCCATTAGCCCGCTCAACCCGCTCAATCCTGCCCAGCAGAAAGCGATGGACGAGATTGAAGCATCATTTTTTGACAAGAATGTCACCCTTCTGCATGGCGTCACCTCATCGGGCAAGACAGAGATTTACATCCACCTCATTGACAAGTGTTTACAGCAAGGAAAACAAGTACTGTACCTCTTGCCGGAAATCGCCTTGACCACCCAAATCACTGAGCGTCTCCAATGCTTCTTTGGCGACAAGATGGGTGTGTATCATTCAAAGTTCACTGATGCGCAGCGATTGGAAATCTACCAACGCCAAGCGTCTGATCAGCCTTATCAACTCATTCTCGGCGTACGCTCCAGCATCTTCTTGCCCTTTCAGAATCTTGGACTCGTCATTGTGGATGAAGAGCATGAACAGAGTTACAAGCAACAAGAACCTTCTCCTCGCTATCACGCTCGAAATGCCGCCATCATGTTGGCACACATGTTCAAGGCGAAAACCTTGATGGGCACAGCAACCCCTTCTTTCGAAGTGTACCATTGGGCACGCAAAGACCGCTACGGATACGTGCAACTCACGCAACGTTATCGTGACATGCAACTCCCTACCATTGAGGTGGTTGACACCAAAGAGGCGAAACGGAAACGTCTGATGAAGGGACTCTTCTCTCCCCGTCTCATAGAGGTGATGCGGGCAGCCCTTGAACGGAAGGAACAAATCATCCTTTTCCAAAACCGACGAGGCTTCTCTTCCTTCATCGAGTGCAAGACTTGCGGATGGGTGCCACGATGCCCTCATTGCGATGTCACTCTGACTTTGCACAAGAAAACGGGTACCCTCACTTGCCACTATTGCGGCTACACCACACGCATTCCCGAAAAATGCCCTGCCTGCGAAGAAAACAAATTCGTCGATATAGGTACAGGCACTGAAAAAGTGGAGGAGCAGATTACCCAACTCTTTGAGGGTGCCACCACCCTTCGAATGGATCTTGATACTGCCACGACTCGTACACAATTTGAACGCATCATCAGCGATTTCTCAGCACACAAGGCAGACATCCTCATTGGCACTCAGATGGTCACTAAAGGACTTGATTTTGACCGTGTTTCGGTAGTGGGCATCCTTGATGCTGACACGATGCTCAACCTGCCCGACTTCCGCAGTTATGAACGTGCATTCCAGACACTCAGCCAAGTGGCAGGACGTGCTGGACGCAACAACACTGCAGGACATGTCATTCTTCAAACACGCTCAGCCGACAGCGACATCATTCGCCAAATCACCCAAGCCGACTATTGGCAGATGTTTTACACACAAATGACTGAGCGCCAAATGTTTCACTATCCCCCATTTCGTCGCCTCATCTACGTTTTTCTGCGTCACAAGGACGACAAGCTGTTAGACCATCTGGCTGACGAGATGGCAACACGTCTGCGTGCTGTTTTCGGAGAAAGGGTGCTCGGTCCTGACCGTCCTCCTGTAGCACGCATCCACTCGCTGTATATCCGCAAGATGATGCTCAAGATTGAATCACACGCTAATACCGACAACGTACGGCAACATCTACTGGCTATCCAGCAGCAGATGCTCGCGATGCCAATCGCCAAAAACCTCAATATCTACTACGACGTGGACCCGCTTTAATGCGAGCACTTCCCCGTTTTTGCACTCTTTTCGTTCTTTTGAGCATTAAAAATGCTTTAATTTATTGTGGAAAGGAAAAAATGTCGTACCTTTGCATTTGCTAATATTTTGCCTTGTTTGAACAAGACTAACCAATAGCGGAAAAATCAATTCCAAAAACAATCAATACATTAACTTATGAGTTTGAAAATCATTGTACTCGCTAAGCAGGTGCCAGACACACGCAACGTCGGTCCTGATGCGATGACTCCAGAGGGTACAGTGAACCGTGCTGCATTGCCAGCCGTGTTCAACCCCGAGGACTTGAACGCCCTTGAACAGGCTCTGCGCCTGAAGGACGCTAACCCTGGTTCCACCATCACCATGCTCACCATGGGTCTTCCCAAGGCTGCAGAGGTGCTGAAGGAAGGTATCTACCGTGGTGCAGATGAGGGCATCCTGATTTCTGACCGTCCTCTTGGCGGTGCTGACACCCTTGCCACTTCCTACACACTGGCTCAGGCCATCAAGAAGGTGGGCGACTACGACATTATTCTTTGCGGTCGTCAGGCCATCGATGGTGACACTGCACAGGTAGGTCCACAGGTGGCTGAGAAGTTGGGTCTCACCCAGATCACTTACACCGAAGAGATTATCTCTCTCGACAAGGCTGCCAAGAAGATTGTGGCTAAGCGCCACATCGACGGTGGTGTCGAAACAGTGGAAGGTCCTCTTCCCATCGTTGTAACTGTGAACGGAAGCGCTGCTCCTTGCCGTGTGCGCAACGTGAAGCGTGTTTGGGCAAACAAGAACCGCGAGTTCACCACTTGGGGTGCTGCGGACATCGAGGCTGACCCAGCACAGATTGGTAAGGCAGGTTCTCCCACCAACGTGAAGGCGGTGAAGAGCATTGTCTTCAAAGCGAAAGAAAACAAGACACTCACATCTTCTGATGCAGATGTAGAGAGCCTGATTGTTGAACTCATGGAAAGCAACACCATCGGATAAATATGAACAACGTATTTGTATATTGTGAACTTGAAGGCAACAAGGTTGCTGACGTAAGTTTGGAGCTTTGCACCAAAGGTCGCAAACTCGCCAACCAGCTTGGTGTACAGTTGGAGGCTGTCCTCGTAGGCTACAACCTCGATGGCGTTGAAAAACAAGTGATTCCTTACGGTGTTGACCGCGTACACATCTTCGACGCTGAAGGTCTTTTCCCATACACTTCTCTCCCACACACTTCTGCTGTGGTGAACCTTTTCAAGGAAGAGAAGCCACAGATTTGCCTTTTGGGTGCTACCGTCATCGGTCGTGACCTTGGTCCTCGTGTGTCTTCTGCACTCCATTCTGGTTTGACAGCTGACTGCACACAGTTGGAGATTGGCTCATTCGACATGAAGGTGAAGGATGCTGAGGGCAATATGGTCGACAAGCATTACGAAGACCAGCTCTATCAGATTCGTCCAGCTTTCGGTGGTTCCATCATCGCAACCATCGTCAACCCCGAACATCGCCCACAGATGGCAACCGTTCGTGACGGTGTGATGAAGAAGGAAATCCTCGACGAGAACTACAAGGCAGAAGTGGTGAAGCACGACGTGGCCAAGTATATTCCAACCACTGACTATGTGGTGAAGGTGCTCGACCGTCATGTGGAGAAAGCAAAGCACAACCTCAAGGGTGCTCCCATCATCGTGGCAGGTGGTTACGGTGTAGGTGGTCCTGAAGGATTCAACCTCCTGTTCGAACTCGCTAAGGAGCTTCACGCAGAAGTGGGTGCCAGCCGTGCTGCTGTTGATGCAGGTTGGATTGACCACGACCGTCAGATTGGTCAGACAGGTACCACTGTACGTCCTAAGGTGTATATCGCCTGCGGTATCTCTGGCGCTATCCAGCACGTGGCAGGCATGAAGGACTCAGGTATCATCATCTCCATCAACAACGACCCACAGGCTCCTATCAACCAGATTGCCGACTACATTATCAACGGAACCATCGAAGAGGTTGTTCCAAAGTTGATTAAGTATTATAAGAAGAACTCCAAGTAATATGAAGAAAAAAGTCTTGGTTTTAATTCTCTATGTTGCATCTGTTATATTTTTAATGTACCGTTCACTCCAGACAGACCATGAGTTGTGGCATAGATTATTAAGTGAAGTTTTTGCAATATATTTTGCTATACGCTTCTACGATACCTGTAAAGACTTTAAGAATAAAAAATAGAATTATGGCTAATTCCTATACAGATGTTCCTGAGATTAAATTCCACATGGAACACCCTTTGATGAAACGCATCGTTGAGTTGAAGGAGAGAAACTATGCTGACTACGGTCAGTATGACTATGCACCCAAGAACTACGAGGATGCACAGGAGAACTATGACAGCCTGCTCGAAATCACAGGCGACATCAACGCCAACATCATCGGCCCCAATTCTGAGGATGTCGATGCTGAAGGTCCTCACTGCGAGAACGGCCGTGTGCGCTATGCCTCTAAGACCTACGAGAACCTCGATGCAACAATCAAGGCTGGTCTCTGCGGCATGACCATGCCACGTCGTTACGGCGGCCTCAATCTGCCCAACGTGGTTTACACCGCTGCCAACGAAATCATCGCTGAGGGTGATGCAGGCTTCGAAAACATCTGGTCACTCCAGGATTGCATCGAGACGCTCTATGAGTTTGGTGACGAAGATCAGCGCAAGCGTTACATTCCCCGTGTTTGTGCAGGTGAAACCATGTCAATGGACCTCACAGAGCCAGATGCAGGTTCCGACCTCCAGTCTGTGATGCTCAAGGCCACCTTCGACGAGAAGGAGAACTGCTGGCGCCTCAACGGTGTGAAGCGTTTCATCACTAATGGTGACGCTGATATCCACCTCGTGCTGGCTCGTTCTGTGGAAGGCACTCGCGACGGTCGTGGTCTTTCCATGTTCATCTACGACAAGCGCAACGGCGGTGTGAACGTGCGCCGCATCGAGAACAAGCTCGGTATCCACGGAAGCCCAACCTGTGAGCTCGTTTACAAGAACGCCAAGGCAGAACTCTGTGGCTCTGAGAAACTCGGTCTTATCAAGTATGTGATGGGTCTGATGAACGGTGCCCGTCTCGGCATCGCCTCCCAGTCAGTCGGTGCAGAGCAGGCAGCTTACGAAGAAGCCATCAACTACGCTCGCGACCGCAAGCAGTTCGGAAAGGAGATCATCCACTTCCCAGCCGTTTACGACATGATTGCCCGCATCAAGGCAAAGCTCGACGCAGGTCGTTCACTCCTTTACATGACTGCCCGCTATGTCGATATCTACAAGTGCCTCGACGACATCAGCAAGGAGCGCAAGCTCACTCCTGAGGAGCGCGACGAGTTCAAGAAGTACAGCAAGCTTGCTGATGCCTTCACGCCACTCGCCAAGGGTATGAACTCCGAGTTCGCCAACGAATCTGCATACGACTCCATCCAGGTGCACGGCGGTTCAGGCTTCATGCTTGAGTACAAGTGCCAGCGCGTCTATCGCGATGCCCGCATCATGTCCATCTACGAGGGTACCACACAGCTCCAGACGGTTGCAGCCATCCGCTACATCACCTCTGGCTTCTATGCTGGTGTCATCAAGGACTTCGAAGCAGAACCCGTTGCTGCTGAGTATGCAGCTTATGCAGAGCGCATCAAGGCAATGAACGAGAAGTTGACCGCAGCCATTGAGGCAGCAAAAGCCCCTGGCAATCAGGACTTCCTCGACCTCTGCGCCCGCAAGCTCTACGAGATGACTGCCTACGTCATCATGAGCCACCTCCTTCTTCAGGACACCCAGCGTGCTCCCGAACTCTTCGGCAAGTCTCTCGTAGTCTTCATGAACTACGCCGAGAGCGAAGTGGCAAAGCACAGCAACTACATCAACGCCCTCGACGTTGACCAGTTGGCAAGCTACGTGCAAGAGTAAGACATACACATATTATATAATGAAGGGCTGGCTCCGACGAGGAAGTCAGCCCTTTTTATGCCAAGGAAAAAACAAAGTCCATATCAACTTCTTCTCAACCAAGTCGCCATGAATTTATCATAAAGTTCATAAACTCCTTGATAGTGAGTCAGCAATTGCTTGGCCAGAAGGATAGAAGCCGCTTTCTGCACACTGCTGGCAGAAGGCAGGTGATGACGTTTCAAGAAAGAAGACCCAGTGATTTGGCTTGCCTTCCCTTCCTTGCTGATAGCGATGAAGAGGTCACGCTGCTTAGTTGTGAGTTGGAAAAGCATATCCTTATAGGCTTCCTCATTCTGATGGACGATTTGACTCTCAGCCTTATCAATGTCAGCAAGTGAGACGGTATAACCTTTCGGAGTAATGGCAAACAATTGATTGAGCATCTTCTGGATGTACCATGTGATACCGTCAAAACGTTCGTATATCGTGCCGACCACCCCATCTGCTATCTCTTTCCCATAGTCCAGAAAGTGCTTCTTAGCAAAATTCTCATACGCTTCCAGCGGCACTGGTTTCAGAAACATCAGTGACACACTCTGGTAGAAAGGACGAGCGGGAGAGGAAAACATCTCACTCATCATACTTTGTTGTGAGCCCGAAAAGACAAAGACCGCATTACGACACTGCTGAACGTAGGTACGGAGCATTGCCTCCACATTGCTCTCCTGATATTGAGAGATGGTCTGAAACTCATCTATAGCCACTATACATGGCCTCTCCGCTGACTGAAGATAACTGAAAATCTCTTCCAGCGTGAAAACAGGAGATTTGATGTCACCAATGCCAAGATTCCAACTGGCATTGCCCTGTCCATCAAAAGAAATGCCTGTACGCAACGATGTGACCACTTGCAAAAACTTGTCAATAGCCGCCTGTCCACGAGGTTTCAGCCGCCTCACGATGCCGTGCCCCAACTGATACACCATGTCCTGCAACGTCTTGGTTGCATAGATGTCAATCAAGAACGTGTAGTAATGCTCACTCAAACGAGGATTGGCAAAACAATGGCGAATCAGCCCCGTCTTTCCCATGCGACGAGGAGAAATCAGTGCTGTATGATTGCCATTCACAAGCAGAGACATCAGTTGTTCCGCCTCAGCCTCACGGTCACAGAAATATTCTGGCGACTCATATCCGTAGGTGATGAAAGGGTTTTCTATCATGACCACAAGCATTAAATGTTATTTTCGCCACAAAAATACCGCTTTTCCCACAATCCAACAAACTTTTATCCAAAAAAGATAATCTCAAAAGGATAATTTACAAAAGAAAGTCCACAAATCATGCCGAGAGCGAAGTGGCAAAGCACAGCAACTACATCAACGCACTCGATGTTGAGCAGTTGCCAAACCACGTGCAGGAATAAGATACACACATATTATAATAAAAGGGCTGGCTCCGATGAGGAAGTCAGCCCATTTTTTGTTCCTTTGAGAATTTTATCCAATAAAGACAATCCTTTCAGGATAATTATTTGGTTGGGGCAAAAAGAAAAAACAAACTTTTTCACAAACTTGTGATTCACAAAGTTGTGAAAAGGCGTGTTTTTTCTCTGTTACAGACTGAAAACCACCCTGTTCTTGGCAAATAAATCTTTTGTATGTTCAGTCAAAGGTGAGGTGTGGGAGGTTGTTGACGATGTCCACTGTTTGGGTGCTGACGTTGATGACAGCACGGATAATGTAATAGTTCTGATGGAAGGCACATCCTCCCAGGAAATGCATTCGTTTCATCATCATATACCATTAATTTCTGTTTCCTCCAGAATAGCTAAAAAAACGTTTACTGAAATATAGAATATTTCTCCACGTCATTATTGTTCACAAACCGATAACCAGCGACATCCATAACGGCATAAATGAATTTGTCAGTACAGAATAGTTTGTTCATGGCAGACTTCATCTTCTCTATTTTGTCAGGATGGAGTTCTTGGAAAACAGGGGAAACATAGATCATGAATGGTATTTTCTTGCCTTGTGCTTGCGATTCCTCCGTTGCTTTTGCATGTCCAAAATAGTTGGGGTCGGTATCAAAAAGGTCTAATCCATGATCGGAGAAGTAGAATACAACAGCATCTTGCTCCTTGTATCTGTCCATGATGGAGTTGACGACGAAATCGTTGTAAAGGGTAGCATTGTCGTAGGCTGCCAAAATTTTTCTTTGATGTTCAGGACACTCCTCATAGTCTTTTCCGTTGAACTGCTCGTAATCATGCGGATAGCGCTCTTCAAACTTCTCGTGCTGTCCCATAAAATGATAGAAAACGACGTTCTTTCCTCGAGTCTTGGCAGATTCTTTTCCTATCAGTCCTCCGTCACACCTATCGGATTTCTTTTCATTCTCTAAGAAAAATTTCTCATCGCACAACTGAGCATGTCCACTGGGGAGATTGTCAAACATACCTTTTTCAGATTGGTTGGAAATCCATGCTGTATAATACCCGGCAATTTTCATCACTTCAATGATATTGGTATGTTCATACCACGGAAACCCATCTTCATGACCTATTTGATATGTGTTCAACAAATATTTGAAAGCCGCGGTAGTGTGAGAGCAGGGACTCGTTACCTGCTTATAGACGAACAGATTCCCGTCTTCCACTTGCTTTTTCAAAAGCGGATTCGTATTTCTTTTATATCCATACAAGGAACTATGGTTCAGTGAAAATGATTCACCCAATATAATGATAATCCGTGAAGGGTGAATGCTATCACACTCTTCAATTTGAGGGTGAGTTGGGTGATTCTTCAAATCCACAACTTCTTCAAAGTTAAAAGTCCAACGCTCTTTGTCCACAAATTCTTCTTGGATGATGCCGGAGTTACGCCATATGGCACAGATAGAAATCAACAACATTCCACCTGCAACTATCCATAATTTTCCCCAACTCACCTTTTGTATTTTGGGAAGTAGAATAGCAATGACGATACTGAGGACAATGATAGAAAAGAACAAGGCAACTTGTTCCCATGAGATGAATGTATCAAAGTATTCTTTCGCCTCATCTGGATTAGTGGCTGCCACGATTTGAATGAAATCATTAGAAAGTAGACATCCATATACATGATAGCAATAGAGATTCAATATGGAGAGTAATGTTGTCAGGATGAATACTATAGGCTTCAACACCCTTGCTATTTTCTGAAATAGATTGAGCACCACCACGATGATATAGGTAATGATGTAATACATCATGGCGAGATAAATTGCATAAGTAGGATGTCCCAATTGTGAATAGCAATTGGGGAGAGCAATGAGCACCCACAACAATAAGAAATAGAACCAATCCTGTTGGAAAGGAAATAGAAGTTTTTCTTTGCAAAGTGCCAATATGGCACATACATTAAGACGTTTCGTGCCAGAACGCCTTGACTTAGGGGAACCATCCTCTCTTTTTAGATTCTCATGCATAGTTGGTCGGACGCTTTTGAAATCTAATTATTCATATAATTGGGCATAAGGAAAGCGTACCGCTTTCCGTGTTTCATTCCTGTACTCAGGTAGTGTCCGACCAAAGATTTAACCTTCTCACTGAAATGAAGAGAAAGGGTACGCCCAAACATGAGCGTATCCCGTTCCTCAGATTCAGTGATTTGTCTGGTCGGACTATTTTTGAATACAGAACCTTCAGAATTGAATACGTTGATTCAATATACCCACAATGTCTGCGAACGAACGGCATGGGATGCCGAAAGCTTGCGAAGGCAAAAGTACGGAAAAAAAAGAAAAGCCAAAAAGGTTGGGAGGAGTTTTTGTAAAAAAGGGGGATGAATGGCGTTGAAAAGGGACTATTTTGATACTGAGGTAAAGAAAAAAGGAGAAAGAGTGAAAAGGAAGTGACGTTTCCTCTCTTTAGGTTTGCGAATGTCCTGCCGAATGCCTATCTTTGTACCTCAAAAGGGGTGAGAGTCTCACCTATGGTATAGGTCAGAGTCTCACGTGTGGTATAGATGAGAGTCTTACCCCTTTTGAGGTACTTAAAGAAAGGAAAGACATGTTAATCGTAAGGAAAGCAAAAAAGAAAATCGTGCGGCCTGACGGGCTGCACGAAGCGTGGGTGTATCAGTCACCCGCCCTGCCGCTCATCGCGTTCAAAGACGTGGTGAAGGAGTGTGCCGAATCGTGTGGTGAGCATCCCAGCAAGACGACGGGTGTGGTCGCCGCGCTGATGGATCGCATTGCGCATTATCTGAAAATCGGGCGTTCAGTTCGCATTGACGGTATCGGCACGCTCAAGCCAGTCATCAGTTCGGAATCTGCCGCCACGGCGGATGAACTGGACACCCCAGAAATCAGCATCAAGGGGGTGAAACTGCGATTCTATCCGCACCAACCCTTACAGCAGGCGATTGCGGAGAACGGGTACGAGTACCAGCCGGAACTGGATGACAAATAAGAGGGAGTCAGAGCATCGGCAGGAGGGTGTCGATGAGATAGACGATGATGCAGCAGATGAGGGCGACTGGAAAGAGTCCTAAACCATACCATGCGGCAATGAGACCGACCACAAGGGCGATGACTCCTGCAAGAGGGGTGAGGGTGGTCTCAATGATGGCAGGGAAGGTCATCACGGCAAGAGTGACGTAGGGCACGTAATAGAGGAAACTGCGCAGGAAGGTGTTGCGGATTGGACCTTTGATGAGCAGCATGGGCAGGACACGAATCAGGTTCGTGACCAGAATCGCCAATAGGATATAAAGAATGGGGCTATTCTGTTCCATTTGATTCGCGTTTTTTGATAGGTCGAAGCCATGCCACGACAGATGAAATAAGAATGGTGAGCAGGATGGTGCGTGTGCCACTGCTCCATTGACTGACAACAGGAGCGACAGCGCAAATGCCACTCAGGAGAAAGCTGGCAATGAGGGCATAGAGCACATTGCGGTCGGCACGTGCTGGGGGCACGATGATGGCAAGGAACATGCCATAGAGAGCCACACTGAGGGCTGAAACGATGTGGGTGGGCAGCATTCCACCTGCCACAATACCGATAGCGCAGCCAGATGCCCAAAACAAGGAGGAGATGAGAGCAGCCGAATAGGTGTAGGCAGGAGGTGTGTAACCTTCGTGATTGACAGATATGCCAAAGATTTCGTCGGTGATACAGCATGCCATGAGCAAACGATGAAGCCATGAGGTGGCAGGTGCGAGCTTCTGCGAGAGGGCTGCACTCATGAGCATATACCGAAGGTTGGTGACAAGACACATGGCGATGAGTTCCACGTAGGTGGCATGGATAGCCACAAGGGTGTAAACGCCATACTCTCCTGCGGAGGCGCGGGTGAAGAAACTGCTGAAGAAGCCTAAAGGGGCGGTAAGTCCTGCCTTCTTGGCGATGATGCCCAAAGAAAAGGCTACGGCAAAATAGCCGAGGGCGATGGGAGTGCCATCGCGTAACCCCTCAGCGATGTTGCGCAGGGGTACATTAGATTCGTTCTTCACGGCAAAACCCTTCATTCTCTCTTAGAACTGGAAATAAATGAAAGGCTGCACATCGCTGGATTTGATTTGAATGACAATCCAAACGAGAATGACAATGAGGAGTGCCTTAACCACCAGCGGGCAACGAGTCACAAAATCTTTTGCTTTGACAGAGAGGGACTCTGGCATGAAGTGGAGCACATAACCCACCAACATAAGAAGAGCGACTGCCTTGTAGGAAGTACACCACTGAAGGAAAATCTGTGGTTCGAACTTATAGAATATCTGGTGGAACACTTGTTCAGCAATGCCAAATGAGGAGGCACGGAATAGCACCCAACAGGCAGCTACAAGGTGGAAGGTGATAATTCCACCCACTAGTACCACAAACCAGTTCTTGGTCGGATTGGGATTGTGCTTGCTCGGCAAATAGGTCAACGGGCTGAGCACCTTGCAGACGGAATGCCACATCTTGTCAAGACATAGGAGCACACCGTGAATGCCACCCCACAAGATAAAGTTGAGGGAAGCGCCATGCCAAAGACCACCCAAGAGCATCGTCATCAGCAAGTTGAAATATTGACGGATTTTACCGTGCCTATTACCCCCAAGAGAGATATAAAGATAGTCTTTGAGCCATGAGGAAAGACTGATATGCCAACGACGCCAAAACTCAGTGATGGAGGCTGACTTGTATGGGCTGTCGAAGTTCTTAGGGAATTGGAATCCAAGCAAGAGGGCAATACCTATTGCCATGTCAGAGTAACCAGAGAAGTCGCAGTAAATCTGGAGTGTGTAGCCATAGACGGCGAGGAGGTTTTCGAGTCCGCTGTAGAGGTCTGGCTGGTCAAATATACGTTCCACAAAGTTGATGGAGATATAATCGCTGATGACGGCTTTCTTGAAGAGTCCGGCAATAATCAGGAAAATGCCCGTTCCGAGCATTTGGTCGGAGACGAAAAGTGGACGGCGAATCTGCGGGATAAAATCACGGGCACGCACAATAGGACCCGCCACCAACTGGGGGAAGAAACTCACGTAGAATGCATAGTCAAGCAAACGGTTGAGGGGTTTGATGTTGCCTCTATACACATCGATGGTGTAACTCAGCGATTGGAACGTAAAGAAAGAGATGCCGACAGGCAGAAAGATGTCGCGTGGCTGCCACGTCACACCTAAGAGATAGGAACCACTGATGGCAGAGGGTATCTGGATGCCCCAATTCGTCAACAAGGTGCAAATTGTTTCTCCAAGGAAATTGGTGTATTTGAAAAACACGAGCAATCCAAGATCAAGCACCAAGGAAAGAGCAACAAGGGTCTTTTTAAAATGAGGAATGAGGAATGAGGAATGAGGAATGGAATGTTCTGCAGTTGAGGGAGTATCAATTCCTAATTGGCTACGCCGAGCTAAAGGTTCCTCATTCCTCATTCCTAATTCTCCTATCGCCTTTGCGATGAAGTAATCTGAAATGGTGACCAATGCCAGAAGCCAGAAAAAGAGACCGCTGGACTTGTAATAGAAGTAGTAGGAAAAGAGGGTGACAAAAAGAATGCGCAGGGTATCTGCCTTGCCCAGCAGATTATAGATAAGCGTGAAGGCAAGAAACAAGAACAAGAAGATGCCCGACGAGAATATCATCGGAGAGTCGGGCTGATAGAGCAATTGTTCTATAAGACGTGAAAAATCAATGTCAAACATTTTTTCCTAAAATCCTTTTACCGTTTTGTAAGGTTTTTGTTCCTTGGGGGTAGAGCCGTGCATCATGCGCGTCTGGCTACCAGAGACAGCTGTGCCCAGATAAGCCTTGTAGATGGCCTCACCGAGCAGTTTGCCCTGCAAAGTGTAACCTGCAGCAAGGTAGTGAATACAATCAGTGTTCATCAATCCAGCATTGCGCCAGTTGGTGAAGGCAGAAGACGAACCTCCTGCAATGGTGAAGATGTCCCAAACCGCCATATGGTGACTGCGACAGAAGTTGACAATGCTGCGCGCCACATTGGCAGTATTCATGTTGGGCACTTTTGTAGTGTTATAGTGTGTACGGCGACGACGCCCCACACCTGTAGTGTAACTGCCCGTACGCTGGGAGATATAACTGCCTGGTGGTGTGGTGAACAGGAAACACACACCCGGACATCTCTCGTTGATGCGGTCGGTGAGGGTCTTCATCGTCTCAGCATGTACACGCTCATCAATCGTGTTGCCGTGTGCCTCGTTGGTGCCAAAAGACACAATGACCAAATCAGGACGTTCTGCCGCCACACGGTTTATCATATCCTGCTCATAGAACCTGCGTGCCCATGCACCATTCATGCCATAGTAAGTGAATTCCATCTGAGGGAAATACTTCTCCAATGTGCTTCCTAACGTACGAGGAAGGATGTTTCCCTTCACGTGCGAGTCACCTATCTGCATCACCTTGACAGTTTTATGCTGATGTATCTTCTTGAACATTGGTGCCAAGGCAGCACCGTCAATAAGCTCGTTGGTGCGGGTGTTACGGAAAGTGGACGGGAACGGTGTGGTAAGAGACTGAGCATGGGCTTCGTCTCCACCAAATGAGACGAAGAGCAGTGTCCAAAGCACCCACCCGATGATATGTCTAAACTTACCGTACACGATTATCGTAATTACTCTTACCATTCATCAACACATCGAACATGAGTTCCGCCAAATGGCGCCCTCCTGCAAAATTGATGTGCGTATAGTCAAGGTTTGCCTGTTTCTTTTCAGTCATTTTCGCCAGACTTCCATCACCACCCATGGCTTCATAAAGGTTCCAGAATGCCACATGGTGGTCACTTGCCATCTTTCGCTCATAGGACACCATCTCCTTCACACCACCCATCGTGTGCATCTGTCCGTCAGGACCGCGTTTGTCACGGTCACCCATGCTGACCACAAGGATGCTGGCATGTGGATAGGCTTGCTTCATCATATCGATGACCTTACCGAGCTGACCTGTGTAGCCACCATAATCTTTCTGCTTCTCATTCGCCACATTGAGACCATAATGAAGGATAATCAAGTCATAGGGACGGACAGAGGCAAAACTGCGGAGGGTTTCAGCAGGAATACCTCCAAGATGCTGGCCTCCACTGCCTCGCAAGCTGAAATTGTCCACAGCAATTCCATGATGGCCATCCAGTGCCACACCATAGAAGCGTGAACCATGTCCTCCCGTCACTTTCATGTTGAAGCGGTTGATATTTCCACTCACACTCTTTGCCACCACATTACCCGCTCCTTGCTGAGCCGTCTCGACAGTGCGTGTGACAGTCTTATAACTGACGGTAGAGTCAGAGTCCATCACCTCAACCATCTCGTCGTATGTCTGGGGAGCACTTGCCGTACCATTGGAAAAGAGTGTCTGACTTTCGCCACCATTGAAAGAATAATCAATGTTGAGTCCACTGCCGGGCGTGAAGAAAACAGTAGCCTCATCCACTTCTCCTAAAAGATTACCATACACATTCGTCTGACAGCGCAATTCGTAGGTAGCCGTACCTGAAGGGATGAAGTAGCTGCCAGCCATACTCTGCAGGCTGGCTTTAAAGCCGCGTCCTCTCTCATTGGCATGATAACGACTCCAGTTGCTGCGACGGGAAGTCACAGAACGACGGAAATCAGAGGACACGCACGCAATCTCCACGAAACCAACACCTTTGCCACCAAACTTCTGTTGCAGCAAACCACGCAAATCCATCGTAAGGATATCTCCTTCTATGTAGGAATCGCCGAAATATGCCACACGAACGGGGCGATTGTGTGCCTCACCCAAAGCAGCATAGAACTTATCCATCTCACGGTGCAAGCCATCAGCAGCAAAGTCTTCTATTGCCACCATGCCTTTCGGCACCGTATCCACATAAGCAAGCTGCTTCACGCGGATGGCTGCTGAATCAACGCCCTTCTCTACATAACCGTCCAAGGAATCTGCCACCACTTCAGCTACGATATTGCCGTCCTTGTCACGGTGCTGAACATCACTCAAGATGTTCACACGGCGCAAATCGTTACCGAATAGATTCATGCGGGGCAGATAGAAAAGCCCTATCAGCACTGCAACGACGACGAGCACCAAAAAGAATGTCTGCCAAACCTTATTTTTCTTCTCTGTTTTCATAATCCTCTCCCAATTCTGGATAAGAAATACGGGTATGATATATCGTCTTCAACTTATCTTTCAACACCATCTTTGCTGTGGCAATGTCTTTGAATGTGATGGAACATTCGCTGAAGAAACCTTCTGCCACCTGATTATCTATGATTTTATCCACCAACTGATTGATGCTGTCTTCCGTATATTCTGGCAAAGAGCGGGAAGCAGCCTCAACTGCATCGCACATCATCAGGATTGCCTCCTCCTTCGTGCTCGGGTTGGGACCTGGATAGGAGAATACTTTCTCATCAATCTTCTCATCCGGGTGCTCATTTTTATAAGTGATATAGAAATACTTAGCCTTTCCTAGTCCATGATGGGTGGTGATAAAGCGTTTAATGGAATCTGGAATATGATTCTTGTCAGCAAGCGCCACGCCATTCTTCACATGGGCGATAATAACTTCTGCACTCTTCAATGGAGTAAGATGCTTATGAGGTGAAACACCATTCTGGTTCTCCGTAAAGAAAGCGGGACGTTCCATCTTGCCTATATCATGGTAAAGGGCACCTGTACGCACCAACTGCGCCTTACCGCCTATCTTATTCGCCACCTCGGCACTCAGATTCGCCACCTGCATGGAGTGCTGGAACGTACCAGGAGCCACCTCCGTCATACGTTGCAAGAGCGGATTGTGCACATTACTGAGTTCTACAAGTGTCACATCGCTGGTGAAGCCAAACATCTTCTCCAACATCCAAAGGAGCGGATAAGTGAAGAGCAACAACACACAATTAACAGTGAAACATACATACATCCATGTATCCATCTTGATGTCATTCTCATGATGGAGAGAATAACCCGTATAGAATATCACATACACCAAGAAGAGGATGAACGCCGTACGCACAATCTGTGAACGCTGTGACAGCTCACGCAGCGTCTGTATCGCCACCATACCAGCCACCAACTGCACAATGATAAATTCATAATTGTTGGTCAACATCATGGAGATGATGAGCACCATGCCGCAGTGGAACATGAAGGCAGTACGTGAATCCATAAACACACGGATCACAATCGGCACCAAACAGCACGGCAGCATGAACACATTCAGAATCTTATGCGACACCATCAGCGAAGCGACGACACAGAAAAACACGGGCAAGGCAAAGAGCAACGTCACATTTCTCACATTCTCGAAATAGTCAACACGGAACAAGGACAAATACGTAATCAGCGACACAAAAATCACCAACACAAAGATGGTTTGTCCTATCGACCTATAAGGTATCTTCGTTTCGATGGTGTTACGACGTTCATAATCCTTCTCATAAGAGCGCAGAATGTCATACACCTCATCCGTCACAGTCTCACCGCGGTCAACAATCTTCTGACCTGCCTGCACAAAACCATTATAACTGGAAATGTTCTGCAAATTCTCATCCAACTCCGTCTCCGACTTCAGTTTGTCATACGTCAGGTTCTGCTGGATAAGTTCATTGATATTAAATTGACGAAGCACCAAGCTGGAATACTGAGAGGCGTCCTCCGTGATGATATAATCATAAGCAGAACGAAGAGAGAACACGCGGCTCAGCGGAACCGACTCTGCCTCGTTGTCCTTCACAATGCGAATGCTCTTGTGATGCTCATCATCTTTCATCCGTGCATAATCCTCTCCCGACAGCACACCGCGCTTATATATCGTGTCCAACAATGCAGCGATATGGTGTACATAGACGGTGGAGTTCTCTCCCTGCCACTCCATCGCTGCCTCATTATACAACCTGTTCATCATCGTATCCCTCACAACCTTGTTGTAGTTGTAATAAGGTTGGAAATCACGCATGGTAGTTTCCTTCTCCTGATGAATCAACGAGTCATTCTTCAGGATTGGAAACTTCGTGTTGGCTATCAGCAAGCCATAATTCCAAGGTCTGTTCAGCTCATACTTATAGCCAAATTCATCACCACGAGGCATGAAATAGACAATCAATGCCGTCGATACGACCACCAAAATCGCCTTCATGAAGAAACGAGTCAGATTGGTGCGTTTTTTCTGCTTGATGGTTTTCATTTTCTTTGGAATTTATGAATACGATAATGAATGCTATCTGTACAACGCCTCTTCCAGCGTCATCACTCTGCCATCAGGAACTGCTTGAAATCGGCAAAATCCTTCGACATCGGAACGCTCTGTTTCGTACCCTTCATAAAGGCTTGCAGTTTGGCAGGTATCTCTATGTCACCACCGAGAATGCGGTCAACTGTATCCTTAAACTTGGCAGGATGTGCAGTCTCCAAGAAAACACCCACCTCACCTTCTTTCAGTCCTTCCTTCAAAGCGCGGTAGCCACAAGCACCATGTGGATCACATACATAACCCGTCTCAGCCTTCACCTCCTTGATGGTCTCGGCAATCTGTTCGTCTGTGTAAGTTGCGCCACTGATGTCAGCACAGATGGCGTTGTGGTTTTTGCCATAGAGTTCATACACACGGGCAAAATTGCTGGGGTCACCCACATCCATCGCATTGGCAATGGTCTGCACCGATGCTTTCGGCTCATACTTTCCTGTCTGCAGATACTTGAAGAACACATCATTGGCATTGTTGGCTGCAATGAAACGCTTCACGGGCAGTCCCATCCTCTTGCCAAAGAGTGCCGAACAAATATTACCAAAATTACCAGAAGGCACACAAACCACGAATTGGTTGGCCAATCCCTTCTTCTTCATCTGAGCATACGCATAGAAGTAGTAGAATGCCTGAGGAAGGAAACGTGCAACATTGATGGAGTTAGCTGATGTCAACTGCATGTGCTCATTCAGTTCCTTGTCGATAAAGGCATTCTTCACCAGAGCTTGGCAATCGTCAAACACGCCATCCACTTCCACTGCCGTGATGTTCTGTCCCAGCGTCGTGAACTGGCATTCCTGAATAGGACTTACTTTCCCTTTCGGATAGAGCACATACACATGGATGCCATCCACACCGAGGAAACCGTTTGCCACTGCGCTGCCCGTGTCACCTGATGTTGCCACCAGCACGTTCACCTGTCCTGCTCCCTCTTTCTTGAGGAAGTACTGCAGCAATCGAGCCATGAACCTTGCACCCACATCCTTGAATGCCAATGTTGGGCCATGAAAAAGCTCCAGAGAATAGATAGTGTCCGTCACTTTCACACAAGGGCAATCAAATGCCAACGTGTCATAAACGATACGTTTCAAGTCCTCAGCAGGCACATCCTCTCCGAAGAAGGCATCTGCCACCTTGTATGCGATTTCCTGAAAAGAAAGGTTCTCTATATTGTCAAAAAACTCTTTAGGTAGGGGCTTGATGCGCTCTGGCATATAAAGTCCTTTGTCCTCTGCGAGTCCTTTCACCACCGCCTTTTCCAATGTAGCGATAGGTGCTTGTCCGTTTGTACTGTAAAATTGCATTTTATTTCTTTACGATTAATCATTCAAACTTATTCGACAGACATCAAAGCCTTGATGAATCCGTCCTTTTCCAACTGTCCATAACTACCTTGCTTGCATGCCACCTCGTCAAACGTCTCCACCTTGTCTGCCTCCATGCCCGGGGCATAAATGAGGAAGGGGATGGGTTCGTTCGTATGAGTGCGATGTGCCACAGGGGTTGGATGGTCAGGCAACACAGCGATAGCAACATTCTCATTCTTCACCGCCTCATAAATAGGCTTCACAATGCGGCTATCCAGATATTCGATAGTCTTCAGTTTCAGTTCCAAATCACCGTCATGTCCAGCCTCATCCGAAGCCTCCACATGCACATAGACGAAATCGTCTGTCTGCAGTGCCTCGATAGCTGCCTGAGCCTTACCCTCATAGTTTGTGTCTGCCAATCCAGTAGCACCTGGCACATCAATCACCCTCAAGCCAGCCAAAGTGCCTATGCCACGAATCAAATCAACAGCAGTAATCACCGCACCTCGCTTGATTTGCGGGAAAGTCTCTGTAAGTGGCACCATGTGGGGGCGGTACCCTCCTGCCCATGGCCAGATACTGTTTGCCTGACGTTCACCACGCTTTGCCTTCTCCACATTGTAGGGATGCTTGGCAAGCAGCTCCTGCGAACGAAGTATCAGGTCATTGAGCAAGTCTGCCGTTTCCTGAGCAGTCATCTCGTTGTCTTTGGGTGCATCAGCCTGAGCTGTCACAAGCAGCGGACGCCAAGGTTCGCCGGGATGGTCGTGTGGCGGTTGGCACACCACATGCTTGTTACCACCTTTAATAACCAACAAATGACGATACTGCACACCACAATAGAACCGCACCCTATCATTGGCAAGATGCTCGTTGAGGTAGTCAATCAGCACTGCGCCATCCTCCGTTTGGAGGTTGCCACCATTGTGTGTGACGATGTTTCCGTCCTCCAACGTGATGATGTTGCAACGAATCGCCATATCGTCGGGAGCCAAGTCCACACCGATGCTGGCGGCCTCCAATGGGCCACGGCCCTCATACACCTCATTCTGGTCATAACCGAGAATGCTGCTGTTCGCCACCTCGCTGCCAGGATGAAAACCATCCTGCACCGTCTTCAGCATGCCGCAACGTCCCATTTTTGCCAACTTATCCATATAGGGAATGTTGGCATATTGCAGCAACGTCTTATTTCCCAGCGACTCCACAGGCCAGTCAGCCATTCCGTCGCCCAATATGATGATATGCTTCATATTCTTAACTCCTTAACTCCTATAGCTTTTATATATTCGCGATACTCATAATATCCGCGAACACACCAGCGGCAGTCACAGAGGCACCTGCACCATATCCCTGAATGAGCATCGGGTACTGATTGTAACGTTCGGTAGTGATGAGAATGATGTTGTTGGAACCTTCGAGGTCGTAGAACGGATGGCGTTCCCCCACTCTTTCCAGCGCAACAGAACCCTTGCCGTTCTCCAGCTTTGCCACAAAACGCCAATGCTGATGAGCAGCCTCCACTTCCTGACGCTCTTTCTCGAACTGCGCATCCAGCGAGGGCAGATTCTTCCAGAAGTCCTCCAACGAGCCTTCAAAGAACGACTGTGGAATGAACAGATGCTTCTCCACATCCTCCTGATTCATCTTGTAACCTGCTTCACGAGAAAGGATGACCAACTTGCGAATCACATCCTTACCGCTCAGGTCAATACGTGGGTCAGGCTCTGCATAACCCTCCTCCTTCGCACGGCGCACCGTCTCGCTGAAGGGCACATCGGCAGAAATCGTGTTGAAGATGAAGTTCAGCGTACCACTCAGCACTGCTTCCAACTTCAGAATCTTGTCACCCGAATTGATGAGGTCGTTGATGGTATTGATGATAGGCAGACCAGCACCTACATTCGTCTCGAAGAGATACTTCACACCACGCTTGCGTGCCGTCGCCTTCAGTCTTGCATAATTATCGTAGTCGCTCGATGCAGCCACCTTGTTGGCAGCCACCACCGAGATGTTGTTGCTCAGGAAGGCTTCATACAGCCCTGCCACATCAGCACTTGCCGTACAATCCACAAACACGCTGTTGAAGATGTTCATGCCAATCACCTCTTCCTTCAGACGCTCCAAATTGCTGGCTGGTGCAGTCTTCAGGTATTCACGCACTCGCTGAGCAACTCCTAACTCCTCACTCCTAACTCCTAACTCAGAAAGGTCTATGCCGTTCCTGTCAAACATGGCATTGTGACCACTCGCAATGCCCACCACATTGATTTGCAGATTGCGCTCCTTCATCAGCTTCTGACGCTGACCGGCAATCTGTTCCAGCAAACTGCCACCCACCGTGCCTACACCACACAGGAACACGTTCAGCACCTGATACTCCGACAGGAAGAACGAGTCATGAATCACGTTCAGGCTCTTCCTGAGGCTCTTCCGCTCCACCACAAACGAAATGTTCGTCTCGCTCGCACCTTGTGCACAAGCAATCACGCTGATACCATTCCTTCCCAACGTACCGAAGAGTTTACCTGCAATGCCAGGCGTATGCTTCATGTTCTCACCCACAATGGCAACAGTAGCCAAGTCGCGCTCCAGCTTCATCTTGTACATCGCGCCCATCTCTATCTCCTTGGCAAACTCCTTGTTCAGCACTTCGCAGGCACGGTCTGCATCGTCATCTGTCACACCGATGGACGTGCTGTTCTCTGAACTTGCCTGACTCACCATGAACACGCTGATGCCATTCTCTGCCAACGTGGTGAAGATGCGACGGTTCACACCAATCACACCCACCATCGACAGACCGCTCACCGTAATGAGGCTCGTGTTGTTGATGGACGAGATGCCCTTGATGGCACGTCCCTCATCCTCCTCCACCACATTCGTGATGATGGTGCCCTTATCCTCAGGACGGAACGTGTTCTTGACCCAAATGGGGATATTCTTGATGCACACAGGGTAAATCGTGGGAGGATACACCACCTTCGCACCGAAGTTGCACAACTCCGTAGCCTCCACATAGGACAGACGCTCAATCGGATATGCCGTGTTGATGACACGAGGGTCTGCCGTCATAAAGCCCGACACATCCGTCCATATCTCCAGCACCTTCGCATCCAACGCCGCAGCAAGGATGGCAGCCGTATAGTCCGAACCACCACGTCCAAGATTCGTCACCTCGCCCGTCACACTGTCGGTAGAGATGAAGCCACCTGCCACACACACCTTGTGGTCAGCAGTGCCATTCCTGAAACTCTTGAACACATCCAAAATCAAGGGATTGCTCACAGAATTGCTGAACAAATTCCTTCCCTGCTTATGTTTGGTCTTGATAAATTCCAATGAGTTATACCACTTTGCACCCTCAATCAGCGCAGCCACAATATTGCTGCTGATGCGCTCTCCATACGAAACAATCACATTGCTCGTCTTCTCGCTCAAATCGCCAATCAGGAACACACCCTGATAGATGCTCTTCAACTGTCCCAACAAATCATCCACTGTAGCCAGCAAAGTGTCCTTCTTCTTTGTGTCTGTGATGATGGCATCAATCATCTGATGGTGACGTTCCACCATTTCCTCGTATGATGTCAGATATGTGGCATCACCTGCCACAGCAAGTTTCGATGTGTTAATCAACTTGTCAGTGATGCCACCCAATGCTGACACCACCACAACAACAGGTTCCTGTTGTCCTTCCACAATATTCTTCAAATTGAGAATACTCTCCACGGAACCTACGGATGTTCCGCCAAACTTTAATACTTTCACGATGAAAAATACAAGTTAAAATTGTTACTAAAACGAAGCATGCAGGCTCTTGGCACGTAGGCAGACATACAACATCCGCGTGACATGTTACGCACCATGCCATCGCGCACACCTCAAAAATCGGGTACAAAGTTACTACTTTTTCACCGTGTGGCAAAAGAAAAAGCCCTAAAGTCGTTTGGACTTCAAGGCTTTTCACTTATTTGGAAGGATTTTTGGCTTTTCACCCTCACAAATCATGGAGGGTTGAGGGGCGTCTGCATCTTTTCCTACCTGATGAAATTCATCGGGTTCCACGCTTCCCTTTCAGGATACTGAGGAGCACCCTCGGCATGGAGTTTCCTCAACAGGAAAGCCATATTATCTGCCAAGGTGCGCATGGTTTGCATGCCTTCTGCATCCTGTGCTGCCTCGCCAGGATCACGCCCATAAGCGATGTTCCAATACTGCGATGTCACCACAGGCATGTTCATCATCATGAAGGGCATGTTCATCGTCTGGAAAGCTGCCGTAGCACCACCACGACGACACACGGCAATGGCTGCAGCGGGTTTATTCACAAACAACGG
This sequence comes from uncultured Prevotellaceae bacterium, assembly GCA_900316505.1. Classification (GTDB taxonomy): domain Bacteria; phylum Bacteroidota; class Bacteroidia; order Bacteroidales; family Bacteroidaceae; genus Minthosoma. Next base: position 77,364 of record ONDH01000005.1, read on the forward strand.
ACCTGCCGAGAAGAACAGACGCTGCACCAACGATAAGGCTGCACCCGTTGGTTGTCCATAATACACAGGTGAACCAATGATGAAGCCATCACACGTCGCCATCTTCTCCACAATGCGATTGCACACATCATCATCGAAAGCACAACGTCCCAAACTCTTCGCACGACATTGTCCACAAGCGATGCAACTGCGCACAGGCTTCACACCCACCTGCACAATCTCAGCATCCACCCCATTCTTTTCCAACTGCTTGGCCACCTCACTCAATGCAGCCATCGTGTTGCCCTCCTTATGAGGACCCGCATTCACTAAAAGCACTTTACTCATAATTCTTTATATTTGTATTTAATTATTCAAGTTTCTGAAGTTATCGCTACGCTCTGGAGTTAAGCCATTACCTATATCCGGACGTTTTCCACCAGCCTGAGTATCGGCTTAACCACTTAACTACTGACTACTTAACTACTTCAGAAATTTGAGTCTTTTTATTTGTCTTCCACAACCTCCGCTCCATCTTCTTGTTCATAATAATAAGAATAGTCGATACCCTTCATAAACAGTTCGCGGTCATCAATACGATCAGTCAGGGCTTGTTGGAGCAAATGCTTGATGGCATTGGCATCTGCCACACTTCTGCGCATCGCTTCAAGGTATTCCTTCTTGTCTATCTTGCTCCAATCCACACACTTCTTCAAACGTTTCTTAAATATCAAATCAAGCCAGATGCGTGTAGAGCGTCCATTACCTTCCATGAAGGGGTGAGCCACGTTCATCTCCACATACTTGTTGACAATCTCCTCGAAAGTGTTCTCTGGCATCTGCTCAATAGCCCTTAGATTCCTTGACAGCAATTCCGCACGACAGAACAGCGTACCATCCTTCCAAATCGTCTTTGTCCGTATCCGACCTGCAAAGTCGTAAAGCCCACCAAAGAGGTAGGCATGTATCTGTTGCAGAGCCTTTACCGTCCCAGGTTCCATGCTGTCAAGTATTCCACTCTCTATCAGAGTATAAGCCTTCTTCTTGCTCTGCCCGTCAATACTATTGTCGCTATAAACAAACCAGTCGAGGAAGGCAGTAGCACGATTGTTGGGAATCGCTTGTGCAAGCAAGGTAACACTCTTTTGATCAACAACATCTGTCATACGTTTCTTGCCATCAGGAGCAGTTAGTTTCAACTGGTTAGTGGCACTAACCACTTCATTCTGTTCCTTTTTCAGTTTCGTTTTCAGATATTTCCAGTAGTTGCGGTTTTTCTGATAGTCGTCTTGTTCATTGATGGCTCCAACAATATCAAGCACAGAGAACCACCACTTGGAATGTTCCTCATCCCAAATGGCTCGCACCTCATAATCCTTATAAAAACGAATAGACTGCTTACTCATATTCTTTTTGCAAAGGTAATCATTTTATTTCAAACATTTGTAACAAATATATTTCAGTCTCATTTGTATATATTGGAGAAACTCGCTTTTTACTGTGCATAACAACATGTGTGACATTCTCTCCAGGATTTATCCTTGCGTTATAAAGTTGATTTCCTTTGAGTTGACAACATGAAAAGCAGTACCGTTTCTGCTCGCTAAAACACCTTATACGACTTAGAAAGTTCGCAAATCTTCCCCATCTCGTATGAACAGGATTAAGAATTATATCGACATTATCAAGCACTTTAGAAAAACGTCGCTTCAAATCCGAGCGATTACGCAAGCGAAACTCCGCACTTCCAGTGCTGCCTTTCAATATATTATTTTCACCACATTGGATTATTAGAAAGCGCTTTCCTGACACTTCAAATTGTCTGTGTTGTTCCAGTTCTTCAATGAGATTCCCTATGTTTTCTTCCGTTGCTTCATTTGTTGTGGAGAACACTTGATTTGTTTCAAGGTCTATAATACGATTGTTATGCAACAAATATAATTTATTGCCATCTAAACCTTGATGTTCATTTAGTTCAAACAGTGCGCTAATCCGCTTGTGAGCGACACTTTCACCTATTTTGTACAAATCCTCTGGACTCTTTAATATATGCTCACTAAACATTACGAAATCAGCGCTCGTTTCATTAAGGATGTTCGATATGGCATTAATACGGAACTCCCGTTCTTTACCCGACAGGCGAGAATATTCAGGAAATGATACTAACAGTATTTTCATGTTCTTTTTATATTTTTCGAAATCCTATTGCAAACTTAATCTTTTAAATTCAAACCTGCTAATATTTTATCATCCTGGTCAAGGTTGAACCACTGCGTCTATCCTTTCAGCCCCATCTGAATACGCGATTCTACATCAAAAATTTGGCATAATAATATTTGTCCTTTACCTTCGTTTATGTTATTCTTTTTTTATTTTAAGATTCCATCCCTGCTTCTGAATGAAGCGTATGAGGTTCATAACATTTACAATACTCCATTGGTTGGATACAACAAATTTGACCCCATCACTACTTTGCAGAATAAATTGCCGTTTCACCTGATGCCTGTATGAGCCTGTAATTATTTTCAGTCTTTTTGCATTCTCAATATTTTCTTCTAACATTTTCCATTGATTCCAGTCGCCCAACAAGTCATCATTGAAAATTTTCTTTAGAGCAAGCATAGTGGTTTGTGGATGTACGTTGAGATATTCTTTTACAACATCAAAACCTAATCGACTCTTATAAGACACTTTGCCATTTAGGATGATACTGATTTTTCCAGCCATGTCCTCTATAGTGAAATCTTTTTCTTTTACATCTGTTGGAGGAGCAACATTTTTTGGAGATGAAACAATCGTTTTTTTTCTATGATAGACTTTAATCTCAGCATCATCAAGGAGCATAGCAACATCTTGAAAAATCTCAAGGGCTTCTTCTGGCTTGACATTAAAGAACTCACGGTTATTACGAATACGACGATTTGTGAAACGTTCTATAGAATGGTGAACATGTTTCTCCGCCTCGTTATATTTTGTGGTTTTCATTGTGGCAAATATCACAAAGGGAAGGGGGACAGATGTATTGTCAAGTTCCTTGCTTCTCACATCCACAGGACGCGAGCTCTTTCCTATCTTCACCCAATCTTCACGGAAACTGGGATTGGTCAGTATATATACGTATCCTGGTTCTTTGTTTGCCATCTTATTCTTAGGTTTTGGATTTCATCGCAAAGGTACGAACAACTCATCACAATACAAAATATAAGTGGATGTTTTTTCTTTCCTTATCTCATCCAACACTTTCCCGTTATACGAGAAATACTTGGCACCTTGATACGCACCAGAGGTGTTGCGATGCTCTATTTCTTTGGCAGTTTCGATTTATCTTTCAACATATCCTTCTCATCTTTTGCTACACGACGTTCCACCTTCTTGATGTTTTCTGCAGGTGGCAGTTCCTCTGGTTTTATGCCACGCTGGCTTAACATGCCACGAACGCTGCGGTTATTCTGTACATGTTCAGCTGTGATATTGGCTTCGCCATAGAGGTCTTTCTGCTCTACGTTATAATTGGTCATTTCCGTAGCAAGATTCTTGGCGGCAATCGTCAGTGTAGGCAGATAATCAGCCAAGGCACCGCTCTTGATGCCAAGCCTCTGTTTCATCTGCTCCGTTGAAAGCCCTCCAAACAGGGCATAATCCCCTTTGGAGCGAATACGTCCAAAGCCTCTATCATCCACTCCACGCTGATAAATATTGCGACTTAACTGTTTTTCAGAGGCACGCAAGCGTTCACGGGTATTCAAACGAGCCAACTCGTTCAAACGTTCTTCTATGAGTTCCGCCTTACGAGTCTGAACGGCGAAGTAACTTTGTGCAAAGGCTACTTCTTCTTTCTTCGGGTCACCGTTCTGTGCTATCAAGTAACAGGCATAACGGGTAAGCATAAAGTCCTGTACTTCACGCTGTGCGCCTTTAGCTAAAGCTATCATTTTCGTGGTCTCACGAAAATGATCATCCACATTGATTCCCAATGTCTTACATGATTCAATCGCACGACCAATCGCCACCACGAAATTCTCCCAACGGGCATAGCCTAACACCTGTTGCAGTTCACGTGCATACCATACTTCGATGGTATTGCCTTCGTCATCATTGATGCTCTTTGCTATCAAATCAAAGACTGATTTATATTCCTCTATTTTCGTTATATCCATATTGTTCTTGGGTGGTTCTTTTATTCAGGTCCGTTGGTAGTCATATTGCAGTTTTACACCAAAATTATCGTCGATGTCCACCTTTTTCCTGCTTCATGACTTTTTTGTTTTCAATCGCAAAGGTACGAATAAGTCATCACAATACAAAATATAAGTGGATGTTTTTTCTTGGCATCTTCTTTCACCTTTTCTCTCCTTATCCTTTCCCTTCAATCACTTCCCAATGCCCCGTCTTTTTGCTTCCCACACGTTTGATGATGCCCTCTTCTTTCAACTCACCGAGGCGACGTTTTACCGTTGCTTCAGAAGCATCGATGAGGGCAGCATATTCGGCATAGTTGAGAGTTGCATCTTGCTGAATAGCTTGATATAGGCGCCCTTTTATCGGGTCAGCGAATGATTTTATCGGGTCAGAAGAAGCTTTTATCAGGTCACCCTCTTGTGTCTTCTTGTATTCCTCTATCTCCTTACTGATGTTGCGGATGTGCTCTTCCATCATAAATGCGCGGAAGGGGGCAAGCGATTCCTGTTCCCTTGAGTCTATCAGGGCTTGGATATATTCTGCTTTGTCTTCTTTGATGATTTTCACGGGCACAAGCCCAAATTCATATTGCAATTGATTCATCACGAGGCGAGACATGCGCCCATTGCCATCCACCCACGGATGAATGGTCACCAACTGGTAGTGTGCATCGAAACTCAGCTGGTATTTGGCTATCATGTCTTCCGATTCCATCAGTTGATGGCGATTCCGATTGAGTTGTTCGCAAAACTCTGCTAACTTGCCAGGAACTTTCTGATAGTTCATATAAGAACGCCCACCTGTGCCTGCTGTCACCCCGACCAATCGGAGGTCGCCTTTCGAAGCATCAAAAGAGCCTTGTGCAGTATTGTACATGGCACCTGTATTCTTCATCACCAGGGCAGACAGGCTTTTCAGCATCTCTACGGAGAAGTCTGCATGCAAACGAGCCAGCTGCATGGACTGTTCATAGGCTGCTTTCAAGTCGAGATTCATCATCTGTTCTTGCAGGGTGCGTCCCTTGGCTGTGATGCCCTCATCAAACAGGAGTTGATTCTCTATCTCCGTCACGGTACTGCCTTCAATGGCTGTTGAATGGGTAATAAGCGAATAGAGATAGAACTTCTGGTAGTCTATCTGCTCGGCGATGTCCAAAGAATGATGCTCTTCAAGTAGCCTCAACAATTTTTCTTCCTGCTTCATGACTTTTTGGTTTTCAATCGCAAAGGTACGAATAACTCATCACAATACAAAATATAAGTGGATGTTTTTTCTTGGCATCTTCTTTCCCCTTTTCTCTCCTTATCCTTTCCCTTCAATCATTTCCCAATGTCATGTCTTTTTTTCATTCCCTCATTCTTTCATTTTATAGAGTGTTGGCTTAACTCCTGAGCGGAGCGATAGCTCCCTTAACTCCTTTAACTCCAATAAACTAAGGCTCGCAAGGGTTGAACAAGAAAGCCTGTGTTTCGGCAACGCCAAGATATGTCTTTCGTTATCTCAAAAGCACGAGTGGAATCATCTCTGCGATGCGTTGCCGTATATCACTAAACAATTTGGCTTGATTACAACTTTCAATTTGGCTTGATTACAACTTTCAATTTGGCTTGAATACAAAACTCAATTTGGCTTGAATACAAAACTCAATTTGGCTTGAATACAAAAAGGTGTCTTCAAGCCAAATGAAAAAGAGTATTCAAGGTAAATAAATTTGTGTAATCAGAATAAATCAGTTAACTTTGCACGGCAAAGCACTTTTGAGACATGCTCGCACAGTTCGATGTGAAGACTCAACAGAAGGAGCCGTGGAGATGTTTGAGGGAAAGTTATTCTGAATCAACGTTAGATTAAACATAAAAACAAGAAAGGAGAACAAGATTATGGGACTACGCTACAGAGTGAAGAAAGTGAATCTTGACTTGTACAAAAGGAAAGTGGATGGGTATAAGGTGCAGTTTTTGAACCACACCACCATCACGGAAGAGAGTTTGGTGGAATATATCTCGCGTTCGGCAGGTATCCCCAAGAGCATGGTGAAGGCTTGCACGATGGCAATTGCTGATGCCATCGGTTTCTATGTCATCAATGGGCACAAGGTGTCATTCGGCAACTTCGGGAAGTTTCACCTGAAGGTGGAGAACACGTGTGTAGATACGCCTGAGGAATGTCTGGCTGACACGGTGAAAAGGACAACACTGCATTTCACCCCCAGCAAAAGCATCAAGAATGTGCTGGAAGGTGTCGAACTGGAAGAGTACAAGTCTTTAAGTGTCAAAAAGGATTGAGCAAGAGATTATTCACTCAAATTATCTGAATTATCAAAACGAAAACTATGCAAATATCATCATCAGGACCAAGAGGGGCTATCACGATGTACCCCGAAAAGGTGAAACTCAACTATTTGGAGGGAAAACCAGAGAAGTATCGTCTGCATTGGGCAAAAGGCCCGGTCATCAAGGACGAGGACATCACTCACTATGCCGCACAAGCTTCGTGTGTGCCAGAGAGCGCCATTGTGCTGGCTCAGGAGGCACTTTTCGATGCCATCAATTATTTCTGCGCCAATGGACATTCGGTGCAAGTGCCTTATCTTGGCACGTTCAGCGTGAATCTGAACAGCAAGGTGGTGGAGGATGTTGAAGACGCCAATGCCAACAGCGTGATGCGTCGTCGTCTCCGCTTCTACCCGAAAGGACGACTGAAAGCGGCATGCGACAAGAAGAATATCCGCATCGACATTGTCAAGCGGCTCAGCGCCTTGATGGTGACATGCCTGATGAGCGTGGTGCTGTGGGGACAAACCAGTTTCACGGAGGCGACAAAGGTGTTTTTGATGCACAGCAGTGGCAACCATCTGGAGATGGGCACCGATGGGGGTGGATGGATTGAGTCACCAACGAAGAGCAATGCTCAGCAGATGACGTTCATCCCTGTCGGACAGGGCTATTACAATATTCAGGCAGGTGAGGAGAAGCGATTCCTCTCGTATGCCAGCCCTTGGAACTCCAAGTTCATCAGCGATGCTTCGGGTGACGAGGCGAAGTTTGCCATCGAGCCTGCTGCGGGACAGTTCGTGAAACTGCGCTGCAAGGCGAACAACCAATATCTGGGCACTGACAGCAATGACGGGCACGTGAAGGTTTACACCAACAAGAGCGGTTCGGAACTTAAGCACCAATGGTATTTTGGCAGCAAGGCGAACGAGGCTGCACCTGCCAGCGAATTCCACTATATGGTCAATCCACTGGTGGTGCGTCAGCATTTTGACGGATGGGGCGTTTCGCTCTGCTGGTGGGCAGGACAGTGTGGCAAGTGGTCGGACAAGAAGATTGATGAAATCATCACATGGCTGGTCAGTCCTACTGGGCTTAACTACAGCCATTTCCGCTATAACATAGGTGGTGGAGATGACCCCAAAAACACCCATTGCAACCTTCACCACATGGGTAACGGAAAGGGCTTGAGGGCTGAAATGGAGGGCTTCAAAGATTCGAGCGATGACACCTATCATTGGGAGCGCGATGCTGCTCAGCGGAAGATTATGCTGAAGATTAAGGAGAAGCGTCCCGATGCCGTGTTTGAGGCATTCAGCAATTCATGCCCTTACTACATGACCTACAGTGGATGCGTGAGCGGCAGCGTGGATGGAGGTTCCGACAACTTGCGTCCTGAATACTATGAAGAGTTTGCCCACTATCTGGTGGATGTATGCAAGCACTATAAGGATGAGTATGGCATCGAATTCAAAACGCTCGAACCTTTCAACGAATCGGTGACGGGCTTCTGGTATGCCAACGGAGCACAGGAGGGTTGCCACTTCGACTATGAGTCGCAAATCAAGTTTGTGCGTGTGTTGGCACCCATTCTCAAGGCTTCGGGCCTCAACACGGTCATCTCTGCTGCCGACGAAACAAATGTGGGGCTGGCTGTGGAAGGATTCAAACAATTCATCAAAGCCAATGCCGACCAATATGTGGGACAATGGAACACGCACACCTATTCGGGCAACAATGTGGACAGGGCACGTTTCAGCCAACTGGCACACGAGACAGGCAAGGACTTGTGGATGAGCGAAACGGGTTCTGGCGGCAATGGCATCGGAGGCAACTTGAGCATGACACAAAGGCTCTTCGACGATATGCGCTACATTCAACCCGACGCATGGATTGACTGGCAATATATGGAGGAGGCAAATGACCAGTGGTGTACCATCCGTGGCAGTTTTGCCAACCAGACTTACAACAAAGTGAAGAACTACTATGTGAGACAGCAGTGCTCGCGCTTCATCAAGCATGGATATGACATCATCGCATCGCCGTGTCCACAGTCACTTGCGGCAATCAATGCAACACGCGACACACTGGTGGTTGTTGCCCTCAACGAAGGGTCTTCAGCCACTCACTACATTGACCTTTCACTCTTCCAGGAATTGCCTCTGCGCTCAAACATCCGCGCTTACCGGACATCAGAAAACGAGAATTTGGCCAACGCTTTGAGCAGTGTCAAACTGGATGGCACAACGCTGACCTTGAGCATGCCTGCCCAAAGCATCACCACATTGGTGATTCCTGTCCGTGCAGCGAATGTGGAACCTATGGCATTGCCGCAAGATGGGGATGAATACCTCATCATTCCACGCCAGGAAACCACCAGAGCCTTATCAGCATCTGTCAGCAAGGTGACGCTGGAAGATATTGATTATGGAGAGGCACAGCGTTGGACAGTGAAAGATTTGGGAAACGGCACCTACAGTTTCCAAAACGCATTAGGGCTCAAGTTGACATCGCACCGAAGCAGCAACAGTTCATCGCTCACGGCGCAGAAGAACCAAGCGAATGAGCAGGCATTCCGCATCGTGCCAATTGACTTTGCCAACTATAAGATTATGGTTGCCAACTACCCCACCTATGCCTTCGACCTTTCAAACACCTCTTCCGATGCTGGTAATACCATCGGCACGTGGACGTATGCAGATGGCAACACCACACCCACACATCGGCAATGGATGCTCTTCCCTCTCACAGCGTCACAAGTGCTTGACGGCATTGAGGAAGTGAAAACAGAGAGCCTCATGAGCACATCTGTAGATGATTCGGGCATCTATGACCTCTCCGGACGACGTGTGGCAGATGCCTGCAATGGAACTTCTGGTTTGGCTAAGGGCATCTACATCATGAACGGAAAGAAAATAGCGGTGCAGTAAAAGAGAAAAGGGTGTAAAACGTGAAAAGTGAAAAAATTGCTACCGCAGCAGTTGGTCATTCAGTTGACTTACCCGTGCGGTAGCAATTTTTTTCACTTTTCATTGTTCACTTTCTTAATGTCTTTGCCTTCTCACAGACACACGTGGGGCACCATTACCACCACCGGATGAGCTGCCACCCGACTTCTCTTTCTTGCTTGAAGAGGCTGCGCGACGGCTGGAACGTGCTGCTGAGGAGGAAGCCTCTGCTGCCTTCCTGGCTTTCTTACCCTTGAGATTGAGGGCTGCAATGGAATCACGACGTGCCTGTTCAACAGAGTCAACAGGAGTGCTCCAGATGTGCTCTTCGAAGTCTGTCATCTGCTTTTCAATGCGGTTCTGCTCCTTCTTCAGAAGAGAATCTGTGGCGCATAATTCCTGCAGAGACTTATTCTGCATGTTGTTGGTCATGTAGATATCACCTTTATAGTGGTTGGTGGAGAAGAAATCGTCCATGGACATGCGGGCAGCATTGTTGATGTTGCTGGTCATCACATCCTGACCACTGAGGTAATTCTTGACGTCATCGTATTTTACCCAGAAGAGCGGGAACTTCTGAACGTTCTGGTTCTGCGCATTATCTTCCTCGTCTTCACTCACGTAACTTCTGACATAAAATTCGTCGGGAGCACGATGCAACACAGGGCAAAGCGCCACGATGCGGCTATGATAGGTTGCCGTGTTCTGGTCGTAGTAAGAACTTTCCTTCACGTAGTAGCTGAGCACCTCTGCAGAAGGAATGTCAGCTTGATTCACCTTGATGCTATTGCCGTCCACCTCGTATAAGATTTTCTGACGGTCGAGCATATCCTTGAAGTGCATGCGATTGCTCTGCTGGAAGTTCTCAATACCATCAAGTTGATACTCGTAGGCTGGAATCTTGCCAGTATTGAGCAACTTGAAGAGGAGGGTGAAGAGATTCATCTGTCCTCCCTGTGGCTCCACTGGGTAGTAGAGTGCTGCATTCTCGTCCTTAGTGAGGTCGATGGAACGGTAGATGTCACGTCGCCAACTGGGGTCTTCAGGCACATCGACAGCGGTGGGGAACATAAGGCTTGCACGATCCGTGCCCACAGCTGTTGAATTTGCATTATTCCTGACAGCAGTAGGACGGTTATTGTTCTGCACTCGGCTCTTCTGTGGCTGGGCGTAGCAGTTGACAATTGACAGTTGACAATTGACAGCGATGAGCAAGGCTATGAGGTTTATTCTTTTCATAATCTGTATTTATTTTTATCGAGCCACTTACGGGGCAAAGTAAAAAATCGCCCAGCGCGTGGGCTGGTTAGTTTATAATGACCTCCACTGGAGTTTTCAAAGTTCGTTCGATGCCATCAGGACCCACTACGCGGATTTCACTGATGTTGAAAAGTTTGCCTCTTGAAAGGGAACGGATGCGGGCAAGCTGATTGGGGGTGAAGGAAGCAGAGTTGCTGACTTCTGGCACCACATTACCCATATTATCCATAAAGCGTGCCTGGAATCCTAACACACGGAAAGAGATGTTGAGCAACCCGTCGTCAATAGCGGCTCCAATGCCACCAGCAGACACAAGGGCTTGCTTGGAGATACGTCCACCCCTGAAGCGGTTGGTGCTTCCCTTTCCATCAGGGACATCAATGAAGCCTGTTGGGTCGGGCAGTTTGCGTACATTGAACGTAAACTTACCCATCTCTTGTTGGCGACCTTCATTCTGTGCCGTGACAGTGAAAGTGACAGCATTCTCGCCTATTTGCGAAGGTACAGCCACATAATTGCCACCGTCCTTGTGGGTGAGCGTTCCGTTGTTCATGGAGAGGCTAATCTTGTTGGTCGGAATGCCTGGCACACTGACACTGATGGGGTTCTGATAGCCCGCATAGAGCACGTTCATCATGGTGGCACTCACCGTTGCCGATGGCTCCACCACCGTGTAGGGCTGAGAGAACTCGCGACGAATGGTCTCGCCATTACCGTTCTTCATCACAAGGTAACCTTTGAGGGTGAAGTCACCTGTGGAGCCACAAATGGTCTCATAGCGTCCATTCTCAGACTTCAGGAGGGTGTTGCCCACATAAATCTCAGGGCGTTGTGTGGTATCAACAGCCGCCATAATGATTTGAGCGGAGAATTTTCCACCACGCACAACTGTCTGTGCACTTGGAATCACCAATGCCTGAATTTCGTTCACACGCACATCCTTCACGTCGATGTTGGCAACCAACTGATGAAGCATCTCGCCTTCAGCATGACGCACATCTGTCTGGAGCTTCGTGAGCAGTGTGACAGCAGCTGCCACGGGGGTGTTCTCGAACATATACTCCTGCCAGTTCTTGCCCTGCAATTTGGCTTTCTTAGGCACATCTGTAGAAAGGTTGGAACGGATTATCTTCTTCTGTCCCTCATCGTTAATCATGGCGGTGATGCCTTCACGATAGGTCTCTATCGCCTTCTTCAGCTGACCGCCTTTGCCCACACCCGATGCGAGCATGACATGGGTGGCAGCTTCAAGGTTGTCACGTCCTTCTATGTTATTGATGTCTGCATCGCTGCCATCAGCTTCACGCACAATCTCCCACTTCAAGTTCTCAGCAAGCGTGTAGAGCGAGTCGGACATCTTGCGTACCTGCTGAGCCTTCTCATACCACTGGCGTGTCTTCTCCGGATTCTGCTTCATGGCATCCTCCAGTTGCTTGTAAATCGCCTCGTTCTGTGTGGCAGAGTTTGTCTTGGTGCGATTCAGACCTTCGTCCACGAGTTTGAAGCCTTCGAGCACATCGGATGAGACGTTGAGCGCCAGCATTGCCATGAGCACAACGTACATCAGATTGATCATCTTCTGACGTGGAGTTAATTTCTTACGTATCATAATATCATTTACAATTTACCATGTACAATGTACGATGAACTATGTACGATGTGGGCTAACGCGATGTACTCAATCCGCACGGCTCATCGTACATCGTACATCTTTCATGGTACATCAAGCTATCTTCATCTTCAAGGCTTCAACCATCTTGGCATAGACCTCATTGAGTTCCTGAAGCTGACCGGCAAGCTTGCGTGTCTGCTCGTTCACCTCGTCGATAGTGGCAGACTGTGTGCCAACGCTCTTGAGCTGCATCTCGTAGAAACGGTTGATACCCGTAAGGGTGCGGTTCATGTTCTCCATCTCCTCGGAGTCGCGAGTGAGACGCGCGCTCTGCTCTGCCACCTCCTTGAGGGTGTCGGTGAGTTCGGTCAGCTGCTCCACATAAGCCTTGGTTGCCTCCTGCATCTCTGGTGCCATGCTCTGGAACTGAGCTGAACGGAACACTGGAGCAGAAGAGATATTCTCTGCCAACTGAGCAGCATCGACTGGAGCTGAAGGCTTAACGCTCTCACCTGTTGACTCAGCATTACCAGAGCCGCCATTGATGACGATGGTGCCTCCAGCAGGCACGCCACCACCAATCACAACGGTGCCACCTGCAGGAGCATTCGCCATACCTGTAGCTGCATTTGCCAAGGCTGCAACAGTTTCTTCTGAGAGAGCCGTATTGGTTTGTGCTGCAATAGCTGCATTTTCAGCCACCTCCTCAGCCAATTCCTGTGCATCCATACTCTCCTGAGGTTCGAAACCTGCCAAGAAGAACACGATGACCTCAGTACCCATACCGAGCCAAAGCATGAAGTCTGCCCCATCCATATGGGTGAGCTTGAAGAGGGCACCTGCAATCACGACGGATGCACCCCAGCTGTATGCATAATTCAAGAAAGTCTGACCACGCTTCGTACGGAGCCACTTCTGTATGCCTGTATATTGTGTTGCCATAAAGACCCCTCCCCCGCCTCCCCTGAATGGGAGGAGTAGAAAATTTATGGGGGAGAATTCTACTTACTATTAATTGACTATATTTATTATCTCTTATTGACTATTCTTACTTTTCATCACCCAACACCCCGCATGGTCTTCCTCCCCATTACGGGGGAGGGCTGGGAAGAGGGTCTTCTACTATTTCTTAGCCTTAGAAGCAGTACCCACCTGCGACCTCACGCAACGGAAACCCACGAAAGAACGTCCCACATTCTGATACTCATATGAGCGCCATGCACTCTTGATGAAACTTTCAGGGTCTTTCCACGAACCACCACGCACACTCTTCTTCTTCAGCGCGTATGGGTCTTCCTTCGCCGCATTGTAGGTCAGTGTCGGGTTCATGTCGCTCATCGAGAGCACACCTGCCTCTGTATAGACAGTGCTCGTCCACTCTGCCACATTGCCCGCCATGTCATAAAGACCATTGGAGTTGGCGCTGTAGATGCCTGTCTTGGAGGTGATGAGGTTACCATCCTTCGTGTAGTTGCCTCGGTCGGGCTTGAAATTGGCATAGAAGCATCCCTTGTCGCTCGACACACCATCTTGCTGCCAAGGCAGTTCATTGCCATCCTTGCCACGAGCAGCAAACTCCCACTCTGCCTCAGTCGGCAGACGGTAACGCTGCACGAACTTCGCCTGTGGACCCAAGCCCTTCAACAGGAAGTCTGTACGCCAATTGCAGAATGCATTGGCCTGTTCCCAGTTCACACCCACAACGGGGTATTCGTTATAGTTGGAATGGGTGAAGTAAAGGCGCATATACACCTCATTCTCCGCATTCTGGAAATCGTTAATCCAGCAAGTGGTATCAGGATACACATTCACAATGTAGGTGTTGACAAAATCCCACATACTGCTGAGCGGACGCGTGATGGTCTCACGGTGAATGATGCCATCATCGTCCACGTATGCCGTGTCCTTCGAAATCATCACCACCTCATTGGGGTCAGTCTCAAAATCCGTGTTCAGATTACGCTCATTAGGGTCAAGGCGATACTTGCGCTTGGCAGCCATCACATAATCGAACACCTCATAGCGATAGTTCAACTGCTTCACATCCAGCATCTTCTCCCCGGTCACAGGGTGATAGGTATAGACACTCTCCATGGCACGTTCCTGGTCTTCATCAGGATTGCGAGGCAAAGCCTTGTTCCAATTCAGATGAGGGGTGACTGGCTCACCATATTTATCCTCCTCAATCTTGTAGCTCTCGTCGCCCCCATATGCAGGGTCAGCCAGACGTTCACGAATGATGGAGTCACGTACCCAATAGACAAACTGACGATACATGGAGTTGGTCACCTCTTTCTCATCCATCCAGAAAGCATCCACGCTGATGTCCCTCGTAGGCACATCCTTGCCCCACAAGCTGTCTGTCTTTTCCGTACCCATCTTGAGGCTACCACGCTTCACTAACACCATGCCATAAGGTGCCGGTTCCGACATGGACGTGCCACCGACACCAGTCACTTCGCCACCTGACGCATTCGAACCTCCCTTGCTCGAGAAGCAGGAAGCCACCGCCAAGGCGAAGACTACTGTACCTATAGCAAACAATATTTTTTTCATCCTATTTATATGTTTTGTGTATATTTTTCCACTTAATAAACTCTAAACTCCCTACAGCCACCTCACACTCTGGTGCTTGTTCCTCCCCTTCTTGAACAGGTCGAGGTCTGTCTGGTAGCTCAACACCACCTCGTGGCTTCCGTGAACCAATCCCACTCCCGAGGTGTACATCTGATAGCTGTATCCCAGATTGACACCGTGGAACATGCCTCCAACAAAGAAAGTTACTGAGACATTGGGGCTGTATCCCACACCACCATAGAACTTCTTCTCATCGCGTTCATAAGCCACCTTGCACTGCACATCCTCCCTCCACGTATCCATATCCGACTGCACCAAGAAGGATGGTTGCAACGATAATAACGAATTTTTCAACTTAATATTGCCTCCTCCCATCAAATAATATACTCTCGGCACTTCCACCTCATACCTTTGATCTAGCAAAAGCGTAGGTGCCAATAAGTGTTGCGACGAGGCTCCCAACCATAGTTTGGGATGATAGTAGTAAAGACCAACACCCATATCAACCTTCGTGCCTTTCACCTCAGAAGAGGGAACAGCAGGGTCACTGTTGTCCTCCATCTTCACACTTTTCATGCTCACCCGCTCGCTCATCAGCACTCCCTGCACACCCAGTGCTAACCTACCCCGCTTACTCAACTTCACATTGTAGGCATACTGCAACCCGATTCGGGTCGTATTGTACACACCCGCGTTGTCATTAAGAAAACTGAGTCCAGCACCATGATGAGGATTCAGAAAATACACAGGCATGTCTGCACTCACATACAAGGACGCAGGCGCCTCGTCATACCCCATCATCTGCATTGAATACGTAGCAGCCACGTTCAAGTTACCATCAGTACCCGACACAGCAGGATTGTAAAACGACTTCAAGGCTGTGTAGTCCGTAAACTGCACATCCCACTGTGCTCTCACTTCCAGCATCACCGCTGTCAGGAGAGCGAACATCACGAGTGTTCGTCTATTCATCACCTATAAATAACTCTGTTTTCCCCATTTTATTGTGCAAGAAAAGGAAAAGTTTACCCACAAAAAAAGGAAGCCCTGGATTCACATCCCAGACTCCCAACTAAAAAACAGAGTTAGTTAATATATAATAATAGGTACTTATGTAGATTGCAAAGGTAAAGAATAAGATTCACATATCACTACGTCTTTCAGAGAAAAATCGAGATAAAGGGTGAAAAAATGCTCAAAAAATAGCTATTTTTCATTTTTCGAGTTTCATTCTGTCTTTTTCGTCGATTATATTCTCCCTTTCTTACCCAAACAACCATACCTATCATATATTGACACTCACTGATTTACACTAATCTTTTCCATTATGATTTATGTTGTGTTCTTTCTTCTAAATGGCTGTATGGTTACTCTTGAGTGCGTAAGTTCCAGGAACCACATTCCGAGAACCCACGCACTTAAGAACTAATTCGTTTCGTTTAGAAGCCGCCGAAGCCACCGCCGCCAAAGCCGCCGCCGCCGAAGCCGCCACCGCCGCCGAAGCCACCGCCGCCCATACGGCCGCCGCCCATGCCGCGCATCATGTTACCCATGTTGCCGCCCATCATGCTACCCATGCTAAGACGAGTGACAAACACTTGCGCTGCCTCAACTGGAGTGAGGAACTCGAGGAACTTTGGCAGGAATTCCTTGTCAACTGCCAACTGCTTCTCCTGTGCTGCGAACTGATCAGCAATGAGTTGGTTTGCTTCTTCGTCTGTCATCTTCTTCACATCTGGCAGGTCGCTGGTGAAATCAGCTGTAGAGCCTTGTGCTGCACGACGTGCATTCTGGTAGTCGACATAGAGAAGCTTAAAGGTTTCAGCCTTCTCTTTTTTCAGCTTCAACTGTTTAGCAAGATTTTCCGCCATTGTTGTGTACATTTCGGCAGGATTCATACGTTGACGGTTACGGTTATTCTGAGCCGATGCCGCTACAGTTACAAGCACCAACGCCAGTGCTGTGATGAGAAACTTTTTCATAACGCTTATTTTTTATATAGGTTTTATATTATAAGTTTAGTAATTGGTAATCAAATGTGATTTACGCTTTATATGACTCACAGGACTGAAAGATAGTTTAATGAAGAAATGTTAAAAAATGAAAAAGAAAGCAGAACGCATTATCTTTTTCATACAATAGAGGGTGTGTCAAATTGACACACCCTCTCTATATTATTCTATATTATAATATGACATTGATTTTACTTGCTCTGCTCGATGAACACTGCCACACGGTTCCAGTCGTTCTCGTCGAAGAGTTCGTCTGTCACACCAAGACCCTTATGAGTAAGACGGCTTGGAGAAATCTTGTAAACATTAACAAGCATATCATAAACAGCCTTAGCACGAGCATCAGAGAGTTTCTGGTTAAGTTCAGGGTTACCCTCTGGTGATGCATAACCATTGATGAGCACCTTGCTGGTTGGGTGGTTTTGCATATACTTGGCAATCATAGCAACAGATGGCTTCTGAGAAGCATCAATAGTGCTCTTTCCAAGCTGGAAGATAACCACAGGAGCCAACTGGGTTTCTTTCACAATGGTCTTCTCTACAATCTTCTCAACAGGCTTTTCTACAATCTTCTCAACAGGCACTTCCTTGATGACTTCCTTTGGCTTCTTAGCCAATTCTGCATTAAGACGGGCAATCTCAGACTGCATAGCACCCACATCGTAAGTCTTGAAGTGATGTGTACCGTTAGAAGTCTTGAAGTTAAAGATGTATTTCACACCGAGAGAAAGCTGTGCACCCTGTCGATTGAAAGCCAAATTGCCGTAGCTATTGCCTGGTCTGCTCAAGTTCCACATTACAGATGGCTCTACGCGAATGGTGCTTGCCTTAGTGCTACCCAAGTTGAAATCGATAGCGAAGCCTGTCTTCGCGCCCAAATAGTTATTTGCTTTGTCGGACTCCTTAGGAGTGAAGCAATGTAACCAGCTAACGCCTGTCACCAAACTCAATTCGACAGCACGTGGAGAGCCCTTGTACCCTCCAAAAAGATTGGAAAGGTTAGTTACACCATTCACACCCACAGAAAGAGCACGGAAAGCATTGAAGTTGCCATTAGCGTTCATGCCCCAACGAACTCCATTGGCTGTATGAGAACCAAAAAGAGCCGACCCGTCAGCTTCCAAAGCGAAGATGGGTGAAAATCTTTTGCCGACAGTGATGTCGCCCATTCCATTCAGAGGAAACATGGGGTCACAACTCAGGGGCGCTGACACACCACCACCAATGCCGAAATACCAGTTGTCGAAGAACTTACTGCTCTCAATAGCAGTCTGTGCATTTGCAGCAACGCTGGATGCTGCAATGGCGATCACGAAAAGAAACTTCTTCATAATCATAATGATTTAATTGTTAATAAAAAACTCACTTATCAATTAGTAGGAATTGATTCACTATTTTACGTTAAGATGCACTTCCATTGTAGCCCTGTACTGCTTTCCATCAGTATGAGTGTAGATGAAGGCTTGACGTATGGTGTAGGTTCTGCCTTTGGAAAGGCGGGAAGGATACTGTCCCAACTTACACACATAACTATCTGGATACATCTCGGCATAGATGGCAGCAGTATTGTCATAGCCCACCACATTCCCGGCAGTGGAGAACCAATGCCCGTAGCACGCATCGGAAGAAGTGGTCGTTGTTGTGTGATAATTCAATCCCCCATTACCACTGACACCAGCAAAAACAACAGAACCTTTCGTCCCTGACGTGTTGCGCTTAACAGCCTTCATCTGTGCTGTACTTATTCCTAAAGCCTGACTGATAGCATCCATGTCATACTGGATGTTCACGCTTGAATAGTCATTCGCAGCTGCCAAGTTTGCTTCAATCACCACCGTAGTATCACGACGCACATAGTCTTCAGGGTAATCGGCATATGTTCGAGTAGTACCTGTTGCTGCACAATTCTCGAACGCCACTTGATAGGGCCATTGTTCATCATCACTAGCATCATCATTCCAAGGATGATGCCAATGCTCAGAGGGAGCACCCGTCACAACAAACCATGCCCGTTGGGTATTTTCCGGCAAAGTCAGTTCCGCTACGCCCTCTTTATCGCTATACATGTCACCATACACTCGACCGCCATCGTTCGTTTGTGCCACAAAACCATAACGCCAACCAGCCTTTGACACATTAATTCCACGATAGCCTGCTGCACCAGCAACACCTTGAAATCTGGCTTTCACGGTCACGCCACCCCTTATTCCTTTCAGTGGAATGATATTGAATCCATAGTTTTGTGGACAGTCGTCAACATGAACAGCATAAGTGTTTTCTGAGCCTTCCAAATAAGTCAATCTAGTAGAAAACGAGTTTTGATGGTCTTTACCACGATCGCGAAGTCCATCAATGTCCCATGTAACAGAACGGCAAGCGTAGTCAAACATCATCTTATTGAAATCGTCCTGAGTAGCACTATTCATACGTTTGTAAGTTTCCACAGGATCCTCTGGACGCTTTGTCATGCGCCACATTTTCCCCACAAAATCCTTCCCATAAAGTTGGCACCAATAATACTGAATGAAGTAATTGGCATAACGATAGTCCTCATGTAACAAATTCTTATGGGAGGAGGATACATATTCGCCATAATAGCCATTGGTGAAAAGGGTGGCCGGGAACACATTGAAGGCTTGCCATTGGGCACAACTCTCCCACCAGCCATTACCGCCATCGCCATTTGCAGCGAAGCCCCATCGCCAACCATAGTTCCATTCTGAGGTGTTCTTCACAACGGCATAGTCTGCACTGACAAGGTATTGGAACACATGACCTATCTCATGAGCTGCAGTATGTCCGCCTTCTGCGCCTGCCGCCCATGGATTGCAGTGGAACAGCCCCACTTTGTAGGCTTTGGATTTCTTGGTGCTGCCGTCATAGTACCAAACCGTACCGTCCTGCCCTGAACCGTCAGCTCGCCATTCTGTCTGATTGACGATGAACATGCAGATTTTATGGTCGTCGGTGAGTGATTCGCCTGGTTGAAGGAACCCCAATTCTTCCACATAACATTTCCAAATCTTCTCGGCATTGTTGAGAAGAGTCTTCACATTGATGGATGCGCCCCCCAAGGAGATGGTGTTGCTTTTGGAGAGTGTCAATCCCTTCTCCCAAAAACACACGAAATGTTCGGATTCCATTGACCGCTGGAAGCACCACTGCGAGGTCTCCTTGGTGAAATCGACTCCTGCATATCCTGATGGCTTGACCAGCGTGCGCTCGACTCCGTCAAGGCGATATACGCCATTCTTTCGATAGTCGTGAGAGGTGGCCCTCACTTGGTCACGCGCAGCACTGTACTTGTACAATTTATAGCTTGAACGGGCAAAGCCTATAGAATCCACATCCGTCAAATCCACCACTTCATTTTCGGTGAAACGGTCGTCGAACTGCACCCAAAGGGTATTTGGATGTTCTTGGGCATGAAGCATCAAGCTAATCATGCAGGCTGATAATGCTATCAGGATGGAGTGTCTTTTTCTCATGGTCTCTCTGTTTTTACTTCTTCATTACTTTCATGGAGGATTTGCCAGTACTTATCACATAGGTTCCTTTTTCCAACTCGTTCAAATGAACAATGATGTCATGGTCTGTCTTCTCCACCCGAACTTTCACTTCCTTACCATCAACCATATAAACCTTCACGTCCCTCACCGCATCGGCAGGAATGATGACCGTGTTTGCTGCCATGGTCACATCCTTTCCGGAAAGCAAAGAGTCAATGGCATTCGGGTCATCTGTTTCTGAGATGTAGAAGTTCTTGATGTCACTGAACTCATAAGCATCCTCATTGACCACCATCCTGCCTTCCTTGAAACGCAGAATCGGGTTTACACCTGTGGATAGTAAATAATAGACTTTGGTGCCATCGTTCATCGTGAACACGACACTCTTTGCCGAGACTCCCAAAGAAGTCATCAGCACCAGCGATAAACAAATCCATTTTTTCATATCTTCAAGTATAAAGATTCTTCGAAGAGTTAATCATTGTCGTGCCTGAGGATGCTTTTCACATTGAAGCCATACCAAACCATCGCAATGAGGAACACTGCCATCATGACGATGGAAGTGGTGTCATGCAGCACGGTGTAAAGCCAAACGCTTGCACCAAAACCCACCACGATGAAGATGAGAGACAGTATCATGAACACCTTTTTCAGTTTATCCATCACGCAAGAGTATTGATTGCTTACTTGTTCAATTTCCACGTAAAGCCGTCCTTGGTGTCCTTCACCTCGAAGCCGAGGGCTGCCAAGTTGTCGCGTATCATATCGCTGGTTGCCCAGTCCTTGTTGGCTTTTGCTTTAGCACGCTGCTCAAGGAGCATATCCACCACCTTGCCAAACGCCTCTTCACGTGCCTCGTTGCCACCTCCATTGGAGGTCATTGCACCACCCATCTTGATACCGAGCAGGTCGAAGGCGAAGAGTTTAAAGGTTTCCTTCAGCGCATCAAGGGCATCGGGGGTGATGGTCTCTTTCTTGTCCACAATAGAGTTGATGGTCTTTGTGGCTTCAAAGAGATAAGAAATGACTATGGGAGTGTTGAAATCATCGTACATGGCATCGTAGCAATTCTGCTTGAGGACATCAACAAAATCCTTACCGACAGAACCGCCATCAACTGGTTGAATGCTTTGGAGCGCTTTCCATGCATCAAGAAGACGTTCGAGTCCTTTCTCTGCTGCCTGAAGGGCGTCATTACTAAAATCGACGGTGGAGCGATAGTGAGCCTGCAGGATGAAGAAGCGGATGGTCATTGGCGAATATGCGCGATCAAGCTTAGGGTGGTCACCACTGAAGAACTGTGGTAACGTGATGAAGTTGCCGAGCGATTTGCCCATCTTCTGTCCCTCGATAGTGATCATATTGTTATGAATCCAATAAGTCACCATCTGATCGCCCTGACTGGCTACAGCCTGAGCAATTTCACACTCGTGGTGAGGGAATATCAAGTCCATGCCACCGCCGTGAATATCGAAATGAGCGCCCAGATATTTTCTGCCCATGGCTGTGCATTCGCAGTGCCACCCTGGGAAGCCATCGCTCCACGGGGATGGCCAGCGCATGATATGTTCCGGTTGGGCCGCCTTCCACAAGGCAAAGTCGGCTTGATTCCGTTTCTCACCCACGCCTGCGAGGTCTCGGCTGGCATCTTTCACATTCTCAAGACTTCTGCCAGAGAGAATGCCGTACTTATGCACCTTGTTGTATTTCTCCACATCAAAGTAGATGGAGCCATTGCTCTCATAAGCAAAGCCATTGTCGAGAATCTGCTGCACCAATTGCTGCTGTTCAATGATGTGTCCTGTTGCGTGAGGCTCAATGCTAGGGGGCAGACAATTGAGAGCCTCCATTGCTTCATGAAAACGATTGGTGTAATACTGAGCCACCTCCATCGGTTCCAATTGCTCCAGCCGCGCCTTCTTGGCTATTTTGTCTTCGCCCTCATCGGCATCATGCTCCAAGTGCCCGACATCAGTGATGTTGCGCACATAACGCACCTTATATCCAATATGCTTGAGGAAACGGAAAACTATATCGAAAGTGATTGCTGGACGAGCATGTCCAAGATGAGCGTCACCATATACTGTTGGTCCGCAAACATACATGCCCACGTGTGGCGCATGCAGTGGGCGGAACACCTCTTTTTTTCTGGTCAGGGTGTTGTAAACGTAAAGTGCCTGTTCCATTAATTCTTCTGCTTTTTACTGAAAAACAGCACAAAGGTACGAAAAATTTGAAAAAAGACATTGCTTTTTATTGTTTTTAGAGAAAAACTCGCTAATTTTGTGGCAAAATCATTCTTGAAGTTATGATACAGCCCTTATTTCTCGGTCTCGGAGTGACTGAACTCATCATCATTCTTGTCGTTGTTCTTCTCCTTTTTGGAGCCAAGAAAATTCCCGAGCTCATGCATGGTGCCGGCAAAGGTGTCCGTGCTTTCAAAGATGGAATGAAAGAGGTCAATCTGGACGAAGAAAAGAACAAGGATGCCAAAGAGCAAGAGTCCTGACATTCCACTTGTCAAATCGCCATTCGTATATTGTGAAATCGTAATTCGTCTTGACTTTTTGGGATCATCTTGAAGAACTGCGCCGGGTGCTACTGCGATGCTTTATCGTTGTGGCAGTCTTTGCCACCCTCGCCTTTATTTTCAAAGACGAGGTTTTTGCGATTATCCTTGCCCCGAAGAATCCTAATTTCTTACCAGCCATCTTTGGTTTCTCACCTGACGTACAAATCATTAACACCGAACTGACACGTCAATTCGTCGTCCACATGACGACCAGTGTTTATGCTGGCATTATCGTGGCTGCGCCTTATATCATCTTTGAGTTCTACCATTTCATCTCTCCTGGACTATACGAAAAAGAGCGACGCTATTCCACGCCGCTCGTCATCTTGTCCTACTTGATGTTTATGGTAGGCATTCTTTTCTGTTATTTCATCCTTTTTCCCATCACTTTCCGCTTCCTAGCCAACTACCAAGTAGATGAATCCATCCAAAACTTGATTTCCCTCGAAAGCTATATCGACACCTTGGTGTTTCTCTGCCTTGCGATGGGTTTCGTTTTCGAAATTCCCATTCTCTCTTGGTTATTAGGACGTTTAGGCATTCTACATCGGGGACAGATGCAGCAATACCGTCGTCACGCCATTGTCATCATCCTCATCGTTGCTGCCATCATCACCCCCACATCCGATGCCATCACACTCTGCATCGTCAGTCTTCCGATGTATTTGCTTTATGAAGTAAGCATCCTGCTTGTGCCACGAAAGTAATCCTCTTTATAAAGCTGCAAGCCCTTTCATCACTAAATAAGGATCGAAAGTGATGGGGCATTCGATGTCATCAGCGAAATGGAAGGTGTTGCCACCTGTAATAAAGACATGTAAGTCTGCATATTCTCTAGCAAACTGACGGATATAGCCCTCTATTTCAAAACGTGCACCATTGACTGCAGCAGAAAGCATATGGGTACGGGTGTCATATCCCAGAAGCATCGCCTCTGGTTCTGCCTCAATTTGTGGAAGTAAAGCGGTATGTTCATGCATGGCATTGAGTCTCAACTGCACACCCGGAGAGATTGCCCCACCCAAGAGACGACCATCTGCTGAGAAAAGGTCGTAGGTAATACAAGTACCTGCATCTATAATCAACAAGGTATGATCGGGGTCTTGGACAATGGCACCGATATCTGCCGCCCAGCGGTCTGCCCCATAAGTGGCAGGAACGTCCGCAATGGGCTTGGCAGGACAAGGAACTGAGGAGGTAAGCCAAATCACTGGAATTTTAAGAGCCTCCAATGACGACTGCAACTCCAAATCTTCTTCTGCTACCGTGGAAAGACGCACATCATTAATAGGGAACATTGCCATGAGTCGAGCAAAGGTTTCCTTCCACGACTCATGACGACGTTCGAAATGCACGATGTCCGTACCCATCACTGCCAACTTGGCGGATGTGTTTCCTATGTCTATCAGCAGTTTCATACCGTTCTCCATTGTCAACTGTCAGCTATATTACCAGGAGCCGCCACCGCCTCCACCTCCGCCACCACCGGAGAATCCACCACCGCCGCTGCTGCCACCATGACTGGAACTGTCATGACTGACGACATTGATGGCACTCTTGGTGGAAGAAAAGAGGTTGTCAACCATGTGTGAAGTGAAATCATAACCATAAAGCGGAGTTGCGGTCTTGTACCACTCAGGCTGCTGCACCTCAATGTCCTTGAAGAGTTTTGTCCACTTGTTGGTAAGTCCTAACACCATCGCATAGGGCAGTATCTTATAGAAATATTCAGGGTCATCATTCTGCAAGGCTTCCAAGCGCGATTTCTCAGCTGTCTTGATAAATTCCTTAAAGCCTAAAAGGCGTCCTGCCATCTGCACCCGATAGTCGGTATCAACATTGAATCGCCCAATGAATTCGCCCAAGATGAAGCAAACAACGAACATGGCGATAGAAGCCTCCATCCCCATCGGAGCACCATAGGCCCGGATTTCTGCCACATAGAGCCAGCACAACAGCACCATCGTCATCAACTTGACGATGAAAATCAGCACTTGTTTCCACTTGCTGCCAAAAAGATCTTTGTCGCTGTCATACAGACGGAAGCCAACACCCAATATAAAAGGAACGCTCCATAAAAAGGCTGCCAAAATCCACTCATTGAAATCAAAGGTCTCAATAACGGAATTAGTGCCAAACACGCAAGTTGTGGACAGTAGTAGCAAGAAGTAGAAGAAAATTGGCAACTCATAGGAGGATAAAGACTTATCCCCTCTAAAGTTCTTTTTCAGTTCTTCCTTAAATTTGTCCACTGCAGAAGGGCTCTCTTTCATATGGCTTAGATTAACAGTCTGATTGTTCTTGAACAGCAAGTACATCATCTTCTTTTGATACTCGGGAGCATCATCAGGAAGATCCTTGAGTTTCGTCAAAACCATCTCCGTTCTCTTCAACAACGAACCTTTCTCCTTCTCCTCGATACTGATGTAGCCCTTGCCTGCAAACCAAGGAATCAAAGATGCCATGTCAACAGCATCCACACTATCATCAATAATAGTACCCACCTCCGCACTACTGATGCCTTCAGGAGGATAGAACTCAATCACCTTGACGGGTTTCTTCCCTTTCGTCTTGAACAAATAATAGACAATCAGTACAATCAGCATGACGGAAAGACCGAAGCTGATGTAGTGGAGCACATGGTTGGCAGACAACACGTTCTCATAATACCCTTCGGGAAGTTTCGCATAGAGAGTGACGCCATGGTTAGGTGGAATGTTCAGAGCAGCGCCACGAATAAAATTACGATTAGCCTTGACAATCAAACCCTCCACAGCATTATCCGTATTACCATAAGCACCGCTATACACTTCCAGTCGGTTCTGGATGTCGGCTGGCAATTGTTTCTCAAACTCCACTTTGAAACGGAAGGTGTCAATACGTTCATTGAAGTCTGTGCCTAAAATGGTGTGGAAAAGGTAGTCGTAATTGGGACGACGGTCATCACGATAGATGTACTTATAATGAATCACATATCGATGGTCACCTGTCACCTCATGCCACTCACTGCCTATACGAATGACACAGTTACTGTCATCACTGTCTTCAGTGGTATAATCACCGCCTTCCACCTTTACACCTTCCACATCACTCCGATACTGGAAAGTTCTCCAATCTTGAACTACCTGCCCCTGAATCATTTTCGGGTCATTACCCTCATCAAGAGA
Organism: uncultured Prevotellaceae bacterium; assembly: GCA_900316505.1. Lineage (GTDB taxonomy): Bacteria > Bacteroidota > Bacteroidia > Bacteroidales > Bacteroidaceae > Minthosoma. Next base: position 103,452 of record ONDH01000005.1, read on the forward strand.
CACATCGTGTTGCAAAGAGAAGGATAGTGGTATGTAGCGATAGATACCATGGCGTGGTTCTTCGAAGAACACGTCTATAGTTTCTGTAATGTCCCAAACATTATCTTGGTGCACCACAGCATCAACACGGAAACTCTTGTAGTAAAAACCACCTCTGTCCGCTCTTACTGCCATCGTGGCGAACAAGAGAGCCATCAACCATATAAATCTGCTTTTTGTCATATTTTTACAATTTCACATCCACGACCTTACGTTCTTGTTCACTCTCAACCTGATACATAGGCAATGCCTTAAAGCCAAACACACCTGCGATGAGATTGAAGGGGAACATCTGACATTTGTTGTTGTACTCCCTGACACTGCCATTGTAATAACGACGGGAGAATGCAATTTCTTCCTCCATCTTGGAAAGACGTTCCTGTAGGTCCAAGAAATTGGTATTTGCTTTCAAATCAGGATATTTCTCCACCACGACCAATAATGATTGGAGGGCATCACCAATCTTCACTTCGCTGTCAATGGCAGTATTCAAGTCACCCTTTTGCGCGTTCACACGCATCTTGGTCACCTCCTGAAGCGTATCCGTCTCATGTTTGGCATAGCCTTTCACTATGTCCACCAAATTTGGTATAAGATCATATCGCTTCTTCAGATAGACATCCATCGTGGAGAAAGCCTCTTTCACCTTGTTGCGTAACTGAATCAAGCTATTATATGTAACAAGCACTAAAACAAAGAGTACAACGACAACACCAATAATGATATACATAACCATAATATCTATTCTTTTATATTTATGAATTCATATCTTTTTCTATAAATTGAATCAGCCGGTCTACTGCCTCTGCTTCTGGAATATTCTTCTCGATGCACAACTTCTTTTTGTAAAGCGAAACCTTACCAACGCCTGCACCCACGTAACCGTAATCTGCATCAGCCATCTCACCCGGTCCATTCACGATACAGCCCATAATGCCAATCTTTAAGGTGGCAAAACGTTTGTCGGTCTTGGCGCGTTGACTTACTGCGGCACGTATTTTGGCAATGGTCTCCTCCAAGTTATACAACGTACGTCCGCAACCCGGGCAACTGATGTATTCTGTCTTCGTGAATTTGATGCGAGCTGCTTGTAAGATGGCATCTGCCAGCTCTGTCAACTTTTCATCGGTGAAACCGTTATTCTTGATGACCAGTTGATGTGCCAATTGATCGATGAAAAGAGCACCGACAGTCATGGCGGCCTTCAATTGCAAGTCTTCCCAATTCGTCTCATGAAACTCAACCTCAATTGTATCGTTGACAATCGCATTCCTTGCCTTTTCACGAAGAATAGCACATTCCTCGATAGAATCGACCAGTTTCCTTGCCACTGGTATCTCCTTCTCTGGAGCTTCAGACAAAGAAACACGGATGGTGTCTCCGATGCCTTCGCAGAGCAAAGCCCCGATGCCCACAGCACTCTTGATGCGTCCGTCCTCACCTTCGCCAGCCTCTGTCACACCGAGATGCAGCGGGAAAGCCATGCCTTCTTTCTCCATCTCCTTCACCAACAAGCGCACAGTACGCACCATCACCACGGTATTGCTCGCCTTGATAGATATGACAACATCCTTGAATTGCTCCCGCACACAGATACGCAGAAACTCCATGCACGATTCCACCATCCCTTCGGGCGTGTCACCATAGCGCGACATGATGCGGTCACTCAGCGAACCATGATTCACGCCAATGCGAATGGCAGTGTGATGCTCTTTGCAGATGTTGAGGAACGGCACAAGACGTTCCTCAATTTTCTTGATTTCATCAGCATATTCAGCATCGGTATAGTCCAATTTCTTAAATGTGCGTGCGGGATCCACATAGTTGCCAGGATTGACACGCACTTTCTCGCAAATGGTGGCAGCTGTGTCCGCTACAGCAGCGTTAAAGTGTACGTCAGCCACCAGAGGCACCAAGTAACCATCAGCACGCAGAGCATCGCTGATATTGCGCATATTGAGGGCTTCTCGCTGTCCTTGAGTGGTGAAACGCACGATTTCACCTCCTGCATCCACGATGCGCTTCGCCTGTGCCACCGAACCCTCAGTGTCCATCGTCGAGGTATTCGCCATCGACTGCACACGGATGGGATAGGCACTGCCAAGCAGCACTTTGCCGACTTTCACCTCTATGGTTTTCCTTCTCTGATAAGCCATATTCTTTAATTATACAAAGATTAGTTGCATTTATAGGCAAACTTCACCTCCTTCAATTCTGCATTTGCTTTCTCTATCTTCTGACGAAGTCCGTTCTTGTAAGCAGCGAACTTCTCTGCCAAAGCCTCATCGGAAAGTGCCAACATTTGTACAGCAAGAATTCCTGCATTGAGGGAACCATTGATAGCAACCGTTGCTACAGGAATTCCAGGAGGCATCTGCAGCATCGAATAAACGGCATCCATACCATCCAGCACACTTCCTTTCACAGGCACACCGATGACAGGCAGTGTGGTGCTGGCAGCAATCACACCCGGCAGAGCGGCAGCCATGCCTGCACCAGCAATGATAACCTTAATGCCACGCTCCTTAGCGCCCTTGGCAAAAGCCTCCACCGCATCAGGTGTGCGGTGAGCGGAAAGTGCGTTAATTTCGAACGGTATCTCCATTTCATCGAAAAACTTGGCAGCCTTTTCCATCACAGGGAGGTCAGAGGTGCTGCCCATAATGATTGACACGATTGGTTTCATATTCAATTATCTTTACTAAAGTTTCGCATGCTTCACTTTCTTGTAGTTATCGAAGTTATAGAAGTTATCGCTTCGCTCGAAGTGAGCGACGTTTGTTATGTTTATGTCCTTCTCGTTGCCAGGTATCGTCGTTTACTTCGTTAACTCCATTAACTTCGTCACTTCCGAAAGTTGAGTTATTTTTATTAATTAATTACATCCAACTGATCAATATAAATGTCATCGTACAAATATAACCTATACCAAAACCCACCAACACTTGTGCAAGACTATGCTGTCGCAATATGATTCGGCTGGTTCCCAATATTCCCGAAATGAGAAGTAAGGCACAAAATGGCCATATTGGATTGTAGAAAAAAAGAATGCTGAATGCGTTCAAGGCTCCAACCAATCCCCCCATTCCCACCATATGTGTACTGATTTTCCACCAAGCATTGATAACAACGCAGACAATCTGACATATCAGTGCAGACATCACCACCCCACGAAAAAACATCGCCGTGTTCATCTTCGTCATGATGACCAGACATGCTCCATAACTCAACAAAGTGACAAGATAAGGCATATGACGGTGTTCACGGTGACTCAATTCCAAATGTGTCCATTTCTTGAACAGACGGAAAGTCGTAATTCCCAAGGTAGGCACAAACGCCGTAAAGAAATATACCAAACCGAGAATAAACAATTTATATCCCCATGGTAACATTCTCATATAACTGAACAAGAATAGGCCGAAGAACACCCACATTGGAGCGTACAACGGCATGAAAAGCGTCGAAAACACTTTCGCAATCTTAATCAGTTTTTTATTATTCATGAGCGTTATTATCCACACATTTATGCGTTCACCCTCGGCGGCTATTCACCGCAGGAATTCCCATCTCCGCACGATACTTGGCAACTGTACGACGAGCTAACGTCACTCCTTTTTGTTTCATCAGTTCCACCAATCTGTCATCAGAATATGGATTCATTTTGTCTTCTGTGTCAACTAATTCCTGCAACATCTCTCGCACTCTTCGTCCATCAATCTCTTCTCCTACCGCATTCTTACGAGTCAACTTGAAGAACTCAGACAACGGATAAATGCGCCCATCCAATAAAGCACACTTGGAATTGCACACACGAGAAATCGTTGACACGTCATAACCAGACCTCTTGGCAACATCCTCCAACACCAAACGAACCTTATCATCCTCGTCTTTTGTCAAAATGAACGTACGTTGCAAGTCAATGATTGCTTTCATAGTCTCATAGAGTGTCCGGCGTCGCTGTTTCACTGATTCAATAAACATCTGCGCCGCCTCAATCTTCTGCCGAGTATAGGCCATCCCTTCTTTCTCACTGCGCGTCAACTTGGAAGGACGAGACTGAAGCACCCTCAATTGATGAATGTAATCGCCACTCACATGAAGGCGAGGAACTTCCCCACCATTCAACCGCATCTCGATATTTCCTTCGGGGTCAGTTTCCACGATAAAATCGGGTATTTGTGTTTGCACACGGTCTGCTGTTGACTCACTGAGCGCAAAACCTGGATTCACATTCAGTTTTCTGATCTCCTCAAACAGCGCGTCCACTTGTATAGAAGAAATGCCAAGTTTATTCTTGAGTCTTTCCTTATTTTTATTGATGAACAAATCATAATGATGGGCAATAATCTCCCTCTCCAAGAGAAGAATCCGCTTTTTCAAATCGGAAACTGTTTTCTCCTCATTGTCCAATTGGCGATCTATCTGCAGGAGCAGACATTCTTGCGTTGAACGAGCACCAATACCCGCAGGATCGAAGCTCTGTAAGATATGCAGAACTCTCTCCACCTCTTGTTCTGACACATAAAGATATTCCTTAAACGCCAATTCATCTGTTATTGTCGCTATCGACCTGTCAATAAAGCCCCTATTGTCCAATGAGCCTATCAAATATCGCAACATCTTCTCTTCCTCTTCACTCAAATCGTAATTCATCATCTGCGACTCTAAATATTCAATGAAAGAGCCGCTGTCGCCGAGAGGCAATTCATTGCGTTCCGTTACTCCACTTCCTGAGGTATAGACTGGTAAATCATCATCACTATACATCGACAAATTCGCGATATTCTCATTATCCATGTCGCTATAGGGGTCTATTCCAGTGTCGTTATTCCCCAATTCATCGACAGATTCGCCCACATTATCCCTTTCTTCTGGTGCGCCCTCTTCCAATGCGGGATTATCCACCAATTCTTTTTTCACCTGTTGTTCAAATTCAGCAATAGGCATCTCCAACAACCTGACCGCTTGAAGCTGCTGCTGTGATAGCCGAAGTTGCTGTTCCGTCTTCTGAGTCTGTATTTGAGTTAGTCTCTGCGACATTCAGATGTTATTTTTTTGCAAAGTTAGACAAAAACAAGCATTAAACAACAAAAGGAATGAAAAAAATGATTATCTTTGCACGAAAATAAGAGCACATGGAAGATTTCATACATTTACATGTACACACCCAATATAGCATCCTTGACGGACAGGCTGCCATTCCCAAGTTGGTGGATAAAGCCATCAAGAACGGAATGCGTGGAATGGCTGTGACCGACCACGGCAACATGTTCGGCATCAAGGAACTATTCAACTACTGCAACAAGGTGAACAAGGGCAAATCAGACGAAGAGAAATTCAAGCCCATCTTCGGCTGCGAGGTATATTGTGCACGTCGAGATCTTCATTCCAAGGAGAACAATGCCCTTGATAAGAGTGGTTGGCACTTGATTCTGTTAGCTAAAAACGAGGTAGGATACCACAATCTGATCAAAATTGTTAGTGAGGCATGGGTTGATGGCTATTATCACCGACCACGTACCGACCACAAGTCTATTGAGAAGCACCACGAAGGAATTATTGCCTCTTCGGCATGCTTGGCAGGCGAAATTCCACGATACATCAAGAATGGGCAAATTGATGAAGCAGAAAAATCCATCGAATGGTTCAAAAGCGTTTTTGGTGACGACTTCTATATCGAATTGATGCGCCATGAGGTGAAAGACCCCATGCAACGTGCCAATCGTGACACGTTCAAAGAACAGAAGGCCATTGAGCCGACTTTGATTGAACTGGCACGCAAGCACAACGTGAAGATTATCTGTACGAACGATTCCCATTTTGTCGATGAAGATAATGCGGAAGCACACGACCGCCTGCTATGCCTCTCCACCGGTAAAGACTTAGACGATCCCAACCGCATGCTTTACAGCAAGCAGGAATGGTTCAAGACTCGGGAAGAAATGAATGAAGTCTTCAAGGATATTCCAGAGGCATTGAGCAACACGATAGAGATTCTCAACAAAGTAGAGACTTATAATATCGACCATGCCCCTATCATGCCTTTCTTTGCAATCCCTGAAGAGTTCGGCACAGAAGAGGAATGGCGTAAAAAATTTACGGAAGAGGACATTTTCAACGAGTTCACCCGCGATGAGAATGGTAACGTGGTACTGACTCCAGAAGAAGCAGAAAAGAAAATCAAGAAGCTCGGTGGAATTGACAAGTTGTATCGCATCAAGTTTGAAGCCGACTACTTGAAAAAGATTACCTATGACGGTGCCAAACGCCTCTATGGCGATCCCATCCCTGATGACGTGAAGACGCTGCTTGATTTCGAGTTACACGTCATGAAAACCATGGGTTTCCCTGGTTATTTCCTCATTGTGCAAGACTTCATCAACTCTGCCCAAAAGGAACTAGGTGTATGGGTGGGACCTGGACGTGGCTCTGCCGCCGGAAGCGCAGTGGCTTATTGTTTAGGAATCACTAAGATAGACCCCATAAAATACGACCTGCTGTTCGAGCGTTTCTTGAATCCCGACCGTATTTCGTTACCCGATATTGATACCGACTTTGATGACGACGGACGTGGAAAAGTGCTGCAATGGGTAACCGAGAAATATGGCGCGGAAAAAGTGGCTCACATCATCACGTATGGTACGATGGCGACAAAACTTGCCATCAAGGATGTCGCACGCGTGCAGAAAGTCCCTTTAGCGACGGTGAACGCTCTATGCAAGGCCATTCCCGACAGATTACCCAACGGCAAAAAGATGAACTTGGCAAATGCCATCGAATGTGTGCCTGAACTAAAAGATGCCGCCACCTCACCCGACCCGCTGTTAAGAGACACGATGCGGTTTGCACAAATGTTGGAAAACAACGTCAGAAATACAGGTGTGCATGCTTGCGGAACAATCATTTGCCGTGATGCCATTGACGATTGGGTGCCAGTAAGCACTGCTGACGACAAGGAAACAGGAGAGAAACTGCGTTGCACCCAATACGACGGTCATGTCATTGAGGAAACGGGTCTCATCAAGATGGACTTCCTCGGATTAAAGACACTTTCTCAACTAAAAGAGGCTGCGGCAAATGTCAAGGAGAGTTTGGGTATAGACCTTGATGTGAACCAATTCGACATTCAGGACCCTGCCACCTATCAGCTTTATTGCGATGGGCGAACAGTCGGCACATTCCAATTTGAATCAGCAGGTATGCAGAAATACCTTCGCGAATTACAACCGAATGTGTTCGAGGACTTGATAGCCATGAATGCCCTCTATCGCCCCGGTCCAATGGACTATATTCCCGATTTCATCGAAAGAAAACAGGGACGAAAGCCCATCGAGTACGATATTCCTTGCATGGAGAAATACCTCAAGGACACTTACGGAATCACAGTCTATCAGGAACAGGTGATGTTACTCTCCCGCCAGTTGGCAGATTTTACACGCGGTGAAAGCGATGCGCTACGTAAGGCGATGGGTAAGAAGAAGAAGGACATCGTTGATGCGATGAAACCGAAGTTTATTGAAGGGGGCGTAAAGAATGGGCATGACCCAAAGATTCTGGATAAGATATGGAGTGACTGGGAAAAGTTTGCCTCGTATGCATTCAACAAATCGCATGCCACCTGCTACTCATGGGTGGCATACCAGACTGCATACATGAAAGCCAATTTCCCTCCGTATTTCATGGCAGCTGTCATGAGCCGTTCACTCGACAACATCACCGAAATACGTAAACTCATGGACGAGTGCAAGCAGATGGGCATCAACACCTTGGGACCAGATGTCAATGAGTCACGCCATAAGTTCTCCGTCAACTCCAAAGGTGACATCCGTTTTGGTATGGCAGCTATCAAAGGGGTTGGTGAAGCAGCTGTTTCCGCCATCATTGAGGAACGTGAAAAGAATGGAGCCTACACGTCCATCTTCGATTTTGTTGAACGCGTAAATCTCTCGCAGTGTAATAAGAAAAATATTGAGAATCTGGTCATCGCAGGAGCATTTGACAGTTTCCAAAACATTAGCCGTGAGAGCTTCTTCGCCCCATGTTCTCGCCAAGGTGAAACTTTCCTTGATGTGTTAGTACGTTACGGAAATAGTTTTCAGCAAGACAAGTATAAAGCACAGACTTCCCTTTTTGGAGGAATGGACATAACTGTCACACATCCCGCCCTTCCCAAGAACGTACCTGCATGGGGTAATTTGGAACGTCTGAACAAAGAACGTGAACTGGTGGGCATTTATCTCTCTGCACACCCACTCGACGAATACTCCATCATCCTCGATTATGTGTGCAACACAAAACTCACCCAATTGGAGAAGAAGGAGGAACTTGCCAAAATGGAAGAGGTGACGATTGGTGGTATCGTCACAGCTGTGAGGACTGGAGAGAGCAAGAATGGTAATCCGTATGGAATCGTCAAGATGGAAGATTTTGCAGGCAGTGGTGAAATTCCCCTTTTCGGTTCTGATTGGATGACTTACCGTAACTTCTTCATCGAAGGAACCTCTCTCTTCATCCGTCTCAAGGTCGAACCCCACAAGTACCGCCCCGGCATCTTTAACACCAACATCAAGTCCGTGGAACTGATGTCAGAGGTGAAAGACAAATCCATCCAGAAAATCACCTTTGATGTGCCACTTGACAAACTCAATTCAACCATGGTGGAGGACTTGGCTGAAATCGTCAAAGAAAATCCTGGCGAAGCAGAACTTGTTTTCAACATTCACACCTCTGACAGTAACAATGTCGTGCTGATGTCGCGAAAACTCAAAGTGAGAGTGGAGAAAAAATTGGTTCAATACATCAAAGAGCACGATGAAATCGGCATAAAAGTGAATTAAACATAGTTATTAACCCTAAAAACAAGAACAACATGGTAATCAACGATTCTAACTACAGCGAAGTATTGGCACAGAACAAGCCAATGGTACTTGATTTCTGGGCAACATGGTGTGGTCCTTGCCGAATGGTAGGACCCGTCATTCAGGAATTGGCAGACCAGTATGAAGGTCAAGCCATCGTCGGTAAAGTGAACATCGAGGAAGATGCCGATGACCTTGTGGCAAAATTTGGCATTCGCAACATTCCCACCATCATCTATATGAAGAACGGTGAGATAGTGGACAAAGTAGTTGGTGCAGCCCCCAAAGCTACACTTGAAGAAAAACTCAAAGCCATTCTCTAATGGCAGCCATTGATGACGAAATTCTTCTTGGTGCTCAAGAGGACGCCAAGGAGGTTGCCTTCATCCAGAATTACATGGGCGTGGAAAACCGCGAACTATTCACGGAAGAAGACATCTACTACTGTCTTGATGTTCTGCTCGAATATCTCGACCAACTGAATGACAAGGCTGATGAAGACGGTTTCATCGACATTGACACCGAAGAAATCGCCAAGCACATTCAGAAGAAGGCAAAAAAGGAAGGCATGGGACCTTACGAGCTCGACGCCCTCATTCTTCTGATTGATGCAGAACTGGAATACAACGAGCAACTGCCGGAAGAGTAAAAAAGTTTGCTACCGCACTTGTCAGCCTACTGTTGACTTACTGCTGCGGTAGCAAACTTTTAGTTTTTAGTTTTTCACTTTTAACTTTCAAACTGAACCACTCTTCCACCATCTGTCTTCTCCTCAATGGTGACTTTCACAGCATCATCGGGGAGAAGATTTTCTATCAGTTCAGGCCATTCCATGAAACACATATGTCCTGAATACACGTAATCCTCATAACCGATGTCCAGCACTTCCTGCAAATTCTTGATGCGGTAAAAATCAAAGTGATAGACGGGTTCGCCCTTACCATCCACATACTCATTCACAATGGCGAATGTTGGCGAGTTAATCACATCCTCCACCCCCAATTCCTCACACACCGCCTTGATGAACGTAGTCTTTCCTGCGCCCATTTTTCCATAGAAGGCGAACACCTTCCTGTCACCCATCACTGTCACAAATTCCTTGGCAGCCACGGCAATCTCTTCTATTGACTTAATCTTGATTTCCATATATCACCCATATTTTCATGCAAAGGTACGATTAAGCGAGGACAATACAAAACGAAAAAACTTTTTTTTGTTTTTATTGTCGAGCGTGAGTACCTTCGGCGAAGCCAACGTTAGTGAAAGCCGAATACAATACAAAATAAAAAGCTCGATTTTTATTTTTATTGTTGAGGCGCATCCTAAGTTCGGCGAAGCCAACGTACGATTAAGCGAGCACAATACAAAACAAAAAGCATAATAAAACTACGAATTAGACAAATTAGACGAATTGGGAGAGCCTTGGCGGCTCTTGGGGAATCATTCGGACGGGGCTTTCGCCAAGAAAGCCAAAAATTCGTTGAATTCGTCAAATTCGTAGTCGAAAAAATATCCGCATTCCAGAGTATGCCTAGAAGCGGCTTACAGTATGGTAGATTGCTCGCAAGAGCCCTCCTTTGGTGTTCCTTTACTCTTCCTTTAGCGCTCCTTTAGTGCTCCTCTGTACTTCGCTGATATAAGACTCATTCATATTGACAACTCAAATCAGCAAACCACAAACAATTTCAGAAGTCATGGTAAGGTAGTAGGTTCGTAGTGGTAAGGTAGTGGTAAGGTGGTAATAAGGTGGTAGTTGTCACCTGTCAACTCAATAAGTTCTTCCAGTTTTTCATCTCGCGATTCTTACACCCCGCATGGCAACTCCTCACTCCTAATTCCTAATTCGGGATATCTGTCACCTGTCAACCGAACCAATTTTAATGGGAAAGGTGTGTCTCACCACATGTGGGAGGCTGTCCTCAAAGACGTCGTTTGCTACGCATGGTCACCAACGGTATCAGCATCTCTTCCATGGAGATGCCCCCGTGCTGGAAGGTGTTCTTGTAGTAGTTGACGTAATAGTTATAGTTGTTAGGATAGGCGAAGAAATCGTCGTTTTGGGCAAAGATGTAGGTGGTGCTGATATTTGGTGACGGCAAGGAAGCTGCCTTGGGCGCTTTCATCTCATACACCTGCTTGGGGTTGTAGCTGAGGTTCTTGCCGAGCTTGTATCGTAGATTGGTGTTGGTGTTTTTGTCGCCAATCACCTTGATGGGGTTGTTCACTCGGATGGAGCCGTGGTCGGTTGTGATGATGACCTTGGCATCAGTCTTGGCAAGTTCCTTGAAAAGGTCACGCACCGGCGAGTTGTGGAACCACGAGGCAGTTATGCTGCGATAGGCACGTTCATCACTGGCAAGTTCGCGCACCATCCTCGATTCGGTTCTTGCATGGCTGAGCATGTCTATAAAATTGATGACAAGCACATTCAAATCATTTCCCATCACATTCTTGAAACGTTCCACCAATTTTCCCGAGTCGGATGAGTTGTTCAGTTTGAAATAGGAGAAGGTGTTTTTGCGACGATAGCGGTCAAGCTGTGTCTGGATGAGAGGAGCCTCATTCAGGTTCTTTCCCTCCTCCTCGTCTTCATCCACCCACAAATCGGGGAACATCTCCGCAATCTGGTTGGGCATCAAACCGGAGAAAATGGCGTTGCGGGCATATTGTGTTGCTGTGGGCAGAATGCTGAGGCAGAGCTGCTCGTCAAAAGTGAAGTCATCTGCCAATTCCTTGGATATCACGCGCCATTGGTCGTAACGGAAGTTGTCAAACACGACAAGGAACACTTTCTCGCCTTGGTTCAGCAAGGGGAAGACCGTCTTCTTGAAGATGTCTGGTGACATCAAAGGGCGCTCTTCGTTGTTCTGCACCCAATGCAGATAGTTCTTCCTGACAAACTTGGCAAATTCATTATTCGCCTCCGCTTTCTGCATCTTGAGCATCTCTGACATTTCACTACCAGTGTCAGACAATTCCAACTCCCAATATACAAGACGCTTATACACTTCCTTCCATTCTTCGAGTGTATAGGAGTCATTGATTTGCATGCCAATCTTTGAGAAGTTCTGCTGATACCCCGTATTGGTCACCTCTGTCTCAATCTCACGCTTGTGAAGGTGCTTCTTCAAAGTGAGGTATATCTGATTGGGATTGACGGGCTTGATGAGATAATCAGCAATCTTGGAACCGATTGCTTGGTTCATGATGTTTTCCTCCTCACTTTTTGTCACCATCACAATCGGAGTGGTGGGGCTGATTTCCTTGATTCTCGACAGCGTTTCCAGTCCACTCAATCCAGGCATGTGTTCATCAAGAAAAATAAGATCAAACGAACGCTCCTGACAAAGGTCAAGGGCATCCTGACCGTTCGTTGCCGTAACGACCTCATATTCTTTCTTTTCAAGGAAGATGACGTAAGCTTTCAGCAATTCTATTTCGTCATCCACCCATAGCAGAGTCCCGTTCATATTTAGAATATTTAAGTTTCGGAAGTAAAATGGGAAGTGAAAATGGAAGTAAATTCGCCGCGCTCATGGAAGTTAAAATGGACGATATTCATGCTTGTGTTTGTACATTGACCTCACATTCGTCCTGCGCATAGCGCTTAACTTCACTTTTAACCTCCATTTTAACTTCATTTTTAACTTGCGAAAGTTGAGTTAGAATATATAATTATCGTCCTCCCAATCCTCATCATCCATTTCCTCTTCCTCCACAGGTTCAGGCAATTCCGTCGGTTCGTCCAGACTGCTCGGTGCATCCTCGCTAATGCGCAGGGAACCCACACGGTCAAAATGCTCATCGTAGAAATCAAAGTAGTCGGCAAAACTCAATCCTTTCATCAACTTCTTCAAGTTCTCCTCGCTGATGATGAAACATTTGAGTCCCTGCAACTTGAATGCCATATCATCATTATTCAGCAGACGGTGCAGATAGATGTATGCTTCGTCATAATTGAGGAAGGTGCGCACCTGCATCATGTCTATGCCATCACCTTTCTCCGATGAAATGTCAAAGTTTCTCACCGTGAATGCCGTAAAGTTGTACCGTGCCAATTCATACAACAACTGGTTTTCATCAACAGCATCACGCTCATAGGCAATGACAAACACAAAGTTGGTGTTTTTCTCAGGGCTGAATGTTGAGTCGTTTGCCAACGAATCTGCATCATCAAAGAGTCCGCGACGACGTTCCCAAATGCTGCCCATCTCAAACTTGCCACCCTGCAGCAACCTTCCTTCTTTCAGACCTTTCACATAGAGACCTGCCAACTCACTCACACTCGATTGCGGGTACTTCTCCACAATGGTGCGCAGATCTGCCATGAAGTGCTCTCTGTCGCCCATCTCCAATTTGCTCAATGCCTCCAAGAACATGAATCGTGCCCTGTTGGCTCCTTCTGGATATTCCTGAGCCATCTCCTGACTGTTCTGCAACACGGTTTGGTAGTCACTGAACTTGAAGGCTTCGTATGTATCTTGATAGACAGAATCCTCTATCTGCTTGCCATACCTCCCCTTGAATTCGAAGTTCGGGTCAGATATCAGTTTGCCATGCTCATTATCGGGATATTCTGCAATTAGCCTCTGTTTATAATCTTCCGCATCATCTTTTCGACCTATTCTTGAATAGAGCTGGAACATATTATAATAGACCTCATCCATCTGCTGAAACTCTGGGAAATTCAGCAAGATGCGCTGGAAGGTGCGTTCAGCTAACGGGAAGTTGTCCATACGGTCTTTATAGATGATGGCTGAGCCATACAAACCTTCCACCAATGCGGCATTCGAGGCTGCCATCTGCTCCTCAGTGAAGGGGATGTCCTTTAGGTAATATTCAGGACGGTGAGGGTCATTGGCATACTCCTCCTGCTTGATGGAGTCCTTCTCCGCTCTGGTCTGTTTCTTGCCTTTGTTGGCTTGGTAGATGCTGTCTTCCACAGCGGCAATGCTGTCCTGCGCCGCTTTGAGGCTGTCTGACAATTCTTCTTCATTGAAATCGTTGAGCACAGTCTTGTTGTTGCGGCGCCAGTCGTCCGTCAACTCACGCTTGCCCCACTTCCGCTCAAACTCGCTCTTACCTGCTGCCACTGCGGTCGGATTATAGAAATACCACACCGCTGTCTGCTGGGCATTGCGGTTGGCAGCATTTTGACGGGCATTTGCTCCACCTTGCTGTTGATTTTGATTTCCTCTATTGGATTGGACGTTGTTTGCCTCAGCAGCCTTTTTCTCCTCTTCTTTCTCCTTTTTCTTCAGTTCTTCAATGGTCTTCTTAATTTTCTCCATGCGAGTCACCGAATCAAGACGTGCCATCATTTGCAGACTATCCTGCAACTCCACCGCCGAAGCAAAAGGCAACAATTCATCGAGTATTTTGCTGCGCTCATCCACCTCCTTATAGCTATCGTGATCTTTGTCCAGCAGACCAAAGGCTTGCGAATAACAACGTTGAGCATCCACAAACTTCTCCCTACCCCAATACAACTGTCCCAAGTGCAGCAGCACCACGCCTTTTTCAATACCATTACGCGTGCTTTTCTCCACACCGTCCTTGTATGCCCAGATGGCATGAGTCGTGTCTCCCTTCGACACGTAGATGTTGCCGATAGCATAATACACCTGATCCAGATACTCCTTGTTCTTCGGATTCTTCGCCATCATTTTCAACTTGCGAATCATTTGTTTCGACTGGTTCTTCGACATGGCCTCACTCATCTGAATGCGGGCGTTGAATTCCAGTTCATAAGGAGGGTTCATGCGGATAACTTTCTTGAAATAGCGGTATGCCTCAGGGTCATGACCTATCCGATGATAGAGCTGTCCGAGCAACAGGTACATCCTCGCTCTTGGCAAGCGACGATGCTCCGCTTTCAATGCCTTTTCTATGTTTAGGATGGCTTCTGGATATTGTTCCTGTCTCAACTGAATATCTGCCAACACAGAAGCCTTCAATGGTTCCAAATTCGATGGGAAACTATCCCGTTGGGCACGAGTAATCAAGTCCTCTGCATCATAAAACCATTCCATTTCTGCATAGCATCGTGCTTCCAAGAGTCGAGCACGAGCCACAAGATTGGGTTTGGAGAAATACAGGCGTTGAATGTAAGCAAATGTTGAGGCAGCCTCCATGTATTCCCCTTTTCGGAACTGTGCCTCACCCATCAAGAACCATGCTCTCCACAAGAATGGGTTGTACTCTTTCTGACTCAACCATATTCTGTCTTTGGCAGTCTTCGGACGGCTTTTGTTCCATTCTGGACGCACCGTGATACTGTGCGTCTTGATAGTCTTCTGACTCTTTTCCACAGCTCGGTCAAAGTTACTAGTTCCAATCTTCACGGTGCCCTTATTGCCAGTCACGTACAAGGGTATCAGTTCCGTAAAGTTGTCTTTATTACCCTGTTCCTGCAGTTGCCTTCCTTCCTTGTAGGCTTCATTGCCATTGAAATAAGTGTTGTATCTTGCCTTGAAACCTTGTACACTACGTGACAAAGGCGTATTCTTATGAGTAGAACACGCCACCAGCAGCACAAACAGTGCTAAAACACCACACACTATGTAACTTAAACGCTTCAAAACAAACCACAAAAAGGGGCACACCCCCCTTTATAAGTAAATAACGAAAAAACATCATCCTTATTGCACCTCAACTCTAAACTCTCAACTGTCAATTGTCAACTGTCAACTCTCAACCGCCCTCCCTTCTCTCTCCGACAATCATACACACCTCATCTTTCAACGCATCGGGCAATTCCACCTCACGCAACTGCAACGAGCGCACCCAACCTGCCACCTCGTCCTCACGCATAGTATAGAGCACCTCACGAAATTCCTCGATTTCATCGAGTGAATAAGCATCCCCTTCCCTGCCACAAAAACGGTCAAGTTCCTCATCTTCGTAGTATTCGATATTCTTGCTCACAGCAGCCAGCAAACTTTCCTTCTCACAGACTTCATGCTGTCCGCAACACTCCATATCCTGCACTCTCATATCGCTTCAATTTCAAAACCAACAGATTTCAAATCTTCCCAGTATTTGGGGTAAGATTTCGACACTACCTGAGGATTGTTGATGACCACTCGACCATCTTTAAGTGCCACAGGAGCGAATGCCATGGCCATACGATGGTCTTCATACGTGTCAATGGCTATCATATCGGAAAGATTAGCACTTTCACTTCTAACACCATTCCACAACAATTCGCAGTCATTCCTGTCTTCAATCACAAAACCAAGTTTGGACAGTTCCCTCTTCAATGCTTCTATACGATCCGTCTCTTTGATCTTGAGACTTTGCAAACCTACAAAATGAAATGGAACACCTAACATGCAGCATGTAACTACAAACGTTTGTGCTAAATCGGGCATCTCCACAAAATCCACTTCAAGCTGTTCAACTCTCATTCCATTTTTTCGTAACACGACCTCGTCACCACGATGCTCTGTACTTACACCCAACTGTTCAAAAACTTTCGCGCCGCGACTATCACCTTGTAAGCTTTGAGCAAACAAGCCTGGCAATAAAATCTCAGCCCCATCATCAGAACTCAGGGCCACCAACTCATACCAATAGCTTGCGGCACTCCAATCACTTTCCACTTTATAAGAACAAGAATGATAAGGGGAAGGTTTCACCTCAATAGTGCTTTCATTTTTCCACCCCACTTTGGCACCAAAACTTTGCATGACCGCGATGGTCATATCAATATATGGGCGACTTACAATAGTATCTGTCAAGCTCAGTATCAGTCCATTATTCAGCATTGGACCTATCATTAACAATGCTGAAATATACTGGGAACTCACACTACCCGACAATTGTACTTTTCCACCCTTTAAATTGGTATTTCCAATGATGCGTAAAGGTGGAAAACCTTCTTTCTCTTCATAGAAAATTTCTGCACCCAAGTGACGCAACGCATCTACCAAAACCTCAATAGGGCGGTTCTTCATGCGCTTACTTCCTGTGATGACATGAACTCCCTCACTCACTGCCAATAAAGCAGTCGAAAAACGCATAGCTGTACCTGCTGCACCAATATCAATGATAGAAGGACGCTCCTTCAACCATGCCTGCATCACTCGCGTGTCATCACAATCACTCACGTTCTCTACAGCCACGCCACTACCTGCCAGTGAAGAGATAGTCAAGGCACGATTACTGATGCTTTTTGACGAAGGGAGCTCAACACGCCCTCTCAAATCTTTTGATGCTTTTATTGTTATCTGCATATGTTTGATCCCACTTTTGTAATCACAAATTCTTTGGATTTAAAGGAGTCCCAATATTTTCACTGCAAAGATACGAAAATCTACCAACTCCTAACTCTTAACTCCTAACTTTTTCCTACCTTTGTAAGAAATTGGGAGAAAGAATCATTAGATAAGGATATGAGAAAGAAAAAAAGATATGGATGGTTATACATATTAGTGTTGATGACTACCATGATATCGTGTGAGAAACTGGAGGTGCCTACTGAAGAGAAATCTCAATCCACCGAAGCTGGGAAAGACACGATTCCTGTTCCCATCACTCCATCAGAAACCCACGTTCCACTTTCTGAAAGCCTCGACTCTCTTTCCGACGAGAACCTCATTGAATACGTTGAATATTACGGTTCCACCGAAGAAACAGCCTATTCAGTTCATGATGCCTTATTCATAGTGCCCCAATACCTCGATTTATACGGTGCCATCGGCTATCCCGACTGCTATATAGGCGGTTTCATCGTAGGTTTCATCCCCACCAACAACATCTCCCGAACCATCTTCTCCTCTGGTGACGTGGCAACCAACATTGTCCTCGTCGATTCCATCGGTGAAACCGACTATCATAACTGCATGCCCGTCCAACTCACCACAAGCAGTAAAAACAAAAAGGCTATCCGAGAAGCCCTCAACCTCTCCGCACATCCTGAGAACATCGGCACCTACGTCATCCTTCACGGAGAAATCACCAAATACATGGGTACATTCGGCTTGAAGAATGTTGACCACGCCATCATCTACACAAAGTAATTTCCTAAATTTTTGTTTTTTCGATACAAACTCCTAGCTAATATCTGCACTCAGCGTGAAATAACACGCGCTGTAATATCGAAATATGATGCGCTGGGTGTTCGAAATGTGATGCGCATGGTGCGCACGTAGTAAAAAGAGAGAGAGACGCCATCAGGATTTCTCCTAAAAGCGTCTCTCCTCAAGAAGGCGGCGACCTACTCTCCCGCATTGCGGTGCAGTACCATCGGCGCGCCCGGGCTTAACTTCTCTGTTCGGGATGGGAAGAGGTGGAACAC